>JAUWOR010000017.1:0-9418 GCA_030612025.1 Dehalococcoidia bacterium | reverse complement strand
AAACAGCCAGTCCGTGATTGGCTTTCAGCTTCGGGATGGAATAAAGAACCGCCAGCGCCTATGTTGCCACCGGAGGTAATAGAGGGAACATCGAAAAGATATCGTGAGGTGTACAGCAGGTTAACCGGGGGGGCTCCCTGGGGAAAGAAAGACGGGGGTTGGCGAGAAAAGCAAGGCAAGCCCGGATAGGGTGCTTTCTACATGAGCACCTAGTGTCTAGCTGAGGTTCATATCACCTCAGTTTGAAGCCAACGCGATGGCACTCAGAGCTTGACTACCCCATTACTTCTGGTTTCCACTGGGTTATTGGCTTCATTGCATTCCATCTTGCTTCGCCCCATAATTCTGGCTTGTAGCTTGAATCAATCCATAAATCATAAGCTTCTTTAGGGCAAATCATTACCCACAGCTTGGGTAGAAAAATAGAAAAAAGAGAAAAAAGTCTCTTGCCAACCCAAGTCCGAGCTTTATAGTGCTCCCTTGTCCAAACGACTAGTACCTCTTCATTATCATTAACCTTTCTGCGTTTGAAAGCCATCCATAGATGCTTGAAATCTTCCTTGTGAGTAATGTATCCCGTTACATTTTTCCCAAGCTTTTTACACTCTATAGTAACGCTTGCATAGGGCATTGTTTTATTCATAGCGTGAACCTTATCATTTACCTCTACAAATGAACCTAACGGACCAAAGTAGCTAACCCGACATAGTTCTCCGTCAATCGAACTCCATTCGCTATCTTTCCATAGTACAATTTTAGATTCGCTGTGTTCTATATTCATTAAAATGTAGTTCCTTTTACTACAGCAATTGCTGAAAGTGAGGCTTGACAAAGGGTTTTGGGTATAAAAACCATCTTGATGCTTACCTCGATGAATTAGAATGGCGATTTAACAATCGTGATAATCCATACTTGTTTCGTGATACACTCCTGAAGTTAATCAAGTCTGAGAACCTTCCTTATCATGAATTAACTGCTCATTAACATTGTGGCTCTTACACCACAAATCCCACTCCATAAACTCAAATTCATCGCTGTGTGGAGGACGGTATTCAATGTAATATGCCTTTCGCAAAATCCCCGAATTCTTACTAGAGACTTCTATTACTATTTTGGATTCAAGCATTGGAGCACGAGTTGGTGTATTAAATTTGCCAAGTGCTGGTCCGGAATCCAGATGAACTGCTATCAAAGCATAGCTTGACTCACCAGGTGCAATGGGTAAACTGAATTGGTTGGGTGGGGCATTTCGCTCAGACCAATAGACATTAGAGGGTGTCCAACGAGGATAAGGCTCGTGGAGAAAATATGAACCCTGCTTATCTTGTTCTTCGTAAACTTGGGATAGTTCCACTATCTGCACCTTTACATCTTCTAGTGTTTCGTCAGGGTTAGTGTTTGTTACCTTTAATTCTGCCCAAGCAGTATATGGAATACTCTCATAGCTTGCTCGCTTGCCTGTAATGGGATGAGCTTCTAGGTTACACTTCAGCCGTTTATGGCTAATACGATAAGCACCTTCGAATGCAATAATTAACAATAAGAATATCCCAACAATAGGCCAAGCTTGAGGTAACCAAGCAGGAAGTAGAGAACCAATCGTGGGATATTGAGTAAAGGCAATCTCTTGGCCTTGTAGAAAGTCATAAAGTCCAGCTATACCATATGGCAAACCCCAGATTAGTAACACAACCCACCTCCATCCCCACCGATACAACTCCCTGGCGAAGCCCGCCCTGTTAGAAATTGCTTGCCATATGCTCGGCATACTTCCATTCTACCACTTCTCCAATAACCATATAAGTTTGGCGCCCTCTAACCTAATGCTATAATCATTCATAGGAGGTGTTTTATGTCCGTATGTAGTCAAATATGGGATACGTTAGTACCAATACTTTTTACATCATTGCCTCTAATAGGAGCACTATTACTTTTACAGAGTGAGAGCCGGAGACGCAAACTTAGAAAGGAAGAAAATATAGCTGCCTGCCTCATATTTGGAGGATTTCTTTTATTTATAGCTTGGGAAGGATACTATGTAGGCGCAATAGTTGGAGCGGTAGGTTTTATTATGGTCTTTATATATTCACGGATACGCAAGCTTCATCAGTCTTCAAAATGATACACTACCGATAATGTTAATCTTTCCTATGAACTATTAACATTCGTTGTTATCTCCGTTGTTGTTTATATTCCTATGGGCGGTCCTATCTTTGATGTGTTGCTTCTATTCTCATCTTATTGAACCTTCTAGCGTTTTGTGATTCCTCACTTCATAGGATGCCTTGGAAATACCTCATACAAAGCTATTGACAGGCTTCTCTTATTCGTATATGATATATACGAATAAGAGAAAGGAGGATGGAATGAGTAAGAAAAAACTAGCAGCAATCATCATAGCTTGTACTATTGCTATCATCGTAATAGTAGTCATAGCTGCACCTACACCTACGTACACACTTAGCGTAAGTGTCTACCCTCCCGAAGCAGGTTCTGTGTCTCCTTCTGGTGGGGAATACGAATCAGGTCTCCAGATAACACTGACAGCCAGCCCAGCTAGTAATTACACCTTTGATTACTGGGCTCTTGGTGCTTCAGGTTCTTCAAATACAGTCACTATCACCATGAACTCAGATAAGACTATCGGTGCCTATTTCAAAGTTGCCGAACCTGAGCCAACACCCGACGAGCATGACTTTACTACTTATACAGACGAACTAGGTCTTTTCAGCATCTCTTATCCGTCAGAATGGGAGTCCCTTCTAGAGTACATTGAAGAACTCGAGCAAAGCGTAGAGGACATAATGAGCAGTATCACCTCAGACCTTCCTATGGAAGAAACCTACTTGCTTTTTGCGGCTGGTCTACCAACAATAGAAGGTTATATGCCCAATGTTAACATCGCAGTAGAATCACTTCCTGGAATAAACTGGACACTTGACGAAACGGTGACGGCAGGAATCGAAGGGATCAAGGAGCTTGTGTCAGATTACCATGAGTTCTCACGAGTTAAAACAACCGTTGGCAATAGAACAGCAACAATCAGAGAATGGCAAGGAACTATCCCAGGATTTAGCACACTTTACTATGTACAAATGAATTTACTTGTAAGTAAAACTTATTGGGTAGTAAGTTGTACAACATTGCCAGACGAGTACAGCAAGTGGGAAGATGATTTCGATGCCATAGTCAGGAGCCTCCGAATATTGAAGTAGCCTCTAAAAGTAACAAAATGAACTGAGTAGTGGGTGTCAATTTTGAGTAGCTTCAAAGCCTGACTGGATTTTCTCTACAAGCCAACATCTTCGTGACTAGGCGTAGGTAGCACCAATATCCCCAGGGTACACCCCCCTTGCCTTGTGAACAATCTAGCTTCAAGGCCTTGCCTATTAATCAAACCTCAAGCTATCCTCAAACTTCACTAAAAATCAGATTTGCATATTGCGTCTAGTTAGATATTATCTCCATTGCCTCCCTAGTGCCCTTCTTCAGATATGGCTTATCCTTCAGCATCCTCTCCAAGTGAGGCTTGCCCCTAAATAGCTCTGCAAGTGGTTTCTTGTCTATCTTGTCTATCCTCATTTTATGATAATTAGCATTGTACTCACCATCATTCTGAACTTTGTCTTCCGTCTATTCAGGTAAATGTCAAAGCGGCATAACAGATAACAAGAAGAGCGAGCTCCAAATTTTGAAGCTCGCTCCTGAATATCGCTATTCAGTTTTTAAATCACCCCTACTCTTCCACTTCAGCTTCCGGCTGAACTGCCATTGCCCCTTCTTGGGAGCCTAGCCTTACAGACGAAGAGCTCAGGGCTTCCAACTGCTCTCAAGCAACGCACCTTAACTATCGAAGCCAATTCCTACTTACGTTGCCGGAGAGCTCCGATAGGGAAACATCCATCGGCATAACCAAGCCTCTCTTCGTATCATGCCCCACCTCCTTGCCAGGCATCGCCTATTCTTGCCTAGCAGCAAATATTTTAGCATGGTGCAGAGAGTTGTGTCAAGAATTTCAAGCGGGGAAGTTCTAATTGGACAAAAACCTAAGAGGTGGGGAAATGTTATTATAGGTACAAAAGGACCCGTCAATATGGACCTTTGTGAGCAATTAAGGAATAAGCTTAAGGAAGCTGTGGAGAAGAGCAGAGCCGATGGCATACTCCTATCGGGTGGGGTCGATACTGGCATTTTGGCTTTTGTAGCCAGGCCAAATGTGGGCTTCACAGTGGCGTTGAAAGACTCCCCGGCATCTGACCTGTGTTATTCAGAAAAGATTGCGAAGCTCCTGGGAATACAGCATGAGAAAATGGAATTCACTACGGAAGAGGCGCTTGCCACACTTCCTGAGGTTATAAGAATACTGAAAACCTTTGACCTCGCCCTGCCCAACGACCTTTCCATATATTTTGCCCTTAAACTTGCCAGGGAAAATAGAATTAGTTCCGTCATGACCGGTGACGGAGCCGATGAGCTCTTCGCCGGCTACTCTTATATGGCGGAGCTTCCTCCTGAAGCCCTGGAAAGATATATAAGAAGACTTTCACAAAACTGGCACTTCTCATCCGGCTATCTTGGCAGGGTTTTGGATGTTGAAATAAAGCAACCCTTCCTTGATGGGGATTTCGTTCGCTTTGCTCTGGAAATAAGCCCGGAGCTTAAGGTAAATGATGGGGTAGGGAAGTATATCCTGAGGAAGAGCTTTGAGGACTTGATTCCGGCGGAGATAGTGTGGCGGAGAAAGGAGGCCATAGAGTACGGCTCAGGCTCCACCAAGCTTCACGAAATAATAGACAATATGGTCACAGGCGAAGAATTCCAATCAGCCAAAGAGGAAATTGACATAAAGTTCATAAATAAAGAGCACTTCTTTTACTGGCGTATCTATAACGAAGTTGTAGGGGATATACCCAGAGCCAAAGATAATGAGATTAAATGTCCCTGCTGTGGGGCAGGCATAGGCAAGTACCATTGCCCAACCTGTGGCTTCTCCCGCCCCTTGAAGGAATGCCTTTAGAGATTTTCACGGAGCCCGCCCCGAGCGAAGCGAAGGGTTTGGGGGAGTGCCATTGGACAGGAACCTTTTACGTTGTGTTATATGAAGTTGGGCATACTTATTCACTATTATTGCAATCGTTTCTGCAACTTCTTAATGTAAGTATTAGGGCCAACTATTGTTACTGAACTTTCCTCTATCTGGACAGATATCTTCCCAGCAAGAAGTCCTGCTTGAAATGATGGCTTAAAGTTCAAGAAAGTCTCAGTTTGAGACTCCGGATGGTATCCTATTTCAGCTAGCGCAACATTGAGCCGGGAGAGAAAGGCTTCCTTTTCCTGAAACTTTATGAAAATCGTAACTGCCTTCATAAAGAAAGCCATTATGAAGCCGAACAGTAATCCAAAGGCAATGCCAGACCATATGCCAACACGAAGAACTTGACCGAATTCCAGGCCCATCATTAAGGAGAATAGCAATGACCACAGCAAGGCAAATGGCAATGCTGTAATCGCAGCTAGCGTAACGAATGTACCCCAAAAACCTCTAGGTTTCATGTTAATCCCTCCTTTTAGATTTTATGTCCCATTGCGTATAACGTTTCCAGCATAAAAGAAGTTTTTGCGAAGCAAAAATTTGGGTGGGTGCCGTAAGGCACGAATCTTTTATGCTGTGTTATGTGCAGTGCCAAACCCCATCTACAATGTTTTTGTAAAGCGTGAATAGATTTCAACAAGTAGTCCGATTTTCCTTGTAAGTGTTTGCAGATTGACTGACAACTTGAACTCCTCGGCTTCTCTTTGAAAAATCTGAAAAGGTTGAGCGGAGAGAAAAACAAGTGCCTTTTCGATATCATCGACAGAGTAATACTGCCCTTGTAGTTCATAGTATGTATTTAATTTTGAGATAGTGATAGATTCCTTGCCAGACTTTTTTAGAATGCTCAAGATGTCTGAGGCTAACTGAATTAGTGTATCTTCATTAACCAGTGAGCTTGGGATATCGTTAGCTGTTACGACTGTTTTATCAGACTCAAAGAGGACAGCGGAAATAAGAGCGAGTTCATAAGGATATTGAGCATGATTCTCTATAAGTTTACTGAGAGCTTCAGTCTCAATTAGAGTTATTCCCTTCTTATCTGAAGTGTCTCGAATGTTTCCATCAGAAAATCCGGGGCCGACGACTGCAAGGAATGATGCTGAATAATTGTCTCTGTATCGCTCCATTGCATCGAAGTTTATGTACCGCTCTGAAATAACACCTTCCTTTGTAGTCTTTGAATCTATAATCACCTTGATATCTTCTAGGAGAATATCGGGCTCATCCCGTCCACCAATGTGCTTGGTTTTGAATCCTAGGAAAGTGAACACCTCTGCGACTGCCTTTTCAAAGTTGGATGGGTTTTCGCTATCACGCTGGGCCTCACGGAGCTTTACAGACAGGACATGGTCACCCACTGGTTTGGGCCCGGCAATGGGGCTCCCAAATTTACGAACGATTATAAGATCTTTTGATTGCCGTGAAATTTTAACCCGGTCATTCTTCTGGAAAATCCTTTGCATGGGTTTCTTTCCGATGGATACTCTACCCATTGACCAATCGACCTTCTTTCCGGAGATTCGTTCCCCTTCTAAATCAATTGTAAACTCCCCGTCTGGGAAAACCTGCTTGTAGTGGTCATTCTCTTTTTTGGGCCACCAGAAGTAGCCGTATTGAACCTGAGTACCTTCTAGAATATGTTCAATTTCCATTGATTCTTATTCCTTTCATCGTGGGTTTGGCAATTTCATATAACTTGTGCATAACCGCACTGCGGTTGTTTTTCACTCGCTGATTTTTATATTTGCTCCCATTTCTGCCCTTTATTATACCCAACGCCTCAAGACTGAATAGTATGCTATTTTTGCTGGGGAATCAATCGTTTTGTACCGGGTTATGGCGGATTAGCCTTTTATCTTCACGGAGATGCCAGAGACCATGAAGTAGACCTCTTGTGCTCCTCAATCCTTGAGGCCGTTTCTTTAATCTATCTTTTGTCCTTCCTTGGTGGGGGGTTGGGGAGAGGAATTATATCAGCCCGTTCCATGACTCCCGCCTGCCGTGATAAGAGTGGTGGGGAGCTTATTAACGGGGTGGGGGTAAACGCATACTTCGGCTCCGTAAACCTCCTTGATATTCGGCGCTGTGAGTATTTCGAGAGGCGTGCCTTCAGCGTAAACTTTCCCTCCATTTAGCATGACCATCCAATCGCAGTATTGAGCAGCCAAGTTCAAATCATGTAAAGCGATAATGACGGTCAGACTTTGCTCCAGGCAAAGGCTCTTGACAAGATTGAGAATCTCGACTTGATGGTTTATATCCAGATTGGCAGTTGGCTCGTCAAGGAGCATCGCCTTTGGCTGCTGGGTTAGTGCCCGAGCGATAATAAGCCTCTGTCTCTCTCCTCCTGAGAGTTCGCTTACTCTGCGCTCGGCGAAGGATTGGGTATGCGTTGCCTCCATGGCCTGCCAGGCGATGGCCAGGTCCTTGCCTCCCTCGTAGCGAAGAAGCCCGAGGTGAGGCGTCCGCCCCATAAGCACCACTTCAAAAGCAGTGAAAGCCCCGGGCAAGGCCGGGCTTTGGGGCACCGTGGCAACAAGGCGAGCCAGTTCGTCTCGCTTAATGGTTCTTATATCGCGACCGTCAATCGAGATACGCCCGGAGAATAGGTCAATCACCCTGGTCATTCCCTTGATTAATGTTGACTTCCCCGAGCCATTGGGGCCAACAAGCCCCAGTATTTGGCCGGGCCCAGCCTTCATACTTACATTATGCAAGATGGCGCGATGGTTATAGCCCAAGCTGACATTATCCAGTTCAATCATAGTGTCTTATCCTTTCAGAAGAAAGCAAGCCCCTTTCTTCTCCGCAATAGATAAAGAAAGAAAGGTGCTCCACAGAGAGCAGTAATTATTCCTACCGGAATCTCCGTAGGAGGAATTATGGTACGGGCTAAAGTATCGGCCAGGATGAGGAAGATGGCGCCAACCAGTGTGGATAGGGGGAGCAAAAACCGGTAGTCTGGCCCCCAGATAAGCCTCACTGCATGAGGGATGAGTATGCCGACGAAACCGATAAGGCCGGTGAAGCAAATCGCTGAAGAGGTAATGAGGGTAGCAGCAGCCAGTAATATGAGCTTGACCCTTTCCACATTGATGCCCAGTTGTTGGGCCTGCTCTTCGTCAAGCTGCATTACATTGAGTGGTCGGGCATGAATCCAGATGACTACAAGGCCCGCTAATACACAAGGGAGGACCGTCCACACCTCAGACCATTTAGTCAGGTAAAGTCCACCCAGCAGCCAAAATACAATCCCACGTAGTTCTTCACCGGAGATGGTCATGAGATAGGAGGTGATGGAGGCCAGAAAAGCACTTAGAGCTACTCCAGCCAGGATAAGCGTGGTGACGGGCAGGGTTTTGCCGACACGAGCAAACAAATAGACCACAGTGACGGCGCCTGTGGCACCAATGAAGGCAAATAAAGGCACGGCCCCAAAAGCTATCCAGGCTAATGTGAAAGGAGTAAGCATGGCAATGGTAGCCCCCAGTCCAGCTCCTGAGGCCACACCTAAAAGATAGGGGTCAGCCAGAGGATTGCGAAACAGTCCTTGGTAAGTAGCTCCGGCTACCGCCAGGGCTGCTCCTACTAAACCTGCCAGAAAGATGCGTGGCAGCCTGATATCCAGAATTATCGTTTCCAGAATTCCCAGGCTCAACGGCGCCCCGAAGACTTCGGGAGAAGAAGGGTTAATATTAACTAAGGGCAGTTGATAGAGAATGACTTGAAAAGTAGTGGTAAAGGGTATAGAAACGCTTCCCAAAGTAGTGGCAAACACGACTACCACTACCAGCAATCCAGCAAGCCCCAGTAATGAGTAAACTCTACTTTGCCAGCGAATGGCATAAGGAATAACGGGCTCACTAAACACCTCAGATACAGTACGTGCCATCGTTAAAGGCTAGTTCAATATTCAACGCCTTCCCGGCCTTTTATTCCTTGCCTATAAGGATGCTTCACTTCCCTCACCTCGCTGACCAAATCTGCTTTTTCTATAATCCTTTCTGTGGCGCCCCGCCCGGTTAAGACAAGCTCTAACTTTTCTGGTTTTGTCTCCAAAAGAGAAAGAACCTCTCCTTCTTTGAGAAAGCCGTCGCGCACGGTGATGTTTATCTCATCCAGAACCAGCATATCCCAGGACGGGTCCTGGAAAAGCTCCTTAATGAATTCCAGCCCCTCGGAGCATTCCTGGCGGACATCGTCCGGATTCAGTTCCTTATAGAAGTGAGGATGTTTCTTGGCGAAAAGGAAAGTCTTTATCCCCAGCTTTTCCAGGGATTTATATTCACCGTACCCGAATGCCTCAGGGTCTTTAAAAAAAGA
>JAUWOR010000015.1:0-17638 GCA_030612025.1 Dehalococcoidia bacterium | reverse complement strand
GGTTGCGGAGTTTTCTTCGCCTTGATGATGGGGACGGCAAGTTTATCAGAATTAGCCATGCCTGGCATAACACGAGCTGTACTCCTCGCCCTGAGCACTGGAGCCTCTGGCGGTGCTGGTTTGGCAGCCAGGCAGTGTCCTCGGTAATATACCGCCAGGCTACCATCCAGCCTCTCATGTACCTCCACCCTGGCGCGAGCATAGCTCAATCTGCCATTAGTTGGCAATATTTGTAGTCTGTGCTCTCCAAAGCGCACTACATTATCCAGGCCTACTGTACGGTAATACTTGAAGCAGAATACCTCATCAGGAACAAATCCCTCCTTAGGCTGACGATAAGCCGAGCCAGCTTGGGCAGCAGGGATAGCAAACCTCTGGTTATACCGGGGCAGAAAATCCCAGAGTACCTGGTTAGCCTGTTCAAGAGTTCTAGCTCCGGCCAGACGGAGCTCACTAACCAGCCGATCCTGAAAGGTGCCCCATAGTCTCTCAATCCTCCCTCTAGCCTGAGGTGAGCGTGATGAGATAGAAGTGATGCCCAATTCCTCCATTAATCGGCCAAACTGAGTTGGTTTCCTTTTCCCCTCAAGCTGCTCTTCCAGCGACGCTGGCTCACTTTTAGAACGCTCAAATATGCCATGACGATCATAGTATAAAGCCATAGGTATACCATGACTAGTCACAATTTGGCGTAGCAGGAGAAAATAGCCCTGAGTATCCTCTTGCTCCCTGAATAAAGCGTAAGGGGTCTTGCCTGTGGCATCATCTACGGCTCCCACCAGAGTTAGCCAGGGGCCTCTCCCCTCCAACCAATCGTGGCGACTGCCATCTGTCTGCAGTAGCATCCCCTCTCGAGGGTAACGCTCCCTACGACTGCGGTGCTTCGGTGGCCGTCTCTTTCTGGGACTCCTTACCCCAGCCTTAAGGAGAATGCGGCGCACTGAGGAGCAGGAAGCAGTGATGCCTTCTCGCTCAGCTAGAAGCTCAGTGAAGTGCTGATTGTTGCAGCCAGCGTAAGTTCTCTGTCCCAGATCCAATATCTGCTTCCTCACACTCTCGTCCAGGGCATTGTGAGGCTTTCTTCCCTGATTGCCATGCGCTAATGCCGCAGCGCCCTCCTTTCTGTACACCGCTAAAATTCTTCTCACATGACGTAAGGACAGACCTAATACCTCAGCTGCTTCCCTGCCTATCATCTTACCCTTCTCCATTTGATTTAACACTACCAACCTCTTTTGTTCTTTCCTGTTCAATGTCACCATCTCCTTCATGGGTGACATTTTCCCTGAACAGTTACAGGGTGACAAAATCGTAGAACATTAACATACTTGACAGGCAGTATTGACACGCTGTTTCCAAGTATATAATATATCGCAATACAATATATTATTCTCCAACAGCAGGAAAGGGTAACTATTGCAAATCTCCTATAACTCGTGCTAATATCGACAACCAAGTGAAATAATATGCGTTTATTAGCACCAACGAATTGGGATGAGGCCCTGATAGCGCCGTTAAGCAAGATGGGGGCAGATATCCAGATATATGGTGTTTTGCCCACAACAATGGTAGGTAGTGGTGGATCAGGACCCAATATCCCTAAAATGACAAGAGAGCAAGCGGAAGAGTATATCAAGGTAGCTCATTCTGCAGGCTTAACCTTTGATTACCTCCTGAACGCCCCATGTATGAACAACATGGAATGGGATGAGAATACCCATCGAGAATTGTTAAAACATCTGGAGTGGTTCAGTAGCGCTGGAGTAGATAACGTTACGGTAGCTATCCCATACCTGCTAGAGCTGATAAAAAAGCAGTTCCCTCATCTAAATGTGAGAGTGTCAACTATAGCCAAGGTGAATAGTGTGGCTAGGGCCCAATTGTTTGAATCATTAGGCGCTGATTCCATTACCCTGGACGCCCATATAAATCGAGATTTTAAACTACTCAAGGCTATTAAAAGCGCCGTAAAGTGTGAACTCAGCGTACTAATGAACAATCTCTGCCTATACCAGTGCCCCTATGAATACTATCACTACAATACCCTGGGGCACTCTAGTCAAAGCTACAACCTTCTTAACGGCTTCCCTATGGATTATTGCGTGCTTCGTTGTACCATAGACAGACTCTGTGATACCTCCCAAATTATCAAAGCCCGCTGGATAAGACCTGAGGACATACATGTTTATGAAGAAATAGGCATTGATGTCTTTAAAATCAGTGGCAGATCAATGCCCACCGAGTCCATCTTAAACACTGCCGCGGCATACTCATCACGCCAATATCAAGGAAACCTATACGATATCTTAAACGCTCTTGATCCCACAATTAAATGCGCCAGCCCTACTCTATCCAATATACAAATCACCCAGATAGGCTCGCCGCCCAAGGTCTACATTGATAACCAGGCTTTAGATGGTTTTATCGATTTCTTCAAGAAACAGGATTGCTTATCCGGATGTGCTCATTGCGATTATTGCCAAAAAATAGCTGACAAAGTGGTAAGACTTGATCGCCGTGAAGTAGATGAATATGTATCTGGGCTCAAGAATTTCCTGAACGACCTAACTAGCAGCCGGATATTCCATCCTGTATCTACACGACGATGAGTTGCTCTATCAAGCAAGGCTTGGCAACTGTGCGTCTTAAATTTTTAGCTCCAAGATGAAAAGATAATACCCGTAATGGGGGTTACGAGGCTTTAATTCTACAGCAGCGAATGGTCAAGTAGATACGCCACCATCTATGGTAATGACCTGCCCGGTAATATAGCTAGCTCTATCACTAGCTAAGAAAGCCACTAGCTCAGCCACCTCTTCTGGCTCGCCAAAGCGCTGCAGCAATGCCATCGATAGAATAGATTTCTTTATCTCCTCAGGCAGCTTTTCCGTCATCTTAGTTTTGATGAAACCTGGTGCTACTGCATTTGCGGTTATATCCCGCGAGCCTACCTCCCGAGCTACACTCTTGGTAAAGGCAATCAACCCGCCCTTAGATGCGGCATAATTAGTTTGCCCGACATTGCCTATCAATCCAGCAATGGAGGCAATGTTAATAATGCGCCCCCACCTCTGCCTTATCATAGACCTCAAGGCAAACTTAGTGCACAAATAAGCCCCTCGTAAATTGGTATCTATTACATCATCCCAGGCTTCATCAGACATCCGTAGCAACAAATTATCCCTGGTAATGCCAGCATTATTTACCAAAATATCAATCTTGCCCCATCTGCCAGTTACCTCCTGCACCATAGCCTTCACTGCATCGCCATCCCGAACATCAGCTTCCACTGGCATAGCTTCCCCACCCTGATGGGTTATAGCTTCCACTACACTATCAGCATCAGACTTATTATCAGCCTCAATTCCCACGTAATTGATCGCCACCTTGGAACCAAGGCTGGAAAGCTTCAAAGCAATGGCTCTACCCATACCTCGAGAGGCACCAGTTACCAGAGATACTTTGTCTTCTAGTTCCATCTAAAATCAAAAATCAAAGATAAAAAGTCAAAATTACAATTCAAAACTCAAAATTTTTTACCTTTGCTTTGTATTTTTCATTTTTCATTTTAATCTTCTATTTAGCTTTGCTCACTAAACCTTTTCAGTACTAAACAGCAATTTTCCCCGCCAAGACCAAAACTATTCGTTAAACAAACATTCACTTGTGCCCGGCGGGCTACATTGGGAACGTAATCCAAGTCGCACTCCGGGTCAGGTGTTTCATAATTTATGGTGGGATGGATGATCCCCTTATTCATACATAGTATAGAAGCAATAGTTTCGATAGCACCAGCAGCGGTTACTATATGACCAATCATAGACTTGGTGGAACTTACCGGGACTTTATAAGCGTAGTCTCCAAGAGCCATCTTAATGGCTTTAGTTTCATTGGGGTCGTTTGCCCTGGTGCTGGTGCCATGGGCATTGATATAATCAACCTCTTCCGGTTTTACCCCAGCATTTTGCAGAGCGGTCTTCATAGCGTAAGCCTCCGTCTCAGGGGCTGGGGCAGTGGCATCATGAGCATCAAAAGACCAACTGACACCAGCTAATTCAGCCAAGATTGGTGCCTCCCTCTTTTTGGCATGTTCATAGCTTTCCAAAATAACTAAACCGGCACCTTCACCAAAAATAAAGCCACTGCGGTTAAGATCGAAAGGCCGACAAGCCTTAGCTGGGTCCGGCTCACGAGAAAGAGCTCCCAAAATATCAATACCAGCTATAGAAACAGGGTCTAAACTGGAATCAACCCCTCCAGCTATCATCACATCAGCATAGCCCAAGCAGATGAAATTTAGGGCCGTTCCTATAGCATCAGCTCCAGTAGCACAAAGGCTATTCACACTAGAATTAGGTCCTCTAGCTCCCAGCAACATCCCTATCTGCATTGAGGCTGCGCTGGGGCCTGATTTGGCGATAAAGAGAGGGTCAGCTCTTCTCGGTCCACGCCTATTAATCAACTCACTTTGCTTGACAACATAGCCACTTTCTACCATACAGCCAACACTAACACCTACCCGCTCAGGACATTCTTTAGTCATATCTAATTCGGCTGATTTTATTGCTTCCTTAGCCGCAGCAATAGCAAATTGAACCGCCCTAGTAGAGCGATCAATCGTCTTTAGGTTCATGTATTTCGTGGGGTCAAAATTCTTTACCTCAGCATCTACCTTCACATAGAAGTTGCTAGCGTCGAAGCGAGTAATAAGACCGATTCCCGACTTCCCAGCTACTAATCCTTGCCAAAACTCCTCTACATTCAAGCCTAGAGGATTAACAGTGCCCATTCCGGTAACCACAACTCGTGGCATGCTCATCGTCTTTCCTCCTTTTCCACAGTAATGAACGGCGCCACAGATGTACCTCCATCAACAACAACTGTTTGTCCTCTTATCATAAAAGCTTCTTCACTGCATAGAAAAGCCACCACGTTGGCTACATCCTCAGGAATGACCATCCTTCCCGCTGGGGTTGCTTGACGAATATCTTTCATCAGCCCCTCTCTAATGTAGAATTTCAGTGCCTCCGTCTCCACAGCAGAGGCAGCCACGGCATTAACACAGATGCCTTTAGGGGCTAGCTCTATCGCCAGGTAACGAGTTAAGGCCTCCAAAGCAGCCTTAGATATTCCTACAACGGCGTAGCTAGGTAACACGAAGGAGGAACCCAAGCTAGTGATGCTGACCATTTTACCACCCCTTCCCTCCATCAGCTTAGCTGCCCTTTGGGCACAGAGCAAAAAAGCTCTGGCATTGATGTTCATGGTCCAATCCCAAGCCTTGATATCAACATCCAGGACTGAGCGACCTACGCCTGAAGCAGCGTTATTAATCAGAATATCCAGATGACCAAACTTAGTGGCAATCGTGTCAAACATTTCACCGAGCTTCGCCGGGTCTCCCACATTAGCTCTGATGACCTCAGCTTTCACTCCCAGGGCTTCAATATCTTTGGCTGTCTTTTCAGCAGCCTCGCGGCGGCGGAAGAAATTGACAATAATATCACTGCCTTGCGAGGCAAGCTTTAGAGCAATGGCTCTGCCAATACCCCGTCCACTGCCGGTGACCAAAGTTAGTTTGCCTTTAAGAGGCATGGCTAAACTTTCTCCTTTTCTGCCACACGTCTTTCCACATAATCAACAAAATCGCCGAAGTTCTGAAATTTTTGGGCCTCCTCATCGGGGATCTCAATATCAAATTTATCCTCCACCGCTACCATCGCCTGCACTATATCCAAGGAATCTGCCTTTATATCCTTACGTAAAGAGCCCTCCCGCGTAAGGACGCTCTTATCAACATGAACAATCTGGGCCACTATTTCCTTCATTTCCTCTTCAACAGACATTTGCACCTCCTTTATAACTTGCCTTCTTTTTGGAATTTTGCCAATTCCGACTTTAAGCAGCCAACGATATCAGCCTCTACAGCCTTTCTGGCACCTGCTATAGCACAAGCTATATGCGGGGCTCGGCTAGCTCCATGCGATATTCGGACAACGCCATCAACACCCCATAGAATACCGCCACCTTTCTCCTCACCCTCATAAGACATTTTAGTTACCGGGAATAACCTATTAAACAATAACTTAGCTATGCCGCTCAACGGGGGATATTTCTTCAGTTTCCGCTTCATGTAATTTAAGGCATGGTCTCCCAAGCTTTCATAGAATTTCAAAATTACATTGCCCACAAATCCGTCACAGACTATCACATTGGCCTTCCCACTGAAGATATCACTGCCCTCTATGTTGCCAATAAAATTTAAACCGCTGTTTTTAAGGAGGGGATAAGCCTCACGAACTGCCTCATTTCCTTTACCCTCCTCAGTACCAGTGCTTAACAAGCCCACTGTGGGATTGGCAATATTGAGAAACTTTTTGGCAAAGACAGAACCAGCAATGGCAAAAGACAAAAATTGATGTGGCTTACAATCTACATTAGCTCCAAAATCCACTAATACTGTGTTAGGAGCAAAGCTGCCAAGAGTACCAGCGATTGCTGGGCGCTCCACCCCCTCCACCATACCCAGATACTGGATAGCGCTAACAGCCACTGCTCCTGAAGAGCCAGCACCAACCACTGCATCTGCCTCTCCTGCTTTTACCAGCTTTGTAGCCACAGCTATAGAACAATTGGGCTTGTGACGAACTGCTAAGGCAGGTGACTCACCTTCCTTTACAACATCACTTGCCTGAACGCAACGGATAGGCAAACTAGCAGAAGAATTACACTTGGCTATCTCTTTTTTCAATATGTCTATCGGGCCAACTAAGGCAATTTCTACATCGCCTTTCTGAGCGGCAAGAACTGCCCCCTTGATTATCTCCTCAGGAGCATAATCACCACCCATAGCATCAACTGCTATTCTTGCTTTCTTACTAACCTCAGGCATAAGTTATCTCTTGCTGCTAGGAAGCCTAACCACCGCCCCACCTACAACTATTGTCTCATCCTTTTGATTACAGCACTCAAGGCTACAATTAGCATATGATATACCATTCTTATGCTCAATGGAATCAATTTTTCCACCGACAGTCACAGTATCGCCAGGGCGCGCTGGTGCTTTAAACCTCGCAGAAAGCCTGCCTCCTGAAAGCCAACTTTGGCCAAAAGCCAGCGCCATCATCTCTGACACATAAGCCAAAATAAGCATGCCATGGGCAATGGTGCCGCCCAGAGGTGTTTCAGCGGCGAAAGATTCATCTACATGAATAGGATTAAAATCCCCAGAAGCCTCAGCATAGAGGTTAATCTTCTCCTGAGTGATGTGTTTCACCACTTGGGGGAGAGTTTTACCCTGGCAAATTTCACTCAGCATTTGCCCCCTTAGACTGGCAACACAATAGTTGCCTTTCCCGATTGCACCCTTTCTCTACTTTGGTCCAAAACATTAAGTTCCAATACTAATATATGCATGGTAGCACGAGCTAGCTTCCGCGCTACTTTTGCCTGACAATTTATTGTGGCGCCAATAGGTACTAATTTGAAAAACTCGAACTCCTGGGAAGCATGTATGGTACCTGGGGGTAATGAAAGTGACTCCGCCATAGCAGCCATAGCATATGCTCCTATAGCTAGAGGAGGGACAAATCCTCCAAAAACTTTTAATTCATCCGCACAATCCACTGCTTCTAGATACTTGGAGATAAGTGAGGCACTTAATTCATAGCTAGCCGGAGGGAACTCATAGCCAGGGATTAATTCCTCATAACTTGTCATGGCCTTTTTTCTCACTTTTTCTGACACCCAGCAAACTCCTCTTAGCCATCATGGCAAATGCATCAGCTTACCAGGCACAACTTAGGAATATAATATAGTTACATCCATGTCCGTGCTTGTCAATATCTATCTGCAAGATTAGGGCTAAAAACTCAATATAAGTGGCTATGACCATCCACGCAATCCAGCCATCTGAGAAGCGCTTAGGATGCGGAATGACTGACCTAGTTCAGCTAGATGGGTGATACCTAGGTAGTTCTTATGCCATTGTGAGAATAAGGCGGGGATGAACCCCGCCACTACGGTTACATTTCGTAGGGTCGGGGCTTGTCCCCGACCGGGATATGGTGGTGTGGCAACCTTTGCGGGAATTCCTCTCATGTAATGATTTTTTCTTCCTTACAAGAGAGGATAGGTGAGGATGAATCCCCCCTCCCTTTATCTCCCTCCCGCCAGGGGAGGGAGAATCAAAATAGATTGCTTTGTAATGACAATAAGGGAGGTGTCAATAATCATATGAACGAGTACAGCCCATTGAATTGCTAGATGGCGTTAATCTATAATTGACTCAATGAGAAGCCACAGCACCTTCAACCTGAATGCCATCTTGTTCTTAATAGCTCTAAATGTCTTAATTTTTATCGTCACCTTGGTAAGGCCAGATGCAATCTTTTTTCTTGGCTTGCAACCGGCCAATTTCTTACACCGACCCTGGACTATAATAACCAATCTCTTTGTCCACGGAAGCTTTGGCCATATCTTATTCAACATGATAAGCCTGTATTTTCTGGGAGGTTTCTTCACCAAGCTAGTCGGAGAGAAGAATTTTCTCAAAATATATTTTGCTGGGGGTGTGCTAGGGAATATCTTCTACCTCCTTCTAGCATCTCCCTTCTCGGTAGGCATAGGAGCTTCCGGAGCTATCTTCGCCTTAGGTGGGGCACTAGCAATAATGGCTCCCAAAATACCCGTTTTTATATTCTTTATCCCGGTTCCGGTTCCCCTTTGGGCGGCTATGGCACTCTTTCTTATAATTTCCTTCCTCTTCCGAGGAATAGCCTGGCAAGCTCACCTTGGGGGTCTTATCTTAGGCCTGGTAGCAGGCTACTTCTTTAAGAAGAAAAGGCGCGCCTACTATATTTGAAACTCTGGGGATGACCTCAAAAACCATTTACTTAAGAAGCGATGGACTTGAGCTTGCCGGCGAAGTTTATATCCCCTCAGAAAGCAAGGTTTACCCCGCTTTATGCATCTGCCATGGCATTCCCGCCACTCCTTACAACCCTCAAGATAGAGGCTACGCTGCGCTGGCACAAAGATTTTGTGCCGCTGGCTTTGCCACTTTGATTTTCAACTTTCGTGGTGCCGGAATGAGTCAGGGTAACCTAGACCTTCTAGGCTGGAGCCAAGATTTAGGAAATGCTATTGATTTTCTCTGCCACCTCGAAAAAACAGATAAAACTCGCCTTTGCCTCCTTGGCTTTAGCGGAGGAGCAGCTGTCAGTGTTTATGTTGCCGCTCATGACACCAGGATATCCTCACTAGTAGCTTGCGCCTGCCCGGCTGACTTCGGCTCTCTTACCAGCAAAGAAAAAGCCCCTTCCGCCATCCAGCACTTTCGCGACATCGGAGCCATCAGAGACAATAATTTCCCACCTTCGATTGAGGAATGGCTCAGGGGCTTTGAAGTCGTCTCTCCAATTCACTGGATAGACAAGATCTCTCCCCGCCCGCTGCTTCTGGTTCATGGAGATGCTGATGAGGTAGTGCCTCTGGAACAGGCACATATGCTTTATCAAAAGGCTAAAGAGCCCAAAGAGCTAGCCATAATCCCGGGTGCCAAGCACAAGTTGCGCCTCGAAGAAACAGCAATAACTACTGTGCTTAACTGGCTAAAGGCTAGATGCTAAAAGTTTGGCTTGACACATAACAATTGGCACTATAAAATTCATATCTGAGGCTGTTTAGAAATGTAGTAGTTGCCCAATTTATTGGGCAATAAGAGCCTGATTACCCAAGGCAACTACCTGAGCCTCGTGCGCGACCCTAAAGGGTCGCACTACGAAAATCTTGGAGGTGAAGATTATTAAAAGTGAATGAGGCAAAATTAAACGGCCTAATATCTTTTTTAGAGGTGAAAAAATTTACGCTATTGTTGAGACAGGTGGCAAACAGTATAAGGTTGCTCCCAGGCAGACCGTAGAAGTTGACTACCTGAATATACCCGAAGGCGATACGGTTGAGCTGGATAAGGTGTTGTTTATCAGCGATAATGAGGATACGCTCATAGGCAATCCGACTATTGAGGGAGCTAAGGTTATCGCTACCTCTTTAGGGGAAATTATGGGGGACAAGATCATAGTATTTAAATATAAGCCTAAGGTTCGATACCGCAAAAAAACAGGGCACCGCCAAATCTATACTAGATTATCAATAAATGAAATTGTTAAACCGGGAGAGTAAACATGGCACATAAAAAAGGTGGCGGCAGTATCCGCGGTGGGCGCGATAGCCAACCGAAGCGTCTAGGAGTAAAGAAATATGGAGGGGAACAAGTTCGCGCTGGAAATATCCTGATCCGACAACGCGGCACTCGCATACTTCCCGGAAATAATGTCGGCCTGGGTAAGGACCATACGCTCTTCGCTTTAATAGATGGCTCGGTTAAATATGAGCCAGCGACTAAATATAAAAAGAAGGTAAGCGTTTATCATGAAAGCCAAAATTCATCCTAAGTATTATGATAATACTAAAGTAACCTGCCTTTGTGGTAATACTTTCACCATTGGCTCGACCAAGCCAGAACTTAAGGTCGAGGTATGTAGCAAATGCCACCCATTTTATACCGGCAAACAAAGAATAGTTGACACCATGGGGAGGGTGGAGAGGTTCAAAAAGCGATACAAGATGAAGGATTAAGCAACAGAGCATAATCACAAAGTCAAGGGATGGTCTATAATATGAGCCATCCCTTAGCTAATTTAAGCGAGGTAACTAATGGCAAAACCTTTTTATCACGGTGGGCAAGCAGTTATTGAGGGAGTAATGATGCGGGGCAAGAGAAATTTAGCCATGTCCGTGCGCCGCCCCGATGGAAAACTAGAGGTGATAAAGCAACCCCTGGCTAACATATATAAAGGCCGCCTCAGGGAGATACCTCTAGTAAGAGGAGTCATTGTTCTTATCGAAACCATGGTTTTAGGCGTCCAAGCCTTGCTTCACTCAGCTCAAATTGCCTCAGCAGAGGAAGAGGAAAAAATACCCACGGCGGCTTTGTGGGGAATTGTAGCTGCCAGCATGGCCTTCGCTGTAGCCCTCTTTTTTATCACCCCTCTCCTCGCCACTCGCTATTTTGATATTTATATCGCCTCCGATTTAATCAGCAGCTTAATTGAGGGCCTGGTGCGCATCGGCATTTTCATCGCTTACCTTAAACTAATAGGATTATTCCCTGACATCAAGAGGGTTTTTGCCTACCATGGAGCGGAACATAAAGTGGTCAACGCTTATGAGGCTGGATGTCCTTTAGAAGTAGAAGCGATTAAAAGCTATTCTACTGCTCATGCCCGCTGTGGCACTAGCTTCATCTTTGCTGTCCTGATCATCGCTATCCTCGTCTTTGCCTTGCTGGGTCGCCCATCGTTATGGTTAAGCATCCTATCTCGCATAATCCTTCTCCCAGTTATTGCTGCCCTTGGCTACGAAGTTATCAGGCTTGGAGCAAGGTATAGTAAAAGCATCTTGTCCCGAATTTTCCTAGCTCCAGGATTAATGCTGCAAGCTATGACTACCAGAGAACCCGACAATAGCCAACTGGAAGCGGCTATATCAGCATTAAACGAGGTTATCGAGGCTGACAACTCTGAAGGGAAAGAAAACTAGGCTAAGTCTTCAGTTTCTAAAAATCTGTAATCCTTATCACTCTGGAGAAAGCAAGTCCGATTGCCTGTATGACATACCGGTCCCGCAGGCTCAGCTTTGATAAGAAGAGTATCACTATCGCAATCTTTAATAATGGACTTCATCCTGAGGAAGTTGCCCGAAGTTTCCCCCTTGTGCCACAATTCCTGTCGACTACGGCTATAAAACCAGACATCTCCACTGGACAATGTTAGCTTTAGCGATTCTTTATTCATATAGCCCAGCATAAGAACTTCACCACTTTCGGCATCCTGAATAATGGCTGGAATCAAACCTTTATCATCAAACTTTAACATCTAACTTCTCACCCCCTCTTGTTATCGAGGCTGTTTAATTTTGCCTTAGCTTCAAAACTGAATTCACCTCATCCAGTTTTAATACCCATTCACCCCCAAGATTTTCGTAGTGTGACCCTTTAGGGTCATGCACGAGGCTAAAGCCTCGCACTACGTCTTTAAATACTATCTTATCGCGAGCCCTTCACTCCTTGTCATTCTGAGGGGTTAGCCGAAGCCCCCGAGCAAAGCGAAGGGAAAGCGACCTAAGAATCTAGCAATGACCCTCAAGATAATTTGGCTATTGCCTCCTTTAAATCAATATCCCCGGTATAAAGAGCTTTGCCTATAATAGCTCCCTCTGCCCCCAGCTCTTTAAGCCTCTGCAAGTGCTCCAGCTTGCAAATACCTCCGGAAGCAATGATAGGCACATCCACCTCAGCAATTAACTTGCTTACCATATCAAAATTAGGTTCCGTGAGAGTGCCATCTCTTTTTATATCAGTATAAATAAAGCGTCTCACTCCAAGCTCCACCATTTCCCGACCTAACTGTAAAACATCAATAACTGTATCCTTTTGCCAGCCATGGATAGCTATCTTGCCACTTCTGGCATCAAGTCCAACCACTATAGCTTCGCCAAATCGCTGGCACAGCTTTCCCACCAATTCTGGTTTCTCTATAGCCGAGGTACCTAAGATTATACGCCTTACCCCCTTGTGCAGCACTTCCTCCACTACATCCTCCCCCCTAATACCGCCCCCTAATTCTACCAACAAATCACTTGTCCTTATTATCTCTTCAACCACCATCATGTTTTGCAGCTCACCCTTAGCTGCTCCATCCAAATCAACCACATGAAGCCACCTTGCACCTTGGGACTTCCACTTCAAAGCCACTGCCGCTGGGTTCTCACCAAAAACAGTTTGTTGGCTGTAATCACCCTGATACAGCCTCACACATTTGCCGCCCCTGATGTCAATAGCCGGTATTATCTCCATTCTTCCCCCATGGCGAGCCAAAGTAAAGATTAGCCCAGCGAACTTATAGCCAGATTATAACCCAACAAGTCCCCTCTTTGGCAACTTGCGCAACTTCGCACAGCCATGGTCCTGCTCAGAGCAATCACAAAACCGAAGTTCACCACTCCCCAAAGGCTTTACCCCAATAAGAATATTAGCCCGCAAACTTTGGTCTTATAGGACTAATTTCCTACCAAAACAGGACTTCTGGGTGATTCACAAGCCGCTGGAACTCTTCTAGCATTAGACAAGCGTAAAGAGTCATGGAAGGGCTAACTAGCAGAATGTTCAATCAGCCTTCAGTTCAGGGAGGTAGCAAATGAAGCACGCGTGGAAGCTTACGTCCATTATTATTGCTCTCACTCTCCTGCTCAGCTTAGCAGGCTCCGCATCGCCGGCGTTCGCTGACGATGGTCAAGGAAAAAGCGGTGTCTCCGACCGTCTCATAATCCAGTTTGACTCTGGCACAAGTTGGAGCGAGACGATTAAGGTGCATCAGCAGGTCGGTGGCAAGATCGTAAAGACCATTCCTCAAATCAACTCCCAGGTAGTCACTGTCCCCAAAGGACAGAAGTCCTTCAAGATGTGGGTTTATCTCTTGCATAGCCAAGTACGTCACGTTGAGCCTGATTATGTGGCCCAAGTTCTCGATGTCCCCAACGACCCCTACTTCAATGACTCCTACCAATGGGGAATGTTCCAAACCCAGGCTCCGCAAGCTTGGGATATAACCCACGGTAGCTCTGGTATTCGTATTGCCATTCTTGACACCGGCGTTGACAGCAGCCATCCCGATTTAGGAGCTAAAGTAGTAGCCAAGGAGAATTTTACCAGTAGTGATACCGCAGAGCCAGTCAACAATAGCCATGGCACCCACGTTGCTGGCATCGCCGCAGCCATAAGCAATAATGGCATCGGCGTTGCTGGCTTGGGCTACGACTGCAGCCTGATGAATGTGAAAGTGGCCGGTGACGATGGTTACGGTTATTATTCCTGGATAGCACAAGGCATTATCTGGGCCACAGATAACGGGGCTGATGTAATCAATCTGAGCCTCGGTGGCACTAGTCCGTCTTCAACGCTGGAGCAGGCGGTGAACTACGCCTGGAATCATGGTGTTGTGGTCGTGGCCGCCGCTGGCAATAATGGCAACACCTCTCCCCTTTATCCCGCTTACTACCATAAATGCCTGGCAGTCGCCGCCACCAATGACGATGACCAATTGACATCATGGTCGAGCCATGGCAATTGGGTAAATGTTGCCGCTCCTGGCTCAGCTTACTCCACTAAGCCCGACAATCAATATGGCAATATGGACGGCACATCTATGGCCTCCCCTCATGTCGCTGGGCTGGCTGGTCTGGTTTTCTCTGTGGCCAGCGATACCAATGGCAATGGTCAGCTCAATGATGAAGTAAAGGCAACAATACAGGCGACCTGCGATGATGTTGGCATAGATGTAGCCTATGGCCGCATCAACGCCTACCGCGCAGTGGGTGGCTCCTCACCAGCACCAACTGGCCAAATCTCTGGCACTGTCACCGCTGCCGCTAGTGGCAAAGCTATATACAAAGCCACAGTCACCGCTGGCACAAAGTCTGCTACCACAAATTCCAAGGGAAACTACACTATCTCCAATCTCCCTGAGGGAATCTATACCACCACCGCCTCAGCCAACGGCTATCAAGATGCCTCTCAAACTGTGACCGTAGCTGCCGGCAAGACTTCAACTGCCAATTTCAGCCTTAACCCTGTCCCAAACCAAGCACCAGTTTTGAACCCCATCGGCAACAAGACCGTAGATGAGGGCAAATTGTTGCAGCTCACCATTTCGGCCTCCGACCCCGACGGAGATACTTTGACCTATTCCACCAGTAACCTCCCTAAAGCAGCAAGTTTCTCTCCCAGCACTCGAACATTCACCTGGACTCCTGACTACGACCAGGCTGGCACCTATCACAATGTCCACTTCGAGGTATCCGACGGCAGCCTGACCGACTCCAAAGATATCACCATCACCGTTAACGACGTGCCATTATTCGGCCAAATTTCGGGCACTGTCACCGATGCTGCTAGTGGAAAAGCTATATACGGAGCCACAGTCACCACTGGCACAACATCTGGCACAACATCTGTTACCACAAATTCCAAGGGAAACTACACTATCTCCAGTCTCCCTGAGGGAAGCTATACTGTCACCGCCTCAGCTAACGACTATCAAGATGCCTCTCAAACTGTGACCGTAGCTGCCGGCAAGACTTCAACTGCCAATTTCAGTCTTGACCCTATCCCAAACCAGGCACCAGTTTTGAACCCCATCGGAAACAAGACTGTAGATGAGGGTAACTTGTTGCAGTTCACCATCTCAGCCTCCGGCCCCGATGGAGATACTCTGACCTATTCCGCCAGTAACCTCCCTAAAGCAGCAAGTTTCTCTCCCAGCACTCGAACATTCACCTGGATTCCTGACTACGAGCAAGCTGGCATCTATCACAATATCCACTTCGAAGTATCCGATGGCAGCCTGACCGACTCAAAAGACATCACCATCACCGTTAACGATGTGTCATTATTCTTTGCCTTTCTCGACCACGAGTTGAGTCCCCAACCGGTCCGGTGATAAGACCAGGGTACTAGCCTTTGCATCCATCCAGGCATGCGTAGTAAAGAAATGCCGTGGCAATTGCCTTTATCCTTCAAGGATTTCTCCACAACTTGAACGCTGAGGGTATTTAAAAATGTAGTGCGAGGCTTTAGCCTCGTGCACGAGAAGAGTCGCATTATGAAAATTTCGGGGGTGAATAGGTATCAAGACTGAACGAGCCAAATCCAAAGATGCGGGTATTTAAAAATGTAGTGCGAGGCTTTAGCCTCGTGCACGACTTGAACGGAGGTATGCACAAAAATGCCTCGTTAACCCCTCCCTGACTGGACCAACTGCCGCGACTGAAATCTACTCTGGCTCAAGAAGTCATCCACTTCTTGAGGCTTGAACCTGCGGTCGCCTCTTGTCCCCAGGCGATAAGCGTGGAGCAACTCTCTATTGGCCCACTGCCTCACTGTGTTGGGATGAACATGGAGGAAACGAGCTACCTCAGTAGTGGTCAACATTCTTGAATTGTTTGATCTCGTCGCCATGCTACCTCTATCTTAATTATCTTTACGATACTTCATTTATGCTATCGCAAGCTCTTTTCCTTGTCTATCACCCAAAAGTCCTGTATCAGCCGGCAAAATAGTTTCGCCTCACCCAGGAGTACCAGGGAAAATAGTATTTTCGTCCTATTTTTGGAGGTAAAGTTAAGATAATGACGTTGACAAGTAAATAGCAAGTGGTACAATAGTACTGCGACTAAAATTTAGGAATAAGGCGATAATTAGTCGCCAAGGAAGCGATGAGGCGCAACCTGTAATTGGTTGCTTGGGTTGCGCTGAGCTAGTAGCGAAACCGACCTCAAGGTCGGTTTCGCTATTTCCTGTGAGAAGACATATTGCCTTAGGAAAAAGACGATAGTATGAGGCTGTCTAGAGATGTAGCGGCAAAGCTTGTCAAAGGTCGAGCAAGTTCCACAGCTACAGAAATTTGGGTGAAGGATTTCCAAAACGCCCAACTTTGAACAGCCTCAGAAAAGTCACAAAAGGAGGAAAATAGAAAAATGAAGAAATCGTTATTTCCCCGAATACCTCTTGTCCTGGGAGTCGGGCTGGCATTGGTGGCGCTGCTTGCTTCCTTCGCACCTCCCGCAGGGCCAGCCTTGGCTCAGGATGACCCGCAGTGGGTATGCGTGGACAAGGAGCTGGGAACACGGGTGAACCTAACCATTGGCAGCAAAACTTACCGTAATCAGTGGGTGGGGCTATTTGACCTGACCGTTGATGGCGAGTCCTACGACGGCTGGTGTATTGACCTTGAGCATGTGATTGACCCCCCCGAGTGCTTTCCTGCTACTCTCACCGACGCCTCCCGGGAAACACCCTGGTGTGAGATCGGCTACATCATGACCAATTATAGCCCCAGTTCCGGGGACGAAGCCGCTGCTATTCAGCTCGCTATCTGGAAATGCAAGTATGGCAAGGACTATGTAAGAGCATTACACTCAGGCATAGAAAGCCGGGCTCTCGCAATCTACACCGATGCTCAGGGCGAGTGTCCCAGGGTAATCGCAGGTTATTCAGAGCTAACGCTGCAGCCAGATGGTGACCTCGTTGTGAGCGGGGGCTTTGCCTGTCAGCAGTTCACCGCCACTGTCACCGATTATGGTGTTACTCCTCTTGAAGGAATACAGATTCAATTTGAGGCTACCAATGGCAGCTTCAGCCCTCCCAATGGTGGGTCGGTCACCGTGTCCACTGATGGAAATGGTGAGGCTTCGGTCACGCTCTGTTGGGATGCCTCACACGAAGGCAGCCTCACCGCCTCTACCGAGGGCTATTGGCCGGTAATAATCGATCCGGAGGATGATGGTAAACAAGAGACGATAATACTACAGCACCGCGAGCTAATCGCTGAAGAGAGCATAGCATGGCAGCAGGAGCTTGGCAGCCTTGAGGTCACCAAGGTGGCGGATGAAATATCTAAAGTGGGTGATACCGTCACCTATACCATAACTGTAACGAACACCGGAGATGTCCCACTCACCAAGGTCAGTGTTAGCGATGATCTGCTGCCCAATGTCAATGCTGCTTTCGCTACCACGCTGG
>JAUWOR010000002.1:0-181463 GCA_030612025.1 Dehalococcoidia bacterium | reverse complement strand
TTTAGTTATACCAGCTAGTTGAGAAAGCTCTTTTTCATTGGTAGGCGGAATGCCAAATTTAAGTGCTTTCCAGGTAAAGGCGCGATACATAAGGCCAGTATCAAAGAAAACATAATCAAGTTTTTTAGCTAGTAATGAGCCCACACTGCTCTTGCCTACTGCTACCGGGCCATCTATGGCAATTAGCGACAACTTCAAATTGTTTCCTATCTTATCATCCTGGGCCAAGCTGTCAAGGCAAAATTATTTGAGGTGTTTATTTTATCACCCTCACCTTATTCCTCTCTTGTAAGGAAAAAGAGACTTCATTAGATGAGAGGTTAGGTGAGGGATTCTTCGCAGAGCTTATCCGGGTGAGCTGAAGCTCTGCATGGAGTGACGAGGAGATTCTTCGGTAGCTTCGCTCCCTCAGAATGACAACCTTCCTTTGTCACCCTGAACGGAGTGAAGGGTCTCTGGGATTCTTCGCTGCGCTCAGAATGACAGGGGGAGGCTCAGAATGACAGCAAGCGAAGGGCTCAGAGCCTACATGTAGAGTGGCAAAACGGCCTCAATTTATTTGAAAAAATTATATAAATGGATAGCAAAGTATTGACATAGTATTCTAGATGCATATATTATAAGTATTTAAATTTAGCTCATGGCAACAAGAGAGAGTGGAGGGTGTTTAGAAATGTAGTGCGGGGCTTTAGCCCCGTGCACGACCCTAAAGGGTTGCACTACGAAAATTTTGGGGTGAATGGGTATTAAAGCTGAATGAGGCAAATCTAGTTTTGAATCTGGGGCAAAATTAAACAGCCTAGTAAGGTTGCTAAAGGAGGTAGTGCCTATGGATGTAGATAAGTTGGGATGTAAGATGCTAAATCAGGAATAAAGTAAAAGGAGGTAAAAATGAAGAAAGTTAAGTTGGGATTGCTTTTGGGGTTGGTTGTGGTGTTAGTAGCGGCATTTGCTTTACCTGGCTGTGCGCCAGAAGTCGCGCCACCAGAAGAAGAGGAGGAAGAGGAGGAAGAGGAGGAAGAGGAAGAGGAAGAGGTTCCTACAGGTTCCATCAAGATTGGCATTAACTTCCCACTGACGGGAGCCAAAGCCAACTTCGGGACGATGGACTGGCTATCAATCCAGATGGCATATGCTAAGTTTGGAGTTGAGGAAGTAGGTGGCAGGCCAATCAGGTTTGTAATCGAGGATAACCGAGGAGACCCGGCAACGGGCAAATCTGCTTTTGAGAAGTTGGCTATCTTGGACGAGGTTGATATAGTGCTGGGAGGTTATACCAGTTCTGTTGGTGTGGTTCAGGCTGCGGCGGCTAACGACCTCAAGGTTCCTTTCCTTATCTGCAATAGCTCCAAAGATGCCATCACCATGGAAGGTTGGGAATGGGTATTCTCCGGTGCTAGAGTGCCGGCATCTCACTACGCCGACGCCATGTGGAGTTTTGTCGACGGAGTGCTCATACCAGGAGGGGTGTCGAAGGTAGCCCTGTTTTATGAGATGAGTGACTGGGGCACTAGCTCGGCAGAGGCTCTGCGCGTTAACTTTGAGGATAGAGGTATTGAGCTTGTCTATGACAAACCATATGACTCTGATGCCATAGACCATAAGCCTATGCTGGCGGCGGTAAAGGCGAAAAAACCGGACATGATTATGGCCGTTTCCTACCTTATGGATGCCTCGCTGATCGCCAGACAGGTGGGGGAGCTAAGGCTCGATGTTCTGTGTTTTATGGGTCAGGCGGGAGGCTATACCATGCCTGAGTTCGTGGTCAATGCTGGTGAGAATGCTAATTATGTACTCACTACGGCAAACTGGAGTCCATTGGCTACCTGGGAAGGCGAGCTGGCTGGTGTGAAGTGGACTAATCAAGAATATTTCGAGGGCTATCTAGGGTCCTATGGTGCCGACCCTGATTACCATGGAGCCCAGGGTTTTGCTCAATGGATGATATGTCTGGATGCCCTATTGAGGATTGACGCCGCCGGGGAGATCATTAACCGGGAGACCATCCGAGAGGCCCTCACGGAGACCAATCTAATGACAGCCATGGGTCTCATAGAGCATAAAGATTGGTGCGACGATATGGGACACTGCTACACCAACCAGGGCTTGCCCTTAACCTACGTCATGCAGTGGCAAAACCTGGTACAAGAGGTTGTCTGGCCTGTAGAGGCAGCCTCAGCTGATTACATCTTTCCCGCTCCTAAGTGGGAAGAAAGGTAATGAAAGTAGGGGGGTTTTAACCCCCCTACTCTTCAAAAGGTGGTAAATTAATATGGCTTTATTTGGTCAGACAATTATTTGTGGCTTCTTGATGGGAGGCGTTTATGCCGTCATTGCCATTGGCATGACCTTGATACTGGGGGTGATGAAAATTATCAACATTGGCCACGGGCACTTAATGATGGTGGGCATGTATGTTTGCTTTGCTCTGTTCACATCCCTCGGGCTTCACCCTTATATCGCTATGTTTGTGGGTATGCCCTGCCTCTTTGGTATTGGTTATTTGCTGCAGAGATACTCTATCCAGCGTGTTCGCTTCGTTGATACCATTCTACCCCAGACTCAGGTGCTGTTAACTCTGGCCATTGGTCTTGTTTTTGTTGAGATCATCAGAGTTATCTTTAAATCTGACTTCCGCTCTGTCTATACGCCGTTTTCTTCCAAGTGCCTTTACATTGGTGATATGTCGATCAGCCTTCCCCAGTTAGTTAGTTTTGGCATTGCTATGGCTTTTGTTGCTGGTCTCCATATCCTGCTTACCAGGACTGATTTTGGCCGCTCAATTCGGGCGACCGCTCAGGACCTGGATGCGGCAAAATATATGGGGATCGATGCCCTGCGCGTCTCCAGTCTTACCTTTGGCTTGGGCATGGCTCTGGCTGCTGCCGGGGGGGCTTTGCTTCTGCCCATATTTTATCTCTTTCCCGATATTGGCACTCCTTTTACCATTAAAGCTCTTATCATCACCATTCTCGGAGGTGCCGGGAGCACTGTGGGGGCTCTTTCCGGTGGCTTGGTTTTTGGCATGGCGGAATCCCTGGGTGCTGTTTATTGGGCCCCGGGATATAAGGATGTTGTGGGCTTCGTCATCTTTCTTCTTGTCCTCTTGTTCATGCCTGGCGGGCTCAAAACAGTAATTAAGAGGTGACATAATGGCAAAAAAGAGTTGGTTTTTACCGGCAATCTTGGGGATAGTGGCTATAGCCCTTCCCCCCTTTTTAGGCGGTTATTTTCAGCATATACTCATCCTGGTAATGATGTGGATAGCCATGGCCACGGGCTGGAACCTGCTTGGGGGATATTGCGGGCAAGCATCCCTAGGGAGTGCTGCCTTCTTTGGCTTAGGAGCCTATGGAGCCGGGATGCTTTATCTTCACTGGGGTATATCACCCTGGTGGGGGATGATAGGTGGACCCCTTTTGGCCATCGTGGTGGCCATTCCTATCGGGCTGGTTACTTTCCGTCTGCGTGGTGGCTATTTTGTCCTGTCTATGTTGGCGGTATGCGAGACAATACGGATAGTATTCCTTAACTGGGTGGAAATGGGTGCTGGACCACTGGGCATAGTAATTGAGCGCACCTGGGGTATGGAGAAATTGCCCTATTATTACATGGTCCTGGCAATAGCGGCCTTGAGCCTTTATGTTGTTTATCGCCTGATGAAGTCCAAGTTTGGCTATTACTTTGTCTCCATCAGAGAAGACCAAGATGCTGCTGAAGGTCTGGGGATTCCCAGCACTAAATATAAGATGTATGCTCTTATTCCCTGTGCCGGCATTATCGGGCTGGCGGGAGCGTTTTACATGAATTATATGGCCTTTATTGAGCCTAACACGGTATTTCCTTTAATAATATCAGCAACGATGATACTGTCGGTAATGCTGGGAGGGCCTGGTACCTTCTGGGGGCCGGCTCTCGGGGCAACCATCTTTGTCCTCCTTAGCGAGTTGCTGCGCGCCTTCGCCGGGCCGGTGATAGGAACGATACACTATTTGATATTCGCCTTAATTTTAGTTTTGGTAATCATGTTTCTTCCCAACGGAATTGCCGGTGAGGGGGATAAGATAAAGCGCCTCTTCCGTGGTAAAAAACCAGTATATGTCGGAGGTGAATAAAAATGGCCTATTTGGATATTAAACATGTAGTAAGGAAATTTGGTGGTTTGGTGGCCGTCAATGATATAACTGTGGGCATAGAGCAAGGAGAGATTTTTGGCCTCATTGGTCCCAATGGCTCGGGCAAGACCACCCTGTTCAATACCATAAATAATTACTATCCGGCAAATAGCGGGGAGATTATTTTCAAAGGGATACCAATCACTCGCATGTCCACTCACAAGATTTGCCGGCTAGGTATTGGCAGGACCTTTCAGGTGGTTAAGCCGCTGAGGCGCATGACAGTCTTGGAGAATGTCATGGCGGGAGCCTTCTTGCGGACGATCAGCACTACCAAAGCTAGGGACAAAGCTTTGGAGGTTGTAGATTTTTGTGAGCTTATGCCTCGGAAAGATATGCCAGCCAAGGATTTGCCTATCGCCGATAAGAAAAGGATGGAGATAGCCCGTAGTTTGGCTGGAGACCCTGAGTTAATACTACTCGATGAGACCGCGGCCGGGCTAAATCTTAAGGAGATAGAGGTAGCCATGGCAATCGTGAAGAAGATTCGAGATAGTGGGATAACTTGCTTCGTGGTAGAGCATGTGATGAAGTTTCTCATGGGCATTTCGGATAGAGTGATGTGTATCAATTTTGGTGCGGAGATAGCCCGAGGGACGCCAAAGGAGATGTCCAGGCATCCTGAAGTGATTAAAGCTTATCTGGGGGAGGAATATGTTAAAGGTAAATAATATCGATGTTTATTATGGAGATGTGCAGGCATTATGGGATATCTCCTTTGAGGTAAAGGAAGGGGAAATCGTGGCCTTGCTGGGCTCCAATGGTGCCGGCAAGACCACTACCTTGAATGCTATCTCGGGACTGTTGCGCCCGAGAAAAGGGAATATCGAATTTCTGGGGCAAGAGCTCACCAAACTACCAGCTCATAAGATGGCTAGTTTAGGCATTGCTCATGTCCCTGAAGCGAGAAAGCTGTTTCCTGAAATGACGGTTAAGGAGAATTTGCTCATGGGCTCCCTGATGCCAGAGGCAAAGGCGAGACGAGAGGAATCTATGGAGCGGGTGTTCACTATTTTCCCCATATTGAAAGAGAGAGCCTGGCAGGCAGCCGGGACGCTTTCTGGTGGTGAGGCGCAGATGCTAGCTGTAGGTAGAGGGATAATGGCGTGCCCTAAGCTGATGATGTTGGATGAGCCTTCTCTGGGGCTGGCACCATTTCTGGTAGATGAAGAGTTCAAAGTTATTGAGCGGATTAATCGCGAAGGCATCACTATTTTACTGGTAGAGCAAAATGTGGCCCATGCTTTAAAGGCCTGCACCCGGGCTTATGTTCTGGAAATTGGCCGCATTACCCTTCAAGGCAAGGGTGAGAAGTTGCTCCATGATAAGCATATCGAAGAGGCTTATCTTGGGATTTAAGGTTAAGCCCTAATAGCTCACAGCAGTCAGCTGATAACTGTAGTAGTTGCCTGATTTATCAGGCCTCAAGAAGATGGCAAATGGGTATCACTGATAAGGTCAGTCATTTTGTCGCCCAGACGGCAGCTAAAGATATTCCCCAAGATGCTCTTGATTTGGCTCGTTTGGCTATCACTGATTTCATTGGCGTTGCCCTTCCTGGGTCAAGAGAAAAGCAGAGCAAGATAATAGCCGATTATGCCCAAAAGATTGGTGGTGTGCCCCAAGCGAGCCTCATTGGTAGAGATGGCAAAACATCGCCATATTTAGCGGCCCTGGTTAATGGGACGACGGGGCATGCCCTGGATTACGATGATATGGCAATTTCTCTTATCGGACACCCATCGGTATTTCTTGCTCCAGCGATCTTAGCTATCGGAGAGAGCATAGAGGCTTCAGGTGAGGATGTCCTGATTGCCTATGTTGTTGGTTATGAGACGGCTTGTTGTATCGCTGGGCCTGTGCTGCAGAGCCATTATGTGCAAGGGTGGCACAGCACAGCTACCTTTGGGAGTCTGGGGGCAATGGCAGCGGTAGCCAGGCTGTTAAAGCTTGACCATGCCCAGGTGAGGATGGCTCTGGGGATCGCCGCCTCCCTGGCTGGAGGTTTAAGGCAGAACTTTGGCACCATGACCAAGCCGTTACATGCTGGTAAAGCAGCGGCTAACGGCATTCAGGCAGCTCTTTTAGCCCAGGCGGGGTTTACGGCTGACGAGGGTATAATTGAAGCCCCTCTGGGTTTTGCTAAGGTATTTGGTCATAGTGGGGAGGTGGATTGGGCCAAGGCAGGCGAGAATCTGGGAAAAACATTTTTTATCACCAGTGACATAGGGCTTTCCATCAAGCCTTATCCCTGTTGCGGGTTTACCCATTGTGCCATAGATGCTGCTCTTGGTATCAAAAAAGAGCATAAGGTGAATGCGGCTAATATAGCTGAAGTAGAGTTGGGCGTTAGCCCCTTTGACAAGCAGATTCTCATTCATCATCACCCCAGAACAGACTTGGAGGGTAAGTTTAGCCTGGAATACTGTGTTGCCCGAGCTCTTCTTTCAGGCGAAGTTCGCTTGAAGCATTTAACCGATGAGGCGGTGGCTGAGCCACCCATAAAGAGCCTGATAGAGAAGATGAAATGGGTGGAGAAGTATCCCATGTCAGTTATGGGAACAACAGAAGGATTTGGCACCAAGAGCATTACCGTTAAGCTGAAGAATGGCAAGGAATTCTCTAAAGAAGTGGCTATCGCTAAAGGAATGCCGCTGAATCCATTAACCCCTGATGAGTTTAATTCCAAATACCAGGATTGTGCCTCTACCATGCTATCTAAGGAAGATGTGGAGAAATCTCTATCTATTCTTACTAACTTGCAGAAAGTGAAAAATATCAAGGAGGTTATGGAGAGTTTAAAAATGTAGTGCGAGGCTTTAGCCCTGTGTAGTAGCGAAGATTACTACGCAGGGTAGCCTCGTGCACGACCCTAAAGGGTCGCACTACGAAGTGACTGGAGGTGGCGTTATGCCAAAACTTTATGAATATCAAGGAAAAAGGTTATTAAAACAACTTGGCATACCTGTCCCCCAAGGCGATGTTGCCTCCACGCCGGCCGAAGCACGCAGAATAGCAGCAAAGTTGGCAAAAACAGTGGTGATTAAGGCGCAGGTTGGCGCTACGGGGCGCTTCAAAGCTGGGGGGATAAAGTTTGCTGACAATGCTAGTGAGGCGGAGAAAGTTGCCCGAGAGCTACTAGGTAAGGAGATCAAAGGGCTTAGAGTGGAAAAGGTTTTAGTGGAGGAAAAATTACCTATTGAAAAGGAATTTTACGCCGGCGTGATAGTAAACGATTCTTACAAAGTTAAGGGGCCGGTTTTAATGTTTAGCACTCAAGGTGGCGTTGATATCGAGGAAGTGGCGGCTAAATTCCCGAAAAAAGTAGTCAGTATGAACGTTGATGTCCTCGAGGGATTAACCAGTGAGGATACCAGGGACTTAATCTCAAAGCTCGATGTTTCACCGTCGTTAGTAGAGCCACTGAGCCAAGTGGTTTACGGGTTGTACCAGGTATTTAAAAAATATAGCGCTCGAAGTGCTGAAATCAACCCCTTGGTTTTGACCCAGGATGGGGGAATTTTCCCCGCCGATTGTCGCATAGTAGTGGACGAGGCTTCGGTATTTAAGCACCCAGAGCTTGAGATAGAGTATCCCCGTGATATTGGTCGGGCGCCCACGGAACTGGAGCAACTTGCCTGGAAGGTAGAGGAAGAAGATTACCGTGGTGTAGGTTACTTCGTTCAGATGGCTAAAGATTTCGGGCCAGGAGAAGGGTATATTGGTTTCCATGGGATTGGTGGTGGTGCAGCTATGCTTGGAGCTGATGCCTTAATACGTCATGGACTCAAACTGGCAGATTATGCTGACACTAGCGGGAATCCCACAGCATCTAAGGTGTATCGTGTGGTCAAGCTTATTTTTTCCCAACCTAATATTGATGGCTATATATTAATGGGGGCTTGCATTGCCAACCAGGAGCAGTGGCATCATGCTCATGCCTTAGTTAGGGCTTTGAGGGAAGAGCTGGCAAACAGGCCAAACTTCCCGGCAATACTTTTAATCGCGGGAAATAAGGAGGCAGAATCCTTAGAAATCCTTAGGGAGGAATTAAAAGGACTTCCTGCCGGAGTAGAGGTCTATGGGCGTGACTATGTCTATAATGTTGATTATGTAGCTGAGCGGATGAAAGAGCTGGTGGCAGAGTATCGCAGAGCTTAGAAGGAGACAAAATTAAGATGGCATTGTATGAATTCCCGTTCAGGACCGGCCGGGTTACCATTGATTATGAAAAATGTCAAACTTGTGAAAGTTATGCCTGCGTTAAAGCGTGTAGCCTTTTTGGCAGAAATTTATTGAGGATACAGGATGGTAAGCCGGTATTAATTACCACTCCCGAGGAAGCTAAGCGGGGGTGTATTGAATGTTTAACTTGTGAGCTTTATTGCCAAGACTACGGCAATAAGGGCTTAAAGATAGTCCTCGATATGTTTGGCTTGGAGGAATATAGACATAGGATTGGACTAGGGGGTGTTTAAGTAATGTAGTGCGAGGCTTTAGCCTCGTGCACGACCCTAAAGGGTCGCACTACGAAAATCCGAATGAGGCAAAATTAAGCGATCCCGACTATTGTAAGAGGTGTAGAAATGGCTATACTTATAGATGAAAATACCACGGTGTTAGTTCAGGGAATAACTGGCCGGGAAGGAAATGCTAGGACAAGGTTTATGCTTGATTATGGCACGAAAGTGCTATGTGGGATAACACCGGGGCGGGGGGGAGCTGAGGTTTGGGGAGTCCCGGTATATAATAGTGTTAGAGAAGCTGTGGAAGCACATGGTCAGATAGATGCCAGCGTAGCATTTGTGCCCGGTCCGCAAGTTAAAGGGGCGGTTGTTGAGGCTGTAGAGTCGGGAATAAAGTTCATCGTTGTCCCCGCCGAGCGTGTACCTTTGCATGATAGTTTGGAGATGATAGCCTGGGCTCGTAAGAAAGGGGCTAGAATACTTGGCCCAGGCTCACTTGGCCTTCTCAGTGCGGAAAAAGCCGCCATGGGTTGGCTTGGTGGTGCGGAGGAATTTGCCCGGGAAATTTTCCAGCCTGGCCCAGTTGGGGTGATGTCGCGGAGCGGAGGGCAGACAAGCACCGTTGTCTGGAGTTTGGTGCAGGCTGGGATCGGGATTACCACAGCGATGCATGTTGGCGCTGAACCAATTCTGGGATCAAGCTTTGCTGAGCTGCTCCCTCTCTTTGAGGAGGATGAGGAAACTAAAGCAGTGGTCTTGTTTGGTGAAATAGGCACAGTGGCTGAAGAGGAGGCTGCCGAAGTGGTCAAGGAGGGTAGATTTACTAAACCCCTGGTGGCCTACATAGCTGGCAGGACCTTGCCTGCCGGCATGAGGTTTTCCCACGCTAGTGCTATAATTGAACGAGGCAGAGGAACAGCAGAAAGCAAGGTTAAAGCTCTAGAAGGAGTTGGGGCGAAGGTGGTAGAATATCCTCAGGAAATAGCCACAACTTTGACCAAAATCTTGAAAGGGGAGGCGTAGCCAATGGTTTTGCGCTCTATGCTTTTCGTTCCCGGGAATAGTATGAGGTTGATCACCAAAGCTGCCACCTTGGCATCTGATGCTATTATTTTGGATTTAGAAGATGCTGTGCCTTTGCCCGACAAAGGAACGGCCAGGATCATGGTTAGAGATTCCATTAAAGCTATTAAATCTAGGGTTTCTGCCTTATTTGTTCGTGTTAATGCCCTTATTACTAACCTAACAAGTGAGGACTTAAGGTTTGTTTGTGTTGAGGGTTTAGATGGTATCATGCTGGCTAAGGCTGAGACCAAGACTGACGTGGTAAAATTAGCTGGCATGCTTGAGGAGGCTGAGAGGAGTTCGGGGTTAAAGCTGGGAAGTTTGACCATAGTTCCGCTAATTGAGTCAGCTAAAGGTGTAATAAACACTTATGAAATAGCCTCGGCAAGTAAGAGGGTAGTTGCTGTTGCTTTTGGAGCTGGGGATTATTACCGGGATCTGGGGCGAAGCGTCTCCTTCCTTTCCCCGGAGCAAATTGAGCTGTTATATGCCCGCTCTCAGATAGTTAATGGCAGTAGGGCTGCCGGAGTCCAAGCTATAGATACACCATTCTTTGGGCTTTTGACCGATAGAGAAGGCTTTATGAGGGAGACAATCCTAGCCTTACAGCTAGGGTTTAAAGGCAAGCTGCTTATCCATCCAGCTCAGATAGACTTTGTCAACAAGACTTTCTCACCGTCACCGGATGAGGCTGGATATTCCCGAAGGGTTGTGGAAGCTTTTGAGGAAGCTCAAGCCAAAGGGCTTGGAGCTATATCATTCGAAGGTAAAATGATAGACATTATGAGTTACAGGCAAGCTAAGGACCTGGTGAATTTTGTAGAGGTCATTGCTGAGAAAGAAAAAAAGAGGCAATTAGCTCCGGCTATAAGTTTATCCCAATTCTTTGCCTCTAGCTCTACAAGGGGTATGTGACTGCGAAAGTGTTTAATGAGGGTGTTTAAAAATGTAGTTGCCAAATTTATTGGGCGATAAGAGCCTGATGAATCAGGCAACTACGAAAATCCGGATGGAACAAAATTAAAAGGAGGTGTGTTATGTCACAAAAAGTAACTAAAGAGGAGCTCTTAGCCAAAGCAAGGAAACCGGCAGCAGATGCCATGAAGTTGCATGCTGATTACCATGGCAAGATGCAAACAATGCTCAAATGTCAGGTGCGCGATTTTAAGGACTTTGCCATTTATTATACTCCTGGTGTTGCCGAGCCTTGTCGGGCGATAAAGGCAGATGAGTCGAAGTTTCACGAGCTCACTAATCGTGGGAACACTATAGCTGTAGTTTCTGATTGCACCCGAGTTCTTGGACTGGGGGATATTGGCCCTAAGGCGGGCTATCCTGTGATGGAAGGCAAAGCGTTACTGTTTAAATATCTTGGTGGCGTTGATTGCGTGCCCATTTGTCTTGGCACCAAAGAGCCTGATGAAATTGTTCAGGCAGTTAAATGGCTTGAGCCCTCATTTGCCGGCATCAACCTGGAAGATATTTCCTATCCTAAATGCTTTGGCATACTTGACAGGTGCAGGGAAGAGGTGGGAATTCCGGTATGGCATGATGACGTGCAGGGAACAGCCACAGTAATGCTAGCCGGATTGATAAATGCTTTAAAGATCGTCGGCAAGAAGATAGAGGATTGCAAAATTGTCTTTAACGGGACTGGGGCAGCTAATACCGGCTGTTCGAGGCTTCTCTGGGCTTATGGAGGAAAGCCTGAAAATAGCATCATGGTTGACAGCAAAGGCATACTGCACAAGGGAAGGAAAGACCTGGAGGAAGTGAAAGAGAAGTACGTTGACAAGTGGCGCTTCTGCCAAATCACTAATCTTGAGCAGAGGATTGGTAGCTTGACCGAAGCGTTAAAAGGCGCTGATCTACTTATCTCTTACTCTAGGTCAGGGCCAGGGGTTATTACCCCTGAGCAAATCAAGCTAATGGCAAAGGATGCCATATGTTTCGTCGCCGCCAATCCCATTCCAGAGATTTGGCCCTGGGAATGCAAAGAGGCAGGAGCTAGAATTGTCGGCACTGGCAGGTCGGATTTCCCCAATCAAGTAAATAATTCCATAGGTTTTCCGGCTATCTTTCGTGGTGTTCTTGATGTGGGTGCTAAGACTATCACTGATAAGATGTGCGTTGTGGCTGCTGAGTCGCTGGCAAGATATGCTGAAGAACGTGGCATAAGCGAAGATGACATTGCGCCAAGAATGAATGAACCAGAGGCTTATATTCGTGAGGCAGTAGATATAGGGATGGAAGCCCAGAAGGAAGGCATTGCCTCAATAACAATTAGCCGTGAGGAACTTCGCCAGAAAGTCGAGCCCATGATAAAGAGCGCTAAGGAACAGGTTGATGCCTTAGTAAAGGCCGGTCTTATTGCTCCGGCAGTAACATAAGCTTAAAGGCTAAAAACGAGGGTGTTTAAAAACGTAGTTGCCCAATTTATTGGGCGATAATGTCTGATGAATCAGGCAACTACAAAAATCTGGAGGTGAAGAATTTCCGGATAATAAAGATGAATCTACCCCCAAAGCTAAGGCAAAATTAAACAGCTCAAAAAATTAAGGAGGTATAAGTGAGATTATGAGGGAAATTAAAGTTAGTGATGTTAGTGAAACCGTAGCTCGTTTGTTTGAGCATTCTTGCCACTATCTTCCTGAAGATGTGCTAGCTGCTCTTAAGAAAGCCAGGGAAGAGGAAGAATCTCCTGTTTGCCGCGATGTATATGATAGAATGCTGGAAGATGCCGAGATAGCTGGTAAGGAGCAGATTCCTCTATGCCAGGATACCGGTGTCGCCATAGTCTTTCTGGAGCTAGGCCAAGAAGTTCACATAATTGGTGGTGACCTTTACACAGCAGTGAATGAAGGAGTACGCCAAGGATATGATAGAGGTTACTTGCGCAAATCTGTGGTACGTCAACCCTTCTCGGCCAGGGTGAATACCAAAGATAACACACCAGCTATTATTTATACCGATATAGTCCCTGGCGATAAGCTCAAAATTATTGCCAAACCTAAAGGAGGAGGCTCTGAGAATATGACTCGCTTAACAGTGCTAACCCCCGCCAAGGGGCGTCAGGGAGTTATAGATTACGTAGTAAATCGTGTTGACGAGTCTGGTAGTAATCCTTGCCCCCCGGTTATTGTTGGTGTAGGGATAGGAGGGACAGCAGAGAGGACTATGATGATGGCTAAGAAAGCATTGCTGCGTAAGGTGGGTGAGCCAAGCCCAGATCCCGAGGTTGCCGAGCTAGAAAAGGATATTATAGAGCGAGTTAACAAACTAGGCATTGGAGCCATGGGGTATGGTGGCAGGATTACCGCCCTTGCAGTTCATGCTGAGGTTTTCCCTTGCCATATTGCTAGCCTACCAGTGGCGGTTAATTTGCAATGCTGGTGTGCTCGCCATGAGGAGGCGATTCTGTAAACGGGGTGAAAATGGCTGAAGCTGAGGTTGCCGAAAAGGTTCGAATGCTCGATATCTACATTATGGAGAAGAATTATAAGGTTCCTGAAGGGCTTACTATCCAGACGGCACTAGAGTATTGTGGTTATAGATTGATTCGTGGCTGTGGGTGTCGTGGGGGAAGTTGTGGTGCTTGTGCTACGGTATACAATTTTACGCATGACCCTACGTTAAGGTATGGGCTTGCTTGCCAGACAGCTGTTGAGCCGGATATGTGTGTAGTGCAAATTCCATGTTTTCCTACTGCCAAGCCTATTTACGATATAAAGAAGTTGAGGCCCACTGTGGATCAGGTATTAGGAATTTACCCTGATTTGGCTACTTGCTTTGGCTGTAATAATTGCACTCAGTCTTGTCCCCAGGATATTGAGGTCATGGATTTTATGTCCGCTGCTTTAAGAGGCGACTTCCCTGCCGTTACTGCGGAGTCTTTTGAATGTGTAATGTGTGGCATGTGTGCTGCTAGGTGTCCCCAGGGTTTGTCACCCTATAACATAGCTATGCTCATTCGGAGGTTGCATGGTCGCTATCTTCTACCCAAGTCCAAGCACTTAGAGGAAAAGGTAAAGGAGATAGAGGAAGGCAAGTATGATGCTGAATATGAAAAATTGAGAAGTACGCCTATGGAAGAGTTACGCCACATATATGATGAAAGGTGGATAGAGCCTAAATAATGTAGGAAAGAGGTGTTTGATATGCCATATCCTCCCTATATGGAAGAAAGCATTAGAAAATTAGAGGCTAGCAGGCAAAGGCGGATGAAGGAAGAAATTCCCCTCATTAGTAGCGATGAGAGGGATATTATAGTGCGTAAATATCACCCTGACTATAGGGAAACGGGTAAGCGTAAACTACTTTTAGGGCCAAACAAAGACGAAACGATGCCCGAGGAGCTAGCGAATCAATTGGAAGGAAACAGCCGAGTTGACCCTGATAAGGTTGACCTGAGTAAGATTGGCTACGATGTCGATGTTTTAATAATTGGTTCTGGAGGTGCTGGATTATCAGCAGCTCTTCTAGCTCAGGAAAATGGTGCTAAGGTTCTAATAGCAACGAAGCTAAGGTTGGGCGATTCTAACACTATAGGAGCTGAGGGAGGAACGCAAGCGGCTGATAGACCAAACGATTCCCCTGTCCTTCACTATTTAGATACCATGGGTGGAGGGCACTTCGAAAATGTGCCTGAATTGGTATGGGCAATGGCAAGAGATGCTCCTATGGCAATTAAGTGGTTAGAAGATTTGGGTGTTAATTGGGATAAAGAGACAGATGGTTCCATGCGTGAATTGGAGCTTGCCGGGGAGTGTAGAAGGCGGGTCCATTCTTGCAAAGATTACACCGGCCTTGAGGTAATGAGGGTTCTGCGTGATGAGGTTAGATGTAGAGATAACATAGACTACATAGAATTTGAGCCGGCAATAGAATTGATAATGGATGATGAGGGACAAGTAGCCGGAGCAATATTGGTGAACTTAGAGACAAATGAATTAAGCCTGGTGCGAGCCAAAGCGGTAATTGTGGCTACTGGTGGCTTGGGAAGATTGCACACTCAAGGCTTTCCCACCACTAATCATTATGGGGCTACTGCTGATGGGTTGGCGATGGCTTATCGGGTAGGTTGTTCACTCATCTACGGGGATAGTATACAGTATCATCCCACAGGCGCAGTTTATCCTTTGCAGTTTGTAGGAATACTGATTACAGAGAACGTAAGGGCTTTGGGGGGACAGATAATCAATATTGATGGAGAGCAAGTTGCCTGCAATTTAGAGCCACGAGATATACTAGCTTCATTTGAGATTCGAGAGTGTACCGAGCAGCACAAAGGAATAACAACGCCGGCAGGGAACGTTGGCGTTTGGGAAGATATACCACTAATTGATATGATACACGGAGAAGGCACCATTGCGCGGAGGTTACCTAGTTTAGTTCATAAGTTTAGCCGTTTCAATATCGATCTAATTCATGAGCCAGTGTTGGTTTATCCTACACTACATTACCAAAATGGGGGAGTCAAGATGGATGCTAACTCAGCTACAGAAGTGCCAGGACTATGGGTTCCAGGCGAGGTTGGTGGTGGAGTGCATGGCCGGAATAGACTTGGAGGCAATGCAACACTGGATATATATGTCTTTGGCAGGAGAGCAGGTAGAGAGGCAACGCGGTATGCCAAGGAGGTAAAGCTAGGTAAGCTTACTTTAAACCATGTGCGCCAGTGGCAGAATGAGCTTGAACAGCTTGGTATAGTGAAGGAAAGGCCATTTTCACCAATGTTATTACCAAATTATGCCAGACAGCCAAGCGATTACTTGGCCGATCTCTATACTGAAAAATTACAGCCTGGCTTGGTGAAATTGGCTTAAAAGCAATTTTGTAGAAGGAGGTAAGAATGGCTGAAGTTGCTGAAAAAGAAAAGGTTCAAATGCTGGACATCTATGTTATGGGTAAGAGGTATAAGGTCCCTGAAGGGCTTACCATCCAGACAGCGTTAGAGTATTGCGGTTACCATATCATCAGAGGTTGTGGCTGTCGTGCTGGATTTTGTGGTGCCTGTGGCACCATCTATAACTTCACCTATGACCCCACGATAAGATATGCCCTTGGTTGCCAGAAAGAAATTGAGCAAAATATGGTTATAACGCAGATACCGTTCTTCCCTGCCACTGAAGCTCTTTACAATGTGGAGGATTTAGAGCCAAAAGAGGGGGAAAACAAGCTAGTGGAGCTTTACCCCGATATCCTTACCTGTTTTGGTTGCAATAATTGCACTAAGACCTGCCCTCAAGACCTCGAGGTTATGGAGTTTATGTCTGCTGCTATAAGGGGTGATATCAAGAGGGTAGCTGAGCTATCATTTGATTGCCTCATATGTGGCTTATGTGCTGCCAGGTGCCCACAAGGATTGCAGCCATATAATGTAGCTTTGGCGTCTCGACGCATATATGGCCATTATATGGCACCTAAATCTCAGCACAATTTGAATAGAGTGAAGGAGATAGAGGAAGGCAAATTTGATGTTGAGTTAGAGGAATTAAAGAAGGCAAGCGAGGCTGAGTTACGCAAGAGATATGCAGCGCGAGAGATAGAGCCGGCTAAATAGAAAGGAGGTAATTTGATATGCCATATCCAGCTTATATGGAAGAAAGTATTAGAAAAGTAGAGGCTACTAGGGCAGAGCGGTTGAAGAAAGGACTTCTACCTCGTATTCCTGAAGCCGAAAGGGAAGCCCTAGTAAATAAATTTCATCCTGATTATAAAAAAGAAGAGATGCGTGAGTTAAAAGTAGGACCGAATAAGGGTGAACGCACACCTCACGAGGTGGCTGATCTGTTGGAAGGTAGCAGCCGCGTTGACCCTGATAAAATCGAGCTTGACAAGATTGACCATGATGTTGATGTTTTGGTAATTGGTTGTGGTGGAGCTGGAGGGGCAGCTGCTCTCTTAGCTGAGGAAAACGGTGCCAGTGTTTTAATATCATCAAAGTTACGCCTGGGAGATGCCAATACTATAGGAGCTCAAGCAGGAACACAGGCAGCTGATAGGACTAATGACTCTCCTGCTATTCATTACCTTGATATAATGGGCGGGGGCCATTTCACCAATGATCCTGATTTGGCAGAAGCATTAGCCAAAGATGCTCCTGATGCTATTAGGTGGCTGGAATCGCTGGGTGTTGAGTGGGATAAGGAACCAGATGGTTCATATCATGAGCTATCGGGTGGTGGCTGTGCTGTAAGGAGGATGCATTCCTGCCGAGATTATACTGGCCTTGAAGAAATGCGTACTATACGTGATGAGATGAGGCAGAGGAACATGCATGGCAGGAAGATAGATTGGTTAGAGTTTGAGCCGGTGATAGAGCTGCTCATGGATGATAAGGGGCAGGTAGCTGGAGCTATACTGATGAACTTAGAGACTAAGCAAATGAGTATAGTGCGAGCCAGGGCGGTAGTTATGGCTACTGGTGGCGTAGGCCGCACGCATATTCAGGGTTTCCCTACAACTAATCATTATGGTGCCACTGCCGATGGCTTAGTATTGGCTTATCGGGTAGGCTGTCCTCTTGTTCATATGGATACTATGCAATATCACCCCACGGGCGCAGCCTTTCCTCCCCAAATTCTGGGGTTACTGATTACAGAGAAGGTGAGGACTCTAGGGGCAGAGCTAGTCAATTGTGATGGAGAGCAGTTTGTCCATCCTTTGGAAGCACGAGATACGGAAGCCTCGGCAGAGATTCGAGAATGCAAAGAGCGCGGAAAGGGAGTAACAACGCCAACAGGGGAGGTTGGTCTGTGGGAAGATTCACCAATGGTTGATATTATTCGCGGGGAAGGGACTATTGCTAGGGAACTGCCGGCAATGGTTCGCCAGTTTGCTCGCTTTGATATTGATATGATCCATAAGCCAATGTTGGTTTACCCTACGCTGCATTATCAAAACGGAGGAATCAAAATTAAGGCTGATGCCTCTACCTCAGTCCCAGGGTTATTTGCCGCTGGTGAATGTGAGGGTGGAGTGCATGGCAGGAATAGGCTTATTGGTAATTCGACTCTGGATTTATTTGTCTTTGGCAGAAGGGCAGGCAGAGCGGCAGCTAAGTGGGTTAAGGAAGTAAAGCTAGGCAAGCTTACTTTAGAGCATGTGCGCCAATGGCAGCGTGAGATTAAGGAAGCAGGTTTAGAAGACATGCCCATCTCTCCTATGCTTTTACCTAATTATGCCCGTGGTAATCGACCAGTGCCTGGTTTCGTTCCGCTTGGTGAGGCAAGTGAGTATACGCCTTTTGGCGATAGAGCTGTACGCTGGATTTAGAAGGAGGATGATATGCCACTGCGTGAGCAAAGAGAAGTCAAAGGAATTGAAGATGTTTTAAATAAAATCTTGAGCACTGCTTCCCCGCCAGTAGCTCGGTGTCGGCTGCTTTCAAGCGGTTTTGGTGAGTCTTATGCCTTAAATATAGCAGAGGATATCAGAGGGCATAAAGAATGCCTTGGCTGTGGAAATTGTATTGATGCCTGTCCCTTTCTGTTCCGTGAGCCGTCTCGGCGTAATAAGACGGAGCAGCGAACATCTATGGCGCTGGAAAGCATAGTTGGTGAAGACTGCGATGAGTGTGATGCCTGTGTTTTAGCTTGCCCTCAAGTGGATACCACTATCAAGAATTACGTTGTTCAGCACCGTATGATAGAAGTTATGTCGCGGCTGGAGCAAAGGATAGGGGACGAGGATGAGCCTGATTTAGATTTATTTGTCGAGGAAGCCATAGAACATTAAATCCCAAATACCAATAACCAAATTCCAATTGGGATTTGTGATTTCACTGGAGGTGTATGATGGATTTTGAGATACCTGAGGAATTAAAAATGATTCAAAGTATGGTGAGGGATTTTGTCACTGACCAATTGAAACCATTGGAAAGGATTGTTTTGGGGCGAGCCGCTGACCTAAGCGATGCCCAGATGTACCTCCCATTAGAGAAGGAGCAGGAGCTAATGGGAATGGTGAAGGAAATGGGCTTATGGGGGGTAAGTGCTCCTGAGGAGCTTGGTGGTGTGGGTTTGGACATTTTGGGCAATTGCTTGGTGGAAGAAGAGCTAGCTCAAACGGTTATCCCTTTCAGTTTTGGTGATGTTACCCCGATACTTTTTGATTGCAGCCCAAGGCAAAGGGAAAAATACCTCTCGCCAGCGCTTAACAGGCAAAAATATCCTTACTTGGCACTAATGGAGCCGGGAAGAGAGGGCTTTGAAGGTATGGAGGTGAGGGTGGAAAAGGCAAACGGCAGCTATGTTCTCAATGGTAAAAAAGTGTCTCTTTCCCAACCTAGAGCTGCGAAGGACTATTTTGCTGTAGTTTTTGCCGTTACTGATCCTGAGAAACCACTTAGAGAGGGAGTGAGCTGTTTTCTGGTAGATAAAGGTGTTTCTGGATTTAGCGTGAGTGGTGCTGAGGAAGAGACAGGATGGGAGGCGAGGGAGAGAAGGCCTATGTCTTTGGTTTTTGACCAATGTCAGGTAGCGGCGGAGAATATGTTAGGTGAAGAGGGGAAGGCTTTCTATTTAGGTAGGAAGTGGTTTCCTTCAAGGCGGATTGTGAGGGGAGCTAGGTGCGTGGGAGCAGCTCAGAGAATACTCGATGAATGTACTACGCAAGCTCAAACGTGGACAGCGTTTGGGCAGTTTATTTCTGGGCGAACCAGTATACAAGCAGCGCTTGGCGATATAGCCACCAGTATTCATGCTGCTAGATTAATGGTTTATGAAGCTGCTTGGAGAGCAGATAAAGGAGAGCCGATACAGCGCCTAGCGGCTATGGTGAAACTATTCGCCACACAAATGGTCTATTTTGTTTGCGATAATGCTGCTCATATTTTCAATGCCCCAGCATATGTTGGCGGGCTGCCTATGGAAAGATTTTGCCGTAATGTTATCGCAATGAGCTCTACTGAATTTGCCTTGCAACTTCAAAGGAATATCATTGCTCGAGACATATTAAAAGGATTGAAAGTTTGAATTGCTTACGTCATTGCGAGCAAAGCGAAGTAATCCCGGTGGGAAAATCAGTTCTCCAGATTGCTTCGGCATTGGCATGCCTCGCAATGACAATAAAGTGAATAAGGAGGTTTATTATGGCTCAAGTTAAAAAAATTACACTTCCATTAACTGAGGAGACCCTGAAAAACCTCAGAGCGGGGGACAATCTTTTGCTTACTGGCGTTATGTATCAGGGCCGTGACGCCGCCCATAAGAGGATGATTGAGGCCTTGGATCAAGGGAAACCTTTGCCCATAGATCTCAAGGGACAGACGATATTCTTTATGGGTCCCTCTCCAGCCAGACCAGGGAAGCCGATTGGCGCTGCTGGCCCCACTACCAGCATTCGCATGGATAGTTACTCTCCCAGGTTGATAGCTGAGGGGCTAAAAGGGATGATTGGCAAGGGTATGCGCACAAAGCCAGTGAAAGACGCCATGGTGAAATATAAGGCGGTGTATATGGCTGCTATCGGTGGTGCCGGCGCTCTCCTTTCTAAGAGCATCAAGAAGGCAGAGGTGGTAGCTTATGAGGAACTTGGACCTGAGGCACTCCGCCGCTTAGAGATAGAAGACTTTCCTGTTACGGTAATAAACGATATTTATGGTGGAGACCTCTATGAAGAGGGGAAGGCTAAATACCAGGTCAAAGCCTAGCCTTTGGTAGTTGCCTGATTTATCAGACCTAAGCCTTCTGAGCTCTTCGCTTCTTGTCATTCTGAGGGAGAGAAGCGACGGAAGAATCTCACTCAGGGTAAACTCCGCGAAGAATCTAGCACTTTCTGCATGGTTAAGCCGATTTCGGCTGGGTTGGGAGCAATGATAGCTCCAGCAGTGGAGAGAGTTTTTATCTTTTCTGAGGCTTTGCCGGCGGTGCCGGTGATAATCGCGCCAGCATGTCCCATTCTCTTCCCCGGCGGTGCAGTGCTGCCAGCAATAAAGGCAACTGCAGGCTTGGTCAATTCGTTTTTGATGAATTCCGCTGCCTCTTGCTCAAGAGTGCCGCCTATCTCGCCAATAAGAACTATAGCTTTAGTATCCTTGTCCGCTTCGAACAATCTCAAGATGTCAACAAAGGTACTGCCGGGCAAGGCATCACCACCAATGCCAACACAAGTAGATTGTCCGATACTTAGTTCGCTAAGCTGAGCTACCACATCGTAGGTTAGGGTGCCACTGCGGGAAACTACGCCTACATTGCCGGGAAGGTGAATTTCCCCAACCATAAGCCCGACTTTACATTTACCCGGGGAGATAACTCCAGGGCAGTTAGGGCCAATAAGCCTGGTTGATTTCCCTTTAAGATAGCTATGTACCTTCACCATATCTAAGACAGGTATGCCTTCGGTAATACAAACAATCAAGGGCAGGCCAGCATCAATCGCCTCTAAAATAGCATCAGCGGCAAAGGCGGGAGGCACAAAGATGATGCTGGCATTAGCCCCAGTTTCAGCCACAGCTCTCTCCACGCTATCGAAAACAGGCACCCCTAAAACTTGACTGCCTCCCTTTCCGGGTGTAACTCCAGCTACTACTTTAGTGCCATACTCTATACAACGTTGAGTATGAAAGCTGCCTTCATTGCCAGTAATACCTTGAACCAAAAGCCTTGTCTGTTCATCCACAAGTATGCTCAACTTATTATCCCCCTCGTAGTTTCAACTGCCTTGTGAGCCCCATCGTAAAAATCTTTTGCCTCGATAAAACTTATCCCAGATTGGGCTAAAATACGTTTGCCTTCAGCAACATTTGTTCCTGCCAATCTAATAACTACAGGAAAGCGAATGTCCAGTTGCTGGTAGGCTTTGACTATGCCTCTAGCAATAACGTCCACTCTGGCCATACCCCCAAATATATTTACTAGAACTGCCTTAACTCTACTATCAGCAACAAACATCCTAAACGAGTTGACTACGCGGTCAGTGGTATTCACTGTGCCGATATCGAGGAAATTTGCTGCGCTACCACCACAGCCACTGATAAGGTCGTTTAGTGCCATAGCCAGTCCGGCGCCATTAACCATACAACCAATGTCACCTTCCATCTTGACATAATTGTTTATGCCTAATTCACGAGCTTGAACCTCTAATGGTTCCTCTTGCTCTTTATCCTGGAATTCCCGAATATCTTTATGTCGAAAAAGGGCATTATCATCAAAATTTAGCTTGGCATCTAGAGCCACTAGCCTTCCGTCAGCAGTAGTAACCAAAGGATTGATCTCAGCTAAAGAACAATCTTTGGCTATAAAAAGGGTATAAAGGCTCGCCATCAATTGTGTGGCTTCTCCCACTTGCTTTCCGCTCAAATTCATTCCATAGGCTAGTTTGCGGCCTTGATAAGGTTGAAAACCGACAGCGGGGTCAATGTAAGCCTTGAATATTTTTTCTGGGCTTGCTTGAGCTACTTCCTCAATCTCCATACCACCAGCTTCGCTCGCCATCATAAACGGCAATCGGTTTGCCCCGTCAACGAGAATACTGAGGTAGAGTTCGCGCTCCACATTACTCGCCTCTTCCACCAAAACCTTGCTTACTGGTACCCCCTCTGGGCCAGTTTGATGGGTCACAAGTCTAGTTCCGATTAGCTCGCTTGCTGCCATTTCTGCCTCTTCCGGGCTATTAACTATCTTTATGCCACCGGCTTTGCCCCTTCCTCCAGCATAGACTTGAGCTTTAATTACCGCTTTACCCCCAAGCTCAGCGGCTATCTCCTTGGCTTCAGCGGGGGTAGAAGCTACCCTTCCCCGGGGAACAGGGATACCATATTGGCTTAGGAGCATCTTAGCTTGAAATTCGTGGATTTTCATCTTGTTTACTTTTAATCTGATGGGAATTTAAACCATATTAGCACAAGAGCAAGGTTTTCAAAACGTCACCCTAAATTGCTCGGTTAGCTCCCTAAAATATAATGAATAAGGTAGCTATTGGTCAATCCGTGTTCACCAATTCAGTTTTTCTAAAAGCTCTTGGTAACAGTGTCTTGACAGGTAAAAAAGGGTGCATTTAGAATACGGAAAAGGCAAGAGGGGCGGTAGGTTTATGTGAAGGCAAAGTTGATTGAATTTCAAGATTATGTGAATTACCTGCGTTAGGATGAAAAGTTTTTAGGGGTAGAGAAGGCAAAGGATGATAAACTTAAGGAGATTATGATGAAAGTGCATATGGAGAGTCTTCGCAGCAAGATCAAAGCAATCCTGGGGAAGCTAGACATGGATAGAAAGGACATTGAAGTGGTAGCGGACGCTCTGGTAAAGGCAGATTTGAGAGGCATTGCCACTCATGGGGCATACTACCTACCGCGTTATCTTGAAAGGGTCAAGGAAGGGACGGTAAAGACGAAGCCAAAAATAAAGATAGAAGAACATGGGGCTCAAGCTCTCATAGACGGTGACCATGGATTTGGACAGGTAATAGGAAATAGAGCTATGGATTTAGCCATAGAGAAAGCGAGTAAGGCGGGAGTGGGATTTGTGGGGGCTAAAAACACTAGCGATTATGGTATGGCAGCATATTATTCTTTAAAAGCGGTTGAGAGTGACATGATTGGAATAACATTCTGCAACACTTATCCTTGGGTTGCGCCCTGGGGGGGCTGTGAGAGGCTTTTGGGAACCAACCCTATCTCCTATGCAATTCCAGCCAAAAAGAGATGGCCAATCGTCTTAGATATGTCAACCTCAGCCATAACGGCTACAGCGGTATTGAGAGCCAAGGAAGAGGGGAGGAAGCTGCCGAGAAATGTCGCCATTGATGGGAATGGAGACTTTACCACCGATCCAGACGAAGTATGGACAAAGGGGGCAATACTCCCTTTTGGGACATATAAAGGATATGGGATAGCCTTGCTTATTGACATTCTGGCCGGTGTTTTAACAGGGTCAGCATTTGGGAAAGAGGTGAAGTCGCTACACCAGCTTGGCGAGTTCATGACGTTAGGGCAATGTTTTATAGCTATTGACCCCGATAAAATGATCGGAATAGAGAATTTCAAGGAAAGGGTCGATAAGGAAATTGAAATGCTCAAAGGGTCGAAGCCTTCTAAGGGGGTTAAGGAGGTGCTTCTTCCTGGCGAGCGGGAGTTCTTAGAGGAAGAAAGAAGGAGGCGAGAAGGCATACCAATTGATGAGAAGTTGTGGAAGAAACTTGAGGAATTAGAGAAGAAACCGTTTTGAGGGCTTGTTTTAAGAACATTGAGTATTAAATTTATGGCGGGATAGTGCCGGCATTGGAACAAGGCTTGCTGCCAACATTGTTATGCTTGGATTCCTTTGTAGTAAGGAGGAATGGCTCAACCCAGAGGCGGTGAAGAAATCGGTACCTTCCTATATACCAAAAGGATTGGCACAAGATAGCTGATCTCCATTGGCGTCGGCTACCTCCCTATCGGACTTTTTGGACAGCCTGAATCATGATTTTAAATTGGGAACAAGCGTAGGAGCTGCTGAGGCATCTTATTTGAAAAAATGAGAGGAATATAGCACAAAAAGAGAAGGTGCTATATGATATATAAATTATAATACTATTTGAATCTTTTTCAGGGAGGTTTTTTAAATGTCAAAACTTAATCTAAGGGGAATTTTTCCACCTATTGCCACACCTTTTGTAAAAGGGAAAGTTGCTTATGATAAATTAGCATCAAATGTAGAAAAATGGGGTAAAACAGGAATTAGAGGGTTTGTCGTTCTTGGTTCTAATGGCGAATTTGTTTTTTTATCGGAAGAGGAAAAGAGAGAAGTAGTTAAAACTGTGGTTAATGCTGCACCTGAGGATATGATGATTATTGTGGGGTCTAGCTGTGAATCAACGGTGGAAACTATTAGATTAACCCAAGATTGTAGTAAATTAGGAGCACATGCGGCATTAATTGTAACTCCCTCTTACTATGGGGGGCAAATGAATACTGAAGCGCTAATTAAGCACTATACCACTATTGCGGATAATTCTTCTATTCCTATAGTACTTTACAATGTGCCTAAATTCACTCATATCAACCTTGGTGTAGATATTGTATCAAGCTTGTCAAAACATCCGAATATTATCGGAATAAAAGATAGTTCAGGTAATGTAAATCAATTAGGTGAGTATCTAAATAATGTTGATGAAGACTTTAATGTATTGGTAGGAACGGCAGGGGCATTATTGGGGGCTTTAACCTTGGGCTGTGCTGGTGGTATCCTTGCCTTGGCTAATGTAGCTCCAGAAATTTGTGTAAAAATATTTAGTCTTGTTCAAGATGGTGATATCGAAGAAGCAAAGAAACTTCAACTTAAAATGATACCGGTTAATAAGGCAATAACTGCAACTTATGGCATAAGTGGTCTAAAAGCTGCCCTGGACATGGTAGGTTATTTTGGCGGAGAAACAAGACTTCCTTTATTACCGCTAACAGAAAATGAAAAAAGAGAGATTGAGGAAATCTTAAAAAAAGGATTATCAGGTTATCGAAAAACCTTTTCTGCCGGAGGCTAATCACCGACTGTCAATTGTCTCCAGCACTTTAACCGTTAGTTATCTGCGGCTCCTTTTGTTCGCTTTCGGAACTGATTTTACACCTCTGCCCCGACCAGAGTCGATCTTTCTTCCCTGTATCCCAGCATGGCTACCTCAATCGGCTTGCTTGCTGCTGTTTCTGCCTCTCCCGGGTTATTAACCATCTTTATGCCACCAGCTTTGCCTCTTCCTCCAGCATAGACCTGAGCTTTAATTACCCTTTATCCCCAAGCTCAGTGGCTATCTCCTTGGCTTCAGCGGGAATGTAAGCTACCCCTCCCCGAGGAACGGGAATACCATATTGGCTTAAAAGCGCCTTAGCTTGATATTCGTGGATCTTCACCTTGCCTACTTTTTAATCTGGTGGGAATTTAAACCATATTCGCACAAAGCAAGGTTTTGTACTCGTTCAATACCTTAGTGACACATCGCCTCATTGTCTTGTCATTGCGAGGCACAAAGTGCCGAAGCAATCTCGTGTCTCTCCTCAGATTGCTTCGCTTGCAATGACACAAAGAACTCTCAGCCTTTCCCAAAAGCTCTTTTTGGCGCAAATAGCCAGCGGGTTTGCCGAGGTTGGAATAGGGAGCGTTGAAACTGGAGAGGCGCTTCTGTTCTTCAAATTCTTGATGTCGGTGGTAGCTTAAAAGCAACTTTGCTCTTCAGAATTTCATCGCCTGTAATACTCGCCTACACTCGGCCCAGGATTCTACTTTGAGGGGTTTGCCGCCTGTCTTCATGGCTGTCTTTATATCTTTAAGCCCGGTGCCAGTTACAAGGCAGACAACGGTTTCTTCCCCTTTAGCTAAGCCCCTTGCTAGCAGCTTCTTTAGGCCAGCAATGGAGGCAGCTCCGGCCACCTCGGCGAATATACCCTCAGTCTCAGCTAGCATCTTTTGAGCTTGGAGCAGCTCTTCATCGGAAACAGCTTCAGCAAGACCGCCGCACTCCCCTAGCAGCTTTAGCACCCGTCGCCCACTGGGAGGGGCGGGATTTGAGATGGAATGGGCAATAGTCCTGACTTCGGTAAGCGGCTCGACATCTTTTTTTCTTTCTTTAAATGCCTTCACTATGGGGCAACACCCCTCTGCCTGGACGACCACCATAGAGGGTAATTTACTAGTTAACCTCATCTGGCGCAGTTCCTTCCAGCCTTTCCAGTGGGCGCTTATGTTGCCGCCGCTGCTTGTGGGAATTATCACCTTATCCGGCACCTGCCACCCCAGTTGTTCACAAATCTCATAGGCGCAGGTCTTTTGCCCCTCTACCCGCATTGGCGCATCAGAGTGAACCCAGTAGAGGCCATACTCTTGGCTGATTTCCAAGCCTGCTTGGTAGATTTCCGGGTAAGGCTTAGGCAAAGAAATTACCTGAGCGCCGTAAATCAGCAAAGGGATGACTTTTTCTGCCGGCGTCTCGGCATGGAGCAGAATCACACATTTTATCCCCGCTTTAGCGGCATAAGCAGCTAGGGAAGCAGCCATGTTCCCCGTGGAAACGCAGCCAACAGCAGCACCGATTTCCAATGCCTTAGAAACCCCAACACTGCTCCCCCTATCTTTGAAAGAACCGGTGGGGTTTCTCGTCTCGTCCTTTAAGTATAAGTTTTTAATCCCAAGCCTTTGGGCAAGCCTGACACTTTTGTGCAGAGGAGTACCTCCTTCGTTCAGCGAGACTACTTGGCTGACATCCGCTATAGGCAGTAATTCTCGGTACCTCCAGACGGTCCCTTCCGGCCTCTTCACTAGTTGTTCCTTGATCTCGGCGGCAATAGAACTATAGTTGTATCTTACTTCCAGGGGATAGTCGCATATCTTACAGCGGTAAATCATTTCCTCTGCAGAGTAAATCCTCCCGCATTCGCTACATTCCATTTTTAGTCTCATATCACCTCCTGCTCACAATGTCGCCCGGAAGTAGCTAAATTCAAGTTTAAACCAAAAAACAGAAACTTGTAAAACTGACCACGGGGACACCGTGACAAAATTTGCCAACCACAACTATGTTATGGTTAAGAATACCTGGAGAGAAAGTTCCCGGGAAATGGTAGCTTTTTGACATGCCCAAATTTACCGAAAAGCCTCTTTTGGTGCGAAGGCGAAATTTAGTCATTATAGCTGCATCGGCAGTTTTTTTATTTGTAGCTATATTTCCCACTAACAATGTTCTTATCATTGAGGGGGATAGAGGCTCAAATATACAAGTCCGTAATTTAATTTACATTGTTTCCGGTATCCTTATGATGTATCCAGAACTCATGGCGAAAATCGTTGGAGCGGCACTTTTTGGCGCCATTGTTTTCATTCAGCGGAGGAGTCGCAAAGCTGCTTAGATAAACCACGCCAACTGAACCTGTGATAGCAACAGGTAGTTAGCTCTGGAACATGCTACCCAATTTATACCCTTCCTTTACCGCTTCTAGATTGGCGTCAGAAAATTTTCCCGCCTCTTTTTTTATCACTCCAAAAAGATTCTCAAGAGAGAAAAACCCGGTTACTGCTGCTACTGCCCCAAACATTACCATATTGGCCACGATTTGAGGACCAATTTCGTTAGCCACTTTAGTTGCCGGAATTGGGTATTGATGGGCGTGAGGCGGTGGCGCAGTTTTTACCATGTCAACATCGAAAAATACTTTGGATTCCAAGGAAGTTTTAGAAATCCAAGCATTGTAGCCTTCCTGAGACATCGCTACTAAAATATCAACCATCAATACCTCCGGCCAATCCTCCAACGATTCTTTAACCACAATTTGAGAGAAAGAGTTTCCTCCCCGAGCTGCTGGACCATAATTTGATTTAAGAGAGATGAAGAACCCTTTGTCATCTAATGCCTTTGCCAGGATTCCCCCTAGCCTTTGAATTCCTTGTCCACCAAAACCGGCAATCACGATTTCTTTTCTCATCAACTCTCCTCCGGGACGAGATTCACATACTCTTTTAGGTTCGAAAAGCGGCCATAAATTATTTGCCCAAGCTCTTCTGTTTTAACTTCTTCTCTAAAGGGGAAAAGCGATTTGAATTTTTTCCTCAGGATAGTTTCTGATATTTCTCGAGCCATCTCCTTGGCGACATAAGCTTGATTAAGCTTTTGCCAAATTTGTGATGGTGAAAAAAGCTCATTTCTTCTTCCATATCCCATTAGACATGGAGAGACAACTTCTACAAATGAAAACCCGTCGAAACAGAGAGCCTCTTTTAAAATTCCTTTTAAAATGAGGGGTTTGCTGATTGGGCAGCGGGCCACGTATTTAGCGTTTGCCCCGAGCATCAGCCTTACTAAATCGAGAGGCAGTCTCTTGTTTCCGGTAGTAGTGGTAGAAGTTATTGCCCCCAAGGGGGTGGTAGCTGCTACCTGACCTCCAGTCATCCCAAAGACAAAATTATTAAAGCAAATAGCCAAAATGGGAAGGTTCCTTCGGGCCCCGTGAATTGTTTGCCCTGCCCCGATGTCGAATAGGTCACCATCTCCACTGATAACTATTACATGTAAATCAGGCTGGGCTAGTTTCACTCCGGTAGCAAAAGGAATAGGATAGCCGTGAGTGGTATTTGCTGAATCGAAAGGAAGATGATTGGGAAGCCTAGCCGTGCAACCTATCCCTGAAGCTACCACTATTTTCTCCAGAGGCCAGTTCATTTCCTGGATACATTTTAGTAAACAGCTCCTTAAAGTCCCCAATCCACACCCGGGACAGAAAATAGTTTGAGGACTGAAGTTCCTTTCAGGAATTTCCCCTTTTTCTTCCCTCCACTCTGGTGGATCATAGATGGTAGGGGGAAGGATGGGAGCGAGGTCTTGACAGTATTCTCCCCCCATTGTTTCCAAAAAATGTAAGATTCTTCTCGGATCGATGCTTTCGCCATCGGGTTGAGGAAGTGAAATTACTGGTGAAAAAGAAGATTCCCGAACAACATAAAATAACTGCCCTTGGTTCATCTCAGGAACTAGTACGCATTTGGTGACTTTGCTCCACCTCTTAACCTTCTCTTCCGGGAAAGGATAAAGAGTTCTAAGATTTAGCATCCCCACTTTCATTCCCCTTTTCCTGGCCTCTTTTATCGCCCACCTAGCTGACCGAGCGGTATGACCATAGGCAATAATCATAATCTCAGCATCGTCAAGCAAGTACTCTTCAACATCAGTTAATTCCTCTATTTTGGAAACAATTTTTCTTCTTTGATGTTTAACCATTCTTTCGTGAACTTCGGGAATGGTGGCGCAAGGAACTCCTCTTTCATTATGGGTAAGCCCACTGACTTTCAAAAATTCGCCATCGCCAAATCTTGGCATACTGGGGGCAGAGCCGTCTTTGGTGGGTCCGAAAGGAGGATTTCCGGGAATATAAATGCGATCAAACACTTCTATTTCTTGTGGAATCTCCACACCTTCTTCTAAATGGGTGTTGGAAGCTTCCAGCATCAAAATCACCGGACTTCGAAACCTCTCAGCTAGATTAAAAGCTTTTATTGTATAGTGGTATATTTCTTGAACTGTTGAGGGATACAAAACAATATGTTCAGTTCCTCCATGAGGTCCCCACCTTACTCCTCTTACCAATGAGGAGCCGGTTCCAGTGGGACGACCGGTGCTGGGAGAAGTTCTCTGAACTACAGCAACCACCATCGGCAATTCATTAGTGAGAGCAAAAGCTGAGTTTTCTAACATCCTTTCAAAGCCCGGGTCAGAAGTAGCCGTCATTGCTTTGGCTCCAGCTAAAGAAGCTCCGCAAAGAGCGGCCATTGAAGCATCCTCGTTTTCCATCTGAATAAAAACCCCGCCAGCACTGGGCATTAATCTTTCCATTTCGTAAGATTGTTCACTGGCTGGAGTAATGGGATAGCCAGCAAAGAATCGGCAGCCAGCATCTAAAGCCGCCCAGACGCAAGCTATGTTACCGCTTATAAAATGCTTTCTAGGGTAAAGAGTTTTGACCTTTTTCCAACCGCCTCTGGCCTGAGAAACCTTCTTTATTTGCTGGAGTTGCTCCCAAAATTCATCGATCAAACATTCACCGTCTAATATTATTGCTTCTTCGGGACAAAAATATTTACACAGACCACAATTAGAGCATTGGCTGCTTAGTTCTGGAATTCTAAGCCTAAATCCCTTGGCACCCATCTCTTGGGTTTCTTGGAATACCCCCTTTGGACATAGCTCAAGGCATAAATTACATCCTTTACACTTTCCTTGGTCGATCCTAATTTCTGGCATTTTACCTGTCACTCTTGCCCCCTTTGCTTATCCCTACTTCACAAATCTCCTCATGTCTCCGGACTTAAATGAGATAGGGACTATATCATTCATAGTGAGTATTCCCGGCGGAGAGTTTATAACCACTGGTATGAGGTTTACCACCATGGCCACAGTGCCATCATCTCCATGCCAGCAGGGACTAACTTTTGCCTCTATTTCTGGGGTTCCCTCGATCCTAACTTCATCAAATGAAGGAGTTGCCCCTAAGAAAGCGGTGAAGAAAAGATGAATCCTCTCCTCTCCATTTACTATTCCATAGGCCTCTTGTTTTGTGCCTTTTACCTGCCCCCTTTTGGCAGTGTAGAACTGGGAGGAGACTTCCTCTTCGGCTATCACCGGCTCCACCTCTTCCACCCTTACCACGTCCAGTTCCCAGCCCAAAGCGTCTGCTATAAGGCAGATTGATTCCTCAAGTCCTACATGTCCCGTTATCTTGCCTTCTTTTAGCGCTTTCTTAAACTCTTCGGGTTTCATGGAGGCTCCTATTTTCTTCTGAAAGGGTTTTCTTCGCGGGCTAGCATCCATCCGCCTTATAACCTCTATCCTCTTTACTCCGGTACAGGCTGCCGAGAGTATGGCTGGTCTGACATCCATCAGGAAGCCGGGGTTAATGCCAGTGCCAAGCACGGTTACCTTGTTCTTCCTGGCTAGCTCATCATATTTTTTGGTTAATTTCTTATCCCTAAAATAAGGGAAGGCAAGTTGCTCACAGGTTGATATTACATTTGCTCCACTTTCAATCGCTGGTTCAATCTGGGGGAGGATATCTTTAAGGAATGGTGTGGTTGTGTAGATTGCTATATCGGGCTTCGTTTCTTCAAATAAATTTTTTGGTTCATCGGAAACCTTTATCCCCAGCTTCCTTCCTGCCCCTATTACCTCACCAAGGTCTTTCCCCACAATCTCAGGTAAGACATCAATTGCTCCAACATATCCTATTCCCGTTCTCTCATTTAGGATATGTCTTGCTATTCTTGACCCGAGGGGACCTAATCCTACATGGACTACTTTAATTTCCTCTGCCATATTACACTCACCTTGCAAGATTGTTATTGTAAATCCCATAACACGTTCAGTCAAGAATAGGGTCAAGGCCATACAGGGTTATTACTCAGTTAGGTGTCTATGGTTTTGATGAGGAAACAAAAAGGCTTAAATTAATTGCATTACACCTCGGGGTAAGTTTGGAGGAGGTAAAGGAGAATAGTCAATTTGAGATTATCATACCTGACAAAATTGGAACAAGTTGTGTGCCTACTAAGGAAGACCTGAGGATATTACGCTAGGAAATAGACCCAGCGGGAATGGTGTTAAGGAAGTAAGAACTTCTTTGCTCTGGCGGAGGGGGCGGGATTCGAACCCACGTTCGCTTGAAAGCGAAAACGGTTTTCAAGACCGCCACCATAAACCACTCGGTCACCCCTCCAGGATATAGAGTATAAGAAACAAAGTTGCTAGTAGTCAAACTGCCTAGAACAAATATTTCAACGTTACGAGTTTCTCCGATTTGTGCTAAAATTGCCTATGCTTATGCCTCTACGCGTGTTGCGTATTATTGACGCTAACCTTAACCGAGCATCGGAAGGCTTGCGTCTTCTCGAAGATGTTGCTCGCTTCATCCTTAATGATGCCAGGCTAAGCCAGCAATTAAAGGCTATGCGCCATAGCTTGGTTGAGGAAACTAAATCACTAGGCCTAGAGCTTTTATCTCAAAGGGACTCGGAACACGATGTTGGTGTAACCCTCACCCAGCCCTTTCTCTTTGGGGGAAAGGGTTTGGCTAAGGCTCAGCAGGACTTGCCTGGTATAATTACGGCCAATGCCAAAAGGGTGGCGGAGTCGCTGCGGGTGATAGAGGAGCTGGCTAAATTACCGGAGACGAGTTCCATGTTGAATTCAGCCAAGTTTGAGCAACTACGATTCAGCCTCTATACTTTGGAGCAGCAACTGACTTCTAGAATATTACGCCAGGATAAGGTAAAACAGCTAGCTGGGCTTTATGTTATCCTGGATAGGCAAGCCTTAGCTGGCAGAGATGAACTAGAAGTTGCTGAACAGGTTATCCAAGGTGGTGCTAAGGTTATCCAGCTTCGCGATAAGCAAAGTAGCAAAGCAGAATTGCTGCCTGTAGCCCAAAAACTTAAAGCCCTCTGCGATAAATCTGGTATTTTATTCATAATAAACGATTATCTTGATTTGGTCCTAGCTGTTGGTGCTGACGGACTTCACATCGGGCAAGAAGATTTACCTCTACCTATCATTAGGAAGGAGCTGCCCATAGATAAAATAGTTGGCTGTTCTGTCGCCAAGGTATCTCAGGCGATAAAGGCGCAAAATGAAGGAGCAGATTATATCGCGGTAGGCTCTATATTTCCCACGCCAACAAAGAAGAATGCTACTGTGGTGGGGGTAAATAGGCTGAAACAAATCAGACAAGCAGTATCTTCCCCTTTGGTGGCTATTGGTGGGATCAATGAGGGTAACATTGATGAAGTTATGGCTGCCGGGGCTGATTCTGTAGCTGTAATCAGCGCTGTCTTAGGTAAGGAAGATGTTAAAGGAGCGGTGCAGCGGCTGATGGCGAAAATGGGGATGAGCAGAAAGGAGGAGCATTCAGCAGTCAGCTGATAGCTGAAGACTGGAAGCTGATAGCTGGAATATAAGATGTCAAAGTCGCTAGAAGATTTAGAAGCTATCGCTAGGCATATCCGCTCTTACCTTATAACTGAGGATGAGGCACGGGAGAAGGCTTTGCGTGGTTGCCGCCAAGTAGTCCAGCATAGCGCCCGGGCTATACGCGCTTTACATTGCCAGGAACAAGATAAGGCTAAGCAACTCCTCGATTCAGCTTATAAGTTAATTCAAGATATAAACCTCAATCTTAGCAATCATAGTGAGCTACTTCACTCAGGCTTTGTCCATGATGCTCAAAAGGAGTTCGCTGAGGCATGCCTTACCCTAGCTTTGATTAACAAAGAAGACCTCCCTAAACCTGAGAAATTAGGTGTTAGCTGTGCTGCCTATCTTAATGGGTTAGGCGAAGCCGTAGGTGAATTAAGGCGCTACATCTTAGATGGTTTGAGGCGAGGGGACTTTTCCCGTGGTGAGGAGTTGCTTGCTATGATGGATGGTATTTACGGAGTGTTAATGACTATGGGTTTTCCCGAAGTTGTTACTCATGGCTTAAGGCGGACTACAGATGCTATTCGAGGCATCACGGAAAGGACTCGAGGCGACCTGACGGTAGCTTTAAGACAAAAGGAACTGCAAGCAAAACTTGATAACTTGGCCCAAAAACCAAGTGCTTGATAAATAGTTAGAGGTTATGTGTGCTTATATTCAATTAATACTCGCATTTTAGTGGGCTAGCATCTGAGGAGTTGATCTGAGATACTCATTAAATTCTAAGAAAGCAGTTATGCAAGTCGGCAAGAAGCTAGTGGATAAAAAACTTGTATTTAGCTGGTCTGGTGTAATACTACGAGGGAAATTGATGACAAATTCTGCTAAGGGATGCGTGTGACCCTGTTCAGATAGAGAGTGACACACTTATAGACAGGGCAGTAAAGTCTAATAAAGGGAGAGAAGAAAATGAGCAAGGTGGCTTCCATACAATGTTGGTTCACTGACGAAAATTCCAAAGCAGATAGAATAAGGCATGTGGAAGGACTCATTGATAGGGCTGCTGATGCAGATTTAATCCTCTTGCCTGAAGTATGGAATATTGGCTGGTACTCTTTTGATATGTATCGTGATGGCAGTGAAACCCTTCAGGGTGAAACAATCTCTAGGCTAGCTGAGAAGGCAAGGGCTGTTAAGGCATATATCCTGGCCGGTAGCATTGTTGAAAGGTCGGATGACGGGCTTTACAATACTGCGGTTCTGTTAGACCCTAAGGGCGAGATTATTGCGACATACCGGAAGATGCACCTGTTTAATTTAGGGGGGGCTCAAGAGGCAGCATTGCTGAACCGTGGGCGGGATATTGTGGCAGTAGAAACAGAGCTTGGCGTTCTGGGTTTAAGTACATGTTATGACCTACGCTTCCCAGAACTCTATCGTAAAATGGCTATCAATAAAGGTGTAGAGGTTTTCTTACTTATAGCAGCGTGGCCCTTGGTAAGGCTAGAGAATTGGGTAGAGCTAAGCCACGCTCGGGCTAATGAGAACCAGTGTTACTTGATTTCCTGTAATTGTGCTGGCTTCAATCGTGGTAACCAGTATCTCGGGCACAGTGCTATTGTTGACCCACACGGGATGTCTATCGCGAGTGGGGGTATCTTCGAATGTATAGTGAAAAGTGAGATAGATATTGCGGAGGTTTATAAATTTAGAAAAGAGGCTCCCTATCTTCAAAACAGGATTCTTCCGGTATAAAATAGTTTAGATAAGGAGGAGATGCTAGAAAAATGCTTGAATTAATCGTTGAGGGCGATGGTACTAGGAAGTTGACATTCGAAGTTCGAAAGATGATTAACGCCGGATTTACAGGTCGCGGCCCAGATGAGATCCAAAAACATATTGATGAGTTACGGAAGCACGGGATCACCACATCTCAAGAGATTCCGGCTTTTTATCCCATACTGCCAGACAATATTACGACCGGCAACAGAATAGAAATCCTTCCCGATAGGAAAACCTCTGGTGAGGTAGAATATGTACTTCTACTTGATGGTGAGCATATCTATGTTACGGTAGGTAGTGACCACACAGACCGAGAGCTCGAAAAGCATAGCATTCTAATGTCAAAGCAGATATACTTTAATGTCATTGCGCCAAAGGTGTGGCGCTACGAGGATGTGAAGGGGCATTGGGATGACTTAATTCTGCGAGCGTGGGTGGAGGAGAATGGCCAGCGCCAATTGTATCAAGAAGGCAAATTAGGAAAGATTATAAGGCCTGAGGAACTGATTGAGAAGGTGCAATCGCGTGTGACAGGAGACTTAAGAGGTATAGTCATATACTCAGGGACATTGCCTACCATTGGTGGTGGGTTGTGTTTCAGCTCGCGCTTCGAGATGGAGCTGATTGATGAGCATGTTGGAAGAGCTATCAGGTATGCTTATTCTGCGGAGCCTATCGCTTGGTTCAGGTGTTAGATGGAAGCAGTGCGTGTTTAAGAAATAACATCATGGCGTAAAGTAGTGTAGCTATAAAATATAGGGTGTTTAAAAATGTAGTGCGAGGCTTTAGCCTCGTGCACGACCCTAAAGGGTCGCACTACGAGAATCTTGGAGGTGAAGAGTATTAAAACTGGATGAGGCAAATCCAGTTTTGAATCTGAGGCAAAATTAAACAGCCTCAAAAATATAAAAGGAGGGATAAAATGGCTAAGCCAGAATTGGAGTTCTTTGATACTGGGCTCATTCCTTGGAAACCGGTGGAAGGAATACCGGGGCAATACGAAAAAATATTGGCTAGGGACCCAGATACAGGCTCTTATACCCGGCTGCTCCTATGTGAGCCGGATTTGGATGCTTGTATCCGGCAGCCCAAAGCTGCACCAGGCAAGGTACTTTGCCATGAGGATTTCTGGGAGGAGGTCTTTGTAATTAGAGGAACTAGCATAGACGTGGCACTGAACAAAACGTATAGAGCCGGATATTACGCTTGCCGCCCCCCGGGTATGAAGCACGGCCCGTTTTTCTACCCTACCGGCGCTATAAACTTTGAGATCAGAACGCGTGTGTAGCTGATAGTCCATTTTTCAGCAGTGTAGGTGACATTGTAGAGAAAGGGTGAGACTGTTGCCTACTATAGGCAATGAATCTTTAATTAGGGTTACATTCTTGGCAAGAGTTATCTTAGCAAACCAAGTGGGGTAAGAGCACATAGATTAGATCTAGGTGCTCTTACTTTAATACTGTATAAAAGGAGAGGAGTATGGACTTAGTCTGGATTTGTGTCATCGCTGGGATTTTAGGAGCTGGTGTAGTTCTCTATTTTGTGCGATACGTCCTAGCGCAGGACCAAGGCTCGGACAAAATTAAAGAGTGTTCTGCTGCCATTAAGGAAGGAGCGATGGCTTTTATTGGCCGGGAATATCGCACCTTGCTTATTGTGGTGGCGGTATTAGCTATCATTTTAGCATTTGTCCCTGGTTTGAAGTGGAAAGTGAGTGTGGCTCTGATTTTTGGTGCCTTTTGCTCTATGGGAGCTGGCTACGCCGGCATGAATATGGCTGTTAGGTCTAATGGTAGGACCTGTGCCGCGGCACAAAAAAGCTTGAATCAGGGATTGAGAGTTTCCTTCCGGGGAGGGGCGGTTATGGGGCTGACTGTGGTTAGCATTGGCATTATAGGGTTATCTATTCTCTATTTCGCCTGGCATGATGACCCCAGTTTCCTGGCAATAATTCCAGCCTATGGTGTAGGGGCTTCGGGTGTCGCCCTCTTTGCCAGAGTAGGTGGTGGTATCTTCACTAAGGGGGCTGAGGCCGGCTCCGATCTAGTGGGTAAGGGGGAGGCGGGGATACCGGAAGATGACCCCAGGAATGCTGCCGTGATAGCTGACTTTGTCGGTGATAATGTTGGCGATGTGTGTGGCATGGGTGCTGATTTATTCGAGTCTTATGTTGAAACTGTCATTGCTACCATGACGTTATGTACTGTTGCTGTGGCAATTGGGGTAGTTGCTGATATCAAAACTGCTTGGTATCTACCTATGCTAATCATGGCTGGAGGCATTATAGCCTCTATAATTGGCTGTTTTTTAGTCCGAGTGGGAGAGAAGGTGGAGATGGGTGCTCTTTTGGGAGCCTTGCGTCGCGGCACGCTTAGCGCCTCAATATTGACGGTGATATTTGCTTTTTTGGTGATTCACTTCTTACATGCCAGCTTGGGTCTCTTCTGGGCAGTGCTGGCCGGCCTTATAGCTGGTGTGCTTATGGGGGAAAGCACGAACTACTTTACTTCTTATGCTTATAAACCGACACTGGAAATTTCCCAAGCCTCTACCGCCGGCGGGGGTGCTACCATAGTTCGTGGCTTTGCCAATGGCATGATGAGCACCTGGCCTCCGGTAGTTTTGATAGCGGTAGCGATTATTGTGTCCTTCCATTTCGCTAGTTTCTATGGTGTGGCCTTAGCTGCTGCTGGCATGTTGTCTACTTTAGGTGTAACGCTGGCCACTGATGCTTATGGACCTGTGGCTGATAATGCTGGTGGCATTACTACCATGGTGGGGTTACCACCTGAGGTGCGTGAGCGAACTGATGCTTTAGATTCTCTGGGCAATACTACCGCAGCCACGGGCAAAGGATTTGCCATCGGTGCCGCTGCCATGAATTCCTTAGGCTTGATCCTTGCCTTCGCTGTAGCTACACAAATAGTAACAATTTCTCCTACCGGTGAGGTAATAGTACCGCCAGCATTGAGCTTGCTAAGCGCACCGGTTATCGTGGGGATAATTCTAGGTGCTCTTATGCCCCCTGTCTTTTGTGCTATGACGATGAAATCAGTGGGTGTAACTACGGCGCTTATTGTAGATGAAGTTCGTCGGCAATGGCGTGAGATAAAGGGCTTGATGGAGGGAACAGCCAAGCCAGAGTATGGTAGGTGCGTAGATATTTGCACCGAAGCAGCACTGAAGCTGATGATGGCTCCCTCGGTACTAACCATTATTATGCCCGTGCTTGTGGGAGTAATTCTGGGCAAATATGCTCTGACTGGTTTTCTTGTCGGTGCTTTAGCCACGGGCTTTATCTTTGCTATCACCTTAAACAATGCTGGTGGCTCCTGGGATAATGCTAAAAAGTGGATTGAGGCCGGGCATTTTGGCGGCAAAGGCTCAGAGGCTCATAAGGCAGGAGTGGTGGGAGATACTGCTGGTGATCCAATGAAAGATACTGCCGGGCCTTCTCTCAATATCATGCTCAAGCTGATGTCGGTAATCTCGTTGTTATTAGCGCCGGTATTAACAAGTTTCGGTGGTCTGATTTAGGTGCATAAATTGGTGTTGTGAGTCCCACCCTGTACCACCCCGCACTTCTCTTTACTTGGCGGGGGGCGTGTCATTGCCAGTTCCTTCGCTCCTTGCCATTCTGAGCCCTTCCCTTCTTGTCATTCTGAGGGAGAGAAGCGACTGAAGAATCTCGTGATGCTCAGGACAGGCTCCGGCGTGGCAATCTTTAGCAAAGATTCCCTCTCCCTTGATGGGAGAGGGCTAGGGTGAGGGTGAAATTCCCCCCTCCCTCTAACTCCCTCCCGCCAGGGGAGGGAGGATCAGCATAGATTGCTTTGGGATAGCAACAAAGGAGCCGACGTGTCACTCATATGGATGAGTGCACTCCTTTTGAGAACCATCGGCGCTGATGTTACAATTAAAGGCAGCATGCCAGACGCCATATTCGTTAAGGGTGCCAGGGAACACAACCTTAAGGACATAGATGTCGTTATCCCCAGAAACAACTTGGTAGTCATCACTGGTGTTTCTGGTTCAGGCAAAAGCTCCCTAGCCTTCGATACCATATACGCTGAGGGTCAACGCCGGTATGTGGAATCTCTCTCCGCCTATGCTCGCCAATTCTTGGGGCAGATGCAAAAGCCCGATGTTGATTATATCGAGGGGCTTAGCCCGGCTATCTCCATTGATCAAAAAGGGCCTCCTCATAATCCAAGGTCTACGGTAGGCACCGTAACCGAGATCTATGACTATTTGCGCCTTCTCTTCGCTCGTATTGGTCACCCGCATTGTCCCAAATGCGGACGCGAGATTTCCCGCCAGACAGTGCAACAAATTGTAGATGCCGTTCAGGAAATACCTCGGGGAAGTCGGATTATGATTCTGGCACCACTAATTAGAGACCGTAAAGGTGAGCATCAACAGATATTTCAAGATTTGCAAAAAGCAGGGTTTGTCAGGGTTCGAGTTGATAGGCGAATTTGTGATCTTTCCGAGGAATTTCACCTGGATAAAAACAAAAAGCATACTATCGAGGCAGTGGTTGACCGATTGCAAATAGAGAAAGGCGAAAATGCTACTCGGCTGGCCGATTCCATCGAAACAGCATTGAAACTAGGCTCAGGCGTAGTGCTCATTTCCATCCTCAATTGTCATTCTGAGCTCTTTCCCTCCGGTCATTCGGAGTCTTTCGCCTCTTGTCATTCTGAGCGTAGCGAAGAATCTCAGAGACCCTTCACTTCGTTCGGGGTGACAGGGGAAGGTTATCATTCTGAAGGAGGGGAGGAGTCCCAAGGACAAGAGTTGCTTTTCTCGGAGCACTTCGCCTGTGTCTATTGTGGCATTAGCCTGGGCGAAATCGCCCCCAGGACATTTAGTTTCAATAGCCCTCATGGCGCTTGCCCTGCCTGCACCGGACTGGGCGTCAAATTAGAGATCGACCCCAATCTGGTTATCACTGACAAAGGACTCAGCTTGGTCGAAGGGGCTATTCAACCCTGGGCACGAAATGGGCAGCTCAGCACCTGGTATAGTAGCATACTTCAATCCCTGGCTCGCCGCTATGGCTTTTCCCTCACCACGCCAGTCAGGAATTTGACTGAGAGCCAGCTCCACTTAATCCTCTATGGCAATGGTGGCGAGATGGTTCTAGCTACATATGAAGACCGCTATGGCAGAATGCGCCAGTATTACACAAACTTTGAGGGTATAATACCGCATCTGGAGCGCCGCTATCGGGAGACAGATTCCGATAGTGTTAGGGCTGATATCGAAAGGTATGTGTCATCCCATCCTTGTCCTATATGTCAGGGGAAGAGGCTCAAACCAGAATCTTTGGCTGTCACTCTTGTCGGCAAAGACATTATGGATGTTACTGCCCTATCTGTTACCGAGGCTCTGGATTGGGCGGAAGGGCTGAGCAGCCAGATTAGCCCGCGTGAACTTACTATCGCTAATCAAATTATCAAAGAGATTCACGCCCGCTTGGGTTTTCTCAGGGACATAGGTCTGAGCTACTTAACTATAGACCGTGGTTCAGCAACCTTGAGTAGTGGCGAGGCACAGAGAATCCATTTAGCCACCCAAATTGGCAGCGGGCTTACTGGTGTGCTTTATATTTGCGATGAGCCCACGGTGGGTTTGCATCCTGCTGATGGCTCTCGTCTGATAACCACGCTGAAACGCCTCAGGGATTTGGATAACACCATAATCATTGTAGAGCATGATGAGGCTATGATGAGAGCGGCTGATTACATTATTGATATGGGCCCAGGGGCTGGTAAGCAGGGAGGGGAAATTGTTGTCACGGGAAGGCTGAAGGATATTATGAATTGTCCTGAGTCAATAACGGGACAATATCTTAGCCGGGTGAAAGAAGTCCCCTTGCCACCTAAGCGTCGCCTTGGCTCAGGAAAAGAGCTGGTGATTAAAGGTGCTAGGGAAAACAACTTGAAGAACGTTGATGTCCATATCCCTTTAGGCAAATTTGTTTGCATTACTGGCGTTTCTGGCAGTGGCAAAAGCTCTCTTATTGATGAAGTCCTGTATAAAAACCTGGCCAGATTTTTCTACCGAGCCAAGGAGAGACCGGGCAAATGCGATGGCATTATTGGCACTGAGTATATTGATAAGGTGGTTAACATTGACCAGTCGCCCATCGGCCGCACCCCGCGAAGCAATGCAGCTACTTATACCGGAACTTTTACCCCTATTCGGGAGCTCTTCGCTGCCGTTCCTGAAGCCAGAATGCGTGGCTATCCCCCAGGGCGTTTCTCCTTCAATGTAAAGGGAGGCAGATGTGAAGCCTGTCAGGGAGCCGGCTATGTTCAAATTGAGATGCAATTTTTGCCCGATGTCACCGTCCCCTGCGAGGTATGTAAGGGAAAAAGGTACAATCGTGAAGCGCTGGAGATTCACTTTAAAGGGAAAAATATCGCCGAAATTCTTGATATGACTGTGGATGAAGCTTTGGTTTTATTCGACCATTTTCCCCGGGTGAAAAGCAAATTGGAAACGCTCAGAGACGTTGGCCTGGGATATATCTGTCTGGGTCAGCCTGCACCTACCCTTTCTGGAGGCGAGGCACAGCGAGTAAAGCTGTCTACCGAGCTATCCCGTCGCTCTACAGGCAAAACGCTCTATATCCTTGATGAGCCCACTACAGGCCTTTCCTTCCCCGATGTTGCTTGCTTGTTGCAGGTGCTGCAACGCTTGGTGGACTATGGAAATACAGTGATTATCATTGAGCATCACCTCGATGTAATCAAAAACGCCGATTGGGTCATTGACCTTGGTCCCGGAGCTGGAGACGAAGGCGGCTATATCATCACTACTGGCACACCGGAGGAAATAGCGCAAAGAGAAAATTCTTCCACTGGGCAATACTTACGTGATATATTATCAAAGAAGGAACCCTCACCTAGCCTCTCATGTAATGAAGTTTCTTTTCCTTACAAGAGAGGAATAAAGTGATGGTGGTAAAAGCCCAATTTATTGGGCGACTGTGCCTGATAAATCAGGCAACTACAAAAATTTGGGGGTGAAACACCTCTGAGAGGGCTGAAATTGAACAAAGAATCAAAATTAAACAGCCTTGAGGAATAAAGTGAGGGTGATAAAAAGGGGAGACCTCTTATTATGGGCGCAAAGGTGAATAGAGACGAAATCCTTGACTCCATACGAGTCAATGTTCAGGATAAGAACATGGTAAAGCACATGTTAGCTACCGAGGCAATTATGCGTGCCCTGGCTAAAAAATTAGGGGAGGATGAAGAGGAATGGGGACTTACCGGGCTCCTGCATGACATAGATGTAGAGTTGGTCGAACGTGATCCCGGTAGCCACAGTAAACTGGGGTCTGATATAGCGCAAGAGCTTGGGGCTAGTGAAAAAATGGCTCATGCTATCTTATGCCACAATGAAGCCCATGGCATCCCCCGGGAAACAACATTAGATAAGGCGCTTTTTTGCGCCGACCCTTTGAGTGGGCTTATTACCGCTGCTGCCTTGGTTCGCCCCGATAAACTAAATGGATTGACCACCAAATCGGTGATGAAACGCTTCCGTGAGAAAAGATTTGCTGCCGGAGTTAGCCGAGAACAATTGCTTAGCTGCCAGGAAATTGGATTGGAACTGGAGGAATTCGTCGCCTTAGGCCTTGAGGCGATGAAGGGCATCGCCTCAGAGCTGGAATTGTAACAAACATAACATTGAGTTGTAGTGCGAGGCTTTAGCCTAGCACTGTGGGTCTAAAGGCCCATAGCTACGAAAGATAACTTGGGATTGCTTCGGCAGTTCCCTCCTGTCCGATGTCCCTTCGCTCTGTTCAGAGCTGGGCTATAATATTGTTGCCAGCCATTGGGCAGTAGTTCGTAGTGCGAGGCTTCAGCCTCGTGCCCACGTCAATGCACGACCCTGAAGGGTCGCACTACGATAATGCTACTCCTCGCAATGACACCCCTCTCGTCATTGCGAGCGAAGCGGATGCACAGCGTGGCAATCTCACTTCTTCAGCCTTATCTTCAATCAAGCATCATATCGAGGACTAAACTCCTACCATTTTTGGGACTAAATTCCTATTGTGTTTAAGAAGAAGCCAATGTATATTTGAAATAGCCAATGGTTACTTATAACATAGGAGAGGATAATAATGGATACAGAAGGTCATGAGAATAAACTACCTCAAAAGATGCTCACTGTAAAGGAAGTTGCCTCTATTCTCAATATTCATCCCAATACGGTCAGGAGGTGGGAGAAAAAAGGACTGCTGAAATCATATAGCATCGGCCCTCGCCGTAGTTTAAGGTTCAGGCGGGAGGATATTGTTGATTTCTTGGATAAATCCAAAAATGAAGTGCATAAAACGCATAGTTGAATGTTGGCTCGAATTACTTCCGCAATGCGAATATTCCTCTCCCGTCAAGGGAGAGGATTGAGGTGAGGGTGACTCATAGAAGATTTTGTCGTTAACTACAAGGGGTAGATATGGAAGATAAGACGAAAGAACAACTTACTGCAGAAATAGAATCACTGTGCCGGGGAGTAGCTGAGCTAGAGCAAGAAAAGGCCGAGCGAAAGCGGGCGGAGGAGGCGCTGAAAGAATCCGAACAGAAGTATAGATTCCTTGTAGAGAATTTAGATGAAATCATCCTCGTTCTCAGCAGGAAAGGCAAGATACTTTTCGCCAATAAGAAAGCCGTGGACGCTTCAGGTTATCCCAAAGAACAACTTGTCGGTCAATCCATCTTAAAGTTCTTAACTAAAGATTCCGTCGCCAAGGCATTCTACGCGCTGGTACAAGAATTTCTTGGCCGGCCACAACCGATGTTGCAAGTTAAGATAAAGACAAGGTCCGGTGAGATAAGAGATCTCGAGATAGCGCCGGGGTCTGCACCTGTTTATGAAAAAGAAAAGCAGATAGGGATACTGATCAACGGTAGCGACATCACCGAGCGCAAGCGGGCGGAGGAAGCGCTGCGGGCATCAGAACAGAATTTCCGAAGCTCTTTGGATAATTCCCCTTTAGGCATTCGCATTGTTTCGGCAGAAGGAGAAACTCTTTATGTTAATCAGGCTATTCTGGACATTTATGGCTACAGCAGCCTTGAGGAACTGGAGGCTGTGCCTAGAAGCAATCGCTATACTCCGGAAAGCTATGTTGAGCACCAGGAAAGGAAAGAAAAGAGGAAACTGGGGAAGTTCGTCCCGCCTCATTATGAAATAAGTATCGTCCGTAAAGATGGCGAAGTTCGGCAGCTGGAAGTGTTTCGTAGGGTGGTAATGTGGGGTGGGGAAACACAATTCCAGGTAATCTATCATGACATCACCGAGCAGAAGGAGGCAAGGAGTAAGCTGCAGGAGTTGGAAGCCCTGGAATCTTCTATCTTGGGGGCTGTTCCTCATGCAGTTATTGGTTTGCACGAGCGCCGCATTGTCTTCGCCAATAAGGGTGTGGAGGCTGTTTTTGGCTGGAAGCCTGAGGAATTAATCGGCAAAACTACCAGAGTGCTATATCGGTCTGAGGAAGAATATGAGGAAATCGCCAGACGCGCTTATCCTGCGCTTGAGAGACAGCAAACTTACAGTCTGGAATTTCCCTGCCGACGCAAGGATGGTAGGGATATCATATGCCTGGTGAGTGACTCGAGAATAGGTGAGAGCTTAAAGGAGAGGAGAATCGTAGTTACTTATGAAGACATCACCGGGCGAAAGCGGGTGGAGGAGGAGATCAAGCGGCGAGCATCTCAGGCTGTGCTGGGCTATGAAGTAAGTCAGCGCGTGAGCAGCAAGTTAGAACTGGATGAGTTGTTGTCTGAAATCGTGACCGCTGTGCGTGATGCCTTTGATTACTATGGCGTGATGATACTGCTGGTTGACGAGGAGGCCCAACGCCTGACTATGCAATCCATCGCAGGCGGCTACGCAGACATCTTTCCCAGGGACCTCTATCATGCCATCGGGGAAGGGATGACAGGATACGCGGCAGCGAGCGGCAAAACTCAGGTCAGCGGGAATGTCAGCAAGGACCCCCATTACGTGCGCGAGGCGGACGAGGAAACAAAGTCGGAACTAGCGGTACCTAGCAAGAGGGGGCAGAAGGTCATCGGCGTGCTCGATATACAGAGTGATGAATTCGATGCCTTCGATGAGGCCGACGTGATGCTAATGGAGACCCTGGCTGACCAAATCGCCGTGGCGATCGAGAACGCGCGGCTGTACGAGGCAGTTCAGCAACAACTGGCCGAGCGCAAGCAGGCGGAGGAAGAAGTCAAGTATCAAAAGAAGTATTTCCAATCTCTGTTTGAGAACTCTCCTGAGGCTGTGGTCTCTCTTGACATACAGAACCGGATTGTAGACCTAAACCCTGTTTTTGAGAAGATGTTTGGATATAAGTTGGAGGATATAAAGGGGAAAGACATTGATGACTACATCATTCCAAGAAGCAGAAAGAAGGAAGGGAGGAGTCTCAGCAGGAGGACTTGGGAGGGAGAGGTTGTCGTGGCAGAGTCTATTAGGAAAAGAGCTGACGGAGTAGAAATTCCCGTTTCCATCCTTGGAGCACCCATCATGATTGGTGACAAGCGAGTAGGTATGTTTGCCATCTACAGGGACATCACTGAGCGCAAGAAAGCACAAGAGCAGCTTGAGAATTCCTTTATTGACCTGGCGGAAACTGTTTCCCGGGCCATGGAGTCCCGAGACCCCTATACCTCAGGTCACCAGCGGAGGGTAGCCGAGCTAGCTCGTCTTGTCGGTGAAAAGATGGGATTGGATAAGAATAGACTCCAGGGGCTATACATTGGTGGCTTGCTCCACGATATTGGCAAGGTCTCTACTCCAGAAAGCATTCTCGCCAAGCCCGGGAGGCTAAGTGATGAGGAATGGAGTCTTATCCATGCTCATACCAAACAAGGTTACCTAATATTGAAAGACACAAACCTCCCCTGGCCAGTGGCTGATATGGCCTTGCATCATCACGAGCGGCTGGATGGCTCGGGCTATCCCCACGGCATCAGCGGTGATAAGTTGAGCCTGGAAGTTCGTATTCTAGGAGTCTGCGATGTGGTGGAGGCGATGAGTTCCCACCGCCCTTATCGCCCGGCAAGGAGTATAGCGGAGATTCTGAGAGAGCTCAGGAGCGGCAGGGGAACAAAGTATGCTCCCGATGTGGTAGATGTAATGCTAGAGATAATTGAAGGTGGGGAATTCGAGCTGAGTGGAGGGCAGAAGTTCGAATAGCAGCTACAAGAGTAGGTGGGGATGAATTTTTCTCTTCCATTACGGGAGCCCATGAGTCGCTTCCCTAGCGTACTTTTTGTTTTACCAAATGCCCAAACTTCCTATGTAATAGTTCCAGTTGCTCTTTTTCTGACAAATGAGATAGTTTCAGTTCAGCCTCCTTCTGTAACTGGCGCTTCATCTCCACAGCGTCAAATTTCTTACCTTGCATAAAGCACCTCCCTTGGACTTCTAATTTCAAGTGCAGGGTATCCTAACTTTAGATTTACCGAATTCAATAGACGAATGCGGTTTAGGTTGACTATGTGTTTATAATTCCAGCTTAGCAAAATGTCCACTTGCTCTACTGTGGCAATTGCTATATGTCGTGCGTCTGAAAGACTACTCTCAGCTACAACACCATCCTCAAGGTAAGCACTAGCAAGTGTAATTGACTCCTCATTAAGAGAAACGTATTCAATATTGTCACGTGCTCCTATCACGGAGGTGTCAATATAAATACGAGGTCTAAACATGTTTCACATCCCCAAAAATACCTGGGAACATTTCGCTTAGCCCATTGATATACCATGGCATATTTTGCCCGGGAGTGTTTAGCTATCACCCTGAGCAGAGAGTTATTTCCTTATCAGCTTACTGATTATAGCATTATGGAATATAATGATGAAGCTACAGAAGTTCCAAAGCCCTAACAACATCGGTAAAGTCATTAAAGGGCTTACATTTAAGGTTATTCTCCCTACAATAAGCTAGCAGCTCACCTCTGGCCAGGATTTGGTGAGCATACTTTGCCGGGACGATATCAGAGTCACCATTGCCGACATATATCACCCTGTAGCCCTGTCTCAGAAATGATTTGATATACGCCTCTTTCAGGCCATCGTCTAATTGACTCCCATCCGGCCCTATATATTGGACTTTCGTTTCTTCTGGGTGGAACGAGCTTTGCGCCGCATATACCTCAAGGTTTTCCAAGCCGATGTCTTTTAGTATTGCCTTTATGTAGAACTCCAACCCGTTGCTCACAATGACAAACCTGGAATCTCTCTTTTTACAGTAACTTACCAGTTTGTGAAATCCAGCTCGTATTTTGACTTTGCCCTTTATAGCCTCAAGCAATGTCTCCTTGTCAGCTTTGACCATGGCGAAGGCTCTGGTGTTGAACTCACCCACAGATATCTTGTGCTCCTTATACTCCTGCAACACTTGCCGCCAATCGCCTTGGGCGAAGGCATCTAGAAGAAAGAAGCTAGCATCCTCTTCAGTAATGGTGCCATCGAAATCGCATTGAACCAAAGTTTTCATCGTTGAAGTCTCTATTCCCTTCTTGTCATTCTGAGCGTAGCGAAGAATCTGATACAGCTCAGGATAAACTCGGCGAAGAATCTCTTTAGGTTAGCATCTTTTGCTGGCAAGATAAAGAGAGCGAACTCGTTCATGTGATTGGTGACATATGTTTTCCTTCCTTGTCATTGCGAGCGACGCGAAGCAATCTCATTCCTCCCCCTGGATTGCGGAGCTTGTTCCGAGCGCAAGCGGGGGATCCAACTCCGAGTTTGCTTCGGCTACGCCTCGCAACCGCAAAGCTCCTGGCAATGATAGCCCTCTCGTCATTGCGAGCCGAAATTTCTCTTCCTTTAAGGGAGAGGATTAAGTCAGTACTTCGTAGTGCGAGGCTTTAGCCCTGTGTAGTAGCGAAGATTACTACACGGGGTAGCCTCGTGCCCAGGTAACTGCACGACCCTGAAGGGTCGCACTACGAGGGTACTACCAAAAGATTGCCTATTTATTTCTCCTCGCAAGGATGGGAGTCATACATTCATACCTTGGTCGGGGATAAGCCCCGACCCTACAAGGCGCCTCTGTATCCCCCTCACTCTAACTCTCTCCCGCGAGGGGAGAGAGGACCATTATGAAGCTTCGCCCCTACGATTGTTATGCCTTTATTGCCATGCATTCATACTTCGGTCGGGGGCAAGCCCCGACCCTACGAAAGGCAGCCGGTAGTGCGAGGCTTTAGCCTCGTGCCGCACGACTCTGAAGGGTCGTACTACAGAGGGAAAGCCAATCGTAGTGGCGGGGTTCATCCCCACCTTTTATGCCCGCAATGACAAAGAGCAGAGCTTGCAAATGTGGGTTGGCTTGAGGTAGGCTTATAACACTGAATAAAATATAGATATCCTTTAAGGAGAAGAATGCTATGAGTGCTTTTTATCTAATTGTATTGCTCTGGGTGGGGCGAGTCATAATCTGGACGTTCATTTGTGCCTTTCTAGCCTGGCTTGGGATCAGGGTATTGGATGCGCTTACCCCAGACATTCACCAACGGCAGAGAATAGGCGAAGACCCCGTTTCAGTAGGACTCTTTATTGCTGGGTTCTCGATTTTAATAGGTTTAGTTATCCACGGGGTGGTAACCGGGCCGGTCTTGGTTGGTGCTGGGCTCTGGCAAAGCCTGGTCGAACCCAGGAGGTTGGGGTTGATAGCTGTTAGTTTTTTCGTCAGCCTCCTTCTTGGCATAGCCTTGCTTTACATCATAGACAAACTAACGCCCAAAATACCTTTTGGGAGCGTTGAGCGGAATCCCGTTGCCGTAGGGATATATGTTTTTGGTTATCTGGTTTTCTTTGGTTTGATAATTCACGCTGCTCTAATCATGCCTTTGTAAGCTGCTATGTCCAAACATCTAAGGGTCATTTTGTTTTCTGTAGCCATCTTGTTGGTGATGCTGCCTGCTTCTGCCCTGGCGGTATCATCAACAAACTTCTATAAGCAGGGTGGCGAGGTTTTTGATGATTGGGATATATGCCGTACTAACGCTGTTGGGGAGGATGGTTTTTTCCAAGTTTATTCTGAAACGGAATTCTGCCCCATTATCCTAGGTGAGAGCTTAGGAGAAAATGCTGATAAGGCTTACCAGGTCGGCCAGCAATTGGCCCAAGATTATGCTGATATTCATCAGAGGGCGGAGAAGATTTTTGCTTTTACCCGCGGCAAAGTTAAATATACCTCAGATGCAGACCAGTTTGGTTTTCCGGAGTTTGCTCAGAATGCCGATGAACTGGCAGCTACTATCGAGGAAGAGGGCTTTGCCTACGGCGACTGTGAGGATTACGCCGTTTTGCTTGCCGTTATGTATAAGGGGGCAGGTTTTCGTTCCGCTATAGTATTGGCATCTGACCACACTGCTGCATTGGTTTATCTGCCGGAGTATAAGAAAGCTAATAAAATCCTGTCTGTCAATGGCGAGCCTGGCTGGATTTGGGCTGAAGCTACTGGTGGAAACAACCCTTTAGGTTGGATGCCGGAGAGGTATATAGGAAAAAGGCTAGGGTTTTACGAAGTTGAAAATGAAGCTATAATTGCGGTGGAGCCACCTGATAAACCTTCCACTACTGTTACCAAAGGGGGTGGCAGCAGCGGAATTCATATATCTCCCTTCTTCAGCGTGTTGGCAATGATGTGGCTTCTTTCCCTATTTCGAAGGCGCAGGCGAAGGTGAAGTTGGCTTAGTGCTTTTTTTTGGGGGGAACTAAATTTTACTTGTCCCATTGTAAATACGACCCCGAGGGGATTCGAACCCCTGATCTCCACCGTGACAGGGTGGCATGTTAAAACCGCTACACCACGGGGCCATTAAAACCGAAAAACTTACTAGACGGAGTGTAGCAAGAAAAACCAAAGAGTGTCAAATAAATAGATTGTTTATTTTGCCACCCTCACGTCCCTTGCCAAATAAAGGGAGTTGTGAGGAGGGCATCCTTTGCCGTTCCTCTGCCTTCAAGGGAGAGGCTAGGTGAGCAATCCTTCGCTTTAGTCAGAATGATATGCAGAAAGCCCCGTAGGGTTGGGGCTTGTCCCCGACCAAAAGGGTGCCCCCGGCTCCCATCCCCTTATCTGGCGAGGTAGAGGCGGAGATGAACTCCGCCACTACAGGTCTCAAGGTCAGAATGATGGTTTGAATCGGCGATTGTTCTTACTACTTCCACGGAGATTGCTTCGCTTCGCTCGCAATGACAAGGGAGGAAATCAAGTGTCGCCAATCATATGAACGAGTACACGTGCTTGACAGAACTTATCTGAGAAAGCAGAATATCAGAGCATAAGATTAAGAAATTAGGATAGGAAAGGGGTAAACGATGCCTAGAATGGGTAAATCCTGGACAGTGAGAGTTCGTGGTCGGAAGCATACTGTGGTAGTTAAGCGCAAACCCTGGCTTGCGATAGGGGTAGTGGAGGTTGATGGTGAGCGAGTGGGGATGTTCCCGGCTAAAGCGCTCTCAATAGGAATATCATTTTTCCCCAACCCCGAAGTTTACTTTGAAGTTTCTGGCGTTCCTTGCGTGCTAAAGGTACAGCCTGGCATGTTTGCATATGCCTATGACCTTTATGTTGATGAGAAGCTTGTGGAGCCTGATGTAGTGTGAAAGCCCCTCGCGCTAGCGTCTCAGTAAATAGTGGCAAGGAAATATGAAAATACTGGTTACCAATGATGATGGCATAGCTGCTCCGGGGCTTTGGGTATTGGCAAAGGGACTTCAGAGGATAGGGCAGGTGGTGGTGGTAGCTCCTCATCAGGAGCAAAGCGGGGTGGGAACCTCTATTAGCCTTCATCGAGCTATCAAAGTAAGTAAAATAGAGCCGAAGTTAGAAGGGGTAGAGGTTTACTCGGTGGAGGGCACGCCGGCTGATAGTGTCATCATAGCTGTTAAGTTGTTGCTTCCCGGGGAGATAGCTCTGGTTGTTTCTGGCATTAATAGAGGGCCTAATATAGGTCGCGATATCTTTGTCTCAGGCACTGTGGGTGCTGCCCTCCAGGGTTATTTGCATGCTATCCCATCCATAGCTATCTCGATGAATGCCTATGAGGACTTGAATTTTGATACTGCTGCCAAGCTAGCAGCTTTGCTAGCTGCCAAGGTCAAGGACGGGAGCTTGCCAAATAAAGTCCTGTTAAATGTTAACCTGCCTAACCTGGAGGTAAGTGAAATTGGCGGGGTAGAGATTACCAGGCTAAGCGAGCAAAGTTATTGTGATATGGTAGAAAGGGAACAGGATAGTGAAGAGGGGTATTACCGTATTATGCGCTGTGGAGATTTACATCATAATAAACTTGGCAGCGATATGTGGGCTTTACAGCTAGATAGGATCTCTATCACTCCACTATTTGATAGTTCTACTGTTAATTCCATCCAACATTGTCTTCGAGAGCTGGCGCCTGTCATTTATAACGAGCTTCGCAGCTAAAAATCATCCAGTTCAGATAGATAGGTGAAACTCGGGCGGTTTCTTATGCCATTGTGAGAGCAAGGCGGGGATGAACCCCGCCACTACGGTTGGTTCACCTTTCACCCTCACCTTAATCCTCTCTTGTAAGGAAAAGAAACTTCACTACATGAGAGGAAGCGCTGAAGTAGTGTGGTAGATTCATAATGGTTCTCTCTCCCCTCGCGGGAGAGAGTTAGAGTGAGGGGGATACAGAGGCGACTTGTAGGGTCGGGGTAAGCCCCGACCGGGGTAAGGCGGTCTAGTAATCTCAGGGATTGTGGAGCTTGTTCTAGGCTCACTTCGGACTATCCTGCTGATGGCAAGACGAGGAGACAACATGTCACCAACCGTGTGAATGAGCACAAGCTATTGACGAGATACAAAAAATGTGCTAGTATTAAAATTAGCCACTGACCTTTGAAGGCAGTGAGCTTGAAATTAGGATAGGTAGGGAATTCCCGCTTGGATCGGCAACGACCGAGACGGTGGAAAAGGCTAATTGTGGACCCTCTCGGTATTGCCGGGAGGGTTTTTTAATTGAGATTTGTTATGCGTAGCTCTATAACTGATGCAAGGAAGTTAAAAGTCGGCTTTATTGGTGCTGGGACGGTGGGCACAGCCTTAGCAGTAAGGCTTTTTCAAAGGGGATGCCCGGTAGTGGCTGTATCCAGCCGAAATCTTAGCTCAGCACAAAAACTGGCCAGGCTAGTGGCCGATTGTCGAGTTTGCCAAACAGCTCAGGAAGTAGCCGATGTTGCTGAATTAATCTTCATCACCACCCCTGATGATGTTATCTCTGAAATAGCTAGCGAAGTTAAATGGCATGAAGGACAGAATGTCATACATTGCAGTGGCGCTCACTCTATTGACATTCTGGAGCCAGCTAGGCGACTTGGGGTCAATGTGGGTTCTTTCCATCCGCTACAAACTTTTGCCAGTGTTCGTGAGGCTATGGATAATCTGCCTGGTTCCACCCTTGTGGTAGAAGCTGAAGAGCCTCTGCTATCAAGACTGAAAAAGTTAGCTTCTCTCTTGAACGGCAATTGGGTGGAACTTAAGCCGGGAGACAAGGTGCTATATCATGTAGCAGCTGTTTTTGTCTCCAACTACTTAGTAACCTTGGTCAAGTTAGCCTTAGATTTATGGCAAGGTTTTGGAGTGCCACCAAAAGAGGCAGCGAGGGCTTTGCTTCCCTTGCTTAGAGGGACAGTGAATAATATTGACAACGTTGGTTTACCTGATTGCCTTACTGGACCCATCGCCCGTGGTGACTTAGTCACCATAAGCAAGCATCTAAATGCACTTGAGGCTAAAAACTCTTCATTGCTAACTACCTATAAAGAGTTGGGGCTTCAAACCATTCCCATTGCTTTAGCCAAAGGTAGGATTGATGAAAGCAAAGCGCAAGAGTTAAAGGTTTTGTTTTCCTTACCGGAAACTTTATACGAGGCTTTTTAAAAAGTCGTGCGAGGCTTTAGCCTCGTGCTGCACGACCCTAAAGGGTCGCACTACAAAATTTGGAGGTGAAAATTTTCCCGGATAATCGAAACGAAGCTGAATCCAAAGCTAGAACAAAATTAAACACGCTGTATACCTAAAGGGGGCAAGAATGAGGATCATGCTGAAAAGTAAAATTCACCGAGCTCGAGTTACCCAGGTCAATTTAGATTATGAGGGCAGCATTACTATTGATAAATTGCTTATGGAAGCCAGCGATATCTTGCCTAATGAGCAGGTGGAAGTGCTGAATATTAATAATGGAGCTCGGTTTAGCACTTATGCTATTGAGGGCGAGGCAAATTCAGGAGTGATTGGGATTAATGGTGCTGCCGCCAGACTTGTGGCTAAAGGAGACATGATTATCATCCTTTCTTATTGCCAGCTTCCCGATGATGAGGCTATAGCTATGGAGCCAACTGTGGTTTATGTAGATGAGAAAAATAGGGTCATCGAGCTCTCACCTATAGTCCCTCTCCTTGGACGGGAAATGTAAATAAAAGATTAAAATGCAAAATGCAAAAATACAGAGCAAAGTTTAAAAAGTTTTACATTTTGAGTTGTCACTTTGATTTTTTATCTTTGACTTTTAATTTTTAGGGAAGGAGTGAAGGAATGCGAGTTACCATCAGCGAAATAAAAGAAATGAAGCAGAGGCAGGAAAAGATACCTATGCTTACTGCTTACGATTATATAACTGCCAAGATGGTTGACGAAGCTGGTGTGCCCTTGATATTGGTTGGTGATAGCCTGGGGATGGTGATGTTAGGTTATGAGTCAACCATACCGGTGACCATGGAGGAGATGCTACACCACACAAAAGCTGTGGTCAGGGGTGCTAAGAAGGCCTTGGTGGTAGGAGATATGCCTTTCATGACCTATCATGTCAGTATCTCCGAGGCTTTACATAATGCCGGACGCTTCATCCAGGAAGGGGGAGCACAGGCAGTTAAGTTGGAGGGAGGTGAGGCTGTTGCTGAATCGGTGAAGCGTATTGTTGATTGTGGCATCCCGGTTATGGGGCATATCGGGTTTACTCCACAATCCATACATCAGCTAGGTGGCTTTAAGGTGCAAGGGAAAACGCCAGAGGTAGCTAAGAGACTGCTTAAAGATGCTCAAGTTTTGGAGGAAGCTGGTGTTTTTGCTATCGTTTTGGAATGTGTTCCAGCGCCTCTTTCCAAGCTGATTACTCAGAGGGCAGGTATTCCCACCATTGGTATTGGAGCTGGACCTGATTGTGATGGTCAGGTTCAAGTGATTAGCGATATTCTGGGTCTTTACACTGATTTTGTACCGAAACATGCTAAGCGGTATGCCAAATTGGCTGAGGAAATAAAGGCCGCTGTCTCTGATTATGTAGCTGAAGTTAAGTCTGTTAGTTTCCCCACTGGGGAACAGAGCTACACCATGGATGAAAGCGTCCTTGAGTCTCTTGACACTACATCCTCCTCTCCCTTGAAGGGAGAGGATTAAGGTGAGGGTGAAAGTGGAAGTAGTAAGAACAATCGCCGAGCTAAGGGAATTAAGGCGCTGCCTCACTGGCTCAGTTGGCTTTGTGCCCACCATGGGCTATCTTCACGAAGGTCATTTAGCTCTAGTGAAACATGCCAGAGCGGAAAATGCTATCGTTGTGGTTAGCATTTTTGTTAATCCTACCCAGTTTGGCCCCAGCGAAGATCTTGGCACTTATCCGCGAGACCTCGACCGTGATTTGAAGCTATTGGAGAAAGAGAAAACGGATATCGTTCTTGTGCCCTCTGATGCGGAGATATATCCATCCGAGTTTAGCACCTGGGTGGATGTGGAGAAAGTGGCCGAGCGTCTTGAGGGAGCATCTCGACCGGGGCATTTCAGGGGGGTGGCTACAGTGGTAGCTAAACTATTCAACGTTGTCCAGCCCACTAAAGCTTACTTTGGGCAGAAGGATGCCCAGCAAGCAATTGTTATCAAGAGAATGGTGGCTGACCTTAATATGATGGTAGAGATCGTGGTTGTGCCTACAGTCAGGGAAAGCGATGGCTTGGCTATGAGCAGCCGCAATACCTATCTCAGTCCTGAGGAGCGCCAAGCAGCCACTGTTCTATTTAGGGCGCTCTCCCTAGCCAGGCAATTATGGCAAGGCGGAGAAAAAGACGCCGACAAAATTCGCCAGCAAGTGACCTCGCTTATTCAGAGGGAACCTCTAGCCAAAATTGACTATGTCAGCATCGCCGATGCTGGTACTTTGGAGGAGCTAGATATGATTGACCGACTGGCTCTGGCCTCTCTAGCCGTCAGGGTAGGCAGAACGAGATTGATAGATAATATGACTCTGGAATAGATATCCTATTTTGCCTCCAGTTCCTCTGCACAGCAGGCTCCTTATAGTATTCCGCTCTCCCGCTGTTTTAAGTATTGAACTATCTGGTCTACAAAATCTGTGCTCTTCTCGAATATCTCCTCAGCTTCACCTTTAGATATTACGAGGGTATACTCATAATCTCCTAACTGCCTTTTCTCAAACGCCCTATTTAGTTCTTTACCCATCTCCTTTGAGAAAATGTGAGTCTTAATGAAGTGCTCTCCGAAAGCGGAAATCACGCCTTTATGGGATGAAAATGACAGACCTATTGTGAGCAACATGGCTTCAGCACAGTAAAACATGGCATAGTATGCCCTAGAAACTGAAGACTCAAAATCTCCCTCTTCAATGAGTACCTTGGCACTTCTAAGATATTTCTTTGCTCTTTCGATGAGGGATTCTACCTCTTTCACGCCGGCACTCCTTCCCTTCGCACATTCATAAGCAGCGGGCTATTCACAGCAGAATAATCATTTTCAGATATAGGATAAATGGATAACAGCACCCCGTGTTTTAAATTTATCTCCGTAATTATGTCTATCATCCTGTCTATTTCCTTTCCAGGAATGACATCTCCTTCCAGAGTTATGACCAGGTCTATGTCAGAACTCTCTGTAGCCTCGCCTCTTGCCCACGAGCCATACAGGATTATGTTTCTTAATCTCTTGCCATATAGTTTCTCAACTTCTGCTCTAAATTCCTTGAGAACCTCTTCGATCTTCATAGTAGCCTCCCTACATTCTATGCCAATCTACAATAATACTATGAAAGGTGTCGCTGTTGCTAGTGTCGATGCCGGAACAGTTAAGGCAGTTAGAGCTGAACAGCCATCCGGCTCTGGCCTCCCTAGCTGTCAGGGTGGGCAGAACGAGATTGATAGATAATATACTTCTGGGTCGAACTATTCCTTGATTAGCACCAGTAGTCCTATCATGGCCAGGAAAGCCAGAGCGGCACCAAATAGGAAGGGAGCTGCTGGATTTACAACTTGCCATAGCCAGCCAGCAATAAGACTTGCGGGGAGTAAGGTAATCCCTACTACACCGTGGAAAAGGCCATAGGCGGTTCCTCTCTTCTCTGCAGGCACTAAGTCAGCGACAAAAGCACGGGCTACCCCCTCAGCTAAGCCATAGTAAACTCCATAAAGACCGAATAATATCCATAATTGCCATGAAGCTTCTGGCGAAGCCAGGGCAAAGCCAAGGTAAACCAGGGTGTAAATTAACCAGCCAGATAGGATGACTCTCTTTCTGCCCAGCTTGTCTGATAGCATACCTGCTGGTGTGGATATAGAGGCATAGATAAGATTGAACAGCACCAGCATTAGAAGTATGTAAAGGACAGGATTGCCCAGGTTCTGCGCTCGGAGGACAAGGAAGGCATCGCTGGAATTGCCCAGAGTAAATAGAAAAATGATGCCCAGGAAAATTTTGAATCGTCTATCAAAGCCAGAGAGCAAACCACCAGGTTTGGCTTTAGGGGGGGCACCGCTTGGTGTTTCCTTTTTAGGCTCTCGAACGAAGAAAAACACAAATAAAGCCAGCACCGCCGGGATAACACCGATTAAAACCAGTTGCTGGTAGCTGCCTCTGGTAAGTGCCCAGTCCTTGCCCTGGCAGAGGAAGACAACGATTACTGCTGAGATGATGCCCACAACAGCGCCGAAGGTATCCATGGCACGATGGAGGCCAAAGCCCTTGCCTCTTTGCTCCGGTGTTAAAGAGTCAGCTACTAAAGCATCGCGGGGAGCGGTGCGAATGCCCTTGCCTACCCTATCGGCAAACCTCACCCCGAAGGCTATACCCCAGGTTGTGGCGATATACATAAAAGGCTTGGCGACGGTAGATAGTCCGTAACCCAGAATAGTCAGCCCTTTTCTTTTTCCCAACTTATCGCTGAGCCAGCCGCTGAAGATTCTAACTAGGGAAGCTATGCTTCCCGCTGCTCCTTCAATCAAGCCAATAATCGTGGTGGGTGTATGAAGCACATTGAACAAAAACAAGGAGAAGATAGGGAAAATCATCTCACTGCTAACGTCGGTGAGAAAGCTGACCAGGCCCAGGAAAAACACATTGGGGTTAAGACCGAAAATTTGTTTTTGTTTCATAGTTATTCGAATTTGCTTTAAGAAAGCCCGAACTAGTATAATATTTAATAGCACCAAGATAAATAGCCAAGCTAAATCTAGCTTTATTTGACATTGGTAACATGGTATTGTATAATCTCTGTTTTGTTACCAGTCATATTCAGTACCTTAAAAATTGAATAGGTTCTGTGTTCAGCCTGATGTAAGTCAAGGGAAAAAGGGCGTAGGGTGGATGCCTTGGCATCAGTGGCCGAAGAAGGGCGCGGCAAGACTGCGAAAAGCCTCAGTGAGCTGTCTAGCTAGCTTAGCTGGGGATTCCCGAATGGGGCAACCCGCTTGGGTGAAACCCAAGCACTCGCCTTAAGCGAGGGGGAACCGGGTGAACTGAAACATCTAAGTAACCCGAGGAAGAGAAATCAAAAGAGATTCCCTAAGTAGTGGCGAACGAAAGGGGAAGAGCCCAAACCAAGGTAGCTAAGTGGACTTGGATCCTAAGCTATCTTGGGGTTGTAAGGCACGAGGAGCAGATTCCGAGGTCTGCTACAGAGTTACAAAACTTCATCTTAGCCAAATGCTTCTGGAAAGGGCAACCATAGAAGGTGAGAGTCCGGTAGGCGAAAAGAGTGAAGTCTCTGCTTGTGTTCTTGAGTACCACGGGACACGTGGAATCCTGTGGGAAGCTGGGGGGACCACCCTCCAAGGCTAAATACTGCTGATGACCGATAGTGAACCAGTACCGTGAGGGAAAGGTGAAAAGCACCCCGGGAGGGGAGTGAAATAGAATCTGAAACCCTATGCCTACAAGCAGTCAGAGGTTCGTTTCGGCGGACTAATGGCGTGCCTATTGGAGAATGAACCGACGAGTTGATTTATGCGGCTAGGTTAAGCAACTTAGTTGCGGAGCCGAAGCGAAAGCAAGTCCGAATAGGGCGTAGCTCAGGTTAGCTGAGCAGGTCGCATGGATCAGACCCGAAACCGAGTGATCTACCCATGGCCAGAGTGAAGCTCAAGTAAAATTGAGTGGAGGCTCGAACTTGTGAGTGAGGCAAAACTCTAGGATGAGCTGTGGGTAGTGCAGGTGAAATGCCAATCGAACTCGGAGATAGCTGGTTCTCCCCGAAATGCATTTAGGTGCAGCCTCAGGAAGTAATTTATGGAGGTAGAGCTCTGGATGGGCTTGGGACCGTGAGGTTTCCGTGTTCAACCAAACTGCAAATGCCATAAATGTAATCCTGGGAGTGAGACTGTGGAGGATAAGCTCCATAGTCGAGAGGGAAACAGCCCAGACCATCAGCTAAGGTCCCTAAATACAGGCTAAGTGGGAAAGGAAGTGGTGTTGCTGAAACAGCCAGGAGGTTAGCTTAGAAGCAGCCATCCTTTAAAGAGTGCGTAATAGCTCACTGGTCGAGTGATACTGCACCGACAATTTAACGGGGCTTAAGTCTGTTACCGAAGCTATGGCATTGCCTTAAAGGCAATGGGTAGGGGAGCGTTGTCAAAGCTGAGAAGCCGTGGCGTGAGCCATAGTGGAGCTATGACAAGTGAGAATGTCGGTATGAGTAGCGTAAAGGCATGTGAAAACCATGCCCACCGTAAACCTAAGGTTTCCTATGCAACGTCAATCGGCATAGGGTTAGTCAGGCCTAAGCCAAACCCTAATGGGGTAGGCGATGGATAGTAGGTTAATATTCCTACACCGCTTAGCCTTTGTTTTAAGGCAAAGGGGGGACACAGGAAGGTAGGTTGAGCATGCCTAATGGACATGGTGTGTTCCCAACTCAAGGTGCATCAGGGCAGGCAAATCCACCCTGATATTAAGCTAAGGGGAGGGAGAATTTGAGGGGCAACCCGAGATAACTCAACTGAGCCCACACTGTCAAGAAAAGCCTCGTTGCTAAAATGCTAAGCGCCTGTACCGCAAACCGCCACTGGTAGGTGGAGATAAGAGTCTTAAGGTGTTCGAGAGAACCCTCGTTAAGGAACTCGGCAATTTTACCCCGTAACTTTGGGAGAAGGGGGCCCGTCTGAGAAGGCGGGGACACAAAATTGGCCCAAGCGACTGTTTAACAAAAACATAGGTCTCTGCTAAAGCGAAAAAGCTGAAATATAGGGGCTGATACCTGCCCGGTGCCAGAAGGTTAAGGGGAGAGGTTAGGATGGTGACATTCAAAGCCTTGAACTGAAGCCCTGGTGAACGGCGGCCGTAACTATAACGGTCCTAAGGTAGCGAAATCCCTTGTCGGGTAAGTTCCGACCTGCACGAAAGGTGTAACGACTTGGGCGCTGTCTCAACGAGGGTCTCGGTGAAATTGCAATGGGGGTGCAGATGCCCTCTACCCGCGACAGGACAAAAAGACCCTGGCAGCTTTACTATAGCTTGGCATTGAACTTAGGCTGAGCATGTGTAGGATAGGTGGGAGGCTAAGAAGCTGGGGCGTCAGCCTCGGTGGAGCCAACGGTGAAATACCACTCTTGTTCAGTTTTGGTTCTAACCCGTTGCAAGACGGGGACAATGTCTGGTGGGTAGTTTGACTGGGGCGGTTGCCTCCTAAAAGGTAACGGAGGCGTCCAAAGGTTCCCTCAGCACGGATGGAAATCGTGTGTTGAGTGCATTGGCATAAGGGAGCTTAACTGTGAGACCTACAAGTCGAGCAGAGACGAAAGTCGGGCAAAGTGATCCCACGGCCCCGTGTGGAAGGGCCGTGGCTTATCGGATAAAAGCTACGCCAGGGATAACAGGCTTATCTTGCCCAAGAGTTCATATCGACGGCAAGGTTTGGCACCTCGATGTCGGCTCATCGCATCCTGGGGCTGGAGAAGGTCCCAAGGGTTGGGCTGTTCGCCCATTAAAGCGGTACGCGAGCTGGGTTCAAACCGTCGTGAGACAGGTTGGTCTCTATCCGTCGTGGGCGCTGGAGATTTGAGGGGAGCTCTCCTCAGTACGAGAGGATCAGGAGGGACAGACCTCTGGTGTGCCAGTTGTTGCGCCAGCAGCAGTGCTGGGTAGCCAAGTCTGGAGGGGATAAGCGCTGAAAGCATCTAAGTGCGAAGCCCACCCCAAGATAAGATCTCCCACCGGGTTAACCGGGTAAGGCCGCAAGTAGACTACTTGCTTGATAGGCGGCGTGTGTAAGCGGAGTAATCCGTTTAGCTAAGCCGTACTAATGGCCGAGGCCTTGACCTACATCAGGCTGAGCACAAAACCTTTTATATAGTTGCCACAGAAATCGCAGATTTTTGTGGGTTTTTGTCGCGGGGTAGAGCAGTGGAAGCTCGTCGGGCTCATAACCCGGAGGTCGTTGGTTCAAATCCAACCCCCGCTACCAATGAAAATAAGAGAGGCAGGTCAGATTGGCCTGCCCTTCTTATCTGTCGGTCACCCTTTAGGTTCGCGGCCGAATGATCCCACCAAGAACCCTAGCTGAAGGCACTGCTTTCCAAAACAATCCAGATGCGGTTTGCAGAGAAGTCACATGGAGCGATGTTAAGCAGGGGCGTCCAGCCAGGTATGGCTCTAGAATCAATTTTTTAGCTTTGAGTTTTCAACGACATTGCCCCTCTAGGAACGAACTTGAGGGAAAACCCACATGTACACTGGCCCCGTGTGGTGCGCTGGATATGGAGGCAGATAGGCAGATCCATTGGTCAATCGCAAGGTGAGCGTTCCTTCTTGGCGCGGAGACAACTGTCTCTCGGCTGTATGAATTCTGAGGGTAATTCAAAGCTCTATCGGAGGCTTGAGGCTGTATAAATAGTTGGACACGCAGTCTAAGCCGAACAGGGGTCACGCCTGAGCCTTGGGTGTTTGGCTTTGTACGTCATGGTGATGGCGATTGATCTCTCGAGGTCCCCACCCCAAAAGCCCTATTTCCCAAACAATCCACGTGCAGTCCGCAGGAAAAGCGGCCCAGAGCGGGCCGAATCGAGGGGCCCTGCTGTAATCGTGGCGTAGATACACTTTCTATTTCTGGCCTGACCACCTGCCAGGACTGCCTATCACTTAGATTCACTACTTAGAGGTTCTAAGATGATATTGTCGTGGATTCGGAAGGTTTTTGGCTCAAATTCGACCCTCTGCCACGACTACTGTCAAGACAAATGTCCAGGTTGCCTTCTGACCACCTTCCCAGGGTTGGCTGTATTCCATGGATATAGTACTCTCGCCCTGCTTGAGCGCCTTGAAGGTCCATATTTCTTTGCTGGCAGTCCCCGGAGGAGGGGGCGCGCAACCTACGGCCTCTAGGGGAGGCACGAATTCGTGGTCTGTCTGCTGCAATACAGCTCGGTCGCTAACTTGTGCAGACTCCGACCACTGGAAGCCTGTTGTAGGGTTGGAGCACAAGGTTACAGTAAATGCGTCCCCAACAACAACTACCAGTTCTTCGCTAATGGCAGGGAGTTTCATAAAGTCGTCACAGCTGGCTTCTATACATATCTGCCGCGGGTGCGGCGGACCCATCAGACAACCGGATATGGTTAAGGTGATGGCAAGCACAGCACACGTTAGGATTAACCTTGATTTCATATCTTATCCCTCCTTATTTCAATTAGCTTTTTGAGGACTCTGGTTTCATACATCATAACGTCAGCAGAGTTAGATGGTTTAGTCATGACGTGGCCTTTCTTCTACTTTGCTGTCCCGCTGTGACAATGTAGAAATGCCTCATCATGCTGAGGAGCCTTGAAACCCACTGCGAGGCTTGGGGTACTCATGGGAGATCTTGTAAGCCCTCTGCTGAGACGTACACTGGTCTATTTGCCTCATCAACCCAGCAGATTTTCCAAACAGTCCAAACACAGTCCGCGCGAAGGCGGCTTGGAGCAGTGCCGAGAAAGGCGCCCCTCTATAATCCTAGGGCCAGTGCGCTTCCCATCCTGAAGGAGTTACCAAGAAACTGAACCATTAATATTAACTAAGCCCCCAAGTCCTTAACCTTTGGGAAAGGACAGGTCTCCCGAAGGTTATTGGTTCAAATCCAACCCCGGCGAGTAATTCGCCCTTTTGTTAGATGCTCACAGTAGGTCAAGGGATAGATGGGTTAAATAAGCTGAGTCCTGTTGATGGGTGATGACTAGGCCTGCGGTTATGGAACGCCTATGCTCTGGCTAGATATATCTGCCTACCGATTTGGCAATTCGCCTAAGCTCCTTCATCAACCTGGCGAAGTCTGACGGAGTGAGGGACTGAAGTCCATCCACCAAGGCTTCCTTGGGGTTGGGGTGAACTTCGATGAGTAATCCATCAGCACCAGCAGCGACAGCCGCCTTGGCTATAGCCGGAACAAGGGAGTAGTGGCCGGCAGCGTGGCTGGGGTCGACGATCAAAGGCAAGTGGCTGAATTTCTTAACCACGGGTATAGAACAGACATCAAGGGAGAAGCGAGTGCTGTCCTCAAAGGTTCTGATGCCCCTCTCGCAGAGAACAACCTGGCTATTGCCCTCTGCCAGCAGATAGTCGGCCGCTGTAAGCCACTCAGTAATAGTGGCTGATAAGCCTCGCTTGAGGAGAACCGGGCACTTGCTCTTGCCAATCTCAGTCAGTAGGGTGAAGTTTTGCATATTTCGAGCCCCAACTTGAAGAATATCGGCATACTTGGATACCTGGCTGACATCGTGGGTATCCACCACTTCGGTGACGACAGGTATGCTGAATCGCTCCTTGGCTTGCGTCAGCAACTCCAGGCCAGCCTTCCCCAGCCCCTGAAAGCTGAAAGGGGAGGTGCGTGGTTTGAAGGCGCCACCGCGCACAATACAGGCCCCGGAGCTCTTCACAGTCCTGGCCGCTTTCATGAACTGCTCCTCGCTCTCCACAGCGCACGGCCCTGCCATAACCACGATGCGCTTGCCACCAATCTCGATTCCATTAATGGAAACTATGCTGTCCTCTGCCTTGAATTCCCGGGAGGCGAGCTTGTAGGGTTTCATAATCCGGGCTACGTTCTCCACGCCAGGGAGCACGGCGAAGATGTCGGTGGGCAGTTGTCCTGTGTTACTTCCCAGTATAGCAACTACTGTTTTGTCGGTGCCCAAGTTCAACTGGATGTCCAGTCCCAGCGACCTAGCCCGCTCTACCACCCCATCTATCTCCTCTGGGGTGGCACCCTTTCTCATATCCACTATCATATTAACCTACGATGATACATACATTCTGTCCTTTTGTCGAGGTTTCTGGTAGACATTTGGGAAGGCGAAACAAGCCGCATGCACCATTTTATGTGCCCGAGCTGAAGGAGAGATAGGGGAGCAAAACGAGGCAGAGTCTCGCCGCCGCTACCAGGAGATTTGAGAGACAGGTCAGTTTGGCTTGCCTCTTTTTAATTTGTTAAGCTTCGGGCAAGTGGCTGAGAAGAATCGGGCACACCAGACTAAGAGTTCAGTCGCCTCGATATCGAGGAAAGCGAGCATGAAAAGCAAGGACCGAGTCTTTGGCGGTGGTTCGTCCCTTCCTGGCTCAGCAGTGTTCCTTTTCTAGGAAGAGATGCAAGAGTTTTTGGGCAGGGTATATAATATACTTAAGGAGGATCGCTTGTCTCAGTGACTCGTTAGGCAGTTTTATCTCTGAACAGGAAAAGAGATGGAAAGGCCGGGGGATTTGCTGAGTGTAAAAGTGGTTGGAAATACTACAATTGAAGGGGGGCAAAAATGGAAGAGAAGAATATAGAACAAAGACAACTTATGAAGATTGAGGAAGTCAGCCTGGAAAAGATGAGCCTGGAGCAAAAGCAACTTGCGGACGGGTTATATCATCAGTTAGGCCTGGATCCTGTAGTTGACAAAGTATTAAGGGAATATGCTGAATCACTTTCTGGCATGGATAGGGCGACGGATAAGGTGTTTGGTCCATACGATATCAAAGGCCGAGCCGACGCTGTTGCCAAGGTAAGCGCTCTGATGACATACGCGGCAGTGAAAGAACAGCATGATCATGAAGTAGGGAATTTGAAATCGCAAATGGCAGTAGTAGCGAAAGAGCGTGATAAGGAAAGAAACAATTATGACAAACTTGTGGGAAAGGTAGCTGAAGTAGTAGGCGGAGATTATGAGGCATTAAAAGCCAATTACAACGAAATCGCGGATAGGCTAGCTGATGTAGAACACCTAAAGTCACAAGTATCAAACCTAAACAAGGAAAAGGCAGAATTAACGGAAAGATATGAGTCACGAATAGCTGGGTATGAGTCCAAATTAGAAGGTTTGGAATCAGAAAAAGGAACCCTGGCAGGGGAGCTTGAACAGTTAAAAGAAAAGCATAGCGAGCTAGAATCTACTTATGAAACATTGACAAGGGACTATAACCAGTTAAAAACAGCAGCGACAATGCTAGCTGACGCAATCCCATATGAAGAGATAAGGAAGAAGTCAGGGAAGGAGCTATATACCTTTCTTCTCAAAGATTCAAAAGTGCCGGATGCGGTGATAGATGGTGTGGGAAAATTTATCGATTTTAAAAAATATCTAGGATTGGCTGCTGAGAGAGGGGCTAAAGAAGCACTCAGTCGTGTAGAAGAAATTTTAGGGGAAACACTTGAGACAATTCAATAAAGTCTCCGCCGCCGCAAATCACCCTCGGCACTAATTCTCTAATGCGCTGATAGAAAGCTCCAGCTAGTTTTCAAAATGACTGATAACACTCTCGCCAAGCAAACGCAGGTGAGGGTTGGGGAATCGGAAGCTTCTGTGCCAAGAGTTCAATCGTGTTGCCAAAACCTTAGTCGAGGGAAGATACTGCTTTGCTCCTAATGACCTTGCGACTAAAGGAACTGTCGCCAGGGCTAGAAAGTTTGCTGGACAAGAAATTGAGCCAAAGAGCAATACAACCGGTTGGGAATTCGAACCGCCCGTAGCTTGCTGGTTCAAATCCAACCCCCGGTGCCAAAAAATGTAAAGAGGCAGGCCAAATTGGCCTGCCTTTCTTATTTGGCATCGGGATTGAGCCGTGTCGTTATCCTTCAGCCAATATAATTCACTGCTCTGGATGGCCTATATTATGCCGCATATTGCTGCCGGGCTGCCATGGCATGAGTTATTCGGTCAATGATGATTGCCAGCAATACGATGCAGAGTCCAGCCTCAAAGCCGCGTCCCACCTCAATACGATTGATGGCTAGCAATACCTCTAACCCCAAACCCCTTGCGCCGATCATTGAGGCGATAACTACCATTGCCAGGGCCATCATCGTTGTCTGGTTAATACCTAGCATTATTGATGGAATGGCTAGGGGTAGCTGAACCTCGAATAGTATTTGTCGCGAGCTCGAACCGAAGGCTTGAGCTGCTTCGACCACGCTCTGCGACACCTGTCTTATACCTAGATCGGTGAGCCGGATGACTGGCGGCATGGCATAGATAATGGTAGCGAACACTGCCGGAACCTTACCCAGGCCGAAGAACATCAGGGCTGGAATCAGGTAGACGAAGCTGGGCATAGTCTGCATGGCATCCAGCAAGGGTTTAAGCGTGGACTTAACAAGATTGCTCCGAGCCATAAGTATGCCTGTGGGAATGCCCAGGACTAGCGAGATAACAACAGAGGCAGTGATAATGGCAACGGTCATCATAGCTAGGTCCCAGTAGCCAAAGCTACCGATAAGAACCAGCAGTGCTGCCATAACTAATCCTGCCCACCACAAGCGCATGACCCGCCAGGCAACAACCCCTACCAGCACAATGATCACTATCCATGGCAGCCAGAGTAAAAATCGCTCAATATAGAGCAGTATAAGCAGAATAGCATGGCCAATAGCGTCGAATATGCCACCCAAGTTTGCTAAGAGCCAGCCCATAGCGGCGTCAACCCAGCCAGCCAACGGAACCTGGAGAAACTCAGGGAACTCGAGCATCAGTCTCTACCTCCTTCTCCTGAATCATGCTGACCAAAATGCTGCTGGTGTGTACCTCTCCCGTAAACTTCCCCCGCTCATCGAGAACGGGAATAGGATATCTTGTAGAGGCAGCCAGGGGAAACAAGTCCTCCACCAGGGTATCAGCGGTGCAGGTGGGCAGGTCGGGCTCTAATGCCTCCCTGATGGAATTACCTTTACCCCGGATTACCTCTACCAGTCGCTCCATAGTCACCAATCCCAGCAGCTTGCCAGTGCGGGTTACCACGAAAGCATCATCCATGTTGCTGATCCTGAGGGTGGCAAGGGCCGCTTTGGGCCCTTGCCATTCATAGAGGAGAATATTAGGTTGTTCCATAATACTGGCAGCTGTCAGCACCTTGGCTGGTGAGGCATCCATTACGAATTCCCGCACATAGGCGTCGCTGGGAGTAGTTATCACTTCCTCTGGGGTGCCAATCTGGATAATCTCGCCATCTCTCATAATGGCGATGCGGTTTCCCAGTTTCAGAGCTTCGTGGAGGTCGTGTGTCACGAACAGAATTGTTTTCTGGACCTCCGCTTGCAAATCCAGAAGTTCGTCCTGCATCTGCCGACGGATCAAAGGGTCCAGTCCGCTGAAAGGCTCATCCATAAGCAGTATCTGGGGGTCAGTGGCTAGGGCTCTGGCTAACCCCACTCGCTGCTGCATGCCACCACTGAGTGCACTGGGCGGGTAGTTTTCCCAACCCTGAAGTCCCACCCTTGCAATCACTTTCTGTGCCTGGGCATAGCGTTCCTCCTTGGCTACTCCCCTGACTTTCAGTCCATATGCCACATTGTCAATTACACTGCGATGAGGGAACAAACCAAAGTGTTGAAACACCATACTTGTGGTGTGGCGGCGCAAATCAATCAGTTGGGACTCATCATAGCTGCAGACGTCATTCCCATTAATGATGATTCTACCTGCTGTAGGTTCAATGAGACGGAGAATACAGCGAATTAGCGTGGACTTCCCGCTACCGGATAGCCCCATAATGACAAACAGTTCACCTTGATTTACTTTGAAGGAGATATCCCGTGCCGCTATCACATGGCCAGTTTTCTCAAGTATATCTGCCTTGGTTGCAGAACGCATTTCCGAATGGAGAAGTTGCTCGGCATTATGACCGAAAATCTTCCACAGTTCATTTACCTCAATGCAAGCTTCCCCATTCGGCCAGGATGCATTGTTTTTCAAAGCCGTGTCCCCCTACTTCAGTTTTTAATCAGGATGTCTAGGGTAAAGCTGCTTTAACCTTGTCAGCCACATCTGACGGCACCCATTTGGTCCATAGTGACTCGTATTCCTGCAGAAACCAAATGGCAGCCTCATCTGTACTTGCCTCATTTGCCTGCATATAGGCTAGTACCTTATTGTTCTGGGCAGCAGTGGTTTCGTAGTTGCGGAGAAATTCAACTATATCAGGGGCGCTGTCCAGAAGACTGGCATTGACTATAATATTAACTTGAGTGGGGCAAAAGGCGCAGCCATAGGTTTCGGCATCGTATTCTGCCTGATCAAAAGGTGGCTCCTCTAGGGGAGTCATGTCGAGCTTACCTAGAACCCAGGTTGGTGACCAGTAGTAGCCAAGCCACGGTTCGCCTTTTTCGCAGGCAGCAACCATGGAACCAGACAGGGCTGCATCGGAGCCGGCGAGAAAGTCGGTATAGTACTCATCCAACCCGTAAGTCTTAAGCTTCTGGCTATTAATCGCCGTGCAGAGCCATCCAGGGATGGAGTTGATAAAGCGCCCCTTGGTTGGGTCCTCTGGGTCTTTAAATAGTTCCCAGTATTCCGGCAAATCAAAAACAGATTTCAAATCAGGAGCCATAGGCTCTATACCCCGCTCTGCATCACCTTTAATAACGAAGGTCGGCACCAGCCAGCCCTGCCAGCTATCGGGGAAGTTACTGCCCAGGTCAACACAATCACCGGAGCCGATGGCTTCATCATAGACCTTCTGGATATTTTCCGTCCAGCTTTCCATATTTATATTAATATCCCCACTCCTTAAACCTACCCATCCGGCAGCTGTCTCACTAGCGATGAAATCCGTCTCATAGCCATAGCCATGCTCGGCAATGAAAGCGGCGATACGGTTATGTACCTGGGCACTATCCCAGCTAAGGTCATGGAAGATGAGGGTTGGCTTTTCTGCTGCCTTAGGCGCGCAACCAGTAAATGGTATCAGGATAAGTAATAGTCCAAGAGTAACCATAAAAATCTTGATGCCTAGTTTCTGCTTTATATACATTGATATTACCTCCTTATCTGAGAAAAATTTCTTACCGGCGTAACAAATTTTTGCCTGACATACTCAGCAGAATATGACTGGGGGCTTTAATCAGGGGAGTAAATAACCTTTACAAATACAGGCTGGGATAAAAATTGCGTGTGAGTCTTAGTGCGTCAAGGAGAGATCAAGAAGTGCTTTGTAGCGAAAAGATATATCTGTATCTGCCAAGTATGTCGCTTCCTCATATTTCTGTCATCCTCCTTTCACTTTACTTGACCGTGCCACAGCTATGACTAAGATTGTTTTTAATATTACAATCCTTCAACTTTGTAGCACACTGCCTCCATTTCGCCCAAATCCTGCCATAATCTATTGTAATTAACCTGCCTCTCGGAGAAGCTACACCAGGGGAATAAAATAGCTCACTATGTCCAGTTCCTCATGTTGCAACCTGCATCTCGCTACTCGGAGTAGTTCCTCCCAAACCGCCCTGCAGTATCAAGTTTTTGACCTCTACAAAAGCGTTCGCTTTGTTATACGTTATCAAGAAATGAGCGGCATGTCAAGATTTTGTACTTGTCTTGTTAATGTTCTACGATTTTGTCACCCTGTAACTGTTCAGGGAAAATGTCACCCATGAAGGAGATGGTGACATTGAACAGGAAAGAACAGAAGAGGTTGATTGTACTAAATCATCTAGGCAAGCTAGCTGTGGTGAACTTTCTGGAAAAAGAGGAGTGTCTGAGGGAAAAGATAGGCTATTTCTCCATCGCCAAATTTTTTATGGAGTTTCCCTTTGAATACTCTGAGCCTTCTAGTAAATTCCTCCGGTGAGAAAAGCTGATAGGAAGACCACGGTTTTAGAGCTGTCCTTTCTACCAGTGCCTCGATGGAAGGGAATCTGAATGTGGGAGCAAACTCAACAGCAGCCACTACCGCAAAACCGTCACTCTCAAAGAGGTATCTAATCTCTTCGATTGAGGGAATTCTAGACGTATCTCTTTTAGCCAGTCCTGGGAATAAAGCTATGTCAAGCTGGCTTTTCAATTGCAAATGAGAGGAGGTTACTACAAGCACGCGAGCCTCCGCTTTAGTAACTCTATAAACTTCGGCTATCACAATGGGCAGATTCTCGAAGTAGTGCAATACTTGAGACATCAACACAAAGTTGAAAGCATGGTCTACAAAAGGAAGGTAATGGGCATCCCCTTTAGCTACAGAACAATTAGTTAGAGCTTGCTGATGTATTTTGTCTTTTGCACTAGCTAACATAGCATCAGTGATGTCCACACCATAAAACCTTGTCTTGGGTAAACGTTGGGCAAGGGGAGCTAAATAATATCCCGGTCCGCAGCCTATCTCTAGAGCATCTCCTTCCACTTTCCCATAGTGCAGCATGTAACCTAGCAGCTTCTCGAAATCTTGGGACTCCATGCGCCTCTTGGCATCGTAGTCTAAAGCAAGTTCACTTAGGTCGACAGATTGCAGATTACTCATATCTTTTTTCCACCAAGAAAGAATTAGGGATGGGGTGTTTTTAGGATTATCCGGCCTTATCTTTTTGTCTCTCTCCATCCTTTGCTCTCTTGGCTACAGCGTCCTTATATACCCTTGCCAGGCTCTTGCCATGCTGCGGTATCTTGGCCTTTTCTTTTGCTCGCTGCTTTTGCCTTTGTTCCTGCTTGGTTTCTTCCACTGATTACCACTTAAGCTCGTATGAGCCGAGGATAAAATCCAAGTTTTCTTGAAGGGTGGAGATGCTTTCCTTGGGAAGGAGGGTTTCGTCTAAGTCAAGGAGCATTTTTGTTTCACCTCCAGGCGAGCCTATGATATGGGCACTGCCGCACTCTTTCTGTTTGGCTTGGGTCTTGAATACCAAAGTGACGCGGGATTGTGTTGCGCCGCTGGGAAGAGGATATGTCTGCAACTTGGCTTCGCTGGCTATAATTCCCTGTTTTTGCACCAAGTCTCGTATTTCATTGTGAAGCATCTCAGGGTTTATGCCCATATAAGTTTTCCTAATTTGCATAGTCATTCTGTCCTCCTAAGATACATTATATCATCTTAACTGGTAATTCTGCCTGTTAGCTAGTAGCAAGGTAATCCCATGCCCATAGTTTTTTCCTTCGCGGGGTTTAATTTGAGAGTTATGAGGTTCTTTGCTGTCCCTTCACGGAGTTTACCCTGAGCGAGATTCTTCAGTCGCTTCGCTTCCTCAGAATGACGAGGAGTGAAGGGTTCAGGGCTTTGGCTCAGAATGACAGGGTGTGAAGGGTTCAGGACCTTGGCTGACAGTGCTCCTCACAAGGGCTGATAAGTGGTATAATCTGTGGCCAAGATGAAGAAGGAGTTAATACAAATCTTAGCTTGCCCAGTATGTAAAGGGGAATTGCAGCTCAAGATAGATAAAGAAGAAGGGAAGGAAGTTATTGCTGGGTCTTTGTATTGCCCCAAGTGCCAGTATTCCTATCCCATTGTGGACGCAATTCCCAATTTGTTGCCACCAAGCAAGTAGCAAACTTAACTCAGGGATTATAAACCACTCCGCTAGTGGGAGACTCCCAAACCTCGACACATGCTAGTGTAACTGGGGAGCCTGAGAAATGAGGCTGGAGTTCGCTGTATATAGTGGCAGCAATGTTCTCACAGGAGGGTTCAATCTTATCGAATGGTGGCACATCGTTGAGGTAAGCGTGGTCAAATTGAGCTAGGGCTTCCCTTAAGTAGCGCTTTATTTGGGCAAAATCGTAAGCCAAGCCAGCTTGATCGAGTTTCGTCGCTTCTAAACGCGCTATTACTTTAAAGCGGTGTCCATGTAGTTTTTCACACTTGCCACGATAATTTCGCAAATGGTGCGCAGCATCAAAATGCTCTTCCACGAATAGTTGGTACATTAGAGAACCTCCTGGTTGTATTTTCGCACTTCGCTATATCCTTTTATATTGCTAGCTAGCTCGGTGATGCTCTTGCCCAGCTCAGGATGAACTAACTCTGGAGCGATCTCGGCTAGGGGTACGAGGACAAAAGCTCTATCTGCTAAGCGAGGATGTGGAATAGTTAAATCCTTGGTTTTAATAATTTTGTTGTCATAGAAAAGGATATCTATGTCAATAGGGCGGGGTGAATTGGGAAAGCTAGGAATTCGGCCCATTTTGCTTTCGATAGTTTTAGCTAGACGGAGGAGTCCCCCGGGATTCAAATTAGTTGTAATGCAGCATACCAAGTTAAGGAAAAGTGGTTGTTCTTTATAGCCTACCGGCTCAGTTTCATAAATAGATGAAACTTTCTTGAGGTTTACCTCTTGAGAAAGCAGTGACAAAGCCCAAGTCAAGTTTTTCTCCCGGGCTCCTAAGTTTGAACCAAGGCAAAGATAAGCACTGGGCAATTTATGGCCGACCTCTGATAATGACGTCACTCATTTTGCAAACATGTGCTATCTCCTCGATGTCATGCACGCGGAAGATGTCAGCGCCTTTGGCGATACTATGGCTACAGTGGCCAAGTTCTTTCGGTTTACAATTACCCTGATGGGACACGTCATTGATTATAGCAGAGCAAGCTATTAAAATAGCAATCTAAATAAGTAACAATGGAGAAGAGATGGGAATCGAGAAGAAATTAGCTCAATTAAGCAAATTCAGAGAAAAAGCCAAGGCAGGAGGTGGGCCTAAGCGTGTTGAGGCGCAGCGTGCTAAGGGGAAATTGACTGCCAGAGAGCGAATCAATCTTCTATTTGACGCAGGAACTTTTGAAGAAATTGACCCTTTTGTGACTCATCGTTGCGCCGATTTTGGTATGGCAGAGCAGAAGTTCCTTGGTGATTCCGTGGTTGTTGGCTATGGCAAGATAAATAACAGGCTTACCTTCGCCTTTTCACAGAACTTCACTGTCTTTGGTGGCTCGTTATCAGAGGCAGCCTCTCAAAAAATTTGTAAGGTGATGGATTTAGCGGCGAAGAATGGAGCTCCTTTTGTTGCTGTTTTGGATTCTGGAGGGGCACGTATTCAGGAAGGAGCCGATAGCCTTAAGGGCTATGGTGAGATTTTTACCCGGAATACCCTGTATTCTGGGGTCATCCCTCAGATTTCAGTGATAGTTGGTCCTACTGCTGGGGGCGCTGTTTATTCCCCGGCTATTACTGACTTTGTGTTTATGGTTAAAGGTTTGGGGCAAAGTTATATTACTGGCACTGAAGTCGTCAAAGCAGTCACGGGGGAGGAGGTAAGCTTGGAGGAACTAGGTGGCGCTGTGGTAAATGCCACTAAAAGTGGCAATTGCCACTTTGTATATGAGACTGAAGTGGAATGTTTTCAGCAGGTGCGTAGATTATTAAGCTTCCTCCCCCAAAGTTATAAGGGAAAACTACCTTCCGTAGATAGCGATGATGAGCCTAACCGCACAGATGAAGAACTGCTTCACCTTGTTCCTGTCAATCCTACTCAACCATATGATATGAAGCGGATTATGGCAAAGATAGTAGACAATGGTGACTTTTTAGAAGTTCATGAGAGATTTGCTCGCAATTTTATTGTTGGTTTTGCTCGCCTGGATGGGCAAAGCGTGGGCATTTTAGCTCAGCAGCCTATGTATCTGGCTGGGGTGTTAGATATTGATGCTAGCGATAAAGCAGCCAGGTTCGTTCGTTTTTGTGATTGTTTCAATATTCCTTTGGTTACCTTTGTTGATGTTCCGGGGTACATGCCCGGAACTGACCAGGAATTCAGGGGCATTATCAGACATGGAGCTAAAGTTCTTTTTGCCTATGCTGAGGCTACCGTGCCTAAGGTGAGCGTAATCATTCGCAAAGCTTACGGGGGAGCTTATATCGCTATGAGCAGCAAGAGTCTGCGAGGAGACATTAACTATGCTTGGCCTACGGCAGAAATTGCTGTGATGGGTCCTGAGGGGGCAGTCAATATTATCTATCGTGATGAAATCAAGAAATCAGCCAATCGGGAAGAAACAAGGCAGAGGCTAATTCAAGAATACCGGGACAAATTTGCCAATCCCTATGTGGCGGCAGCTAGAGGCTACATTGACGATGTCATTGACCCTCGGGAAACACGTCCGAAGCTAATTAAGGCATTGCAAATGTTACAGAACAAAGAAGTTTCTAACCCATCTAAGAAACATGGTAATATTCCCCTATAGCGATAAAAAAAGCAAAAATTAAAATGCAAAATGAAAAAATACAAAGCAAAAACCAAGAAGGTTTGCATTTTGAGTTGTCATTTTGGTTTTTGATCTTTGACTTTTAATTTTCCGACAATGGAGTGTCCCAAGGATTGAGAGGAGCAAAAATAATTAGCGAGGTGTTAAAGCATGAGTTTAGCTGACAACAAAAACCCGGTAAAAATCACCGATCTTAGCTTCCGTGACGGGCATCAATCTTTACTAGCTACACGAGTGCGGACTAAGGACTTGGAAGCTATCGCCCCGGAGATGGATAAGATTGGCTTTTGGTCTATGGAAGTCTGGGGTGGAGCTACCTTTGATGTTATGACTCGATTTCTGAATGAAGACCCCTGGGAGAGAATCCGTATCCTGAAGAGGGCAATGCCTCATACCAAACTTCAAATGTTACTTCGGGGGCAGAATCTGGTTGGCTATCGTAATTATGCTGACGATGTAGTTATTGCTTTTGTTCACCACTCTGCCGATTGTGGCATTGACGTTTTCCGTGTCTTCGATGCCGTTAACGATGAACGCAATTTTGAAACTGCCTTTAAAGCCATCAAAGAGCGTGATAAGCACATTCAGGGGTCATTGTGTTACTCACTCACGGAACGAAAATTAGGCGGGTCTGTTTACAACATTGATTACTATGTTAATAAAGCTCTTACAATTCAAGGTATGGGAGCAGATAGCCTGTGTATTAAGGATATGGCTGGACTTATTGCTCCGGACGATGCTTATAACTTGATTAAAGCTCTGAAGCAAGCTTTGAAGATACCTGTTTGCCTTCATAGCCATTTCACCAGCGGTATGGCATGTATGAGCCATCTAAAGGCTATTGAAGCTGGGGTGGATATTATTGATACCTGTGTTGCTCCTCTTGCCCTACGCACTGCCCATCCAGCAATAGAACCAATTGTAGTCGCCCTTCGTGGCACTCCTCGGGATACTGGGCTTAACTTGGAACACCTTCTTAAGCTAGATGGATATTTTGAATCTATAGCTCCTAAATATCGTGACTTTTTAGCTAGAACAAAGATGTCGGTCATTGATACCGGGGTGTTATGGCATCAAATTCCTGGGGGAATGTTTACCAACATGGTAGCTCAGTTAAGAGAAGCTGATGCCCTCCACAGGTTGCCTGAAGTTTATGCTGAGCTTCCACAAACGCGGAAGGAATTGGGCTATCCGCCCTTGGTTACACCTACTAGCCAAATTGTGGGCACTCAGGCAATCAACAATGTTCTCTTTGGTAGATATAAAGTTATTTCTCAACAGGTTAAAGACTATGTTTATGGCCTTTATGGTAAGTCGCCTGCTCCTATTGACCCCAAAGTGCAAGAATTGGTTCTCAAGGGTTATGAAAGGGGTGAGCAACCAATCACTTGTCGGCCTGCCGATGTATTAGAGCCGGAATTGGATAAAGCTAAAGAAGCAACTAAAGATATTGCCAGAGATATTGGAGATGTTCTTGCTTATGCTCTTTATCCCACTACTGGAATGAGGTTCCTCAGGTGGAAATATGGCTTAGAAGAGCCACCCCCAGAAACGAAAGCAAAAACTCTGGAAGATATAAAGCGAGAAGACGAGCTCATAGCCAAGGCTAAGTCTGGTAAATTGGTGGAAGTTGGTGCTGCCCCGCCTCCTGTGGCTGAAGCACCAGCAAAAGTAGAGGAGGAAAAGGAAGTTGTAGCTGGGGCTCCTTTGCTAGCACCAATGCCAGGCACAATCATACGCTATCTAGTTAACGAAGGAGACGAAGTTAAAGCCGGTGATGGCATAGTCGTCCTAGAGGCAATGAAGATGGAAAATGTTTTACCTACTCCCGAAGATGGCAAGATTAAAGCCATAAACTTTAAACCAGGCGATAGGGTAAATGCCAATGATGTATTGGCCATAATTGGTTAATTGAATGGGTAAGACGCTAGCGGAGAAAATTTTGGCTGGTAAATCAAAAAACCGCTGCCAAAGCCAGGGATATTATTAATTGCCAAAGTAGATTTAGCCTTTGTTCAGGATACTTGTGGACCTTTAACTGTCAGCAATTCAAAGAAAGTGGCTTCCACAATATAGCTGAGCCGCGGAATTCGGTAATTTTCCTCGACCCTGCTACTCCCAGTCCTGCCAGACAGCTTTCTAGCGACCATATACTTCGGGAGCCAAATTTCCTCTCCCATAAAGGGAGAGGATTAAGATGATGCTGGTGAACGAAGCTAGGATGAAGCAGTTTATTGACCAAGCATACCATGAGCCTTACTCATTATTGACAAATAACTGCTTTCATAAATCCATCAAGGTAGTAAGAAAAGCTCATGAGTTAGGGCTTAGTGCTAATTTAGTTGTTGCACCTATCTCAATAACGCCAAGACGCACATTCCCATTTATCCCGCGGATATTGCCCCATTGCTTTGTGAGACTGGAAGGGCAAAAAGTTGATGTTCCCCTTAACCTAGCTACAGAACAAATCTGGTGCGAGAATAATCAAATAATTAGCATAGCTCCAATAGATTTACCAGGGAATATTATTTAGAGGAACTTAGAAGCAATTGGTAGGAAGGCATAGGTATCATGGGGGGTCTTATTCTGTATAGGGGTTTACAACAACTCCATTCTATTGTTATGATGGGTGAGGAGAAGGCCGGTAGATTCTGTTATGGAGGGAAAATAGTTGAACATGGCAAAGTGGGAATGTGGAGTATCTCTTAGATGAAGAGGAAGCTAGTTTGCATTCCTCCACTGCTAGCTGCTGGTATTATTCTTGGTTATCTCTTCTTTGTGGGCTGGCTTCTAGGTTTTCTGCTAACCAAATACATGGCCGGCAAAACAAGTGGAAAACCTGGTAGAATAAAATCAATTGTCATTCCTTTTGGGAAGTACAAGATTCACTTTCACCATTGGCTTATCTCTTCAGGAATAATAATTTTTAGTCTGATAACAAACGTCCACTTTTTGGTTTCAGCAATATCCTGCGGAGTTTTAAGTGGCTCGGTTTTCCAGGGTATTTACTATTACAGTGATTGGCATAGAATCCTAATTACCAGAAGACATCAAAATATCGAGAATGTAATTGACCGCTTCAAGTCTAAGAAATAAAAAGGGGAAACAAAGAGCACGGCTGAAAAATACTAGAAGCGAGATGCCCAAACTGCGAGCTCCCGAGACTTGGATACTTTCAACTATAATACCTCAATGTGTTGCTTTTGTCTCTCAGGCGTGGATGACGGGGGCTTTCAACCGGAATCCCTTCATGCGCCTTGATTTTTGACCAAAATTGGACCAATAACTTTGGTTTATATGATGGCTTTGCTTTCGATAGTCGCTTCATGGAAAACTAAGCTTTTGGCACAAGAGCTTGGAAATGAATTCTTAAAATATCAAGAGCAAGTCATGCCTTTTTACCTCTGCGAAAATTTAAGGGATGAACACTTAGATTGGCAGAAAACCGCACAAAGGAAAAAGAATTGCTCCCGTTGTATGAGGAGTGGTTGAAGATTGCCGATGACAGGTCCAAAAGAAGCATCCAAAGTGCAATCGAGGTGCTACGGTAGCTAACCTGTGACGGGTGGGGAATGGATTTAAGGTAACAAGTAAAAGTAGGCAGGCGATTTATGGTAGGGGGCATCACCACGTCAGGGAACAAATCGGATTAGGCGAACTCAGAGTTCGTCTATATGGTTGTTAGGCCACATTTTGCCTGGCAGCTTTGCCTACTTGGAAAATAATACTGGCCAAGGCTTCCAAGGGACATGCGGGAAGGAGATCAATGTCTTTGACTGCGGAACTCAAAGAATATACTGTCAAGCAAGGCATCGATCTGATCGGTGTAACCTCTGCTAAAGCCTTTGAGGTAGATGGGCTGGATAAGCCGCTTATGGACCCAAGAGCCTCTCTTGAAAATGCCAAATCTATAGTTGTGTTTGGTTTTTGTTTTGGTAGTCCGGTGACAGAACCATCGAGACCAGGTGCACCATGTGGCAGGCTTTCACCAGGGTTAGGAGCATTTTCTGCTATGGATGAATATTGCTATCAAGTAATCAAGGAGTACCTAAACGAAAGGGGATATAATGCAGTTAAAAGAGAACGAGGACAAAACATACCTCTTAAGCCACTGGCGGTCAAAGCGGGAATCGGGGTTTATGGCAAGAACAGTCTTGTTCATGCCGATGGCTTTGGTTCATGGATTTATCTGGAAGGCGTGATTACTGATGCACCGCTTGAGGCAGAGGACCGGCCTTATAAACTTTCTGACTGTGGCGATTGCATTGCTTGCATAGAAGCTTGCCCCACTAATGCAATAAAAGAATCTTACAAAGTCATGCCATCCTTGTGTATTGCCGAGTGGCTTGATGGAGCGCCTATCCCCCGCGAACTCAGGAAGAAAGTAGGGACTCGGCTTACCGGGTGCGAAATCTGCCAAGAGGCTTGCCCCAAGAATCAAAGGCTAATACCGAGAAGGCATTATCCGGTTGAGATAGAGGAAAAATCCGATAGCCCAGAACTAATCCCATTGCTCTTAGGGGACGAAAATTACTACAAAACAGTATTGCCAAATCATGTTCTCCAGATGGACATTTCGACTCTTCGGCGGAATGTCGCCCTAGCGCTTGGGAACATCCGTGATCCAATGGCGGTGCCCGCGCTTGTTCAAGCGCTCAGTTATTCCGAGCCCAAGGTTCGTTCGTATGTTGCCTGGGCACTGGGAAGAATCGGGGGCAAGAAAGCAAGAGAAGCACTAACTCGATCACTTAAAAGTGAAGTAGGCTCAGAGGTACAGGAGGAGATTAAAGCTGCTCTTCAAGAGCGCTCTAAAGCTTAATATGCCAGTTTAGAACAACTGAAAAACAATGTTTGTAGCTGCCAAGCAAAACCTGGTTCCTTCAGGACTCGCCCTACGTTGCCTAACACGTGCTTTGCGGCTGACTGCGTTAACCCGAGTGCTTCGCACCTCGCAAACACGCGAACATTATCTGAAATTGCCACTCGGATAGGGCAAACGGGATGAACAGGCAGGTGAAATGATTAAATACGTTCCCAAGGAATTTAAGACCATCTTGAATAAATATAAATTCATAGATAGCTGGTTTTGGTGCCGCTACAGCATAAATCCCTACAACGGCTGTGAGTTTGCCTTCGGGAATTTTTCTCATAATTTCATCCACTTCTTTTGGTGCTGGAATAACAACCGTACCTGTTCCCCACCTTTTACTCATCTTATCGGTGATTTCTTGGACTTTTGGCAGACCTTTACTATCTGCCAACTTCTCCTGCCAGGATTTACGTGGTTTAGCTTTGTTGCTCATTTTTCTAGCTCCGCTCATATTAAACTATTTTGTTTTTCCTTTCTCAAGAGCGCGGTTCGGAATTACGTATGACAGCTCATAAATCTCTGTGAGTTCTTTCGCGTCAAGCTATTTTGCTGCATTCATGCTATTTATTATTGGTCAAGATAGTCGCGAGAACCTATTTTGTAATTGTTGGTCTTTCACAAAGTCAGATATGAACAAAGCGCTTTGTTTTTTCAGAGTAGGAAGAAAATGTGAATAATAGTGTCTCTATCTTTTCTCTATCCAGTCGACCAAATCCTGGGGCCACCACTCGCTAATCTGTTTTTCAGATAAATTATGTCTAAGTAGGCCAAGGAATTTCTTCTGTGTTACTAGCTTAAGCTGGCCCGATTTGCACACTGGGCATTTTGCCGTCCACGGAGCTTCAGCAACCACAGCTTCCTCTTTTACAATGGAAGGTTTGGGCAAGGGTGCTCCGCACCGACTACAGAAATTGCCTTCATCCTCAAATCCACACTTAGGACATTTGACCTTCATGCCCATCTCCTCCGCAGAGCTCGCACCGCGTTGTTGTGCTTTTCACGTGCAGCTAATCGTGAATCATAACTTTTGGTCAAGAAATCTTCCAAGCGCTTTGTTGTATCGAATACATCGGAAGGTGATAGTCCAAGTATTCTGGCTATGATAAACTCTGTCAACCTTATGAAGAGAACTGCGTCATCATATACCAACTCCTGTTCTAAAGAATCCTTGGACTCACGCTTCGGGGCGTTCTTCTCCTTCTTAGGGAAGCGCCCAGAATGAACGAGTCCGCCTCGGATTCCTACCAAGACTCTAATTCGCTTTCTATCCTCCTCGCCTATATTGTCCCTCAACTCATAGTTTTTTAAGAGAAAAGCTACCTGCTCAGACGCTGGAAGCCCTTCATGGTTAAGAATTGCAAATAAATGCTCCCATATTGTCCAGCAATGAATAAAGGCTATATCCAGAGATCGATTACGAAAAGCTTCTTGTGCTAAAAACAGAAAATAGCCCTTCTGGTATTTGCGCTGCCACTCTTCAGTTCTGATCAATTCACATACTTTATTAAGACCTTCTTCGAAACCGATATTATAGCTAGCAGGAGATGGCTCTATAGGCTGTGCCCTATAAGGTAGGGAACATCCAAGTGTTCCTCCCCAAGGATAAAGCTGTGGGTCTGCTATTATTACTTTACCACTACCGTCATCAATTGCGCTATCAGCCATAAAGACATCACGACCAGTAAAAATCGAGAGGAGTAACAGGATATCAATTAAGGCGGTATTGCTATCACCAGCCCAGGCGAGAGCTGCTTCTTGTTCGTTCTCAGGAAGGTCAACATACGCAGTTACGGCATGTTTACCCGTATTGGCATATATCTCAAACTCTGAGGAGGATGTAATCAAGTGTTGCAAGCTGGTTATTCTATTCTGGTAATCATCTACCCTGGTAAACTGGTATCCAAAGATAGACATTGCAGGGCAATTAGAGGGGAATTCTAAGTTGTAGATTTCTTTTCTCATATGTTAGCTCCTCATTCAATCGGCCAGTTCGGAATCAGACTATCTATCTCCCTCATCAGGAGGATGGTTTCTTTAAGGGCTACGATAATTTTCTGGTAGTGGAGTAGGTCATTGAAGTTGAGAGTCCTGCCCTTCCTATCTTTAAGCCACTTCTGACAGACCTGATAGCCTCCGATGTGGAAATTCCACACCTCTGGGGAGACGCCTTCAAAATACTGGCTCTTGTTGATATAGACTCGCTGGTTAGCTTCGTCATACCTAACTGTCTCTACCTGATTGGGACCTACGATAGGATATTTGGTGATAAGGCTATTGAGTTTAGGAGATTCCATAAGATGAAGGGATACGAGTTCTCCACCTTTAGCTACCAGTGTTTTGAATAGCTCCTTATTCGAGGTAAGTGGCAGTCTGGGAAAGTCTATTTTGAGGAATTCGGCATAGCGGCTGCGGTAGGTGGGCGAGTGGAAGACGGCATAGGCATAGTTGAAAATGTCCTCAGGCCCGAAGGTTTCTTCAAGGTCACCCTTGCCATCCTCGATAAACTTGAGTCCCAGTTTTTCTGAGAAGTCCTTAATAAAATCTGGGCTCAAATTAGGGCGGCGATCCCCTGGCTGATAGAGACCACTGGCAATCTCTTCCTTAGAGGGATAGAGGTAGAGGGGAAGCACAGAATTATTGGCATAAGCACTCTCGAAGACACAGCTTTCGGTGATTTGGGAAGAAGCGAAGATATAGGAAAACGGGATGAGCCTAGATTGGCGTTTGCACAAAAGTGCCACATTCTCTCCTGCGAGCATGTGGCGCATGACCCGGGGGCGAGGCATGCAGTGAAAACCCCTTGAGTGACCAGTATAATAGGTGTAACGAACATCGAAGGGGCGATATAAGATGGGGACTATCAGCTCGTGGCGCAGTTTTGTATCTTGGAGGTCTTTTTGCGCCAGGGCTACTTTCCAATCACGCACATCGTTGCCAAGCTTATATTTCTCCTGTGCCTCCTCTGGAGTAAGGGAGGCAAAATCATGGATAGTGTCCTCCATCCCTTTATTAGACCAGCAGATAGTCAGGTTGTCTCTGGCGGTAACAATACCTACGCTATTAACGGGGATAATCTCAGTAACTTTCCATCCCTTTTCATACTCGCTCAGTAATTCCTCATCCCGTGGCAGAAAGAAATAGAATGGACTATGAGGCTCAAGCTCAGCCCATTCTGTGGTGGTAATGTCTGTTTCAAACAAGGTGTGATATTTCCCCTCACGCAAACCCCAAAGGTCGGCATGGCGAACTTTGGCTGGGCTGGCCTTTTCTGGCTCTTTAATAAATAATGCAATAGCTACACCCTGCTGGATGTCAAATACATTTTCGTCCTTACCGCCGTCAGGGGCAACCTCTCGCTTTTTGACATTGCCATGAAGATTGAGGATATAAATATTGGTAAAGGTGTTTATCAGCGACTGGCGCATGCCTCTGAAGGTGGGGTTGTCCAGGTAAGCATGATTGGTGATAAAGCCTAAAATTCCTTGCTCCGTCTTCTCAATACGCCACTGCCCAAACCGGATAAACTTAACATAGTCATCCTGAAGCCATTTGGGATTCTTCTCACCCAGGGGCTTGCCGTCCACGGTCTTATATGTCTCCACTAGTTGTCTTGCCCACGGCCCCTTATTAGCAGAGTGACCTGAATATGGCGGATTTCCCAGCACCACCATTATGGGCTTATCTTTCTTGATTTCAGCGGCGGCGTTGGCTTCCTCAGTTATCCAATTGGCAAATAGTGCCTCCGAGTGTTTGATAGCCTCCTCCAGAGTATTGGTAAGATAAATTCCCAGCCGTTGTTCCTTCTCAAATTGATAGTCTGTTTCCTTAAGCAAAAGCCCCAGCTTTAAGTGAGCCATAGCATAAGGAGCCATAAGAAGCTCAAACCCAAATATGCGAGGCAGGAGCTTTTCAGCCACATAGTCATTCCAGAGTCCCATCTGTCCCTGACTCAGCAAGGCATCGTGAATTTCATTTATCACCATATAAAGGAAAGTAGCAGTGCCTACTGCCGGGTCTAAGATGAGAACGCTGGGGTCTGCCAACCCCTGAGGCTTATCGAAGTGCGTCTTGAGCAAGTGGTCAATAGAACGCACGATATAGGAAACCACCGGCTCTGGGGTGTAGTAAACGCCACGCATCTCTCGCACCTTAGGGTCATAGGCGGTGAGAAAAGTCTCGTAGAAGTGCACCACAGGGTCTTCCTTAGCAGTGCGTTTGCCAAAATCCCTAAGGACTGCCTCCATATCAGCCTGGGCAAGTAGCTGTGCCAGGTCATCTACCAACCAGGCAATGCGGTCGTCCAAATCGGGCCCAGCGATATGATTAAAGAGCTTCCTTAGAAATGGATTGGTCTTGGGCAAAAGGTAGGCAGCCTTCTGACGAGTGAAGCCCGTCCCTGTAGATTGGTTACAGCGGGCAGCAAAAAGCCCATAGGCGATAGTCTGAGCATACATATCAGCAAATTGCTCGGTAGAAAGGTCAGGTATAAGATTGTCCCTGAAAGCTACAAATTGAGCGTGGAGTGAACCACCTTCGGACTCTTTGTCAAAAGCAGCTATTATGAGGTCACGAATCATATGAGCCAGGCGAGCCATGCGCTGGGTTAATTCCTTGGGTGTGCCTACAGGCTCAGCCTGATGTGAGAGGAAATCATCAAGGAGCCAGGTAACAGCCTCTATTCCTGCTTTGTCACGCTTTATCTTGCCATCCTCGGTTGGTGTGCCCAAGCAAGCAGTGAGACGTCGTTCGCTATCCATGTACCAGCGAAATTCCAGATAATCGGTCAGAACGAGATTAGTAAGCGAATCTCGATAGTGCTGGAGCTGCTCAGAGCGTTCGGCCTCATCCAGGCTTTTACCCACATCTTTAGCTTCAACATAGCCGATAGTTGTCGAACCTCTGGTAACGACAAAATCCGGTGCACCACACTCGATACGCCGAGGCTCATTAGTGGCCACTATGCCATCGCCTAAAGATTCGAGCAGTGCTTTAAGTGCTGAGCGGTGGGTATGCTCGGTAGCGTTGCCTAAGGCTAATTCTTTCTCAATAGTGCGAATGTAGGCATTGAATGCTTTTAAGCTATCGCTCATTATCAACTCACTGGGACGTAATCGCTAGTTCACATTAGCCGGGGTAGCTCATCCTCGACATAGAGGCCGAGCCTTACTCAATCTACCATTTCTATAACCTCCGTTTTGAGTTTAACTACTAAACAGCTCGTTGTCAAAAACGTAAGACTAAGGCAGTGGTGAAAGAGAAAGCAAAAGCTCTTCTTGCTTGTGGGAGGATTTACAACAATAAGGGTTTTAAAATACTACTGGGGCGCGATTATTTGCCTTGCTGCGTGACGAGGAAGGTGAGCAGGGCTGCGATGCTTTTGGCATCGCAGATCTCGCCTGAGGCGATAAGTTGGGGTATTTGATCTGGAGGGACTCGCACCAGTTCAATACTTTGAGTATCTTCAGCCATCAAGCGGCTGGGCACAAGGTCAGTGGCCAGGTAGCAGTGTAGGTATTCTGTGCCATAGCCGGGAATAGAATAAAACCCGCCCAGTCTCTCTATTTTCTTGGGCAAGTAGCCAATTTCTTCCTGTAATTCACGGCGGACACAGTCAATGGGCTCTTCACCGGGGTCGATGCCGCCAGCGGGTATTTCCAGGAGGGACTTGCCTACTGGGTAGCGAAACTGGCGTTCGAGCAGCACGTTGTCCTGGTCATCGAGGACTATCACAGCTACACAGTCACTATGTTCTACTACTTCCCGGGTAGCTTTTTTGCCACCGGGCTTCTCGACAGTGTCCAAGCGTAAATTAACTGCTCGACCATGGTAAATCGGTTGGCTAGATAACTTTTTCTCTGGTAACATAACTCCTCAAGAATATCAAAATTCAAAGATAAAAAAGCAAAATTACAATTTAAAATGTAAATCTATAAACGCGACCCTTAAATTCATTTTTAAAATTTGCCTTGTCATTTTGAATTCTTGCTCTTGCTTTTTGCATTCTTGGGATTGCTTCGCCTTGTTTATCACCCGATCCTTCGCTGCCCCTTCGCTATGCTCAGGGCTTCGACTCGGGACATGCCTTGCTCCTCTCCCGTCAAGGGAGAGGAAATTTAACTCGCAGCTAACATTAAATGTGGCGGATAAGAGCTACCTCATCACAGTTGGGAAATTTTGGACAGCGATAGCATTCTGCCCATATCTTGTGAGGCAATTCTGTTTTATCAATCAGATGAAAGCCATGCTTCTCGAAGTGGGGCGGTTTATAAGTGAGACAAAACACAGTGGGTATACCTAGTTTTTTAGCTTCATCGAGGCAGGCCTGGACAAGCAAAGAGCCAATCCCCTGTTTTTGACGCTTTTCATGAACAGCTAAAGACCTGATTTCGGCTAAATCAAGCCAGTTGACATGCAAAGCTATGCAAGCAACCACTTGCCCGTCATCCCTGACTACGAAGTAATCTCTGATATTTTCATATATCTCGCTTAGAGCGCGAGGCAGCATCTCACCTTTGTCAGCAAAGTGATTAATCAGTTGGTGCATTGCAGTAGCATCGCTTACCTTCGCTCTATCAACGTTCATGCTACTCCCTCCCTCTCAGTTTCTGCCATAAAGAGCTATAGAAATAAGTTGGTTGATGAATTCTCAAGAAGCGGGTTACATAGGGACTGAGCTTTACGGTCACATTTTGCTCGCTGGGTAGGGGTAGATCAACCTGTCCGTCAAGGCTGAGCATAGCCTTATCTCCGCTAGCAATCTCTAAATCGACTATACTTTGAGGCGGCAAGACCAGGGCATAGCTCAAGCCGAGATGGCAGGATATTGGTTTAAGGATGATTTCCTTAGATTGAGGCTGAAGAATCGGTCCACCAGCTGCTAGGGAGTAGCCAGTGCTCCCGGTGGCTGTAGCTATTATAATTCCGTCAGCTCGATAGGTAGCTAACATTTCGCCGTCAATTTCTACCCTTATGTTAACCAAACGAACAGCAGTACTTCGCACTACCACATCATTCAAAGCGTGAAGGCTTTTGTTTTCGATCTGGGCTTCAAGCATGGCTCGCTCCTCAACCCAGCCATTACCTTCAAGCAAACTGGGCAAATTTGATAACACCTCATCGCCATTCAGCTCAGTAATAAATCCCAGCCTGCCCAGATTTACCCCCAAAATGGGCACTCCTATAGGGGCTACGGTGCGAGCGGCGTGGAGGATAGTGCCATCACCGCCAATGCTGAGGATTAAATCTGTGCCAGCCACTTGAGGTTTAGCTTTATCTTCATCCCAAGCCGAGCACTGCCACGAGGATACTTCATGAGCTGATACTAGCTCTTTTATCTTAATAGCTAAATCTTGGGCTTTGTCCAGTCGAGGGTGATATAGAATGCCAACTCTCTTCACAAGTAAGGGAAGTGTAGCATTGCCAAGTTTCGAGTGTCAAAGAGAGTTTTCAGGCTTTCCTTGTAGGTGGAGGGCCTCCTTCAGTATAATGTTTGATGTTATGAGGGAGTGTAACGACTGAAGAATCTCAGAGACCCCTCACGGAGCCTGTCCTGAGCGCCGTGAGATTCTTCGCGGAGTTTACCCTGAGAGGGATTAGATTCTTCGCTACGCTCAGAATGACAAGGAGTGAAGGGCTCAGACTGACAGGAAGCGAAGGGCTCAGGGTGATAGAAGGGTGGCTAAGCAGTTAGCATGAAAGAAGTAGTCTTGGGTATAGGCAACACATTAAAAGGCGACGATGGAATTGGTATTTATATTGTAGAAAGGATCGATAAATATCTTGAAGAGGTTAAAAGGGGGTCCGAACAGGCCAAATTCATAGGGGCGAGAAGGAAAATCATTGCCATAAATTGCGGTACAACCCCAGAGAATTACACCTCAATTATTAGAAAGCATAATCCTGATAGACTTATATTGGTGGATGCTGCCGAGATGGGATTAACTCCAGGTTCATATAGAATTATACCGCCAGAGAAAATAGAAGTTATGCATCTTTCAACACACAGCATGGCACTGTCTTTCTTAATATTGTATGTAAGCGACCTTTGTAAGGATATAGTACTTGTGGGGATTCAGCCTGAGAGGATGGATTTTGGCACAGAATTGTCGAGCATTATTCGAGGAAGTGGGGATCGTGTGGCGAATCTCATCATAGAAAAACGGCTAAGTGAAATAATGACGCTCGGAATATGAGTAGCGTAAGCTATTTCGTTACCACAAGCTCGTCGGCATATTTATCATAGCTCGAGAGCATAAACTCATCGGTCATGGATAGCGCGTCTACTGGGCAGATGTCGTTGCATTGAGCACAGAAGCAGCATCTGGCGACGAATATTTTCACCTTTTTTTCTTCGGGTATAAATTCTATGGCTTTAGTGGGGCAGACCTTGATGCACAACTGGCATCCGGTGCATTTTTCCCTGTTGAATGAGATTTTCCCCCGAAACTTAGGTGGCACTGCTATTGGTGGCGTTAGCTTCAATTCACCCTTTTTAATCCTGTCCAGGAATTTGATGGTTGATTTGGGAGCATATTTTGTCGGGAATTTATTTGTCGCCGGAGTTTGAAAGAGTTGCTTTAGCAGTACCTTAACTATTTCCATTTCTTTTGCCTCACACTATCATATCTACATGAATCAATATTAGACCAACGAGGCCTATGAGCGTCATGGCCATGATATAAATGTAGCTTGCCTGACTTATCTTAAACCGCGCCATTGCGGTGCGTATTAATATTACACTAATGAACATTACCAGGAAGACTTTAAGCAAAAAGAACAAGGCATCCACGATGACTGCGGGGGCAGCTGCTCCGATTCCAATTACAGGGGAGAGGTTGTAAGGGAAAAATAGAGCCACTACCAATGATACCATGGCAAAGGCCTTTATTGTATCGGCGAGGTAAAACAAAGCCAGGTTTCTACCTGAATACTCTACTAATAATCCCCCAGCGATCTCGGTTTCCGCTTCTGCTATGTCGAATGGCACCTTAGCCACTTCTCCAGGCGTAACTACTAAAAGAGTAAAGAGCAAAATCAATGATCCTACCACTCCCACCGGGCCTACCTGGTTCCATATAGGATATTGGGCCAGGGTAGAAAATATAAACGGATTAATATCAGTGACATGACTGATACGCCAAGCAATAGCAATTATGGCCACTGCCAGGGGGAATTCGTAGCTCATCATGATGACCATTTCACGCTGTGCTCCCACAGTGGCAAATGGTGAACTTGAGGCAAAGCCGCCTACTACCAGTGCCAGGGAAGGTATGATCAGCAGGTATAGTATTAATATCAAGTCGCCATAGCCTTCTAAAAGCGCTCCCGGCCCAAATACAGGTATATAAGTGAGCAATAAAATGGATGCCACCAAGCCAATAAAGGGGCAAGCCTGGAACAGCCAGGAGACTCCTCCATCAGGTATGATACTTTCCTTGGTAAGTAGCTTTCGGACATCGCGGAAGGGCTGAATTATCGGGGGACCTATCCTACCTTGCATATGAGCTGCTAACTTGCGGTCTATACCGCGGTATAACAATCCGAAGAAGGCTCCGAGCAGGGCCAGAATAATTGAACCGCCAATTATGGCTGCAATGGTTAAGGAGTAGCTATTACCTAGCCAGCTCATTACTCAACCTCCTCGTTTTTTCCACACAGAGCTGGTGCAACTCCTCATCAATAAGCAAAGTTTTCCTCTTCGTTTTTAAGTCCACAACGATAGCTCTGTTGGTGCATGAGATACAGGGGTCGATAGAGGCAAAGACTATTGGCACATCAGCAAGCTGAGCCCCCTTGAGCATTGTCGGCACCGCCATAAGATTCACATATGTGGGGGCTCTTATCCTCCAGACAGCCAGTGTTTCTCTGCCAGATTCCAAACGAACATAATGTATGCATTCACCTCTAGGTGCTTCATGTCGCCCGACACCTTCGCCTTCCGCTTTCTTCAGTGTATTTAAAACCTTTGCCATCTTTGGCTCTGCCAGTATGGCACCAGGTGGTATTTCATCTAAGCAGCGCTCTATGATCTCCATGGATTGCTTGACTTCCAGCAAGCGAACAACGATTCTGTCATATATATCGCCTACTACAGTCCCGGTAAGCACGTCTGGAGTGATGGCGTTGATATCCATATCAGCATATGCGCCATAAGCCTGGTCTTGTCTTACATCCTTGGTTACCCCGCTTGCCCTACCGGTTGGTCCACATGCAAGCAGTTTCAAGGCATCCTCGGTTTTCAGGATACCCACATTCTTTGTCCGCATCCTTATTGTCCTATCATCTAAGAACACGGTTTTCAACTGGTTGAATATGGTCTGGTAATAATCCAGAGTTTTTCTAATCTGAGGAAATTGCTCCTCAGTAATATCTCTTCTGACTCCACCAATTTGATACATAGCCTTGGAGTTTCGGTTTCCCGTCAGGTATTCGGTTAAATCCATTACCTTTTCTCTAACGCGCCAGACAAGATAAAACACCGAATCAAAGCCAACCTCATGGGCGGCAACTCCCGCCCATAATAGATGTGAATGTATTCGCTCTATTTCGGCAATGATTACCCTGATATACTCAGCGCGTTCTGGCGGAGTGATTCCAGCGGCTTGCTCAACAGCCATAACATATGCGAATGGGTGACTGGCAGAACAGATGCCACATACTCGTTCCGCTAGGTATATGTTCTGGATAGGGTTATTTCTATTCATGCCCAGCCATTCGATGCCGCGGTGAACTTGCCCCACAATAACATCTACATCTACAATCTCTTCACCATCGACCTTAAGATCGAGTCGGATAGGTTCCTTCAGTGCCGGGTGAATTGGGCCTATAGGGATAGTGTAAGTCGTTTCCATCTCTTCGTTCTTCATTTCTTCTCCCTCCCCGGTAGGACCCTGAGCAGGTCATGTGGTCCCTTCTCGTCTTTTCTCCAGGGGTAGACACCTTCGGGGAAATCCTCTGGCAGGAACAATCTTCTGTTATCTGGTATGCCGACCACCTCTACTCCCATCATCTCCTGAGTTTCGCGCTCGGCAAACAGCGCGCCAGGAATGATATCTGTAATTGTTGGTATCTTAAGATCGTTTTTTGGTAGATTTAGGCATAGTCCTAGTGATAATTCTTTGAGGTGTTGCCCATAATATATTGTGAAATGATATATCAACTCGACGCTATCCCCGAGGTCGGAGGATGAGATTATGGACAAATGAGGATATTCTTGTAGTCTGCCGATAAGGTCTACTGCCGGCCGAAAGGCCTCTCGCTTTACATATATCCAAATCGACGTGAAGATATTCCTTTTGACTGCAATCTCTCTTTGATAAATCTTTGAATCGACAAAGCTGCTACCCAGGGCAGCCTTAAAGCTCTCAACTATTTCTTCAGGACTCAGTATTTCCATCTATACCACCTGCTGCTCAGCTTTCTCAAGCTTTACCCAGGCTTTAGCTACAGCTTCTATAATAGCTTCGGGTCTGGGGGGACATCCGGGGACATATACGTCCACAGGTATATGTTGGTCTACCGGCCCCACCAAATTATAGGATTCGTAGAATACGCCTCCCTCCAAGCCACAGCTGCCAACTACTATGACCACCTTGGGATCGGGTGTTTGCTCATATACCCGTTTGAGCCTCGGCGCCATCTGTCTTGCTACTGGACCGGTCACCAGTAATACATCAGCATGGCGAGGTGAGCCAACAAGCATCATACCAAAACGTTCAAGGTCATACCTAGGGGTGAGTGCGGCCAGGATTTCAATATCACATCCGTTGCACGAGCCAGTATTGATATGGTAGATCCAAAGTGCTCTCTTTATTGCGCTAAGGCTCATATGCGCTCCAGTTGAGATTGCTTCGCTTCGCTCGCAATGACATTCTTATTTAAACTATCCCCACGATAAAGAGTATTATGGCGCTTATAGCTATAAGAACTAGGAACCAGATTATATAATCATTTATTATTCCCGTATGCGCTTTTATATTCGCGTCATAGTATTCTTTCATAGTCTCAAAAAACCCCCAGTATACATTGTGGGCTCTTATATGTCGTTGTTTTGCCTCAGGTACCTCTTCACCGCATAAGAAGATCTTTGTTTGTTCAGTATCTTTCTTATATTTTTTCTGTCCGCGCCTCCTAAAAAAGTAAGCCATTATCATCACAACTACAGAGGCAAGGAGCCAAAAGATTGGGCTCCAGGGAGAATAACTAAGTCCTAAAATTGACATCTATCCTCCTCCCATAATTCCATTGATGTAGGCTCCCTGATTTATCAGTGCCTCAGTAGCTGGGTGAGCTAGCCAATCAACAATAAGCCCGGGGAAGAGGCTAAAGAAGATAATGCCTGCAGCCAGGATAGCCATGCCGGCTATCATAGATTTTGGCACCTCTTTTACCTCCTGGTATTCGGGGAGCCCTGCTCCCATGAATGCTGAGTAGAAAGCTTTGGTAAAGGAAGCTAGGGTGAGGATCGATGTTATCATGGCTACTATAGCCAGGATGGGATTGAAACGGTACACAGACTCGTAAATTAATAACTTTGAAGCAAATCCATTGAAAGGAGGGATACCAGAGATGGACAAAGCCCCGATGATATAGAATATAGTAGTCCACTTCATCTTATGGGCTAAGCCACCCATTCTGTTAAGGTCTCTGGTGCCCGTGCGGTAGAATAAAGCCCCCGCAGTTAGGAATAGGAGTCCTTTGTATAGGGCGTTATTTATTATGTGGAAAATCCCTCCATCCATAGCGGCTATTCCGTAAGTGTTTAGGGCTTCTGGGCGATTTAAAACAGCAAGCCCGACTCCTATTCCAAGCAGCATATATCCTGTCTGGGAAATACAATGATAGGCCATCAACCTCTTGATATCCGTTTGGAAAACAGCCATAGTAACTCCAACGAACATGGTTAACATCCCCAGGGTTATCACTATCCACCCCACCGTAACCATGTCTGGACTAACTCCATACAGGGTAAAGCATATCCGGAAAAGGGCGTACAGGCAGGCGTAGCTTGCCACTACAAGCATAATGGTTATACTGGCCGGGGCAACGCTATAAGTATCGGGGCACCACATGTGCAGGGGCACACTTGCTAGCTTCATCATAAATGCTATGGCTAACAAGACTAGGGCTATCTTATCCAACATGGTATATTGCATTACATGGGCCAGAGCACCTATATTGAGCAAGTTATATTGGGCATAAAATATGCCTATAGCGAATAGAACCATCAGGGCAGCAACGGTAGAGATAACTATGTATTTCAATCCGCCTTCTGCAGTATCGGCAAACTTGGTTCTGAAAGCGACCAATGCTGCCCCAGCAATAGAAGCTATTTCTAGGAAGACAAACAGGTTGAACAAGTCACCGGTAAGCACCATGCCAAACATACCCGCTACCAAAAGTAGCAAGAGAGTGTAAAACCTATTCTGGCCTGTCTCCCCTTTCATAAAGGAGAGGGAATATATAGCTGCGGCTAAGGAAACAGTGGCCGCTATTATGGCCATAAATATGGACATGCTATCCACTTCTAGGATTATGCGTACCGGGACGATATAATTTTCAGGGATGGTAAGGTCGGGGGAAGATGCTCCCAGGGTGTAGATATGTAATCCGTTGAGGTAAATGTCCCGGGCTAAAATTATGACCAAGAATTCTACAAATGCCAGGCTGGCTACTACCAAGACATCTCTAGCCTTTCCACTGGCTCTGCCAATTAGAGGAGTTAAAAACGCTGCTAACAGTGGAATGGCTATTATCAGGATGGGGGAGTGAATTATTAGAGTGTCCAGTTTACTTTACCCTTTCATTATTCTAGATTTTTCTGAATCTGTGCTCCCGGTGTGGCGATAAATGTGTATTACCATGGAAAGCATCAAAGCCAAACATGCTACGGCAATAACGATGCTGGTGAGAGTCAAAGCTTGAGGGACGGGCAACACCATAATCCCTGCAGGAGCGTGGGTGTAAATGGGAGCCACCCCACCTTCCCTATACCCCAAAGTGATCAAGAATAGGTTAACGCCAGATGCCAGGATACTGAGCCCCATTACCAGTTTTATCAGATTTCTCTGGGATATAATAATGTAAAAGGCAATGCCTATTAATGCCGCTACTGCCAAATAGGGAACATTGTAAGGAATGCCTTGTGTCATTCTTCCACCTCCATTACGGTGGTGGCTAAAGCCATGACCAGAAGGATGGCAGACAAGCCGGCCAGGACTTTTAAGCCTACTGCTATGTTCATAAAAGGAATTACCCCGGCAGTCCATATATCTCCAGGGTTAGGGCCAGAAGGAGGGATGTGACCGAAGATGGGGGAGCCAACGAGGAAATTATAGAAGAAGACGATGGCTAGGCCGCCAAAGGCTAAGCCGATGAATATTAGTGCTCCACTGCTTTCCAAGATAGAGAGATGGTGTTCCTTTAGACTTTTGTGAATTTTGTCCGAGCCAAAAGCAACAATGAGCAAGGCTATGCCGGAGGCAAAGACAGCACCTCCCTGAAACCCACCGCCGGGGGTCAAGTGACCATGCATGATGATATATAAGCCATAGATAAGGGCAAAAAGGATTAAGAGGCTGGCCATGGTACGCACAATTTTAGACATCATGGTTTTATTTCTCCCTTTTCTTCTTGGCTCTAAATAGCATTACCACGCCGGTCACTGCGGTAAACAAAATAGTAGCCTCTCCTAAAGTATCAAAGCCTCTGTAATCAAAGACAACGGCAGTTACGGCATTATTGGCTCCAGTTTCACTCTGGGTATTTTCTATTATGTAGTCATCCATTTCAGATGGAGGATAGCCAAAGGGGTGAATGAGGAATGCTGTTGCTATCAAGAAGGCGATAAAGATGCTCAAGGATACTGCCATAGCAATTTTTCTCATGTTCCTCCTACTCACGCCTTGTTGCCCTTATGGCCAGGATATAAATCGCTACGGTGATAGTTGCTCCTACCCCAGCCTCGGCAATAGCCACGTCGGGGGCTTGAAGTAAGTAAAACTCTAGGGCTAAGAGCAGGCTCATAGCAGCTAAACTTATTACAGCAGCGATGAGGTCCCTGAATATAGCTACTAACAATGCACAGACTACAATCAAAATAGGGATAATTATGTGTAGAACTCCTAGCTCAATCATGGTTTTTCTTTCTCCAGGTCATCCACCACCGCTCTCGCTGGTTTGATCCCGCTCCTATGTGCTGCCCTACCGATGGCATGAGCACTGGTAGGATTGGTCAGTAAAATAACTACCAAGGCAATAACTGCATGTAGGGTAAGTACTGATTGGGGAGAGGAAAGACCCTCTGCTACCCAAACACTTACAGATTGTATAACAACAGCCGCAATTAGAAGTATGGAGCCGAAGGTAGTGCACTTTGTTCCGGCGTGCAGCCTGGTATAAACATCAGGGAAACGGTGCAGACCGATCGCCGCCAGCAAGTTAAGAAAGCATCCGATGCCTATACATATGTAGGTGATTATATCTAGTATCATTAGAATTTGCCTTTCTCAATATACTTGGCTATGAAAAGTGTGCTGACAAAAGAAAGCAAGGCATAAACAATGGCTACGTCAACATATATTACCTCTTCAAATGCCGCTCCCAGGATAACCATGGACACTACAACTACGGTGTTTAAGGTATCCAACCCTACTAGTCGGTCTGGTGGGGTAGGGCCTAGAAACAGCCTTATAAGAATTATAGTGGCGCAAACTGCAAGGAATATGGCTACGGGAAGCCACATTATTCCATCACTCTCCTTGCCCAATCAGGGAATTCACCACATACGTATTTGTAATCTCTGGGCATCTTTTCCAAGGCTTCTTTCTTCACATTTATCCAATGGACATACAGGTCATTTGTTTCTTCATCTACATCCACGCTCAAAGTGCCTGGAGTTAGGGTTATGGAGTTGGCAAGCATGGTTAAACCAGCGTCAGTCTTTAGCTTAGGGGAAATTTTCACTATGCCTGGGTTTATCCTTCCTGTTATTACTCGGTAGGCAACATCGATATTTGCCTTTGCCATCGCTGGAAAGAATGGCCATATAATATAGGCAAGGAGTAGAAACCATCTCTTCGGGTTTAGCAAGCGAAGGTTTTTTGCTGGGAACACCTTTCTTACTATTGCTGCTACTATTAGAGCAAAAATAGCCCCAATAATTAGTTCTTCTTTACTCCAGAGAAACAAAGGGCCAGATGCGGTGGTCAAGAATAGGTATAGTAAAAAAGCCCCAAACGCAGTTGCTAAAAATGCTATCACGGTCACTTTGCTAAACTTGGTGAGTATTTAATTTACCCAGTTTTTGCACAAGCACCACACTTGGCAAGAAAGCCGCTTACGTATTCAAAAGGTAAATATTAAACCAAGGTGGGGGAAAAAACAAGGGGGTTAGGTTTTTGTGCCAAGAAATTGCTTGCCTAGCTCACAGAGTACTATCTTAACTACTTTGGGAATTGCTCGCTCCACTTCTGGCGTGCATTTCTCACTAAAGTTGGTAACGTCCTTTCCTCCCACAGCAAATATAGCAATCCTTTGGAGCATGGACAAGCTAAGCATTCTGCCCAGCTCTAGAGCAGTGACCAAGTTTATCTGATGAGGGGAGGATAGATGTTTAGGGAAGGAAAAATCTTTGGGTTCTAGCCGATATGTTTGGCCTGCTTTTCCTTAGCCGGCACGGACAAAATTGAAATGGAGGAAGTACCAGCGTAAAATCCATGGCGAACGCATACGCTTATTTTTAGGGATAAAAATAAAGAAGCAACTCTGATACAGAGAAGTAGTGGCAGAATTAAGAAAGGTTAAAATACACAGGATTTCGGATTGTCATAGGGAAGTCTGTTTTGATCTAGTTACTTCTGAGGCCGAGGTTGTGATCAGGCTTAACGGTGAGGTTTATCGGTCACTCTATTGTTTGCCAACTCATTTAGAGGAGCTGGCTAGGGGGCATCTGATTTCTGAGGGGATATGCCATTCCTCGAATATAAAAGGCATAGAAGTCAGGCCGGATGGAAGCAAATTTGCCATTGCTGTTACAGTTGGCAGGCGCAATTCTGTAAAGGTGAAAGAGGTTAACTCGCAAGCCAAGATAGCTGTCACCGAGATCTGGGATGCCATCAAGAAGCTGGATGAAGATAGCATCCTATTTAAGGAGACTGGAGGTACTCATATTGCTCAGATACGTAATCAGCGTAGTTATATCTTTGTTGAAGATGTAAGTAGGCATTGTGCTATAGATAAGGTCATTGGCCTTGCATTTGGTACCAAGTTGGACCTGGCTAACAGCGTACTGGTAACCTCGAGTCGGCAGACAAAGTCAACCGTGGTGAAGGCAGCCCGTGTCCAAATTCCGGTGATAGTAAGCATCTCAGCCCCTACTAGCTTAGCCATAGAAGCTGCCCAGAAGTTTGGCATAGCATTGATCGGCTTTGCTCGAGGGCATCGATTTAATATTTATTCTCATGAGTGGAGAGTTATAGATAAGTACATTTCCCACTAAAGTTGGTAACGTCCTTTACTTCCACGAATAATCACCTCCTTCCCGGCACCCAGGTTGTTTAATTTTGATTCCCCGTTCAATTTCAGCCACCTCAGAGGTGTTTCCCCCCAAATTTTTGTAGTTGCCTGATTTATCAGGCACAGTCGCCCAATAAATTGGGCAACTACATTTTTAAATGGCCCGGCACCTTTTACAGATTTTCACACTAAAAAATGCAGACCCAACGAGCACAACTACTTGCATTAACTTCTCCATTTACGCTATAGTATGGGTTTGAACCTGCCTTTTAGAAATTAGTTAGTTTTCGGAGGCATCATCAGCGATAAACTGGCTGAGATATTAGCGCCATATAAAGAGAAGCGAGGAACCTTAATTCCTATCTTGCAAAAAGTTCAGGAAGAACTGAGCTATCTCCCGGAGGAAGCGGTATCCGAAATCGCCCGCTTTCTAGGCCTCTCAAAGAGTGAGATTTTCGGTGTGGCTACTTTCTATGCTCAGTTTCGCTTTACCCGTTCTGGTGAATATACTGTTAAGGTGTGTCTTGGCACTTCCTGTTATGTGCGGGGTGGAGCGCGCATTATGGAAACGGTGCAAAGAAAACTTGGCATCAAGCCGGGAGAGACTACGGAGGACTATAAATTTAGTCTGGAGAGGGTTGCCTGTTTTGGTTGCTGTGCTTTATCCCCAGTGATGGTGGTGGATAAGACAGTTTATAGTAGGGTGACCCCGATAAAGGCAAAGCAAGTTCTGTCCTCTTATCATTAGCTTCGGAAGCTGAGATGACTTTTGACCAGATTCAAAGTCGAGCAAAATCAGAGTGGGAAGCCTTAGAGCACAGTGAAAAGCCCCGCATCCTCGTTGGTGCTGCCACCTGTGGTCGCTCAGCGGGCGCGTTAAATGTGCTCCAAACTATTAATGATGAATTAGCCAAGCGCAGTACCGATGCTATTGTGATACAGGTGGGATGTGTCGGGCTATGTTATCTTGAGCCTTTAGTTGATATCATCAAGCCAGGTCGCCCCCGCATTTGCTATGGCAATATCACCCCTGAAATTGTGCCCGAGCTCATCGAGGATTATCTGATTAAAGATAATCCTCGCCCAGACCTCGCCTTAGGCACTATAGGTGATGATAGCATTGAGGGTATTCCCAGATTCTTTGATTTGCCCATGCTCAAACCGCAGGTTCGCATCATTCTGAGAAATTGTGGAACTATTGATCCCGAAAATATTAATCACTATATTGCCCGTGGTGGCTATAGCGGATTTGCCCGGGTACTTAAAATGAGCCCGGGGGAAATTATAGGGGAGATTAAAAAGTCGGGGCTCAGGGGGCGAGGTGGTGCTGGCTTCCCTACATGGCTCAAGTGGGATTTCTGCCGTAAATCTCCCGGCAGGGAAAAATACCTCGTTTGCAATGCCGATGAAGGAGACCCTGGGGCCTTTATGAATCGATCCGTCTTGGAAGGAGACCCACATGCTGTTCTGGAGGGAATGCTTATTGCTGCCTACACTATAGGGGCAACACATGGCTATATCTATTGCCGCGCCGAATACCCACTGGCTCTAGAACGATTGAATATTGCCCTTGCTAAGATGAAGGAATATGGGCTTCTGGGGGCAAATATCCTTGGTTCAGGCTTCAATTTCGACATAGAAATCAAAGAGGGAGCAGGAGCTTTCGTCTGCGGCGAAGAAACAGCATTGATGGCTTCCATTGAGGGTAAACGGGGTATGCCCCGCCCCCGTCCTCCCTTCCCCGCTCAATCAGGCATCTGGGGCAAACCAACCAATATCAATAATGTAGAAACCCTTGCCGCTGTGGCGGCGATTTTGCAAAAAAGCGCAGATTGGTATGCCCAATATGGAACCGAGGGGAGCAAAGGAACAAAGACTTTTGCTTTGGCGGGAAAGATAAAGCGCACCGGACTCATTGAAGTTCCCTTAGGCATCACCCTTCGTGAGATCGTCTATGATATTGGAGGTGGCATTGCTGACGATAAGCAGTTTAGGGCGGTGCAGACTGGTGGTCCTTCTGGAGGCTGCCTTCCCGCTGAGCTCTTAGACCTACCTGTAGATTATGAAGCTTTGACCCAAGCGGGCTCCATTATGGGCTCAGGTGGCATGATCGTGGCTGACGAAGATACTTGCATAGTTGATTTTGCCAAATTCTTCCTCACCTTTGTTCAAGCTGAATCCTGTGGAAAGTGTGCCCCCTGTCGAGTGGGCACAAGACAGATGCTCGATATCTTGGAACGCATAACTCGTGGAGAGGGGCAAGACGGTGACATTGATAAATTACAGCAGCTTGCTGAAACAGTCAGGGATGGCTCGCTCTGCGCCTTAGGGGGAACAGCACCCAATCCAGTGCTGAGCACCATCCGCTACTTCCGTGATGAATATGAAGCCCATATCAAGAGAAAGAAATGTCCTGCTGCGGTCTGTAAGGGGCTGGTCAAAGCACCTTGCAGCCATACCTGTCCCGCTGGTGTAGACGTACCTCGCTATATTCGCTTCATTAGTCAGGGGCAGTTTGACCAAGCGTTGGCGGTAATTCGAGAGAAAATACCCTTCCCCTCAGTTTGTGGGCGTGTCTGTCCCCATCCCTGTGAAGCCAAATGTCGGCGAGGACTACTAGATGACTCAATTGCCATAAGGGTGCTCAAGCGCTTTGCCGCAGAGAGGGGCAATGGACTTTGGAAAATGAGGGCAAAAATAGCTCCAGCTACAGGAAAGCAAGTTGCCATCGTTGGCTCCGGGCCAGCAGGACTTACTGCAGCCTATTACCTGGCGAAGCGAGGACATACCGTTACTGTGTTCGAGGCGCTCCCTGAGCCAGGTGGCATGATGAGGTACGGCATTCCCGAGTATCGCTTGCCCCGAAAGGTATTAGCTGAGGAAATTGAGGAGATAAGGAGTGTTGGAGTTGACATAAGGACAAATGCAAAAATCAACTCCTTAGACGGGCTTTTTGCCGATGGTTATAACGCCATTTTCCTTGCCATTGGCGCTCACCAAGGGGCTAAGCTAAGGGTTGAAGGAGAGGATAGTCCTGAGGTTATGGAAGGCATATCCTTTCTCAGAGAGATAAATATGGGGAATAAAGTTAGGGTAGGGAGCAGAGTAGCAATCATCGGCGGGGGCAATGTCGCCATAGATGCTTCCCGCAACGCACTTCGACTTGGCGCCAAGGAGGTAACCATTATCTATCGCCGCACTAGGACTGAGATGCCAGCAAGCGAGGAAGAAATAAATGAGGCAATACATGAAGGGGTGAAGATAGAGTTCCTTGCTGCCCCGATTAGAATAGAGAGCAAAGACAGTGTGGTGGAGCTTATATGCATTCGCATGAAGCTGGGGGCGGTGGATACCAGTGGTAGACGACGCCCAGTGCCAATCGAAGGCAGTGAATTCAGCTCGAGCTTTAATACTGTGATTGCTGCTATCGGTCAGATGCCAGAGACTCCAGATCAATTCGGGCTCCCCCTGGGAAGGGGAAATACGTTCCAGGTTGACACTTATACTTTAGCTACGGGTAGGGAGGCTGTCTTTGCTGGCGGCGATGCCGTGACTGGACCAGCCACAGTCATCGAGGCCATCGCTGCTGGAAGGCAGGCAGCAATCTCGATTGATAAATATTTAGGTGGCAAGGGAGTGATAGACGAAAAGCTGGCGCCACCTGAAGAGCTAGAGGCGCTGCCTGAAATTGACGAGGGGGAGAAGCATCGTCTCCCAATACCTACTCTGCCTTTAGGCGAGCGACTTGGTAGTTTTGCTGAGGTGGAACTTAGCCTTAGTGAGGAATTAGCCATTGAGGAGGCAACGCGGTGCTTGAGATGCGACTTGGAGGAGCGGGAGTAAATTTGATTAAGAGAGAGTAAGCATGGATACTGTTACTTTGATTATTGACGAAAAGGAAGTAAAAGCGAAAAGGGAGGCTACAATTTTGGAGGCAGCCCTGGAAGCTGGTATCTATATTCCTACGCTTTGCTACTATCCAGACCTAATTCCCTTTGGTGCTTGCCGCCTGTGCATTGTGGACATCGAGGGGATGCGCGGTTTTCCCCCAGCATGCACTACCCCAGCGACTGAAGGATTGGTAGTCCATACCAATACCCCAAAATTGCAGGAGCTTCGCCGTAACATAATGGAGCTGATTTTAAGCGAGCATCCATATTCCTGCCTCACCTGCCCCAAAAATCTAAATTGTGAGCTACAGAGGGTTGCTCGCTATATCGGACTGGAGAAAGTAACTCTCCCTTATACTTATAAGGAGCTCCCTGTTAACAGGGAAAACCCATTCTTCGACCGAGATTATAACCTGTGCATTCTTTGTGGTCGCTGCGTCCGTGTGTGTCAAGAGGTACGTAAGGTGGGAGCCATCTCCTTTACCTATCGAGGGAGTGAAACTTTGATAGGCACCGCTTTCAATCAGCCGCTTCAGGAAGTAAGCTGTGAATTCTGTGGAGCTTGTATTGATGCTTGTCCTACCGGAGCCCTGATGGAAAGAGCTAATAAGTGGGAGGGCTTGCCTGACCGTGAAGTAGTTACTACTTGCCCATATTGTGGAGTTGGCTGCCAACTCAAGCTCGAGGTCAAGGATGAGAGGATAATAAGTTCTGTCCCTGTTCCAGATGGTACAGTTAATCATGGCCAAGCATGTGTCAAAGGTCGTTTCGGTATCGCAGAATTCGTCCATCATCCCCAGCGTTTAACTTCTCCCCTAATAAGAAGGAATGGAGAGTTGAAAGAGACATCCTGGGATGAGGCACTAGATCTGGTGGCTAGGAAATTGAAAGGCTATAAAGCAGACGAGATAGGAGTGATTGCATCGGCCAAGTGCACCAACGAGGAGAACTATGTCATGCAAAAATTTGCCCGAGCGGTATTGGGTACTAACAATGTTGATCACTGTGCCCGACTGTGTCACGCTCCTACTGTAGCTGGCCTTGTCCAAAGCTTTGGCAGCGGGGCTATGACTAATTCCATCAACGGAATTGGTAACGCCGCTTGCATTTTAGCTATCGGCACCAACACCACAGAAGACCACCCCGTGATCGGGCTTGAGGTGAAAAGAGCAGTAGATAAAGGAGCAAAGCTCATTGTAGCTAACCCCCGTGAGATCGACCTTTGCCGCTTTGCCAGCCTCTGGCTACGGCATAACCCTGGCACAGATGTTGCCTTACTTATGGGCATGATGCGGGTTATAGTGGACGAGGGGCTGCTTGACTCAGCCTTTATCGAGGAGAGATGTGAAAACCTTGATGCCTTCAAGCAGGCATTAAATGATTTTGCTCTCGATTTTGTTGAGCCCGTCTGTGGAGTGCCACGTGACAAAATAGCTCAAGCAGCCCGTATGTTTGCCACCAATAGTCCAGCCACCATCCTCTATGCCATGGGTATCACCCAGCATTCCCATGGCACCGACAATGTGATGGCTACTGCCAACCTGGCAATGCTCACCGGGAATGTAGGCAAGCCCTCAACCGGGGTTAATCCACTCAGGGGTCAAAACAATGTGCAAGGTGCTTGCGATATGGGTGCCCTGCCCAATGTCTATCCTGGTTACCAGGCAGTAGCCAGTCCAGCTATCAGAGAGAAATTTGAAATTGCCTGGAGATGCTCATTACCCTCATCTCCAGGGCTAACCTTGATTGAGATGCTTGAAGCCGCTTACCGGAAAGAGATAAAGGCGCTATACCTCATTGGTGAGAACCCGGCATTAAGCGATCCTGATGTTGGCCATGTCCGGGAGACGCTAGCTAAACTTGAGTTTCTTGTGGTTCAGGACATTTTCCTTTCTGAAACAGCAAAGTTTGCCCATGTTGTCTTGCCTGCAGTGAGCTTTGCTGAGAAGAACGGCACCTTCACTAATACCGAGCGGCGAGTGCAGCGGGTAAGGAAGGCTATTGAGCCAATTGGCGATTCCCATCCTGATTGGTGGATTATTTGCCAAATAGCCAAAAGGTTAGAGGCTGGAGGCTTTGATTATAGCCACCCCTTTGATATAATGGAGGAAATTCGCTATCTTACTCCCAGCTATGGTGGCATAAGTTACCAGCGTTTAGAGAGCGGTGGACTCCAATGGCCTTGCCCTACCGATGACCATCCAGGTACACCAATACTCCATGTGAATACTTTTGTCAGGGGGAAAGGCAGATTTATCCCGCTAAAATATGTTCCCCCAGGAGAGTCGCCAGACGAAGACTATCCTTTGATTCTCACCACAGGGCGCAGCTTATATCACTTTCATACCGGGACAATGACTCGTAAAGTAGCCGGACTTAATATTATAGAACCTGAAGGTACTGTGGAAATCAGCCCCGAGGATGCTTCACAACTTGGCATAGCTCAGGGTGATAAAGTTAGAGTCAGTTCTCGGCGCGGTGAAATCCTCACTAAAGCCAAGATAACTGAGGCATCGCCCCCTGGAGTGGTGTTTATGACTTTCCATTTCGCTGAAAGCCCTGCCAATATCCTCACCAACCCCAAGCTAGACCCGATATCCAAAATTCCTGAACTCAAAGTCGCAGCAGTTAGAGTGGAGAAACTATGAGCACTTGTGCCTTCTTCAACGACCATATTTAAGCCGCAGCCACAATATGGGACACGTCGTAGGCACAAGACGTTTTTCTTTCGCCTTTTCCTAATTTACCGCTTTTATTGTTTCAGTCAGCAGCTTAACCATTCGCCACCGCAAGTCAAGGGAAGATAGCAAACCCAAGGATCCAGAGAGCAGCAAGAATAAATCCTGCCCCCATCATAGCCCGTCGCTGGCTTACCTTTATACTAGCTGTTAAAGAGCCCAGCCAATACCCCAGAGGTACGAAAACTGTCGAGCCGACAGCCGCAAGGCTTCCGCTTTTGCCAATGTAATTTAAAATCTTGGGCAACCCTCCTATTACCCACCAATGAGCACAATGTTTCATAGGTGGTATATAAAGCATAATATAGATCATAGTAAATCCAAAAAGGGCATAGGCTAGGTAAGCAGTAGCTGGCCCACTAACAATCCTCCAGGCTAACCTTTCATTCTTTCTGGCTAGCAGTGTAGCTACTACATCGAAGGAAACCCCGATCAGGAGCACTGCCCATATGTGACAGGGCCAGCCATGGGCGGTCATCGCCCGATAAAGCATGGCAATGGCACCAGTAGCCGTTGATGAGCCAGGTTTGGGCAAGTAAGTTCGAGCCAAAGCCAAAACCATAAGGCCTATTAACGTTGGCGGGACAGAGGAGAAGGGATACTTAGGCAATAGCCCCAGGCCTGCTTCAACGCAGCCCCAGACCGTTCCACAAATTAAAATGATAAGTAAAGCATCTCTTATGTTGGTTTCTAAAGACCTATTCATCTTTTTTTACCTCCTCAGAAGGGGGGATTCTTACTTCGATTTCCCTTAATTCCTTGTCTTCCCTTTTTAAAGAAGCCACGAGTCCGGTAATCGTGCCCTTTATCATGCTCTGGGCGAATTCATTTAGGTAGACGGGCTTTTTATTTATGCTAAGCTCAACATGAGGCTTACTTTCTTTATCCACCTTTATGACATTTTCGATAAAATCCGCAAGCTCAGAGAGTTCGGTAGGCTTAAAGGTTGGTTTGTCTATGGAGAAGGCAAAATCAGTTACAATTGCAACCAATCTTTCCTGGGGAGACTCAAGCTCTGGGCTCATCCCCTTACGGAGTACCTCTATCCTCCTTGTGCTGGTATCTTGGGCAAAACCTTCGGCTAGTACAAGATCGAAGTCGGCTAGATAATATTTCGCCACCTCATTTAAGCTGCCAGCTGTATTGCCTTTCGTGCGAATGAGTCCGAGTTCTGATGGGGACTGGAGAAGGATACCCCCAGCCCCAGCCTTAGTAAAATGCCATGAATCCTTCCCTTCAACATCCAAATCGAAGCCATGCGGGCAATTCTTAACAGCAGCAACTTTATATCCTCTTTTTTTCATCTCGGGTATAAGTCCCTTAATTAGAGATGTTTTGCCTGCATCAGATTTGCCCGTAATTGCTATAACAAGAGGCATTTCTCGACTGCTAGCCTCCTTGCCTCATCCAGGTCAGTTTGGGTGTTTATATTGAAAAAGCTTAAGTGCGCTGGGTCAAACTTATTGATCTCATCCTCTTTGACATACCTCGTCCTAACTACGCTAAAAAGCTCACCAATCCTTAGCTCATTACGCTTTAGTAACTTGTGGATAGGGACTAAACAATTCTTAGAATATATTGCACAGAGTGGCTCTATCCTCTCTCCTATACGGGGGACGACAATATCAAAAGCTGGGGAGAGCTGAGTCATGTAGTTAAGCAAAGCAATGTTTAGAAATGGCATATCGCAGCCAACAACGATGGCCCGTGAGCAAGACGATAAGAGTAGACCTGAATAGATGCCACAAAGCGGACCTTTGCCGGGATGAATATCAGCCACTGTTTTTATCATTGGGAAGGAGGGAGAGCAAGAAAGGCTTTCGTTCTGGGCAGTTACTATAATGATCTCCTTGCTAAGAGAGATAAGGCGGTTAACTACACGCTGAACAAGATTCTTACCATTGATAATTTCGAGAGCTTTATTCCAACCAAACCTTGAGCTGTTGCCGCCGGCAAGAATAATGGAAGTCATTATCAAACCACCATCCCAAGGTCACATTCGGGTTACGTTGAACCAATCTCCCCCAAGACAAGATTTACAACCTTTGGAATAGTTTCCTTTACCTTTTCCGTCATCTCTTCGGTAAACTTTATCACCTCTTCAACCTCTACTGCAAATATTATTATTTCATCTGGCATCTGCTCCGCTAAAAGTTTTTTGCCGATTTCGATTGTGGTAGCAAGGTTTGTATCATGCAGCGAGGTGGCGAAATGCACAATATTAGTGAAATCTTCTGGTCTGAGCTTATATATTCGCCCTACTTCTCCATTCTCAGTCTTAATCGCATCCACTATAATTACTCTATCGTACCCAGCAATAAGCTCTAATAAGTTTAAACCGTGGGTGTTGGCATCTTTTACAGCTATGTTTGCATCTTTAACTTTACTTGCTAGCTCTTGAGCAGCACAAAAACCTATACCGTCATCTCCTAATATTGGATTCCCTATACCTAAAACGAGAGTTTTCAAACTATCTTCTCAAGCTCTGGCAGATATTTCCATCCGAATCGTAGATATTGATTTCCAAGGGCATCTGCCCGGGAAGAGAATGAGTAGCACAAGCCATACAGGGGTCATAGGCACGGAAGGCCATCTCCACCATATTCAAAAGAGGCTCGCTAATTTCTTTCCCTTTCTTGATAACTCCCTGAGCAGCTTTCTTCACCGACATGTTCATTGCTGGGTTATTCTGCACCGTAGCTACAATCAGATTCACCTTTTGAACGATACCTCTCTCATCCGTCTGGTAGTGGTGATATAGGGTGCCTCGGGGTGCTTCCACCACACCCACACCTTCATCTGGGATAGCGGTGGGAATGGTGCGAATATTGGTGTCGGTTACTTCTTTATCCTTGGCCAGTTCTAGAAGGCGCTCCGCAGCATACAAAATCTCGATAAGCCTTGCCCAGTGGAAAGCCAGGGTGGCATGAACTGGCTTGCCGCCAAGGGTTTGATAAAATTTCTCATATGCCTCCTGAGCCAAAGGTGTTGCCATGCCATCAGCGACGTTGAGCCGAGCTAAGGAATTCACTCGATAGATGCCACTGTCCTTTCCCTCAACCATTCCCTTCCAGCCAACTTTCTTCAGGTAAGGGAACTTGAGGTAAGACCAGGGCTCGGTGCGCTCTGAGATATACTCCAGATATTCAGGAGCTTTAAATTTGGCTACCTCCTTGCCATCCTCATCCACTACCCTGATATCTCCATCATAGAAGTTCACCTTGTTATTACCATCTACCATGCCCATGTAGTAGCTCTTCATAAAGTAGACATCGCCGGTGATTAAATCGAGGTATTTTTTATTGGCTAATACCTGCTCATCAAACAGCTTCAGCCCAAACTTGCCAAACTCAACAAGCGATTTTGCCTTCTCCTCAAAATCCTTTCTTTCCTCCTCAGTTATAACCCTGCTCATCCCACCAGGGAGACCGCAGACGGGGTGTGTTGCCTTGCCACCGATGGTTGCTTGGATATCTTGGGCATAAGCCCTGTGCTTTATCACCTCGCTGCCGATCTCTAGTCCCACCTTCTTAATAAGCCCTAAGATATTCCGCTCCGCTGGTGGGGCATCATAGCCCGGGATGAAATCAGGGCCAGCCAAGACATAGAAGTGAGCTATATGGGAGTGAATCATATGGGCACAGTAGAAGAGTTCCCTGAGCTTCTTGGCTGCTAATGGTGGGTCAACATGGTACACGGCATCGGTAGCCTTAGTGGAAGCCATGTGGTGTGCTGAGGGGCAGACACCACAAATTCTTGGTGTTATCCGTGGCAACTCCTCCACTGGGCGCCCCTCGCAGAATTTTTCAAAACCACGAAGCTCCGGGATCTGCAAATAAGCATTAGCTACATTACCTTCTTCGTCAAGAAAGATTTCTATCTTGCCATGTCCTTCGAGTCTGGTTATCGGGTCAATAGTTATTTTTCTCATCTGTTACTCCTACATTCTTTTTCTTTGCAAAAGTGAAGTAGACATTCCGAAGCGGTAAAAGGTGCCCGCCGGATCGATTATCTCTTCCACCATTCTGGCGATCTCCTTCTCGTCCTTTACATCGTAAATAGAAGCTAGGGCACTGAGCATCTTTGCTCCTTGGTCATAAACGCCCGCTGGTGGTCCGAAGCAGCCACGGCAGGGCATATTTGCCTCAATGCACCTGGCACCGCAACCTCCTCTGGTGGCTGGACCCATGCAGATTATCCCCTGTTCCAAAAGACATCTCTCGGGGTCGGGGATGATCTCGTGAGGGCGATAGATTTTGGTAATTCTTTTCTCCTCTTTTTTGCGAGGGCACTCATCGCAAAGGGTCTTCTCTGCAGCTATAGTAGCGCCTGGCGGTGGCAATTGATTTGTAGCCAGGGCATCCACCACCTTGAGTATGAGGTCTACCGGTGGTGGGCAGCCAGGGACGAAGTATTCCACCGGCACCACTTGCCCCAGAGCCAGTACAGTATCATAGAATTCGGGGAGCTCTAGTTCTCCCTCGCTGACCTTGGTCTTAGTTTTTGGAAAAACCCTCTTGGGATTAACATTAGATGGCGCCTCTACATAGGTGCGCTCAAATATCTCCCTTCGGTTGGTGAGGTTAGCTAGCGATGGTATGCCGCCGAAGCAGGCGCAGGAGCCAAAGGCGACCATCGTTTTCGATTTGGCTCGAAGCAGCTTAGCAATATCCTCTAGCTCAGAGTTCCTCACTGCCCCATTGAATAAGCAGACATCAATACTTTTATCCTCCATAGCCTCAACGTGATGGCGTTTAAAGTCCATAGCTATAGGCCAAAACACGATATCAGCAATATTAACTATATCAAGTATCTTTTCATTTGTGTCTAGGACAGCTACGTCGCAACCACCACAAGTAGCTGCCCAATAGAGAGCCAACTTAAGCTTAACCATGTTACGCCTCCTAGTTACTATTTTAACGGACAAAAGGTCCCAGCTCTTTTACCTTGGCTGTTATGTTGTTAATGACCTGGGCAAAGCGGCTCCCTTCGGCAGCAGATATCCATTCCAGCCACACTCGTTCCTCTTCAATCCCTAGTTGCCCAAGCATCTTTTTCAATAAAGCAACACGTCGAGCCGCTTTATAGTTTCCCTCTATATAGTGGCAGTCGCCAAAATGGCAACCGCCAATCAATACACCATCTGCCCCGGCCCTGAGGGCTTTAATTACAAAGGTAGGATCAACCCGCCCGCTGCACATAACTCGAATTACCCGCACATTAGGAGCATACTGAATCCGCGAGGTACCGGCTAAATCAGCGCCAGCATAAGAGCACCAATTACATAGAAATGCGATTATCTTTGGCTCAAACTCCTCCATGGTAATTAGCTCCTTTTAAAAGACCAGTGCCACATATAGTGCACAATGCTGCCCCCATAGCGATGTAAAGCCCTGCCATAAATCCACAGAGAAGTAATTGAAATACCGGCAGTTTCGCCTTATAGACCCTTATGTTTCCTGCCATTAAGGTCATCCTTTGTGGTGGATTAAAAGGCACCTTTTCTATTACCTCCTTTCTTTAATTAGATTAACTAAACAAAGCTTCTATCTGAGCTAGAATCTCCACATCTCTAAAATGGTTCATAGTAATCGCTCTGGAGGGGCAGGCAGCACCACAAGTGCCGCAACCTTTGCATACGGCTTCACTGACATGAGACACCCTTTTACCATCTCGGGACTGAAGCTCAATGGCTTTGAAGGGGCATAAAGGTTCACAAATCCCACAGCCTGAGCACTTATCCTCATCAACCAAGGCGGTTATCGCCTCAGGTTTCACATAGCCCCTTCTCATGGGAATTGCTGCTTTTGCCGCAGCAGCATAAGCCTGACAAACACCCTCAGCAATGTCTGTTGGCCACCTGGCAGAGCCACAAAGGTAGATGCCATCGGTGGCAAATTCAACTGGCATCAATTTAAGATGTGCCTCAAGGAAGAACCCTTGCTCACTCAAAGGGACTTTAAGCATCTTGGAGATTTCCTCGTTGTCGGCTCGGGGAATTAAGGGAGTGGTGAGCACTACTGTATCCACAGAGAGCTCTACCTCTCTGCCCCTCAACTGGTGCCATACATTCACCTTCTCAGCCTTCCCATTCCCGATGACTCGGGGCGGCTTTTCCAGTTCATATCTTATAAATCTAACACCTTGCTCCATGGATTTGCGATAATAATTTTCAAACTCTACCCCGTAGGCCATTAAATCGCGGTGCAGGAGCCAGACCTTAGAAGTAGGATTACTTTCCTTAATTAAGGTGGCATTCTTGACTGCTGTCATGCAACAGAATCTGCTGCAATACGTTCGCTCAGGAACTCTTGCCCCAACGCAGTTGATCATCACTACATTTTGCCCATCAAACCCCTCTTTCCTCATCTGCTGTTCTAGCTCAAGTTGGGTGATGACGTTGGGAAAGTTGCCATAACCATACTGACCTAGTGGCTTTAGTTCCTCAGCGCCAATGGCAACAATGATGGTGCCAACTTTGAGCTTGCTCTCCTTCCCATCCTCCTCTAAAGTAGCATCGAAGTTCCCTATAAACCCACTCACATCCCTTACTTTAGTGGAGAGATGGGTCTTAATCTTGCTGTGGTCCTTTACTTTTTGGACAAGTGGTCCCAGTAATTTACTCGCCTCTTCATTTGTAGTGAAGAGTTTATACACATCCAGAAGAGTGCCACCAAGCTTCCCTTCCTTCTCCACTAGATGGACTTCAAAGCCTTGCTCAGCTAGATTCAAGGCAGCACTTATCCCAACCACGCCGCCACCCATGACCAAGCACGATGGAGTCACCGGGATCTCAATCTCCTCCAGTGGCTGGAGAAGCCTTGCCTTGGCTACTCCCATCCTGATGAGCTCTTTAGCCTTTTCGGTTGCTTTCTCTGGCTCACGCATATGCACCCAAGAGCACTGGTCTCTTATATTGACAAATTCGAAGAGATATTTATTCAAGCCTGCTTCCTCACAGGCAGCCCTGAATAGTGGCTCATGGGTTCTCGGGGTGCAAGAGGCTACTATAACCCGATTTAAGCTATACTCTGGGATTGCTTTCTTTATTGCTGAGATTCCTTCCTCAGAGCAAGTAAATAAATTGCGCTCGGCATGAACTACATTGGGGAGCCCCTTGACATATTCCACTACCTCAGGAACATCCACATATGCTCCAATATTTGTGCCACAATGGCAGACGAAAACCCCGATACGAGCTTCTTCCACGTCAACTACCTCCTGCTATGACCTCGGCTGCTCTAGCTGCTGCCCCTGACCCTTGTGTTACAGAGTCTGGGATATCCCTGGGGCTGTGAACATAGCCACAGGCAAATATTCCCGGTCTGGTGCTATCTACTGGGTGGGACAATTTATCAGGAACCTCTACAAAGCCATATTCATTTAGCTCTATGCCTAATATCTCTGCTAATTCCTTGCTGCCTCGGGGGGTCATTGCCTGACAAAGAACCACTAAATCTACTTCCATATTCTTTGTTTCCGTAGTAGTGGTGTCCTCATACCACACGATGGGATTTTGGTTTTCCGGGTTGACCGCGACCCTACCAGGACGACTCCGGATATATGTCACGTTGTACTCCTCTTTCGCCCTGGTGACATATTCTTGGAATCTTTTGCCTACAGCCCTTAAGTCCATATAGAAGATGGTGGATTTTGTCCCTGGATGATGTTCGTAGGCTAGTATCGCTTCCTTGGTAGCATGCATGCAGCAGACACTGGAGCAGTATGCTTTGTGTTTGAAATCACGAGAGCCAACACACTGAATGAAGGCTATAGCATGGGGAATCTTTCCGTCCGAAGGGCGCTTGAGCTCTCCGAAAGTGGGTCCTGATGCTGCAGTTAATCTCTCAAATTCTATCGCGGTGACGACATTCTTTATCTTTCCATAGCCATATTCCGTTAATGGTGAGACATCGTAGAGGTCAAGGCCTGTGGCGAGGATTATCGCACCGACATCGATTTCGATGTGTTCGTCTTGCATCGTGTAAGCTATCGCATTTGCCTCGCATCGCTTCGCGCATTCATGACACTCGATGCACCCTTCTATTTGTCCTGCAAGGCAGCGTGAAGCCTCCTCTATGGCCTCTTCCACGGTATAACCTAAAGAAACCTCACGAAAGTCCTTTATTCTCTCCCCGATAGGCTCATCTCTCAGCTTCACCCGTTTTTGGGAGGGGAAGCGTTTCTTCCTATCCTCAACCTCCTCCTCAGAGAGCTTCTCCGGCTCTTTTCCCTCCTCTTTAACCTCAATAGGCTCTCCTTTCAAATGCCGATCTATGGAGCGAGCCGCCCTTTTTCCTGCTGCTATGGCATCAATCACGAAAGCAGGTCCGGTAACTACATCCCCCCCGGCGAAGACTCCCTCAATGTTAGTCGCCCCGGTCTCAGGATCAATTTCTATCATGCCTCTCTTGGAGAGCGAGATCCCGAACTCCTTAACGAATTCCGTTTCCGGAGCCTGGCCAAGAGCAGCAATCACCGTATCCACCGAAGTAGTGAACTCGGAGCCCTCGATAGGGATGGGTCGAGGACGACCGCTGGCATCTGGCTCCCCAAGCTTCATCTTTACGCACTCCATCTTGGCAAGTTTCCCGTTTTCTGGAAAGAAGCGGGTTGGGGTGGTTAGAAATTCAATTGGTATCCCTTCCTCCTCCACTGCTGCTGTTTCTTCTGCAGAAGCTGGCATCTCACTTCGGGAACGACGATACACTATTTTTACCGCTTCTGCTCCAAGGCGCTTTGCTGTTCTAGCACAGTCTACAGCAGTATTCCCTCCGCCAATCACTGCTGTCTTCTTCCCTACCTCTACCTTCTCACCAAGGTTCACCGCGCGCAGGAATCTTATCCCTTCTATCACCCCAGGAAGCTCCTCCCCCTCCACCCTGAGTCTCATCCCACCGTGAGCTCCAGCGGCAATAAAAAGGGCATCATAGTTTCTCCTTAATTCTTCCAGCGCAATATCTTTGCCAACCTGAACCCCTGTTCTTATCTCTACACCAAGCTTCTGGATGTAGCCTATCTCCTTCCGCAAAATCTCTTTTGGAAGGCGATATTCAGGGATGCCGACGCGAAGCATACCTCCAGGTTCGGGAAGAGCCTCAAAGATAGTCACATCATGCCCTTTCAAGGCAAGGTCATTGGCAGCAGCGAGACCTGCAGGGCCTGAGCCTACAATCGCTACCTTCTTATCGGTTTTGGTAATAGTCGGAACTTCAAGCTCCTCAATATCCACTTGGTCGGCAGCAAATCTCTTAAGGTCGCGGATAGCCATAGGCTCGTCAAGCTGCCCTCGATTACAAGCTTCCTCACAGGGAGCGTAGCAAACTCGACCAACGGATGCCGGGAGAGGATTTGTATCCCTTATAAGCTTATAAGCCTCTTGAAACTCCCCTTCGGCAATTAGCTTGATATAACCCAGCACATTAGTATGAGCAGGGCAAGCATCCATGCAGGCTGCTTTACATGGCCTCTCCTCCCTCTTATCAATGGTATATTTCTTAGGAACAGCCTGAGGGAAGGGGATAAAGATAGCTTTTCTTTTCCCAAGTCCTTGATCGAATTCCTTGGGCAGGATAACAGGGCATCCCTCCTCGCAGAGACCACATCCAGTGCATTTACTCCAATCAACAAAAGGTGAATTCCTCTTTATCTTGACTTTGAAGTCGCCAACCTCTCCAGAGACATCCTCCACTTCAGAATAAGTATAAAGGTCTATATTAGAGTGAGAGTTCGCTTCTATCATCCTAGGGGCGAGAATGCACATGGCACAATCATTAGTGGGAAAGGTCTTATCTAGCTGTGCCATCCTCCCCCCAATGCTAGGTGACTTTTCCACCAGATAAACTTTAAAACCCATATTAGCTAAGTCGAGCGAGGCTTGAATGCCGGCAATGCCACCACCAATCACTAAGACTGATTTATGTCCATTTTGCCCATTCATTCTTAGCCTCCCAGGGAAGTTGCTACCAGATTAACCAAATCCATAAGCTCTATTTCTATATCAGGGCCTTTCTCCTCACCCTTGTTCACCATAGCGCATCTGAAATGGGTTTGACATTTGGGGCAAGAGGTGATTAAGGTCTCCGCCCCAGTGGCTTTAGCTTCAAGCAGCCTCTCCACCCTTATCTGCTTGGAATATGAATCGCAATTGGTAAAACAGCTCGTGCCACAGCAGATGGATTCCTCTCTATTATGTTCCATTTCCACGAGCTCTATCCCAGGGATAGCCTGTAGCACTTTCCTCGGAGCATCGTAAATCCCCAAATGTCTTCCTAAGCGGCAAGGGTCTTGGTAAGTGACTTTCTTTTTGACTTCGTTAAAGCGTAAGCCCTCTGTTTCCAGCCTCTGAGCCAAAAGTTCGGAAATATGCATAACCTCGCAATCTAGTTTGACATAATTGGGATAATCCAATTTAAAGGTGCGATAACCCTCAGGGCAGAAGAAAATAACTTTCTTTACACCGCTTTCCTTTATAAGGGCAGCATTGTGCTCCGCTAGCTTCTTGAAAGTCTCCATATCTCCCACCCACAGAGCATCGTGCCCACAGCATCTCTCATCAGGATGCACCAAAGGCTCTATCCCTAGAGAATTGAGAACCTTCAGGCTTGCCTCGGCGATGTTTAGCGTTCTCATCGGGATGTCCTCAAAAACGGGCTCGAAATAGGGGGAGCAGCCAATGAATAACATGACGTCGCTCTTCTCTGAAGTGCGATACCCATCCTTCTTAAGCCACTCCAATCTATTTTGCTTGAGTGGCGACCTTGCCATAAGCATGGCAATGGATTGCAAGGTGCCTGAATGGGCATAATCCCCGTGTTGCCCTGCTGCTGTGGCTAAAACCCGTGCTTTCTGAATGAATAAAGGATAATCTACATCAGAGGGGCATTTGAGCTGGCAGGTATAGCATGTAAGGCAGGAAAAGAGCTTTTTATTGTAAACTATCTCATCTTCGAGTCCAAGCAAGGCATTCTCTACCATCACTCGTGGCGAATACTGAGGATCATACCTTGAAATAGGGCATAGGCTGGAACACTTGCCACACTCCAAACAATAGTAGGTCTTAGTTTCTTGAATAATATCCTCTAAATTCACGCCAGAGTCTCCATTTTAATTTTAAAAGGTGAAGGGCCTAATTTCTTGAGTTGCTCCACCATCTCCTCAACTACTCGAGCAAATATTACTCCCTCAGAGGTGGAAATCATCTCACGCCTTAACCTCTCCTCCTCTAAGCCAAGTATGAGGACCATCTTCTTCAGCCTGGCAAACATGGCATCACACTTTACCGGGCCATCGATGTAATGGCAGTCTGTATAGTTACACCCAGCGACTATGACTCCATCGGCACCACCCTCAAAGGCTTTAAAGACATACATGGGGTTTACCATGCCGCTGCACATCACCCTTACAATCCTGACATTTGCTGGGTAATGAATGCGGCTTGTTCCAGCTAAATCGGCTGCAGCATAGGTGCACCAATTGCAGGTAAAGGCAATGATCTGAGGTTCAAATTCAGCCATTATTATACTTCCATTAAAGCACCGACCTGACTCATTATTTGTTCAGGCTTATAATGCCTAATCACCATTGCCCCTGTGGGACAGACAACAGCACAGGCGCCACAGCCCTTGCACAAGGTCTCATTTATCTCAGAAACCATGACCCCGTTCTTGCTAATGACTTTAGGGGCGTGGAAAGTGCATATCTCTTCACATCGTCCACAACCTAAACATCGAGTCTCATCTACATTAGCTATGGCGGATTCAAGTGTGATTTTGCCTTTGCTTATTAGGGATAAAGCTTTAGCTGCTGTTGCTTCAGCTTGAGCTACAGTATCGGGTATGTCTCTTGGTCCTTCGCAACAACCGGCGATAAAAACTCCGTCAGTTGGCGTAGCCACAGGGTCAAGCTTAACATGCCTCTCTAGGAAAAAGCCGTCTGCCCTCCGATTGAGGGTGAAGAGGCTAGCAACCTTGTCAGCATCGGCCCTCGCCTCCAGAGCAGCACATAGGATAACCATATCTACGGGAACGCGTATCAGCCTTCCTAGAAGTGTATCCTCAGCAACTACGATTAACTTTCCCTTTTCTTCCTCAGTTGCAGCCTGGTCTGTAACCTTGGCTACCTTGCCCCTTATGAAATTAACCCCCTCTTCTGAGCAGCGTTTGTAAAATTCCTCATAACCTTCTCCAAAGCAACGCATATCAATATAAAATTCATACACATCGGCTTTAGTAAACTCTTTTATTAAGTGGGCATATTTGAGACCATACATGCAACAAACTCGGGAGCAATACTCATGGTAATTCTGGTCTCGACTGCCAACGCAGTGTATGATAGCCATACTCTCTGGTTCTCTGCCATCTTTCAATAGAACTTTGCCACCAGTCGGCCCCGCAGCACAGGTCATCCTCTCAAATTGAAGTCCCGTTAACACGTTGTCATACTTTCCATATCCATATTGAGGTATAACAGAGGGATCAAATTGGTCATAGCCGGTGGCAACAATGATCGAGCCCACCTCAAGCTCAATGATTTGGTCGGTTTGATTAAGAAGAGTCTCAGGGGTTATGGCTTTCGCTTCACAGAACTTTATACAAGCTCCACATTTCTTCCCATTTGATTGAATATAGACACAGAGATCTGGGTCTACTGTTACTAGATTGGGGATAGCTTGGGCAAAGGGAATATAAATCGCCTTTCTCATTGCCAAGCCCATCTCGAACTCACTCGGCACTTTCCAAGGGCATTTCTCCTCACAAATTCCACAGCCGACGCATTTACTCTCATCTATATGTCTAGCTTTCTTTCTCACCTTGACCTTAAATTGGCCTATGGATCCGGAAACCTCCTCCACTTCACTATAGGCTAGAAGCTCGATGAAAGGATGGTGCCCCACATCAGCCATCTTTGGGGTAAGAATGCATTCAGAGCAGTCTAAAGTAGGGAAGGTCCTATCAAGCTGAATCATGTGCCCACCAATACTAGGTTCCCGCTCCACGAGATAGACCCTCTTTTCACCGTTGGCGATGTCCAAAGCAGCCTGAATTCCAGCGATACCTCCGCCAACAACCAAGACGTTAGGGTTAACCGGCGCCTCCTTAACCTCTAAAGGCTCATGATGGTAAACTCGCTTTACTGCCGCTCTTACCAAATCTTTAGCCTTTTCAGTATTTATCTTCTTATCATCGTGAACCCAGGAACAGTGTTCCCTGATATTGGCATGCTCATAGAGATAAGGATTTAGCCCCCCCTCTTGACAAGCATTGCGGAAGGTAGGCTCGTGCATCCTTGGGGAGCAGGAAGCAACCACAACTCGATTAAGTCCATACTCTTTAATATCATTTTTGATCAGATCCTGCCCCGGATCAGAGCACATATACCTGTAGTCACGGGACACCACCACCGAAGGTAAGGTTGCTGCATACTTAGCTACCTCTTCTACATCTACCGTGCCGGCAATATTTAATCCACAATGGCAAACATAAACACCAATCTTTACCTCTTCCATTTCATCCCTCTCTCTTGGCTACATTGCTTCAGCAACAAGCTCCGAGACATCTTTAACCTCAATAACCTCTGCCTTGTCCATAGTGAGCACGCTATCCCTATAGTTGAGGAAGCAGTAAGGGCAAGCCACAGCTATTATATCTGCGCCCTTCTCTAGAGCTTGCTCCACCCTTATATCAGAAAATCTTTCTCCCTTCACGGTCTCCATCCAGATTCTGCCGCCACCGCCACCACAACAAAGACTATCCTCACGAGAATCAGGAAATTCAATTAATTCCACGCCAGGAATACTTTGTAATACCTTCCTTGGCTCGTCGTATATGCCATTGTGCCGTCCTAAATAACAGGGATCAGAGTAAATTACCCTTTTATTTATTTCCTTAGAAAACTTTAATCTCCCTTGGTCAATAAGCTGGACTAGGTATTGAGTGATATGAATTACCTGGAATTCACCTCCGAGTTCAGGATACTCATTCTTAAAGGTGTGGTAACAATGCGGTGAGGAGACCACTACAGTCTTAACGTCGTTGCTACTAAAGGCAGCAATATTGCTCTGAGCCAGGCTGTGAAATGTATCTTCATATCCAGCTTTGCGGATTGCCTCACCGCAGCATCTCTCCTCACTGCCTAAAATGCCAAAATCTACTCCTAATTTGCTGAGGATAGTAGCGGTAGCCCGAGACACCACTTTAACATCAGGATCATATGCAGGAACACAACACGGGAAATAAAGTATTTCCATGCCCGGCGAGAATTTTTTCACCCCTAAATCCTTGGCCCAATCACCTCGTTTTTCTGGGGCTTCGCCAAGTGGATTGCCAGCGCCAGCGATGTTTTTGGCCGAGATTCTGAGGGCATCAGGGACAATGCCAATGCCCAAACTAACTACGGCTCGGCGCGCGGCCCTCATAACATCAATTATCTCTACACCGCGCGGGCACCTCTGGACACAAGCCCGACAGGTAGCACAAAGCCAGACCTCTTCGCTGCCAAAATCTGTCGCTCCGAGTTGAGCTTCATGAATAATACGGCGAACAATAAAGCCTCTAACCAAATTCCAGGGACAGATGCCGGTGCAAATACCACATTGGTAACACAATCTGAGAGGCTCACCGCCAGCCTCAATTATTACCTCTGTAGCTTCCTTGTAAGGGCTTAGCACTTCCATTTCAACATAAACCGCACTTTCCAAAATGGGCAATAAAAAAGGATAGCTAGTGTAAAAACCCTCTAGCTATCCCTTTTTAAGCACGAGAAAGTATTATAAAACAAAGATTAAGCAAAAGGCAATACTTTGCGTGAAATTTTTCAGATTTTCCTGAAAGTCGGCATGGCAAAGTTATTAAAAGGAGAGTTACTCATCTTCTATTCCGTGGTCATAAAGGTAAGCAATAGTGTCTTGAACGGTCTGTTAGGTTTTCTGGCTTGTGTTTCTTCGCACCATATTCAGTTACTATTGACCCTAACACTCCGTTAATTAGCCTTGGCGAAGAATCGCTGCCAAAAGCCTTAGCTAGCTCTACAGCCTCATTTATAGCTACCTTAATTGGGGTGTTATTATCAAATAAAATCTCAAAGATGGCAAGTCGCAGGATATTTCTATCGATAGCAGACATTTGTTCTATAGGAAAAGCTGGTGCAAAGCGCTTAATGATGTCATCGAGTTTGAATTTATTTTGCAGCACCCCTTGTATAAGTTCCTCACTGAAGCTAAGTGCCTCTTGCGGTAACGCTTTCTCAGTTGCTAAACGAGCTAAAGCTTCTTTTGCTCCATGTTCTGTGCAATCGAGCTCATAGAGTATCTGAAGAGCAGTGAATCGCGCCTTTCGCCTTAAACCCATAGTTAGTTAGATGTGGCTGAACTTTCTAGCTGTGTGACATCCTCAATTCCTGAAATGTTGAAGGTCTGTACTCTTGGATCGATTCGTTTAATTAAACCACAGAGCACCCTTCCGGGGCCAATCTCATAAAAGGAAGCAACCCCGTTATGCGTCATATATTCAATAGAAGGCTGCCATTGGATGCAGTGGCGAAGCTGTTTTAGAAGCTCCTCTTTGATGGAATCAACGTTAGTCAGTGGCTGAGCAGTTACGTTAGCTATCAAGGGAATAGCTGGTGGGTGAAAGGTGAAATTTGAGATACCTTCTCTGAATTCAGCTATAATCGGTTCCATTAAGGGGGAATGAAAGGCACCGCTTACCTTTAAGGGAATAAGGCGACGGGCACCTTTCATTCTAGCTAATTTGCTGGCCTCAGCCAGAGCATCAGTAGCGCCACTAATTACAATCTGTCCTGGGCAGTTGATGTTGGAGATAGTGCTTTCGCTGCGAAGGCATACATCTGCAACAGTGTCTATATCAAGCCCTATTATGGCTAGCATGCCTCCCGCATTTTTTTGCCCCGCTTTATACATTAATCTCCCCCTTTCCCGAACTAAGCGCACGGCGTCGCCCAAGCTGAGGGCATTGGCAGCCACGAGGGCAGTGTATTCCCCCAAGCTATGTCCAGCGACAAAGGAGGGAGTGGGCAAATCCTTATTGCTAGCTTGTTGAGCTGCCCTTAGGCAAGCAATACTGGTTACTAATATCGCTGGCTGGACATTATCTGTTCTCGTTAGTTCCTCTTCCGGCCCGTCAAAGCATAGGCACGAGAGGGGAAAAGCTAAAGTAGCATCAGCTTCATCGAAGACTTCCCTAGCTGTAGAATAGCGGCGATATAAGTCCAACCCCATACCAACGCTCTGGGACCCCTGCCCGGGAAAAACATAGGCTGTCTTAGATATCTCAGCCATACCCCTAGCTAGCCTTTTTTCTTAGGTGTCTTGACCTCGACCGCATGTCTATCATTATAACTACCGCAAGTAGGGCAAACATGGTGAGCTAACTTAAGACTCTGGCACTGAGGGCAGATATCCAAGGCCGGTAAATTAAGCTTAAGGTGGCTACGCCTTTTACCTTGGCGTGCCTTGGCAGTTTTTTTCTTAGGCAGAGCCATATAGAACTTACCTCCTTAATCCCGGTGCGATCAGGTCGTCATACTGGTTTCATAAGCAAATTTAGCACAGTATATTGACGTATTATCTCTCCTAAGTCAAGCACATTGTGGTTATTTGAGGATTTTGGGAGAAAATACGTACTGCGTTGTTGTTTTTAGCCTTTTCCTTAGCAGGGCTAACTGTGGCTTATATATCCTAATCCTTCCTTGCTCGGGTGTAGTGGGCATGCTAAGTATTTTTGATATAACTTTTTCCTCTACATCTGCTTGGCATATTATGGCTGCCTCGGCTTGATTTCGCCCCAGTTCTATAAGTATAGGCAATAACAATGCTTTTTGCTCCTCAGTATTTATCATGCTGGCAAGATGCTCAAGCTCTCTTCTTTTAAAGGAGTGAGTGCTGCCATCACTGCATATTACATGGGGGTATTCTTCACGTAATAAAGTGGATAGCGGTTTCTGGCTCCGTGGTAGTCCAGCATTTACTACTCTGAGCTCACCTCTCAAGCATTCCTGAAGCATCTTTTCGTAAGGTAGGTTATTAGGCATCCTCCTATCCTCGCGCAACCAGCACCTTCACACGTTTTAGCCGTCCCTTCTCTTCTCTATCCCTTTCCTCAAACTTCATATTCAAGTATTTTATCGTCGCCTGAAGCCCGGGGATTATCATATATTCTAAAGCATTGGTTATCCTTTTCGTCCTTTTTATTTCCATTCCCAATAATTCAAGGCTCCTCTGGAGTTCAGCTATTTCTATGGTAGCTTCAAGGCATTTTCCAGCTAGTTGGGCTGAGTGATCTAACCATGAAGAGGTATCAACCAGGTTATACCCTCTCATTGGCTTTCCATTGCCCCTTAGCTCAAAAGAGGGGATTCTCACCCCGGCTATATTTCTTGAGCCAGCAGCGACTTTAGGATCAGCTTCAGTTGCTATTAATTCCTTTTCCAGCGCTATGTATCCATGATACCCAGTGGCAAATGATAGTGCCTTATAAGCCTCGGAGAAGGCATCAACTAGCTTTCTTTTAGCCTCTACTGTCTCTCTCGCTGTCTGCAAGAATTCCATGGTTAATATTGAAAGCCTATCCTTGACTATTTTTTGTACTCTTTGAGCCAATTTAAGCCTGCGCTTCAGTTTTACCAGCTCAATTTTTGTCGGTCTAACTTTGATTAATTGCTGTGGCATTTTTGCTCACGCTTAAGTCTTTCTTGAGTACTTTGGAAGATACCCTTTGATGAATTTCTCACTAATTAGCTTTAGGTCTTCTTCAGGCAATGCCGAAAATAGCCTCCAAGCTATATCTAAGGTGTCTGCTACTTTTCTTTTTTCAAACTCGCCCTGAGATATGAATTTCCTCTCAAACTCATCTGCATTCGCTAAATATATTTTATCCCTTTCACCTAACGCCTCAGCACCTATGATGGTTGATATTTCCCTGAGGTAACATCCTTCAGAATAAGCAGCATATGATTGCATGAAGACATTGTTATGATCCTCCCTGGTCTTACCGGGACCAATTCCTTCTTTCATCATCCGTGAAAGGGACAGGAATACATCTATCGGCGGGTATATTCCCTTTCTTTCCAGAGTTCGGGAAAGCACAATTTGCCCTTCGGTTATATAGCCAGTAAGGTCGGGTATGGGATGTGTTATATCATCATCGGGCATGGTCAGAATGGGCATTATAGTTACTGAGCCTTCTTTACCAAAAATCCTACCGGCTCTTTCATACATTGTAGCCAGGTCGGTATACATATATCCTGGGTATCCTCTTCTTGAGGGTATTTCTTCACGCATGGAGGAGAGCTCACGAAGAGCCTCGCAATAATTAGTCATGTCAGTAAGTACAACCAGTACATGCATATCTTGTTTCCATGCCAGGTACGCGGCTGCGGTTAAAGCCAACCTTGGCGTTGATATTCGCTCTATAACGGGATCTGACGCAGTGTTGATGAAGGCCACTGTTCTCTCCAGAGCGCCTGTCCTCTCAAGATTCCTCATGAAGAAGGAAGCATCGTCATAGCTTACACCAATGGCTCCGAACACTAAAGCGAATCTTTCCTCTTCACCTTTTACCGTGGCTTGCCTGATTATTTGAGCCGCAATTCGGTTGTGCGGCAGACCTGAACCGCTAAATATGGGCAATTTCTGTCCTCTAACCAAGCTATTTAAGCCATCTATTGCCGATATACCTGTTTCAATAAACTCGGATGGTGGCTGGCGAGATGCAGGGTTTATAGGCTGTCCGTTAATATCCAAGTAGTCTTCTGGAATTATGGGTGGAGCTCCATCTATAGGTTCTCCCATCCCATTAAAGATTCTTCCTAAGATGTCTATAGATACCGGCAGTTTTAGAGTCTCGCCTTTGCACCTTACTTTGCTCCCAATAAGGTCTACTTCGCTGACTCCACCAAATACCTGAACTATAGTTGCCTCCTCACTGATGTCTATTGCTTGACCAGTTTTTATCTCACCACTGCTAAGCTGAACATCAACTATCTCATTAAATTTTATGCCCGGGATGCTTTCAGCTATGATCAAAGCTCCTTTGGCCTTGTTGATTGCTCTTCCCTCTTTGACGTAGAGCGAAGAGATATTCATGAGATTCCTCCTTTGCGAGCTACTAAGCTTTTTTCCATTTCGGACCATAGTTCCTTGGCTTTTTGTTCAAAGGTATCATTGGGTATCTCTTTCATCCTTGATATCCGATACACTATCGGAGATGAACGAACCTCCTCAATACCTAGTCCCGAATTCAACATATCCTGAGCTAGTTCATAAAACTTTATGATGGTTTTAAGCATAAGGCCAGCCTTAGCTGGCACGCAATAGGTATCAACTTCGTGATAAGCACTTTGCTGGAGAAAGTCCTCACGTATCATCCTGGAGGTAAGCAGCAATAGTTTGTCATCCTCAGGTAAAGCTTCAGGACCTACAAGTCTTACAATTTCCTCCAACTCAGCCTCTTGTTGCAGTATCCTCAAAGCGGTAGCCCTGGTATTATCCCACCCTGGGTCAACCTTTTCCCACCAATCTTTAACTGCATCCACATAGAGGCTATAGCTAGTGAGCCAGCTTATCGCTGGGAAATGTCTCTTGTTCGCCAGGGAAACATCTAAGGCGTATAAAGCATCTATTATTCTAATCGTATTCTGAGTTACTGGTTCACTGAAGTCAGCCCCGGGAGGACTTACAGCGCCAGCTACTGTTACCGACCCTTTCCTTTTGGGGCTGCCTAAGCATTCAACCATTCCTGCCCTTTCATAGAAAGAGGAAAGCCGTGAACCCAGATATGAAGGGAAACCCTCCTCCCCTGGCATTTCCTCCAGCCTGCCGCCCATTTCCCTCATAGCTTCAGCCCATCTCGAAGTTGAATCGGCAACCAGCAAAACATCGTAACCCATATCTCTGAAGTATTCAGCCATAGTAATACCGACAAAGATGCTTGCTTCCCTAGCCACAACCGGCATGTTAGAAGTGTTAGCTATGAATATTTCCTTCTCCTGTAGTAGTCTTCCCGTGTTAGGTTCCTTAAGCTTTCTAAAGCTATAAAGTACATCAGCCATCTCATTGCCTCTTTCACCACAGCCAACGTAGATATTCAGATGCGTCTGAGCCCACCTCGCTAGCTGCTGTAAAGCAACGGTCTTCCCAGTGCCAAAGCCTCCTGGTATGGAAGCTTTGCCACCAAGAGCTAAAGGGAACATATAATCCAGAATTCGCATGCCGGTGGTGAGCAAGCCTGAAGGGTCGAGCCTCTGCTTATAGGGCCTGGGCTTTCTTACTGGCCATTCTTGCATCAGCGTGAGCTCTTTTACTTCCCCATCATGCTCTACCCTTGCTATAGGCTCCTCAACGGTATAGTCGCCTGTGCGTATCTCCTTTACTATGCCTTTGGTTCCTACAGGCACCATTATTCTGTGTTCTATGAGGTTAGTCTCGGGGACTGTGCCTATTATATCCCCTTCACTGATTGTATCCCCAACTTTGACTTTAGCTGTGAACTGCCACTTCTTGTCCCGGGAAAGTGCCAGTGCTTTAGCACCTCGTTTTATAAACGAGCCGGTACTCTCAGCCAGAGTAAGCAAAGATTTTTGCAGCCCATCATAAATAGAGCCCACCAGCCCCGGGCCTAACTCGGCGCTCAAAATCCTTCCTGTTCCTCTCACTACTTCGCCAGTTTTTAATCCCAGAGTATCTTCATGTGCTTGTATTATGGCCTTATTTCCCTCCAGACCTATTATCTCTCCTATGAGCCCTTCCTCCCCTATCTCAACAATTTCATAAACATGGGAGCCTTTCATGTCATCAGCTATAACTAGGGGACCAGAAACTCTCCATATTTTACCCATGGTTCACTACCTCCCTAACTTAAATCTCAAATCCTAAATTCCAAGCTCCAAATATTTTGGGATTTGGATATTGGTATTTGGTGCTTTTTCATATTTCCACCTCAAATCCTATAGCTGCTTTAATAAATGTTTTGTAATATCCGACAACATCCTTATATTTTGTCCCAAACTTTGATGGGGCCTCGATGATTACGGGAGTTATTTTCCGCCCTTCTCTAACGTGAGCCACTAGGTCCTTAACATATTCTACATAATCCTCCTGTATCACTACTACACCAATATTGGGCTCGTTTATCAACTCACTTAGAGCCTTCCTTACCTCTTCGTCGGTATCATGGTTGCCTTTTATCATGAAATATCTACCGATGCCAGCCAGCCTCAATCCACTGACCAGATCTTCATCTCCTATAACAGCTATGTCTAGGTGTTTAACCGTTATCATATTCAGAACGCCAAATACATCTTTATTTCCTCTGTGGGAACATCATCAGCTATTGCTTTCACGATTAGCCTCAAGTTTCGTATTTCAAACTCTTTGAGGATTAGATACCAGGCCATCATCAAAGGGGATAACACCCTTGGTGATAATATTTTCTTCACCACCCTGAACTTATGCTTATCAATGATTTCCTCTACGGCTGTGATGCTCTTAGTCTTATCGTAACTATTTAATACTTCTGCGGCCACACGCCGATATTGAGCATTCTCTACTTTCTGGGGCATATCGGTGAGCTTGGAGGATAATAAGTCCCTGATAGCTTTGTCTGTAATCATATATCCACCGGGAATGGTACATTCGGCGGCGTCTAATCCTATGCCCTCAATTATAGCCCTCGAGGCAATTTGTAAGTTTGTTAGGTCTATAATGAGACCAAAGGCTTTTGAAAGGACAGAGCCATCTTTTATACCTCTCGCCATGTTTAACATGCTTTTGTAGTATTCACTGTCTAATCTAGCTTCAGCTAGAAGTTTTGACTTCGCTCCTCCAGCTACTTCATATCCTTCTAGTGCCGGCACATAATTCCCCAGTTTGCACCTGACAAGTAACTCAATAATGTCCCCTGTATTTTCAGCAGTGGAAAGTCCGTCTAATAAGCCATTATTGTGGATAATTCCCACTGGTATCATGCGACTCTTCTTGCCCGTTGAAATACCCTGTAAAGCGGCTTTAATGTTTAGGACATCGTATTTTGCTATGTATGCTCTCGATACCTTCAGTATATCGCCTGGCAGGAACTTAAATGATTCTATATAATTAACCCGCTTTACAAAATATCTCCACAAGTATTCATCTACATCATCGAAGGTTTTAACAGTTAATTCTTCAAGGTAACTTCCTACATCGGTCTCTCTGATGGTTTCCAATGCATCTTGAATATCGGATGCTTTCGACATCCTATCTATATGGTCAGAAGTCACAACCTTAGGTTCTTCACCTTTTAGATAAGCTGATATAAAGGCATACTTTGCGTAGGACAAAAGTCCTCCTATGTTGCTTCGAAGAGCTCCTTGCTTATTTCAGGCAATAGTTTTGGTAGTAACATTTCAAGCCTGGTCTCATAAGTATTATCTATTCGGAGTTTCCCATCAATGTCTTCGGCTATAACTCCTCCTAGAAAATTATCCTCCTTGACTTCCATTATTTTGCTAGCTAATTCCTTATCCCTTTCAAGGAATTTGCGCACCATGCTTACATCTTTAGGAGAAACGTAAATCCTGCTTTTATCGGCACCAAGTCCATCTATGGCTTCTTTAAGCAAGTTCAGAAAATAGTTTTCATCGCTTGAGAATTCAAACAACTCTTGTTTTACCTTGCCGATTATTTTAGTGATTACGTCGCTTTTCGCGCTTGATAGTTGCCGGCGTGCTTTTATAGAAGCCTGAGCCACGATTCTAGCAGCCTCTTCCTCAGCTTCTTCCAGCATTTTGCGCTTCTCTTCCTGTAGCTTTGCTTCTCGCTGCTTTCCGGTCCTCTCTCTTTCCTCCTGTGCCTTTTCCTCAGCCTCCTTTATTATATTCTGGGCCTCCATTCTTACTTTGCTGACAACAGCCTCGCTTATTTTCTCCATTTTTAAGAGCCCTTTAAAAAAGTCCTAACATGGTTAATGACATTATAGTAAACACTAGTCCCAGGACACCTAACAACTCGACAAACACAGCTAACATCACGGCGTTAGTTAGTATTCGCCCCTTTGTCATGGGCAGAAGTGAAATACCGGAAGCGCATATAACGCCCTGATATGCTGCTGAGAATGATTCAGCACAGGCAGCTATGACGCCGCAAGCAAGTACAGCAAAACCACTGCCACCGGCATCGGGCATAGCAGCGAGGTTAGGGATCACCCTTGTTAGAATGAGTATCAATATTATCAGCCCGTAGAAAGTTTGTGTCATTGGCAGAGATACCAGCACTATGACATTCCTGAGCTGTCCAGGCTCCTCACTCAATGTAGCTGCTGCGGCAGACCCAGCAATGCCTATACCTATCGAAGACCCTATCAATCCCCCTCCTAAGGCTATGGCACCACCAAGAGTTGCTAGCGATGTTGGTTCAATTAGCATTTTATCCCTCCTTTTTAAGCTTTTCCCTTGACCGGCACAAGTGCTCGCTTCCTCAGCCGGAATGGACTATACTCTCTGCCACCCCCTTCGTAGAACTTAAATAGAAACTCTACAAAGCACAGTCTGAGGGAGTGGACAAAACAGCAGATGGCGCTGAGTAGCAAGTTAAGCACATGCCCAAAAAGCAGAACCACGATTGCTATTAAGGTACCGAGGACAAGTCGCATCATCCCGGCAGGCATCATCCCGGCTATCAAACCTGACATCATATTAAAGGTCATGGCAAGGTAATATGTAGCTAAGCCTACGCCTGCTAGCCGGCAATACGACATAATATCTCCCAAGAGACCAGTTACATCAAACAGCCAAAGAATGCTACCTAAGAAAGCACCCTGCTGCATGATAGAAGAGATAACAATCAATAGTATACCCAGAAGCATAATGTATAATAGGATAGGATATATTTGTGCATTTAGTAGAAGGATATCTATACCGAGGAAGTGTATGACCCAAGGTATCCCGGCGATTTGAAGTATGAATAAACCAGTTTTACCTAGTATTACTGCTTTGTTTCCTGCTTTTATGCCTTTAATGAGCGCTATTACATGAGCTATATTTACGTGGACAAGACCTATTATTATGCCGAATACTATGAAGGATAAGGAATCCCCAAGCAGATTTTCAATCCCTTTGGCAAGTGCTAAACTCTCAATTCCAAAAAGCTGATGGAAATCTCCTAGATAGGTCCCAGTGAGCAGACCAACAATTAGAGCAACACCGCAACTTATATAAAATATCCGCTGAAATAGCTTAAAGCCTTCGGATTCTGGATCATCGACAAACCGTCGCAGGGCAAATTTTGTCACCAGTATGAGGCATACAGCATAAATCACATCACCTAACATAAGGCCAAAGAAAAAAGCAAAAGAGTAAGCTATTATTGGTGTGGGATCCCACTCCCTATACTTGGGAATGCCAAACAGATTTACAATAACCTGGAATGGCTTAAGCGCGGTTAAGTTCCTCATCTTAGTAGGAGGTTCTTCTACTTGCTCTGGCTTCCTCGTGTCAATAAACACATAGCCTATGTTCTCTTTGAGTTCGGAAACTGTAGCCTCAACATTGTTCTCTGGAATCCACCCCTCGATTAGTGTCACATACTTCGCTTCGCAAGCTTTTTCTAAAACTGACAGCCTTTCATTTTCTGCTGATAGTGCCTCTCTGAAAAGGATGAGCTTCTCCAAGTTCTCTCTCGTTTTGCATTCTATTTCCTCGTTGATTTTTGCCAATTCCTCTTCTAGGCGGTGAATTTTGCCCTCAGCCGCTCCCATGAATTCCTTCAGGGTTAAATCCTCATCTGGTATCGGCAGAATTTTGCCCCCGTTATCCTTGACTGTGGATTCTATAATTTTTTGGTCTTCGGCCTTAGCAATTACATGGAGAATGGTGTCGTTTTCTATTGTGGCGACCATGCCCCAAAATAGGTAATTTCCAAGCTTGTGGTATAGAATTTTGTATGTCTCACTTGGGAGCACAAAAACCTTGGAAAAAAGGTAACTTCCAGAGAAACTTAAGTCTCTTAATCTAATGTTTGCTTGCTGTCCCAGGGGTTTGAGATATCTCTTTACTTCTTTTAGCTCTTCAGCCTCCTGCTCGAGTTTAATGGCTCTCTGGTGCATGTTGCTGAGCTTGGTATATAGTAGCCTGACTTCACTATCAGTTTCGCTAAAAGGTCTAGTGTATATAACCTCAATATCCTCCCCCAGCGATATCTTCTCTCCTTTTGGTATGTAAACCAATACATCCTCAATGTCTGTTAATAACTCAGCAACTTCTCTTCTTTCATGTTCAATGGCTTCCCTGTCTATGGGCTTTAACTCTTCACTTTCCTCAACATGGAGCACACCAGCTCTGTGTAAAGTCTTGAGGGCTTTATTGGAGTAATCCTTGGCGGTCATCACCCTCACTTTGACCATAGGGTCAGGTGTATTGAGGATTATAGGCTTCACGTCAACTGCGCCCCGATGATGATATTCACTATGCGTTCGACAACTCCCTCTATTTTCTTATCAGAGGTGATTTCAATTTCGGAAGCTTTGTTCGCGGCATCCTTGCTTTTCTTATCGGCTTCTACCTTGGCGTTATGTATAATCTCCTGGCACTCTGTTTTGACTTCATCCATTGGCAACTGGGAAGAGAGAATTTCCTTTGCCTCCTCTTTAGCTTTAAGGATGATTTCATTAGCTTTGGTTCTAGCTTCCTCAAGTATTTTTTCAGCTTCGCTCTCAATCTCTTCTACGCTCTTAGAAATTTTCTTTATTGACATAACATACCTCTTTAGTCAATTCTTTTGGCTATTGCCAGGTAGTGTCTGGGAATGAGTTCTTTCAGCAGGTGAACGAATAAGCATTTCAGCTATTAAAAGCCATCAATATTAAAAAGCATAACATTGCATCTCTTGTCATGCAAGGAGGTTGATTTTGTGCCATATGATTCTTCAAGCAGAGAAAGGGTAAACTGCTGGATATGTCAATCTCTCATGGTTAGCCAGGGGCAGCGCCTAGAAATCTAGGCTGAAATCGAAGTATAATAGCTATTTGTGGGGGTTCAGGCATTGGAAATAAAGAGGTTAAAAACGAAGGTAAGAAATAAAGTGGAAGCACAATGCCGAGAGCTTACCCAGTTGAGTCTCAATATCCACGATAACCCTGAGTTAGGTTTCCAGGAGGAGAAAGCATCATCTTGGCTCATCAATTACCTTGAAGATAATGGATTCCGGGTGCAAAAATGCATTGCTGGTTTAGCCACAGCCTTTCAGACAACGTATGGTCAAGAGAAACCAAGGATTGCCTTGCTTGCTGAGTATGATGCTTTACCTAAAATAGGACATGGCTGTGGACATAACATAATAGCTGCTTCAGCAGTTGGTGCCGGCGTAGCTAGTAAGCTTGCCATTGATAGCTTGGGAGGTAGTATTGTAGTTTTAGGTACCCCAGGAGAAGAGGTTCTTGGGGGTAAGATAGATATGGTGAAAGCAGGTATCTTTGAAGAAATAGATGTGGCTATGATGGTACATCCTAATACACGCAACTTGGCAACCTCACAGACGCTTGCCTGCATTTCTTTAGGTGTAGAATTCTTTGGCAAGCCGGCTCATGCTGCTGCCCAACCTTACAAAGGTATAAATGCTCTTGAAGCTCTGATTTTAGCCTTTACCAGCATAAATTCGTTGCGGCAGCACATAAAGGGAGGAGCACGCATTCATGGCATAATTACTGACGGTGGTGAAGCACCTAACATAGTTCCTGCCCATAGTGCTGCTAAATTTCTGATACGTGCCCCGGATAATGCTTACCTTGATGAGCTGAAAGAAAAGGTCTTGAACTGCTTTAAGGGAGCATCTTTAGCCAGTGGAGCTAGGTTGGAATATAGCTGGGGAGAAAAAACTTATGCTCCTCTGAGAAATAATATTACTTTGGCTCGACTGTTTCGCCAAAATCTGGAATCGCTGGGACGCCATGTGGATGTTTTTGACCCTTCTTTTGGCTTTGGCAGCACAGATATGGGGAATGTCAGCCAAGTAGTGCCCAGCATACATCCTATGGTGGCCGTTGCCTCTCCTGAGATATTAGTGCATACGCCAGAGTTTGCCTCCGCTGCTGCCTCTGAAGCTGGAAATAAAGGGCTGTTAGATGCCGCTAAGGCGATGGCAATGACCGTTGTCGACATACTTAGCCAGCCTGAGATGCTAGGCAAAATTAAGCAAGAATTTCGAGGTGGTCATGATTAAAGTAGCTATTCCACGAGCCTTGTTCTATTATCAATAGGCTTTAAGGAGCAAAATGCCTGTGCGCATCGCCGGAAGATGCACTGTATTTGCTGAATCAGACATGATTCATAAGCAGCAGATGGGGCATAAAACCGATGACATCCTTTATGGTTTATGCCAAGCATTGGTGCGCAACTATCTTAATAACGTTGCTTTAGGCAAGGAAATTCTGCCTCAAGTGGTATTCCAGGGTGGTGTTGCTTTCAATCAGGGAATAATTAAGGCGCTTGGCGAGATTTTAGATACGGAGATTATTGTCCCTCCTCACCATGAGCGCATGGGTGCTATTGGCGCTGCCTTGTTAATACATGAAGAGATGGGGACTAACAATTGCAAAACAGAGTTTAAAGGATTTGAGGTTAGCCAAACGGATTTCCATATCTCGGTTAATGGTAAAGTCCTAGCTAGGTGGGGAGGACACTGTGACCGGTGGGAAGGGGCAGCTACAGGTTAAAGTAATGTTAGCTACGAGGCAGCGAATCAATCCCAACAGGAATTATCAAGTAATTATCATTGGTGGTGGGCCTGCTGGACTTACCGCTGGCTTATATTGTGCTAGGTCAAAGCTTAATACTTTACTTATTGAAAGAGGGGTGATAGGTGGTCAAATAACTTACGCTGATCGGGTGGAGAATTACCCTGGTTTCCCCCAGGGGATTTCTGGCATTGAGTTAGGGCAACTCATGCATCAGCAAGCTACGGCTTACGGATTGCAAATTTTGCTTGCTGAGGTCACTAGTTTAGTGCCTAACCAACTACATAAGCTGGTTAGCACCAGTGAAGGTAAATTTGTTGCTGAGTCAGTGATTATTGCTTCTGGCTCGCAATTCCGCAAGTTAATGGTGCCCGGGGAAGCCGAGCTTTTGGGCAAAGGCGTCTCTTATTGTGCCACTTGTGATGGGCCTTTATTCCGAGATAAAGCAGTGGCTGTGATAGGAGGTGGGGATGCGGCCCTCACCGAGGCTCTTTACTTGAGTAAGTTTGCTTCTAAGATTTTAGTCATTCACCGCCGTAATCAGCTTAGAGCTAGCAAGATACTCCGAGAAAAAGCTATGGTTGAACCAAAAATAGAGTTTATCTGGGATACTCTAGTAGCCCAAATTGAGGGTGAGGGAGCAGTCAGGCAGCTCAGGCTAAAAAAGACAAAAGATGTTACAATATCAACATTGCCAATAGCGGGTGTTTTTGTTGCCATTGGATTGGAGCCTAACACCAGCTATTTAAAGGGAGTTTTGCCTCTGGACAAGGGAGGATATTTAATCACTAATGAAGTGATGGAAACGGAAATACCTGGAGTATTAGCTGCTGGAGATGTTCGCTATAACTCAGCTAGGCAGGCAATAGCTGCTGCTGGTGATGGTGCCACGGCTGCTTTATCAGCAGAGAGATTTCTAAACTGGCGAATGTCATCCTGAGCGAAGCGAAGGATCTCTATGAAAGTTATTTTGTTAAAGGATGTTTCTGGGAAGGGAGAGGCTGGAGAGATAACGGAGGTGGCCAAGGGCTATGCTAGGAATTTCCTTTTCCCCCAGGGTTTAGCCTTGGCAGCTACGCCAGCAGCTATAAAGCAAGCCAAACTGAAGCTTCTAAAGGAAGGGATTAAAGAAAGTCTTGACCAAGCTAAACTAGCTAAGTTAGCTGAACAAATCGATGGAAGAGAAATCCATTTTCAGGCCCATGTGGGTGCTGATGACCGTTTATTTGGCTCTATTACCGCTGCCGGCATAGCCGAGGAATTAAGTCGAGTTATAGGTTCTTCTATTGATAAGAGGAAGATAGACTTGGACAAGCCTTTGCGCCAAGCAGGTAACTACGAAATAAGTATTAAATTAGCTAAGGGGTTGGAGCCACGAATCACAGTGGTCATTGAGCCGAGGAAGGCTTAAAAAATGGCACAGGAAAAATTACCCCCCCACGACATTGAAGCAGAGGAGGCAGTGATTGGCTCTTTGCTTATCGATCCTGAAGCTATATTGAAAGTAGCTACTTCTCTTAAGTCCGAGGACTTTTTTGATGAAACAAATCAAGCGATTTATCAAGCTTGCTTGTCTCTTTACCAACGCAATGAAGTTATAAACCAGATCACGGTAGCACATGAACTGATGCGCCAGAACAAGCTAGAGCAGATTGGTGGCGCGGCCTATTTATCCCATCTAATATCTGTTGTGCCTACATCCCTGCATGTTGAACATTATGCTCAGATAGTATCTAAGACAGGAGTGATGCGGCAAATGATCGTTGCTGCAGGGCAAATTGCCGCCATTGGTTATGAGGCTGGCCCAGATATCGAGGCTAGCCTCAATAAAGCTGAGGATATCCTTTTTCAAGTAAGAAGGAGACAGGGCACTAGAGATTTCATTTCAATACGTGAGGCCTTAGGGCAATACTTCGAGGAGGCTGGACAGCCTACTGTGCTCCGGGAAAGGGAGCTAGCTCATGCTTTAACCGGTTTTGCCGGTTTAGATGATTTACTGGGTGGTTTGCAGCCATCTGACTTGATTGTTTTAGCTGCCAGGCCTAGCTTGGGTAAAACCAGCTTAGCTCTAAATATTGCCAGAAATGCTGCTATTAACCAAAGAGCTTGCGTGGCTCTATTCAGTTTGGAGATGTCTCGGGAGGCGGTGGTTCAGCGTCTTCTGGCTAGCGAATCAGGGGTGAATTCGAGGGATGTCCGTTTGGGGCGCTTTAGTGAAAATGATGAGGCGAGAATTATGGAAGCCAGCGGAATTTTATCCGAAGCAGCGATCTACATTGATGATTCACCTCAACTCCGAGCTGTAGATATAAGGAGCAAAGCACGGCGCCTTTATTTTGAGCGTGATATTGACTTAATAATCGTTGATTATTTGCAGCTAATACAAGGTGATAGTAGGAATGAAACTCGGGTTCAGGAGATCAGTAAAATAACTCGTTCGTTAAAGATATTGGCTAGGGAGCTGGATGTGCCCGTGCTAGCTGTGTCTCAACTCAGCCGAGCTGTGGAATGGCGAGCTTCCCATATACCTCAGCTTGCTGACCTGCGTGAAAGTGGCACCATCGAGCAGGATGCTGATGTTGTTGTTTTTATTTACCGAGATGACCTATATTTTACTGAGGAGCAGTGGGGGGGCTCGCATGATATTAGTAAAGAACCATATCCCCGTGGTATCGCCGATATTATTGTAGCTAAGCACCGCAATGGCCCTTTGGGGCGGATTAAGCTACGTTTCCTGAATAGAGTGGTTAAATTTGACAACGTGGAGGAGACTGAGGCAATTTCAACTCCTTGAAGGGTAAAAAGATGCCAGAGAGAAAATTTCCCGGTTTCCCAGCAGAAGTGGAATTTACTCCCTTACCCGATGTCTTCTTTGCTCAGGTGATGCCTCAAATTCAAGACTTAGCTGAGCTTAAAGTAACAATGTACATTTTTTACCTGCTCAGTCATAAGCAAGGATGCCATTACGTCCCTCGACAGATAAAGGGGGGTAGTAGGGTGGGCATTTCCCGGCCTCCTTTTGTTACATATGGAGAATTGCTGTCTCAGGAGGCACTAATGACTGGGATAGACGAGGAAGTGCTTCGTCACGCTTTACACTTAGCCGTAAGCCGCGGCACCATTTTACAGCTAAACTTAAATATAGATGGTAAATGGGAAGATGCCTACTTTGCCAATATGGAATCCGATAGGGAGACTATTGCTAAGATCAAGCGTGGGGAACTTTCCGTTAGGGAGCAGCCCTCTAGCGAAGAAGGAATAGGACATGCAGTGCAATTACCTAACATCTTCGCTCTCTATGAGCAAAATATCGGGGTAATAACTCCGATGATTGTGGAAGAACTTAAGGAAGCGGCAAGGCTCTACCCATCGCAATGGATTAATGAGGCTTTCAGAGAAGCAGTCCTAATGAATAAGCGCAGTTGGAAATATATCGCCCGTATTCTCGAGAGGTGGGCTAGCGAGGGCAAGGACAGTGGAAAGTATAGACAAAGTACTAAAAAAGTTGACCCCGACAAATACATCAGGGGCAAGTACGGACACTTGGTCAAAAGATAACCTTGCTTGTCATTCTGCGCGAGTGAGCCGAAGCCCTGAACAAAGTGAAGGGGAAGAGACCTGCCCTATCTGTAAGGGAGCTGGGTTTGTTCATCCTCTCTTGGATTCAGGGCGGCCTGATTTCAGTCGGGTAGTGCCTTGCCAGTGCAAAAGGGAGGAACTGCAGAGGGAGAAGTTCCAATATCTCCAGAAATATAGCAATCTTGGTTTCCTGTCACGGCTTACCTTTGATAATTTATCTCCAAAAGGGAAGAGAGATGATGCTATTTCACAAGAGCATTTTGCTCGTGTTTACCAAATGGCCAGGGTTTTTGCTGATAATCCCAAAGGCTGGCTGGTTTTCTTCGGTCCTGCTGGCTGTGGCAAAACCCATCTAGCTTGTGCTATTGCTAATCACCGTCTAAACTTGGGGCAGCCGTCCTTTTATATTGGAGTTGCTGATCTTCTGGACCATCTTCGGTCTGCTTTTAGCCCCACAAGCGATATAACCTATGATGCGTTATTTGAGCAGGTGAAGAATACCCCCTTGCTGGTGCTTGATGACTTGAGTATGGAAGGTACCACACTCTGGGCAAAGGAAAAACTAGAGCAACTTCTTAACCATAGGTTCAATGCTAGGTTAGCAACCGTGATTACTACGGATCTGCCATTAGAGAAGTTTGATGAACGCTTAGGTGGTAGGCTAAGGGATAGTGAATTTTGCCAAGTGTGTATAGTGGGACAGAAGTCATCTTTGGCGTGCTTAGATAGCTTACAATTGGAGCTACTGCGAAGTATGACTTTCGATAATTTTGACTATAAGCGACTAAATCTCCCCTTGGAGCAGCGTCAAAATTTACAACAAGCTTTCCACCTAGCGAGGGATTTTGCTCCTAATCCAGAAGGTTGGTTAATATTTCACGGTGTTAATGGTTGTGGCAAGACCCATCTGGCAGCAGCTATTGCTAATTATCGCCTGACGCAAGGCAAAGCAGTTTTCTTTGTGGTCGTTCCTGACCTCCTTGACCATTTGCGCTCCACATTCAATCCCCAGAGCAACATATCTTACGATGAGTTTTTCGAGGGGATTAAACAATGCCCATTGCTGATACTCGATGATTTTGGTGAGCAGTCAATTACGCCTTGGGCTCAAGAGAAGCTGTATCAGTTAATTAACTATCGCTATAATGCTAGGTTGCCAACCATGATTACCAGTTGCTTTTCCCTGGACGAGATTGAGCCACGAATCAGTTCACGAATGGCGGATGCAAGGCTGAGCCTGGTATTTAACATCATTGCTCCCGATTATCGTAGTGATGTAAGACCTAGCCAGATGGCTAAGCGTCCTGAGCCACGTATCACTAGGAGGCATCATCTCTGAGTGTCACGTTATTGCAATTGGGAAACATGACTGCTAAAATAAGCCAATAGCTAGTGCAGAGAGTTCAGTTATGATAAATTTCCCGGTTTTAGTTCTTAATCAAAGCTATGAGCCGCTCAATTTGTGTCGCGTACGTCGGGCTGTAGTCTTAGTCTTTTGCGGTAAAGCCGAGGTGTTAGAAAACAGCCGAGGAGAGCTTCATTCTGTTACACAGGTTTTCCCCATACCTTCAGTAATCCGCCTCGTTTATATGGTTAAATGCCCTCGTCGTCAAAGAAAGTTGACTAAACTCGAGGTGTTTAATCGTGATCAATATACCTGTCAATATTGTGGTCGACAGATAAAGGAACTCACCTTAGACCATGTTATCCCACGGCGGCGAGGTGGAGAGCATGCTTGGGAGAATGTGGTTAGCGCTTGCAAAGTTTGCAATCGTCACAAAGGTGGGCGTACACCAGCTGAGGCTGGGATGAAATTACTTCGTCAGCCACGCACACCTCGTAATGATGGCTTCTACATTCCTTATCACTATTTCAATAGCCATGATGAGTGGAGAAAATATGTGCCGCAGTAGCGCAATTCTAGTCCGGCCTTGGTTTCTCACTTAGTTGATCAAGAGGCAATTCTTTAACAACGTTATCAAGCTCGATTGTTACCGTTTCTTTCAAGGGATTCACACTGACTACCTTAGCTTTGCCAAAGGGTGTGGATACTTCCTGCCCTACCCGAGGCATTTTCTCCCTCATGGTTGCATATTGTTTACTTTCATAGCTAAGGCAGCACAGAAGCCGCCCACAGATGCCTGATATCTTAGCAGGATTTAAAGCTAGGTTCTGTTGTTTAGCCATTCTAATAGAGACAGGGGTAAAGCCGGTGAGAAAACCCTGGCAGCATAAGGGATAACCGCACTTACCTATACCACCCACTAATTTAGCTTCATCCCTTGGTCCCATTTGCCTTAACTCCACACGTGTTTTGAAGCTGCGGCTCAATTTTCGCACTAAATTTCGAAAATCAACCCTTTCACGAGCGCTAAAGAATATAGTTAGGTGACTGCCATCAAGGTTATAGTGAGCTGATAGGGGCTTCATTCTTAAACCAAGTGAGGTCACCATTTCTTTGCATTTAGCTAAAACCTCCTTTTCTTTGTTCTGTCGGGCCTTTTCCAAGTCTTCTGATTGAGCACGACGTATCACTGTCATTAACGGTTCGGTTAGGTCGCTTGCTTGAACTTGAGCTTTAGAAATGGTGACTTTAGCCAAGTCCAAACCGTGGCTGGTCTCCACCACTACATAGTTGCCAACTTGTAGCGGTATGTCACCAGCGTCACAATAGAACAGATTGCCTCTAGGTTGAAAGCGAACTCCGATTATCTCAGCCATTAGATTTGTTTCGCTGCCTCCTCGCTTCACTCGGAGCTTCGGCTCACTGGTAGCTAACAATTTTTGGCATGTTAAGCATCAGTGATTCGAATGCCAAACGAGCATTAACGTTTCTGGAAATCTCTTCTTCTGTTAAGCATAGGGTAGCGGTGAAGTCTTTAATCTCTTTTAGGCTCATCCTATTTGCTTGTTTCTCTAGGACTACTTCATGGTCTACATTGGTGATGGCCTCCTTGTAGCCACCCTTGATAAGCATCAAGTCATGCCACCAACTGAGCCAGGTCTCCATCACTTCCATCGCAGACCTCCGATCTTGACTGAATTGTATGGCTAACTCCTGAGCATAAGCGAAGCGCTGCCCCAAGCTAGCAGTTAGTAAGGAGGCTAAGTTATCAATTTTTTGCGACCGCTGGTGGAGCAAGTCATCGTCTGCTAGGGCAGATAATGCCCAGCCAAGGCAGCCGTGGCACAAGCGAGCCAGAAGCTTTGCTTTAGCAAGGTCAACATTATAGGAAGCGGTAAGTATTTGTTGTATTTGCTCTGAGGGCATGGGCTTCAATTCCAGCCGTTGACAGCGAGAAATAATCGTGGGCAAGAGGCGCCTTTCCTCAGCAGCTAACAAAAGCCAGACTACTTTAGGTGGTGGCTCTTCCAATATCTTGAGTAAGGAATTAGCCGCCTCAGTGGATAGATATTCAGCCTCATCAATGATAAATACTTTGCACTTACCTTCATATGGTGGCAAATTAGCTAACCTCTGAAGCTGCCGAATGTCATCGATGCCAATCTCCACTTTGGAGTCAAGGCCTAGGGAAGTAACGTCGGCATGCTTACCTTCGAAGATTCGATGACAGGAATGACATTGGCCACAAGGTGGCTCGGGATGATCACAATTGAGAGCTTGAGCTAAATTAAGGGCCAGGGTTCTTTTGCCCACATGGCGTGGTCCCACCAAAAGGTAGGCATGAGCTACGTTATCTTCCTTAAGGCAGTGACCCAACAAAGCCAAAATTTTATCTTGTCCTATTACCTGCCACATCTAATATAAAATTCTAATATCAAAGCTCCAAATTCTAAACAAATACAATTGTAAAATCCTAAATTCTAATATCTAAATCCTAAACAAATTCTAAATTCAAAATTCAAATAAGGAAACCCATTTTGTTTTGAACATTTGTTATTAGTGCTTTGATATTGTTTAGCATTTAAGATTTCGTGCTTAGAATTTATCATATTGTGTCTAAGCTCATCAAATCTTGATAACTTTCTCGGCGCCGAATGAGATGTGCTTCGCCTTGATCCACCATGACTATAGCTGGTCTGGGTAGGGCATTGTAATTGCTCCACATGGGGATGGAGTAAGCGCCGCAAACTGGTATGGCAATAATATCACCGGGGGAAACTGAAGCCAAATTGGTGTCTCTTATCAGAATATCTCCTGATTCGCAGAGCTTACCGGCAATTGTGACTGGGCCCTCTTCCGCCCCTAAAGCTTTACTAGCTATGAGGGCTTCATATTTGGCTCCGTAAAGAGCCGGGCGAATATTATCACTTATGCCACCATCAACGCAGACATATTTTCTTACTCTGGGTACCTCTTTAATTGTTCCTACAGCATATACTGCTACCCCGGCTTGCCCCACTATTGCCCTTCCTGGCTCAATAATGAGTCGTGGAGGGCCTAATTCTAGAAGTGAGGTAAGGCTGTTTAGCTTGCTGGTTATGGCCTGTGCATAATCAGCTATAGCGGGCACTTTAGAGTCTAAGGTGTATTGAACAGCAAAGCCGCCGCCAATGCTAAATTCACTGAGTTGGAAGCTAAATTCTCCTTTGATTTCATGGGCAAAGCGAAGAACAAGCTCTATAGCCAACTCATAAGGCTTTGTTTCAAATATAGGCGAGCCGAGGTGAAAATGAAAACCCAAAAGATTAAGGTTAGAAGCTGATAGAGCTCGTTTTCCCGCCTCTTCAGCTTGTCCTGTAGCCAATGGGAAGCCGAATTTGCTATCTAGCGTTCCTGTAGTAGTATATTCATGAGTATGAGAGTCAACTCCAGGGGTAAGGCGAAGCAAAATATCCTGAATAATCCCTTTTCCTTTAGCTAGTCTGCTAAGTAGTTCAAGCTCATAGAAGTTATCTACCACAACCCGACCGATGCCCCAATTTAGAGCCAGCTCCAGTTCTTCTGGCGTCTTGTTGTTGCCATGGAAGTAAACTTTATCTAAGGGGAAATTTGCCGAGCGAGCAATGCTGAGCTCTCCACCGGAGACAACGTCGAGTCCTAAATCTTCCTCTTTGAAAATAAGAGCCAATGCCTTATTTAGGAAAGCTTTCGAGGCGTAAATGACCAAGGTATCAGGATAGCGCTTGGTGAACTCAGCCTTAAATTCACGGCACTTGTGGTGAAGGGTGAACTCATCGAAAATATACAGTGGCGTGCCGTACTCCTTAGCTAGCGCAACGACATCACAGCCACCGACGCAAAGATGACCTTGATTATTTATTTCGGTGGTTAAGGGGAAGAGGGATAGTTTGGGTACTTTGTTTGTATTCAAATTTTAGATATAGTAGCTTGTAATGCTAAGTAATTCAAGAGAAAAACAGCTTATTTGGCGATTCACCTGTCATTCTGAACCGAAGCCCTGAGCAAAGCGAAGGGTTAGCGAAGAATCTAGAGACCCTTCGCTAACGCTCAGGGTGACCATTAAACAATCTCAAAAACAGCTACACGTGTTATAAAGGGCCCGAGCTGCATTTTGTTAAGTAGGAGCTTGGCACTATGCTACCATTGACTTTCAGCTAGAAATTGCTGCAGTGGGCCTTTGAAGTCGTTCTCCCTGGTACACAGATCTTATGCCAGTTAGAAGCTGGGAACTAGCAGCCCTCTTGGGGATAAATCCATAGGCTCCTACCTGCTCGGCCATAAGGATATTCTCTTCGTCATCATACTGTGTTAGCATCAAAACCTTAGTCTGAGGGCGTTCCTTGCATATCCGCTTAGTAGCCTCCAGCCCATTCATTACCGGCATGACTATGTCCATTACTACTACGTCAGGCAAAAGCTGGAGAGTCTTCCCCACTGCGTCTTTTCCATCCATGGCCTCACCTACTACCGCAATGTCTTTTTGCAGCGCGAGCACAGCACGAATGCCATCCCGGATTACAGTGTGGTCATCTACTATGAGCACTTTTATCCGCTTGATCGCCCTCTCCAGCAGCGCTTGGATTAGAGGCACAAGTGACGCTGGCTCAATTGGCTTGGTTAGATAGTCCTCAGCCTCCATTTGCACTCCCTCATCCATGCTCCACCCACTAACAAGACGTTTTTCAAGTGGAGCATCAATGATCACAATGGGCGAGTCCTTAGTTCGGGGATTTTGTTTCAGCCATTTGTGTAGCGAGAATGCCTCTCCACGGGGAGTCATCGTGCCCAGAATAATAACATCGGGCTCTCTCATCCTGATTTTTTCCTGCGCCTCTGTTTTGTTGCTGGCAGTAGTCACCTCATAGGATTTGGCTTCTAGAGTCCTCTGCAAAGCTAATAGAAATTCAGGCTCATCATCTACGATTAAGATTTTTTTGTTATTTCCCATTTTGTCTCCCCTCCTTGCTCTCCTTTATTAGATTTTATTAGCTCGCTCGACCCGCGGGCTATCTTTAGTAAAACCTAAGCGGGCACACCGACCCCTACTGCCTCTAAGATATCAGGCACGATGCTTTCCCTCCCTACTGCCATAATATGAACCCCATGGCACAGGTTTTCCTCCTTTATCGTCTTTATCAACTGCACAGCAATTTCAATGCCCTTCTGAAGTCCCTTGCCTTTCTCCACACTGGCTAGTTCGTCAATTGTGGCATTGGGGACCATTATCCCAGGAACATTATCGTTCATATACCGAGCCATTCTTGCTGAAGCCAGGACTATAATGCCTGCCAGAATTTTGACGTTGAACTGGCGGGCATACTGCATAAATCTGCGGAGACAATCCAAGTCATATATACCCTGGGTCTGGAAGAATTGCGTCCCGGCAGCCACTTTTTTGTCAAATTTGATAAGTTGTGGCTCAATGAAATCTGCCGCCGGATGAACCGAAGCGCCAAGGCAAAATTCTGGGGCGCCCTTAAGATCATGCCCAGCCAGATCCTTCCCTGATTCCATTGTCCTGACCATTCTTATTAATTGCACGGAATCCAGGTCAAATACTGGTTTTGCTTCCTTATGATCCCCAACTTCAATAGCATCGCCGGTGAGGCAAAGCACATTCCTGATGCCCCGAGAATATGCCAAAAGTAGGTCTGCTTGAAGCGCCAGGCGATTGCGGTCACGGGTGGTCATCTGGAGAATAGGCTCTCCGCCGTGTTCCTTGATTAATAGACAACCACCCAAAGAGGGAAACCTCATCACAGAACTTTGATGGTCGGTGACATTAATAGCATCAACCTTATCCTTAAGTAGCTCTATATGGTGAACTATCTCTGAGGTATCTGCTCCTTTGGGAGGTCCGATCTCCGTGGTGACCAAAAACTTGCCGGAATTGAGTTTCTCCTCAAACAGCGATTTAGCCATCGTTCCCTCCGAGATCAATATCAGCTTTGCTCACGAGCCTCCTTGGCCTGGGGATGGTGCGAAAGTTCCTGGGGGGATAATATCGGCGCATTTTCTCCAGTTGCCCTAGTCTCTCCAGGCGCTCATAAATCAGTATCCAGGCGCAGTCCGTATCCTTATTCACCTCGCATTTACCGTTCTTGCTACCAGCACAGGGACCATTAAGTATGCCCTTGGCGCATCTAGTAATGGGGCAGATGCCAGCAGTCTCGGCCAGTCTGCAATCACCGCAGGCAGCACATCGCTCATCCCAAACACCCCACTCCTTAGACGCACCCATAAAAGACGTGTTTACGCCGGGCAAAATGGGTGTATCTGAGAAGCGCTCGGCTAGCACCTGTACCCCAACCCCACAGCCTAACGAAAGAATGGCATCCATTTCCTTGACTTTGTCTACGAGCATGTCTAAGAATTCAAATTCGCACTGCCGTTTCACTGTATATTCCAGGAAACTGTGAGTTTCATCACCATCTCTAGCCTGAGCCACCCTCAATGCACTATGGAGCACAGAGACCTCTTTCTCGCCACCAGCATTACACACCGTCATACAAGTGCCACAGCCAAGTATTAATATCTTCTCGTAAGGGGCAATCATACGTCTTATTTCATCCAATGGCTTTTGCTCTGCGACTATCAAGTTTTCACCTCCTGTCTTATTGCTGAAGCTAGGTAGAGCTCTCCTATTTGTTCAGTGAATTCATCTAAGGCATTGGCAAGATTCTCTTCATTGGCATGCAGGTTGAAAGCTTGCAAGCGTTGCGATTCAAAGCCAATTTGACGAAGTATCCTTCTGGCCTTTTCAATCCGCTGTAGAGCCCAGAAGGCAGTATCCTCCCTGGCGCACTGCTCTTGCCCGCATCCGGCGATAAAAACACCCTCAGCACCCATTTCAAAGGCACGCAGAATGTGCTCAGTTTCTATTTTGGCTACACATAGGACAGGCACTATCCAAATGCCCGCTTTGGCCTCCCTCCACAAACTCGCCAGAGCGCCAGTGCCGTAAAGCCCGTATTGGCAGCAGAAGCCGAAAATCAAGGGCTTTGACTTCGATTGTGCCGCAGATTTAAGGGCATGGTTAAGCTCCTCATCTATATGTCGGCGATCCTGTGGCTTGCGCAAAACTATAGCCTTAGCAGGACATTCGGCAACACATATGCCGCAGGCTTGGCACTGGTCAGCAGGTATTTGGACTGTGCCGCTGTCATCCAAGTAGGGCACATGATAAGGACAAATCCGTAAACAGGTGAGACAGGTAGCACATTTATCTTGAAACAAGATCTCAGCGCCCATACCGCAGCGCAGGCATCTTCTAGCTTCATTGATAGCGCTTTCCCAGTCATAAACAAGTTCTACTGGCTCGAACTCTTTTGCCCTTTCTTGGGGAGAAAGGATAGGTGGCTCAAAGCGCTTGAGCTTTCTTATCATCTCGATGGTTTTGGGGAGGAGGTCACCTGTCAAGGTTTCCCCTTCGTCTTTGCTCACTAATGGATATCTGTGCTGGAGATATTCGTTAATGCGGAAAGCTGATTGTCTCCCAGTTGCCAACGCTTGGACTACGGTTGCTGGTCCAGTGACGGCATCGCCTCCAGCGAAAACACCTTCCCGATTGGTGGTGAGAGTGACGGGATCGACTCGAATAGTGCTGCCTCTGCCTATGCGGAGACGGAAATTATCGGGGATTTGTGGTGCCTGGCCAATAGCAGTAATTAAGGTGTCAACTTTTATGCTGAACTCACTGCCTTGGATGGGCACTGGCCGACGTCTGCCGCTAACATCCGGCTCGCCAAGCTTCATGCGCATGCAAGTTAGTCCTAACTGTCCATCCTCTCTTTCTATCTTAGTTGGTGTCATTAAGAATAGAACCTCCACTTTTTCCTCTATTGCTTGCGCTACTTCCGAGGGGTCCGCTGGCATTTCTTCTCGACTGCGGCGGTAGAGGATTTTTACCTCCCTTGCGCCCAATCGAAGTGCCGTGCGAGCAGCATCAACAGCTACATTGCCGCCTCCTACTATAGCAACCCTTTCGCCGATAGATGGTTTAAGTCCTAGGTTCACCTCGCGGAGGAAAGTTGCTCCATCCACCACTCCTGGGTTTTCCTCTCCTTCTATTCCCAGCCTAAGGCCTTGATGAGCACCCACGGTGACAAAGATGGCTTTATAACCCATCTTGAACAGCAGGTCTAAGGAAATCACTGGCGTATTCGTCCTAATTTCAATCCCCATTTGAATCAACCTTTGAACCTCGGTATCGAGTATCTCTCGGGGAAGGCGATATTTGGGAATACCCACTCGCAGCATGCCTCCCAATTCAGAGCAGGCCTCAAAAATAGTTACGGGATAGCCTAGCTTCCTTAGGTAGTAAGCAGCAGACAATCCTGCCGGGCCAGATCCCACTATGGCTACCTTCTCCTCGTGCGTCGTCTCAGCTTCAAGCTGGATCATTCTATCGCCGCCAAATTCTACTGCGAATCTTTTCAGTGCCCTGATAGCAATGGGCTTGTCTACCTGGCCACGTCGGCAAACCTCTTCACAAGGGTGGGTGCACACATAAGCACAGATGGAGGGGAAGGGATTGCTTTCCCTTATGACCTGTAATGCCTCCATCACCCGCCCTTGGGCAATCAAATCAACGTATTCTCTAATCTCCATATGCAAGGGACAAGCAGCCTGGCAAGGTGGCATAAAGGTGTGGTCCGAGGAAGCTTCTTTAGCAGCAGCGCTGTCGTAATTTCTAAAGGCACTAATGCCCGCTGGATACATTAGTTTCTCCCTTCATAAACATAACTCTGCCTCTTTTAATCTTTAGCTATATGGTAATTCGAGATAGGGTGAAACAAAAGAGGGATTTCCCTCAATATGTATGGTTTTAACTCTTGAATTCTGTGGGATTTAACCCTGTTTTTGGTGTAAAACCCAATCAAAGCGAGGGATGCCCAGAATGACAAGTAGGATTGCTAAGCAATCTGAGATGCTAAGAAAGGGATAATAGAGGTTGGAGAAGGGCAAATTTTGCCCATGCTGTCACACAGTTATAATGCCTTTGCGTATGGCATACTTAATAAGGTCAGTCTTGTTGTGGATATCCAGTTTATCCATTAGATTGGTCTTATGTCCTTCTACAGTTTTGGGGCTGACTGCTAATATGTCGGCTATTTCCCTGGTGGTATATGCTTCAGCAACCAGCTTGAGCACCTCTCTTTCCCTGTTTGTCAGTTGATGATAAGGGTCTTGTTTTCCCCGCATAGAAGCTCCCAGCTGGAAGTCCTCAACGAAAACCTTAGCCGCAGTGGGGGAAAGGAAGGAAGCGCCATGGTGAACAGCCCGAATACCTGAGGCAAGCTCTGAGGATGCTGCTGTCTTACTAATGAAGCCCTTGGCTCCTGCCTCGATAATGGAGAAGATGTACTCCTCCTCATCGTATTGGGTCAGCACCAGCACCTTTGTTTCTGGGAATTCCTTACGTATTCTACGTGTCGCCTCCAAGCCATCCATAATGGGCATAACTATGTCCATAAGCACCACATCAGGGGCAAGCTGTTTTACTTTCTCCACTGCTTCCCTGCCATTTTCTGCTTCACCAACTACCTCTATATCTGCAGCCAAAGCTAGCAAGGCGCAGATGCCATCCCGCACAATGGTGTGGTCATCCACTACCAACATTCTTATCTTCTGCATTGGCTGTGCCCCTGATTATGGGAACCTTGGCGATAACTTTAGTCCCCTGTCCAGGCTGGGAATCATAAGCACACTCGCCACCTACGAGTGTTACCCTTTCTTTCATACCGAATAGGCCAGCGCCACGGCCAGTCTGATCGATGCTAGTGATCTTGCTAACATCAAATCCCTTGCCATCATCCCCAACCTGTAAAACACATTTATTGGCATTGCATTCGACACGAATAGAGGCATTTTTTGCCTCCGAATGCCTCACAACATTACTAATAGCCTCCTGAGCAATGCGGAAAAGCGCCAATTCAATTTCCGCTGGCAACCTCTGCTCCATCCCTTTGAACTCTGTTGAGACGTTAATGCCTTGAGAACTGAGAGCAGTCTCAGCAAGGTGACGAATAGCAGCAGGTAGCCCCAATGTGTCTAATAAGGTAGGGCGGAGTTCCCTTATAAGTTTGGTTAACTCAGCGCCGGCACGAACTGCTATAGAATGAGTCTTTTCAAGCAACTCGTTAAATTCAGCTTCCGGAACGGCGCTCATTCCCAGCATTTCAGTCAGCGCCTGCAGGTTAAGCGACAAGGCAGTGAGCTCTTGACCAGTTTCATCATGTAGCTCTCTAGCAACTCTTTTTCGCTCCTCTTCTTGGATAGTGAGTGCCTGTCTCAGCAATATCTGGTATCTTTCTCGGGCATCATCTATCGTTTTATATAGCTTTGCCTGCTCGATTGCTATGCCTAGCTGGTAGCCGATGGAGTTCAGGAGGTACATGTCGTCTGGGCTAAATTGACCAGGTAGATAGCTGGCGACATTCATCACCCCCATAATCTTATCCTTTGCTTTTAGAGGAACGCTGACAAATCCTTTAAGACCTTCTGTGGTTATCAAATCAGGGCGAGCAGCATCTGGGTCTTTAGAGATATCTTCTACCAAAATAGGCTCACCCGTTTGAGCCACCTTTCCTGCTATCCCCTTGTTCATGGTAATGCACATCTCTCCAGCGTATTTGGCAGAGAGGCCGCGGTGCACTTTATAACATAGCTTTTGGATTTGTTCATCAAAAAGCAGGATTCCTCCCACACTACCAGCAAAGATCTGTAGCACAATGTCCAACGCTGTATTCAAGATAGCATCTAAGTTCGTTAACCCACTTACGGCACAGGAAATGCGACTCAAGGCATCAAGATGGTGGTGTCGTCTCAAAATCTCCTTCTCTAGTTCTCTTTCTGCGGTAATATCTTTCCTCAACTCAAACACTGCCTTGATCCTGCCATGGCTGTTTTTTAGCGGCCACATGGTGACCTTGATATACTTATTGCGGTCAGGATGAATAATTGTTGCTGGGCTGCTGCTTTGCAGCACTTTTCTGAGTGGGCATTCCCATAAGGGGGCGCTGCAGGGTTTGTCTCTGCCATGGAAGACCTCATAGCAGTGCCTACCAATAGGTGACTCAGTGCTCTCAGGCAACTTGTGTCGTATGGCTGAATTGGCGGACTTGACCCGGTATTCACTGTCGACGACCAGAAGTTCGTCCTCTAAGCCTTCCATAATGTCCTGCAGGCTTAAGTCAAAGCCTGCGGGTCCGGTGGTTCGATAAATTGCTGGCTCCTTTCTTTTAGGCATCTTCACCCCGCATTGATATAGACATATCGCATCACATTCCAGGCTTCTAGCTAGCGCTAAGTGCCAATAGAGAGACACAGATTTCTATTACAATTACACAAATTAAAATACAACTGCACACTACTCCTGTCAAATACGTTTTTATTCCTTCATAGTAAGTTCCCATTTGCACCAGAACTTGTCAGGGTGAGGGTCGGGGGGGCATATAAGGCATTTCACTGCTGCCTTGGGTTCAACTACCTTGGCGAGATTGGATAGGAGGGTTAGTTTCATGGTCTTGCAAGGAAATTCCTGTTTACCCTGCCTCTTCCTGCCTTCCTGAACGGGGCAGCGAGGGTAATAAAAGACGATTTTCTGGGGACTTTCCTCCTCAAGGTCAAAGATTGGGGAGACAAGTTGCCAGCTCATAAGACTTAAAACTTTGAGAACAGAGGGAAGCCCACCCTTGGTTAAGTTAAGTATTTTCTTAATCCTTTCTGCTTCTACCACGGATTGCCTTTCCCAATTCTTTAAATCTAGCTTGACCGCTGCTTCAAGCCCGTATTGGGCTTCAACGTTTCGAAACCACAGCCCGTCTAAGGTTTGCCAGTTTCGAGCATACATTCTGGCTAATTCTATCAAGGTCTCCTTAGGAAGTTCCTCTAGCTTCACTTGCTTCAATTTTTACCCCCTATAAGCAGATTTTACGCTGATAGCTTCTACACAGCAAGGGAGTGTACTCATTAGTATAATCAGTGACACATAACTTCCTTTCTTATCATTGCTGCCTTTCCTGTCATTGCGAGGAGCGTAAGCGACGAAGCAATCTCGTAGGGTTGGGGCTCGTCCCCAATCACTCCTTCCTGTCATTGCGAGGAAGCTAATCGACGAAGCAATCTCAGGAACGGACTGCTGCGCCTTTGGCTCGCAATGACAATAGGGGAGGTTCGTAAGGACACAAAGAGCTGCGAGGACCTGTTCCAAGTTTAGAGCAGAAGATGTCCTTATACTTTAAAGTGTCCTCTATCTATCTGAACGAGATCAGATTAGCTTGCCGGTGGGATTCTCTTCCAAAGGCGTTCTTCGGTAGATTGCACAGAGCGCTAAAAAGTGCAGTAAGGTGTCAAGAAAGCACCAGGTATCGTAGTAATCTCTGACTATAGCTTTGTACTACTGGGACAATGCTTCATTTGCAGATGAGTTTAAGCCCTTGGCCAGGCATCTCAAGCTATCGGATTACGCAAATTCGAATTAATTACTGCCCTTCACTAACGGAGGGAATCTACTATTTATTCATGCCCTCCACCACCGCAATCTCCTCGGCCGTGAAGTCGTAGAGCTGATAAACCATCTGGTCAATTTGGCGTTCGTTTTTATTTCATTCCCTATAAATGCTCTTAAATTTTGGGATGTATCTAGCAAATTCAGCCAGCGAGTCAAGCAATTGGACGAACTCGGTATCGGTTAAAATCAGGTTAACTCTCCCAAGCTCCAAATAGTCATAGCTGTAAAAATTGATGAGTTGCCATTTGCTAGGAATTTTTCGGTAGTAATTAAAAAACTCGGACATACTCACACTGCCATGCCCAACCGTGAATTTCCCTTTATGAAGTATATGGACGATATTATTCTCGTCAATTGCGTAGTGAACTGCAAGACGCATATTCCTTGTTTTTGGTATGTTCATTTCAAAGGCGATTGACAATTGATCACTGGGAACTTGTTTTTTCAACTCTATCGGTATCCACCAGCGCTCCTCCTGTACGTAATCTTCGTGACCTATACGCAAAGTACCATATTTAGTATTGAATGAGTAGGTGTCACAATAGTCTATCCCGTGCGGATGTCCCCAATCCTTTTTACCTACATTGGTGGCGTGCTTTTGGAACATTTTCAACAAAGCGTCGTGGAACTGGGATAGTTCTGAGTTATTTAGATAACGCATAGCTCCTCCTATCTTTTATGTATTGTCTATTTCAACTTACCCTCTACCGCAATCTCTTCCGGCGTTAGCCCATACAGCTTATAAACCATCTAGTCAGTCTGGGCAAACAAGAATTACGACTTCAAAGAAAAACATAATAAAACGCCAATATTTATGGCAATGTCCTCTCTGGCAACCTAAAAAAACCAATCACTTGCCCTGACAGACTATAATTTACACTGCCAGTAAGAGCGATAATGACTTTGTTTGCTTCGTCAAATTTCTCAAATGATTCATAAGGAATGCCATATTCCTGCAAATCTCGAACGTCAACTATCGCATTATCATAGGTTACATTCTCAATAAACTGCTCGTCTAGCGTTGAGCTGAACTTGCGGATAGCCTCAAAATTCTGCTCCACCATTAGACGATATATGTCCATATCAAGTGCATAATAGACAAAATCAGTTTTACTCACAGGGAACATTTGCCCAATTATCTTATCTTTTACGACGGTCTTGTTCCATATTGATGAAGTATTCTCAGGCGGTGGGGCTATTGGCTCTCCGTATATGTCTACTAATGGGAGCTTGTCGAATTCAGTATAGTTGCTGGCTCTTTTTAAAACAGCAATGCGATTAAGAAGTGCCCTGACCAACTGACCACGTGAAATTACTCTCAGTATCCGAGAATAGAAATATAAGCGAGCTAATAGCTGATATTTTGCCGCGTCCATTCTGATATTCTCAAAAAGAGGGTCTAACAATAGACATTGAGCAGTTTTCTCTAATTCGCAAGGAATACCTGTGATGACACCAAAAAGTGATGTAAGGTTGGCATTTTCCGCTAGATGAGCCTTTTTCTTTTCCTTAATATGTCGCTCCAAATCTGCATCCCGATGCAAATTACCGGTCTCAAAAGCAGTTCCTTTGGCTTCAACTAATATGAAGTCATTGCCATCGGAAGCAAGCTGGAAATCCATAGTTTTGCGTTTACTGGTTTCCGGAATACGCTCCCAATCGGCGCGGTGCAAACCAAATACTTTATTCATTACTAATAATGCAGAGGCTACACCAACCCTTTCGGTAACCTGGTTTTTCCCGGGTTGGACTAAAGAGCGCACGGTGCCGTTCTTGGTGTCAATGTAATCCTTAAGTAACTTTATTCTGCCTGGCACCTTTCTTTTCAGTTCTGAGTAATTACGGAACCTGGGACGGCCATCTTGCTCGGTGAACATGGCATATACCTGGAATTCTTTTTCTTTTACGCTCAGGCCAGAATCCACCAGTTGCTTTATGCGGGCAGCATACTTGTGTCTCATCAATATAGCTCGATGTTCGTCATTGTAGAAACTAATATCAAATCTGAGTTCTGGTGACCTACTCATTTTTCTAAACCTAAACTCCGTTTAAACATCTGCTGAGTATAGATTTGGCAACTTGTCTCTCGGTTTCTGATGCTCCATGAAAGTGAATTTCCATCTGGTATTTTGGCCATTTACCGGTTTTTTCCCTGATAAAATAAACCAGCTCTGCTTCTATCGCTTCCACATGTTCTTGAGTGCTGTCAGGAAAGCTCCAGATTAATAGATCGGCTGCATTCTTGTTCTTCCATTTGTATCCATGATAACCATGCTTACCCTGAGTTGAGAAGCCATACCTCAGGCGCTTTCTGATGTCTTGAGAAGTAATTCCAACATAGTAAATTTCTTTACGGTGTTTGACGACGTATAATTTGGGCAATTTATCCGATATATCTGGGTATACGAATCCCTTTCCTTGTTCTCCATTGGCTTCAATACATACGAATTTCAAATCAGATATTTTTATTTTGTACTTATTGTAAGTATTTGCTTCCATGTTATTTTATGGAGCCCTCCACCACTACAATTTCATCGGGCGTGAGGTCGTAGAGCTGATACACCATCTGGTCAATCTGGCGTTCGTATTCTTTGACCTTGGCTTGCTTGGTGGGATTGGCAAGATAGTCTTCAGCTTTGGTGATAGCGAGGATTTTGTCAACTAGGTCAATGAATGGTTGTTGTGCAGATCGAGAGATTTCCTTAAAAGGTAATTTATTAAGATTCTCGATTGCCACTGCTGTTGTGAATTCTGCTCCTATATTAAAAGTATACTCATAATAAAAGTTCATGAGTGTGGAGTTTAACAAGGCTAGCAAATACCTATTTGTAATGGTTTCCTTTTTGCTGGTTATCCCATTAATTGTTTGAAGATAATAATAGTTGTTAGTATCCAATGCTGCTACAATCTTTGAAGATACATGCTGCGTTAGAATTTTTTCAGGAATTTCGAATAAGTCCTTCGTCTTACCTCTCGTTAATATTCTTGTTCCAGTGACATAATATAAATATTCACCTTGGAAATTTATCCTATACTTAGATACGTTCTTACCTCTAAGGATTGGTTTGTATTTAGAAGATTGTTGATATGTCTTGATATATTTCTTCTCATTACCAACGATAATACCTTGCTTAACGTCAGCAAATTCTTCAAGCCTATGATGCTTATTCATATTGTCTAACACTTGTATCCGTGAACGATTCAGATAAATATTGAATCTGTAGTCAGGAAGATTATTAAACACGTCTTGCTCAAGAAGTGTATAGTTAAATTCTTGAGTAATAGTATTATTCAGGAAATCCACTTTAATTGTATTTCCTTGATTATTCTTGGTTTTCTGTAGAACCAAAACTACCACCTCACCAGTCACCTCCTCAAAGACTCCGATTTTAAAACTCAAGATGTTCTTGATTTTGGTATTATCAAGTATGAACTTCCTAAGTTTCCTATAATCATTTGAACGTATTGAATTTCTATGGATGATGAAAGAAAGAATTCTCTCATTATTCAGAAGTTCTATTCCTTTTTCCACAAAGAAAGCAAAAGTGTTAACTCTATTACCGGCAGTCTTGAATAACCTCCTATATGTGTCTACATGCTTTTGTTGTATTCCCCGTGCTTCAATATATGGTGGATTGGCAATCACCACATCAAAGCCTTTATTATCTCCGTGGAAGATTTCAGAAAAGTACACTTCAAAATCGAAGTTCTCGTTGTCGTTTGTAATCTGTCTGATTAAGTCATCAATTTGGCTCCTGTATTCCTGCTTCCTCTTGGTGTTGGTTTCGTTGAAGTAGAGTGATTTCAAATTCTCGAGGTTATTGAATAGCTCCAGATTGAATAAGTTTTTCTCCACACCCAGAAGCGAGTTGCCACAGACGATCTTGTAGTCCAGGTTTGGCAAAGGCTGAATTTGCCTGATATCTTCTTCATCAACTACCAGTGAAAGCCAGAGCCGGAGCTTGGCAATCTCTACTGCGCCGGGGTCTATGTCCACTCCGTAAAGGCAATTTTGAATAGCATGGCGCTTGAAGTTGTAGTTGGTTCTACCTTCCTTATCTGCTAAGTATGTGGTAAGCGTATTTCTGGCGCGGACAACTTCCATCATCATGCCGACTAGAAATGCCCCAGAGCCGACTGCAGGGTCGCAGACACGGATATTGGCTAGTTCTTCGTCAACCAATTTCACATTGTGACGGATGCTTTCGGGAAGTTTGTAGGAATAGCGCTCGGTTTCTTTACCATGACTCTCGACTCGGCTATCATGCTCAATGGTAGATTCACCCTTACGAACGAACTCTTCGATATCTTCCCGAGGGACTAGAACTCTGTATTGAGGAGTTTTCAACGCTGCTTGTTGGGGGTCTGGCTTTCCGAGCAATTTTCCTTGAGGCGGAGGAGTATGTACCAATGGAACATCGCCAGTGTTAATTACGGTATCCAGGTAGTTAATGAGGCTCTCCTGGCACATATAATGAACAATCTCACGAGGGGTATAATAGGTACCTTTGGACTTACGGGCTTTAACCTCCAGAAGGTTCTCAAAAACCTTGCCCAGCATTTCTGGGTCAACTGCCACTTCTTTTTCTAACGGCTCGTCTTCCTTAACGGTGAAATTGTAGAGGTCAAAGATATCCAGAATGCCACTACCTTCATCACTGGCAGTCTTGCGGTTGGAGAAAATATCATTTGGGATGACGATGTCCGTTTTAACCCAGTCGTAATCGCTGTTGAACAAACCTCCGTTTAGAAATGGGATACGGCAGTCAAATCTGTGATAGTAACTAGGGTCAATGCCACCTCTGTCCTGTCTGTTTAGGGCATCATAAAATAAAAATTCCAGGTAGTCATTAAAGAAATTCCGCTTTTCTCGTCTACACCTTTCAAACAGATTCCGCAGGAATTTTCTAGCGCCTTGGCCCCAGTTTTTATTTTCCGGGACTCCAAGCCATCCTTTCTTTTGCAAGAAATACAGGAAGACAATCTGCCCGAGCAGTTTCTTGGCGAAATTGATGGTATCTATGCCGTTATCATCAAATTCCTGGCTGATAGTCTTATCCCTGGCAACTAGCTTATCAAGTTCTTCATTAACTTTGTAGAGAAGGTCGCGATACCTATTAAAGAATTCTTTGGTGGCTACCTCAATATTGAAGGCATTTTGCAAAGTAGGGAGCGTGGGATTATTTCTATCATCTGCCAGAATATCGACTAATTGGCTCTGTGCGGTATGGCTGCTTTCATTCACACCGACCAGGAAGGAAAACCTGCGAGCAGGGGTGAGTTCTGTTTTTACTTTTGTCTTTCCGCTGGGCGATTCTTCAAGGAGGTAATCCATTTTTACCAGGGAAAAGCGCCAGTCTTCTGAATCGGGAGAGACAAAAGCGACAAGGGCAGCATCTTTAAGGTCGCCGCCACGGCTGCCGTTGAGATACCAGGCAATAAAATTTCTTTGCATGGTGCGGGCATGCTCAAGGGAAGTTTCCTTTTTGAGCTGGGCGATGAGGATGTCTATCTTGTTGTCATTGGCATCCTGATATTTGCCTATCCGCTCAAGGGTATGGATATATGGCTCGTAGGCATCGGGGATAATATTCCCTCGATAAGTAAAGTTCTTTGAGTCGTCCAGATAATTGACGAGGTTTTTACTAAAGGTGATAAATCGTCCCTTGTCAAAGGGTTTTTCAAAAGTATCCCTGATGATTTTTGCGGCGGCTTGTTTATCCATGCAAACAACCTATTTGACAAAATATATGTATCTGTTATACTTATACTAGAATCACGACGGAAAGACCTCTATAAGGTTCTGTCCTTATAGGGTTCTTTTCATTTATACTCCAATTTTTTCTTTAAATCATTCATAAAGGCGATGCGTTTTTGAGCCGCTTTTTTCAGTAAAGCGGAATATTTATTTATGTTTGGGACTAATACGCATTGCAGTTTATCTGCCTTGCGCAGGTATGCAGCCAGACACGCAAAGTCGCCGTCACCGGTTACAATTATCGCTTGTTGGTATTTGTTCAGATCAATCATTGCTTGTAATACCAGTTCGGCATCGACGGTACCTTTCACTTTTTCATTTGGTAATTTAAGTGTTGGCTTGAAAATCAGAATATATCCTGCTGATTGAAGCGAGACATATAAGTCATTGTTCCCTTCAACGAAGCCAATAAAATAGTATGCTGTGCCGACACTATATTTTTCACTCAAATAGATTCTGAATTTTCTGAAATCCAGTTTCCACCCCAACTCCTGTATGGATAGGTTGAGATTCTGTCCATCGATGAAAGCATAATTGTTTTGATGTTTCTTCATTATTACTATTGTGTGCTTATGAGGTATTCGGAAAGGATTACCTCTCTGGGGCCCGAAGTTTGAGCGGCACCCTCAGCCACGGGCTCTTTGAAAAACTCTGAGGGAATATTCTTTTTCAGTATCCCCAGTATTCTTATCGGGTTTAGCTCTTCGCTCAATTCTTTTTGCAGCGTTTTGGTGGTTTGTTTAGGCAGACCTCCCTCCTCTATGAGTTTAATGACCTGTTTGATGTAAAGCTCATCACCCTCGGTATAACCCTGGAAGTGTTTAATTTGATTGGACTTCAGGAATTTAAGCACGAAGGTAGCAGTATCCCGGCCGCCTTTCATTTTTGTCACCGGCGCCTCTTCGGTAGTAGCTAATTGGAATGCTTTCTTGTTCATGTCTAACAGGTCGTAATAATCCTGGGGGATAGACTGGCGTTGGGTGTCTTTATCCACTTCGAGTTGCCTGGCGGTGGAGAAGAAATCTGATTCTCGAGTTGACTGATTTTGTGAAAGATAGAATTTTTGCAGCTTGCCCTTGCGGAAGTAGGTAAGCAGAGTATTATCTTTGTTTTCGTTAGTTCTGGCAGTACGAGCTTTTTTAGGCAGGCGTTTAATCTTTTCAAATAAATGCGGTTCGTTATCGCGGATATTTCGGATAACCTGTAAGTACTTCAACTCGCTCTGTTCGGTTTCGTCTTCACCGGTGATGGTTTTCTTTGAGGTCAGGCGGGTAAAGAGGTCATGCGACTTGATTTCTTCGCCTTCCGTTAGCAGCCTGGCATCATTGCCCAGCATCTCAATGAAAGATTGTATTTTAGCTTCGGCAGCTTCAAGCCCGTATTGGGCTTCAACGTTTCGAAACCACAGCCCATCTAAAGTTTGCCAGTTTCGAGCATACATTCTTGCCAATTCTATCAAGGTCTCCTTAGGAAGTTCCTCTAACTTCACCTGCTCCATTTCTTTACCCCTCTATAAGCAGGATTTTACGCTGATAGCTCCTACACAGCAAGCGAGTGTACTCATTCGTATGCTCAATGACACATAGCTTTCCCTCTTATCATTGCCGCCTTTCCTGTCATCGCGGTGGATGCCTCCTTTCTATCATCGCGGGGAGCGCTTCCTTCCTGTCATTGCGAGGAGCATAAGCGACGAAGCAATCTTGTGGGGTTGGGGCTCGTCCCCAACCAAAAGGGTGCCCTCGTCCGCCCGTCCCCTTATCTGGTGAGGTACAGGCGGAGATAAACCCCCGCTGCGAAGTGAGATTGCCACGCCTTTGGCTCGCAATGACAAAGAAGAGGCCTGTGGATGGACACCTCTTGTCGGGCCAGTCAACCTGCGTGGTTTCACCGCTCCTTGCCTGAGCCTATATCCCCTACTTCTCCTTGTCCTTTAATTTCGATATGTGAATGGAATCGGTCACCTCAATTCTGCCGCACTTCATGACTTTATTAATTAAGTCTTTGTTCCACAGATTGTTCGCAACGACGCGGATGAGCGATGCGGTATCAAGCTGGGAAACCTCTGCCCATTTGCCTGCTTGCTTAATTACCTCGTCCAGTTCCTGGCGCTCTTCATCATTCTTGCCCGGGAATCTTAGTTTCTCATCAAATCTAACCCTTGCTTTATAGTCACTGCCCTTTATGATTTCAACCTCTTCTCTTCTAGCATAATCAAGTATTGCCGCCTTTACCTTCTCTGTCTCCTGGTCTACCTTTTTCGCTTCATCCTTAAGAGCCACATATTTGTTAACCAGCGCGACTCCCGGCTCGTTGAGATACTCGTTGACAGGTAGGGCTTCCACCCTGATGAAATGTTTTCTCAGCGGACAGAGGTCAGGATACTCGCACCATTCGCATAAGGGCGATTCACATGGCGGGAAATCCCGAACAGACTCTATTTCGTCAATTAAGCTCTTAGTATTTTGAATCAGATTTGAAATAGCTTCTGGGGTACGATAGGAAACCAATTCTCTGTCAAAAGCAAGGTAGTGCCAGATAAGCCTGATATTCTCAATATCTGGCCACTTCTTCTGAATCCCAATATGGTATAAGCCAAGCTGCCTGTCATTGTCTGTGTCTTCCTGGCTCGGCAGGTGAGCTGATGTCTTATAGTCGTGAATTTGATAAACATCATCTTTATCCCGTGACAGCCGGTCTATGTAGCCCGTCATCCTGTATTTGTTCTCGTCATCCAGGGAGAAATTGAGCCCCATCTCCGTGCCTATGGTCATATCCGAGTCAAAGGGCGAATAGCGCTCATAGTAAGTTTTAATCAGCTTCTCACCCAGGGCTCTGTAGTCTTCCCGTGTCAAGGCCTGCTTCATAATAAGGATTGATTCGTGCCAGTTCTCCTGCCAGATTTTATTATAGTAGGCGCGCAAATCGTTCAAGCTATTTATCCTGGTAAACCTGAGGTTGTCATAACACTTCTTCAGAGTATCATGAACCCTCGTGCCCAGGAAGCCCTCAACGCCTTCAATGTCCCGTTTAATCCTGTCCCGGTAGCGAAGCTTGTACTTTAAGGGACATTGTTCATACATACTTAGCTGCGAATGAGAATAGATAGGCATAGTTGCTCCAGTTTCGGCTACCCATCGTGGGTGAGCTTCATTTCCGTACTTTACTCATTAGAGTCCTCGTCACTAAAGTTCTAGGTAGTCACGAGCCCAAGCTTGTCCCATTTGTCTTTAGCCTTTTTCATGCAAGGTATGCAGATAGTTTGTTCGCAATCCCGCACTGCCATATTGGCCATATCAAGTAGTCTTGGTAGGGAGAGATTGTTGTGTTTTACTTGGATACTTTGAACTACTTCTGGGCCAGTGAGTTCAGATGCCAGTGGGTAACTCTCAATTACATGGCGGATGTTCTCCTGCATCAGAATTAGAAAGGCTAAATATGACTTTTTGGCTTGCTTAAGTCCAGGTAACTTCTGCTTTGGCATGCAATACCTTTGAATAATGCCATCGTCCCACATGACAAATAAATCAGGAAGAGCCATATGCATCAGCTTAGACGCGGCCGTTGGGCCAAATCCTTCGATTTGAAGAAAGATAGAGTATATCGAGTCGATGACGTTCCGAATCGATTCCCTTTTGCCTTTGAGAGTGACGGGGCATTGGAAATCTACGTGCTCAATTCCAAAAGTAGCCAGAGACGCATAGTACTGAGGCAACTGGTGTACGGCCCTTTCTAGATTGATCACGACTTGCCACCCCTTGTCAGTGCAAGGTCTTGGAAGGCGGCATTTCCAAGGATTCAGGAAGCCATCAATTATTTCAGTTGCTAGTCGGGTTACATCCATTCTTTCGAGGTGCAACCAGTAACCGGGCTCTTGTATGTCTCTCTGTCTCAGTCTGCGGTAGGTATACTCCCAAGCCCGATTAGGCGGCCGCTTATCCTCAGAGTATTTGATACCTTTTTCTAATTCCTTATAATCCATTGTATTCAAACCTCCTTATGATATGTTGCTTTTTGGATAGCTGGATGTAGATGTAGAGTGGGAGGACACAAGAGCTTGTCACACTCTCCATCCATCCAGCCTCTCCCGCAGAGCCTTCAAATTTACCACATCCTCCTTATTATATTGTAACAGCAAAGCTAAAGCATTCTGGTCACCATCGTTCTGATATCGCCACCATAGCAGCACTGCCTCGAATCCACCAATGCCTTTCAATTGTCTGGGAATTCCTAATTGCTGCTCAACCGCCTTGAAGCCGCCATATAGGTAATTTCGCCAGCAGTCGTACATCAGGTCGTGATGGTGGAATTCAGTGGCAAGGTTTGTCTCCAGAGAAGCATCAATGAAGGGCAGGTCGAATCTGCTGCCGTTATAGGTATAAATCGTATTTACGCCTTCAAGAGTCTTGAGAAGGTTATCGGTGGTCACTTGTTCACCTACCAATTGAATGAGCTTATCCTGGCTGCTATTGCAGAGGTAAATGCCGATTACAGTGATATAGTCATAAAAACGAGATAAGCCAGTGGTCTCTATATCAAGGTAGGCATCAGGCCATTGCTCCATAGCTTGCTCTTTCCATTAGATTATAGCATGGCACATGTCAATGACAGCTAGGTTGTCACAAGTTTTCGCCTGAAAAAGAGAAAATGCTGTATGGAATGGCTGGCTTTCAGGGATGCAGCATTCAATGCTGGGAGGACAATATACCCCCTCACTGTAGTTCTCTCCCTCCAGGGAGAGAGGAATGCTGAGATTGCCACGCTCCGCTCGCAATGACGTGATGGAAATGGCTTGCAGTGACAGAAGGGAGCAGGGGAGAGAGGAATAGTGAGATTGCCGCGCTGCGCTCGCACTGACGTGATGGAAATGGCTCGCAATGACGGAAAGGGGATGGCTCGCGATGACAGAATGGAGATGGCTGGCAATGACAGGGTGGAGAGTGGGTGGGAAAAGGCTTAAAATATGGGCTATACTGCTATTGTGGCAGGGAAATGATGGACAAGCTTGTAGATAGGCAGGAGAGAGAGTCTACCTCTTTGAAGGATGCCAAGCTGAGGAATGCAACGGTGTCCATAGTAAAGGTTCAGGATTATGACTGCGACCTGATTTATGAAGCGGTGAAGAAAGGTGTTGAACTGATAGGCGGGTTGGAGAGAGTGATTAAGCCCGGGAGCAGGGTTTTTGTCAAAATAAATCACCTTCCGCCACCATCTCCTCCGGAAAAAGGAATCGTTACGCATCCGGTTTTTGCCGAAGCTGTTTTGAGATTGCTGAAAACGTTTAGTGACAATGTTACGGTAGGCGATGATATTGCGTCTGACGGCGCAGACGGATTTAGCATCTCTGGTTTTCGGCAGATGTGCGAAAGAGTGGGAGTCAGGTTGGTCAATCTTAGAGAGGGTGGATTTGTAGAAGTCGAGTGTAACGGGCATTTCCTGGATAAGATATATCTGTCCAAGATTGCCATGGATGCTGATGTGATAATCAATCTTCCCAAATTGAAGACGCATTCTCTCACCGTTCTTACGGGCGGCGTAAAGAACATGTATGGCATGATTCCCAGTGGTCTTCGCACAAGATTTCACGGTGAATATGTGAAGAGTGAGGATTTTAGTCAGGTTTTGACAGACATCTTCTCTGCTATCAGACCACAGTTAACGATAATGGATGGCATTGTTGCCATGGAAGGAGAAGGCCCGGCATCTGGGGGGCTGAGGAGACTCGGGGTTGTCTTGGCCAGTCAGGAGGTGGTGGCTCTTGATGCAGTGATGGCTAAGATGGTTGGTTTGAAGCCTATGGATATTTACACAACCCGATACTGCGATGAGAGAGGTCTTGGGGTTGGGAATCTTGATAATATCAAGGTGGTTGGAGAGAGGCTGGAAAGCATTGCCGTTCCTGATTTCAAGGCTCCGGTCAGCGCTACTAACTTGTTCATACAAAGGGCCCCTGGATTCTTGCCCAGACTCGTAACGCGTCAACTTTCCGTCAGGCCGCGGGTAATAGAGAGTCAGTGCACAGGATGCCGCGAGTGCGAGAAAATCTGTCCGGCGGGTGCTATCTCAGTAGCAAGCAAGACAGCAAGGATAAATCCGAGTCTCTGCATACAATGTATGTGCTGCCACGAGGCATGTCGTTTCAATGCTATTGTTTCCACACGCTCGATTGTTGGAATGGTAGTGCATTTGCTTGGTATCTTGGTAAACAAACTGAGGTCGCTCTCTGCTTAGACGAGCGCTACTTCCTAAAGGAAGGGGAGTTCTACATTACCAGGGTGGGTAAGGACTTCTATATACCTAGGATAAGAAAACTCAGGTGAATTTCCAAAGCAGAATCCGGAACCTCAAGCAATCTTTTGGACCTTGAGCATGTTAGTGCTTCCCGGCACTCTAAGGGGGACGCCAGCGGTCACAACGACAAGATCACCACTCTTGGCTAAACCCAGTCTGATAGCTAGCTGTGCTCCTTTTTCAAACATTTCCTCTACACTGGTATATTCGGGGACTTGGTAAGGGTAGACTCCCCAATAGAGTGCGAGTTTTTTTCTGACGCTATCCTTTGGAGCAATGGCCAGGATGGGTGCTTTGGGGCGATACTTGGCTACTCGCTGGGCCGTGCTCCCTGAGGTAGTATAGGCTATGATGCCCGCTGCCCCAAGCTGCTCAGCTATATGGCAGGCAGCATAGCTTATGGCATCATCAGTCTGAGGCATGACGGTTTCTGTCTTCTCTGATAAGATGCGGTGATAAGGTAAGGCCATCTCAGTCTCGAGGGCAATTTGCCTCATCATCAGAGTAGCCTCTTTCGGATATTTCCCGATAGCCGTTTCCCCTGAGAGCATAATTGCATCTGTGCCGTCGAGAATGGCATTGGCAACATCGCTAACCTCGGCGCGTGTAGGGAATGGGGAATGTATCATTGATTGCAGCATCTGGGTGGCTACAATGACAGGCTTGCCGACACGGTTGCACTTGGATATGATCTCCTTCTGTACTAGTGGCACTCTTTTTAGGGGTATCTCTACTCCTAAATCACCGCGAGCTACCATTATACCATCTGCCTCGGCGATGATTTCATCAATGTTACCCACTGCCTCGTGCTTCTCAATCTTGGCGATAAGTGGCACATCTGCCCCTTTTGCTTGCAAAAACTGCCTTACCTGTCGCACATTGCCTACTTCCCTGACAAACGAAAGAGCGACGAAATCCACTCCGTGCTCGAGGCCAAAGAGCAAGTGGCTTAAGTCTTCATCAGTAATGGACGGCACATTGAGCCTCACGCTAGGTATATTGACGCCTCTCTTTGAAGCAAGTATCCCGCCAACGACTACCTTGCACCTGATTTCGCTATTGGTGGTGCTTACCACTTCTAGCTTAATTGCGCCATCATTTAGGAATATAATGTTACCAGGGCTAACGTCGTTAGGTAGCGAGGCGAGGCTCACCGATGCTATGTGCTCATCACCTACAATCCCCTTGTTGGTGAGGGTGAAATCGTCGCCTTCCTTCAACCATACTGTCTCTGCTTTCAGCCTACCGGTTCTAATCTTTGGGCCGGGCAGGTCTTGCAGGATGGCCAATGGTAAGCTTAACTTTGATGAAACCCGGCGAATGGCTTCTATATGCGTGGCATGCTGCTCATAGGTACCATGAGAAAAATTAAGGCGGGCTACATTCATCCCAACCAAAGCCAACTTTTCTATCATCTGGGCTGAACCACTTGCTGGCCCGATGGTGCAGACTATCTTGGTTTTTCTAAATAAGTTCGGGTCTGAAATCATCTAGTTACGGCCCTCCATTACCTAACACCTGAATGGTGACTACCCCCAATTCGTTGGGTAGAGTCTAGCCTGGCAAGCTGTAAGCGTCAAGCTCTTATGCTCGTTTCATATGATGTGGCACCCTCACCTTAAACCCCTCCCTTCAAGGGAGAGGAGATTGCTTCGGGGCTAACGCCCCTCGCAATGACGGTGAGAAGGCAATATCTCTCACCGGTTGCTCCAGGAACGATGGTTGACCGGCAGGGGTAATCGAAGTAGAATTCCTGACAATGTATGACAAGGCTGTTCTTGATAATGGGCTAAGGGTTATCACCAGCACCATGCCCCATAGCCGCTCAGTATGCCTTGCTCTGCTTGTGGGCACTGGTTCATGCTACGAAGATGGGGAGGAGGCTGGTATCTCCCATTTTGCCGAGCACCTATATTTTAAAGGAACACAGCGGCGACCAACGGCTAAGGAAATAAGCGGGGATATTGAAGGTGTTGGCGGCATAATTAATGCTGGCACAGATAAGGAGGCAACTGTTTTTTGGTGTAAGGTAGCTAGCGCTTACTTTCCTGTTGCTCTGGATGTGTTATCCGACTTGCTGTTTAATTCTCGCTTTGATGCCAGAGATATGGAGAAGGAGCGCCAGGTTATCATTGAGGAAATCAACATGAACTTGGACCTCCCGCAACAAAGAGTAAATATGCTTATAGACGAGCTGTTATGGCCAGGGCAGCCTCTAGGGCGGGAAGTTATTGGGACTAAAGAGACTGTGTCCTCCATAACCAGAGGGCAGATATTAAACTATATCGCTCGCAGGTATGTGCCCAGTAATGTTGTAGTTAGCGTTGCCGGGGATATACGACATAAGCGAGCAGTGGCTCAAATTGAGCCGCTGTTTGGCAAATGGTCTGCTGGCGAGCTAACGACTGGCTATGTCGGTAATGATAAGCAAACGGAGCCCAGGCTGCGTATTGAGTCCAGGAATGTGGAGCAGGCGCACCTTTGCCTTGCTGTTCACGGGTTTTCTCGCCTCCACCGGCAGCGTTTTACCCTCGATTTACTTAACACAGTATTGGGTGGCGGGATGAGTAGTCGGCTATTTACCGAGATTCGGGAGAAAAAGGGGCTAGCCTATGATATTCACAGTTACGTGGAGCATTTTTTAAATTCAGGATCGTTTACTATCTATGCTGGTGTTGATCCTAAGAAACTAGAAACTGCCATTGCGGCCGTTATGGAGGAAATATCCAAACTGAGACAAGGAATTACACCAAGCGAGCTTACCAGGGCTAAGGAACTGTCGAAGGGAAGGCTACAATTGCGGCTTGAGGATAGTCAAAATGTGGCTTTGTGGCTAGGTAGCCAAGAGTTATTAAGGCAGCAAATTCTTGATATAGACGAGGTCATTTCTATCATTGATGCTATCACCATCGATGATTTGGAGCAGGTCGCTCAGGAGCTTCTAATTGGTGAGAAACTTAACTTAGCTGTAGTGGGTCCTGTTGAGAAGGAAGAGCCTTTAATGGAATTGCTTAAGTTATAAGGGGGGCTAGCTAGCCCCCCTTATCCTTTAATATTCCGGTGGGTAAGCTGGCATTGCCTTTTCCTTCTCAGGGATGTCAGTTACTAAGGATTCAGTGGTCAAGATCATATTAGCAATGCTAGCACCGTTCTCCAAAGCAGATCTAGTAACTTTAAGGGGATCCACAATGCCTCTTTTCACCATATCGACATCTATTTCATCTTTAAGTGCGTCATAGCCTATACCAGGCTTGCTTTCCTTTACCCTATTCGCTATTACTGAAGCCTCTCTGCCGCTATTGGTAGCAATACAGCGGATAGGCTCTTCCAAAGCTCTTTTCAATATAGCGATACCTGTGGCTTCATCGCCCTTGACATCAAGCTTAGCCAAGGCTGGTATCGAGTTGAGCAGGGCAACGCCGCCGCCGGGCAAGATGCCCTCTTCTACAGCAGCTCTCGTAGCTGATAAGGCATCCTCTACACGATGCTTCTTCTCTTTTAGCTCTACTTCAGTACCAGCACCTACCTTAATTACTGCCACGCCGCCAGCCAATTTGGCTAACCTCTCCTGTAATTTTTCCTTATCATAGTCAGAGGTACTGATATCGATCTCGGATCTGATTTGCTTGATTCGAGCCTCAATAGCCTCACTTGAACCTTTCCCTTCAACGATGGTGGTATTATCTTTATCTGCGACTATTCTTCTGGCTCGCCCCAAGTCCTCTATGGTCACTGAATCTAATTTCCTACCGATTTCCTCAGATATGACCTTGCCCCCGGTGAGAACAGCTATATCCTGAAGCATTGCCTTCCTACGATCACCAAAGCCAGGCGCTTTTACTGCCAGAGGGGACAAAGTGCCCCTTAGTTTATTGACCACTAAGGTGGCTAAAGGTTCACCCTCCACATCTTCGGCAATAATCACAATGTTCTTGGAAGTTTGGACGATTTTTTCCAAGGTGGGCAGAATATCGTTCAGGGCGGAAATTTTCTTATCAGTGATAAGGATATAGGGGTCTTCCAGCTCTACTCTCATCTGTTCGAGGTTAGTGATGAAATAAGGGCTGATATAGCCGCGATCGAATTTCATGCCCTCGACATACTCAGTTTCAAACTTCAGCCCTTTGCCCTCTTCAACAGTGATAACGCCGTCTTTGCCTACCTTTTCCATCACGTCGGCAACCAAATTCCCAATTTCCTGATCAACCGCTGATAGAGCAGCTACTTGGGCTACTTGTTCTTTACCAGCTACAGGAATGGACATTTTCTTCAGCTCATCAACTACAACCTCCACCCCCTTCTCAATGCCGCGCTTTAAAGCCTGTGAGTCAGCACCAGCAGCGATATTCTTAAAGCCTTCGCTAACAATACTTTGAGCCAGGATAACGGATGTGCTTGTGCCATCACCACATTGGTCATTGGTTTTTGTTGCTGCCTCTTTCACTAATTGAGCCCCCATGTTCTCAAAGGGATCGGGCAGATCTATTTCCTTGGCAATGGATACACCATCATTTATGACAGTAGGGGCACCAAATTTCTTGTCCAATGCCACCGGGCGCCCACGTGGTCCCAGAGTCACCCTGATTGCCTGGGCTAAGGTATCTATACCCGTTTTTAATGATTTTCTTGCTCCCTCAGCAAAAAGTAATTGCTTTGCCATTTGTTTTCCTCCTTTCTATATTTTTATTAACTTCTCTTAGCTAAAATATCGCTCTCACGCATAATAACCACTTCCTCATCATCTAGCTTAAATTCAGTGCCAGCGTATTTGGAATAAATCACCTTATCTCCTACTTTTACCTCCATGGCTATTCGTTTGCCATCTTCGGATAACTTGCCTGGACCCACAGCAATGATTTTACCCTCTTGAGGTTTCTCCTTAGCTGTGTCGGGCAAGACAATCCCCCCTTTGCTTACTTCTTCTTTAGGAAGAGGTTTGATTACCACTCTATCTCCCAAAGGTTCAATCTTTGCTGCCATACTACCTCCCTTTTTAATAACTATTTTAGCACTCTAATGCTAAGACTGCTAATTATTATAACACAAAAAATTTAAAGTGCAACAAATTTTACCCGAATTTTTACAGAATTTGCCCTTGTTTTTCTACACTAAACCGTGTATAATTTAATTTTAATGAGACAGCGGAAAAGAAGGCAATGGGATAGAAAGCGCGTTCGGGCTTTGAGGCAACATTTAGGGCTAACTCAAACAAAGCTAGCTGAGGAATTAGGCACGCGACAACAAACGATTAGCGAATGGGAGATAGGGATGTACCAGCCTCGGGGAACTTCAGCCACCTTGCTCAGCATTATTGCTGAGCGTAGCGGGTTCGACTATAAGGCTAAGGAAAAGCATGATGCGCATTAAAGTGGGGTGCTGTGGTTTTCCCAGGGGGAAGAAAAAGTATTTCCAGAAATTCAGGCTGGTAGAGATACAGCAGATTTTCTACAAACCTCCTTCCTTTGGGACTATTAAAAAGTGGCGTGGGGAAGCTCCTGAAGGTTTTGAATTTAGTTTAAAAGCGTGGCAATTGATAACACATCCATCAACAAGCCCAACCTACCGCAAAGCTGGCTTACAAATTCCTGCTGGTAAGGAGAGCAATTATGGTTTCTTCAAGCCTGCTGAGGAAGTCTTTGCGGCATGGGCGAAAACTCGGGATATTGCTCAATTTCTTAAAGCTAAAGTTATCGTCTTTCAGTGTCCAGCGAAATTCACTTCGAGTGCGGAAAACATCGGGAATATGAGATATTTCTTTACTAATATAGGTAGGGATGATTTTATCTTTGTCTGGGAGCCCCGAGGTGGGTGGAGCGATAACGTTATTACAGCATTATGCCAAGAATTGGATCTTATTCATTGCGTCAACCCTTTGGAAAGAAGAGCTCTATCTGGGGAAACAAGATACTTTCGCTTACATGGGGGACGCAACTATCGTCACCAATATATTGATGATGAATTGGCAAGGCTCTGGGAATTGAGTGGTAGCGATGCTTATGTTCTATTCAACAATATAACTATGTATGAAGATGCCTTAAAGTTTATCGGATTGATAAAGAGCAAGTAGGAGTTAATTTTTTTGCCATGTTTACACGGAAGCGGATAAAAATTTCTGAGAAGTTAATAGCCTTGATGTGGCCACAGCTGCTAGGAAGGGAGTTGATCACCGAAGGAGGTGAGCGAATCAAGCTAATCTATCCTGGCAGAGTTAATGGTGATAGTGGCCCCGATTTCCGGGATGCGATCATCACTATTGATGAGTCTAATTTAGTGAAGGGGGATGTGGAAATTCATGTTAAGTCCAGCGATTGGTATAACCATGGTCATCATTTTGATTCTAAATATAATAATGTAATTCTTCATGTAGTAACGAGGCACGATAGTAACTCAACTACCGTGGCGCAAAATGGCAAACTGGTTCCAGTACTATGTTTACCATATGAATTATGTTATCAAGCCTATTTGATACCTTATTACCGGCTTCCTTGTTTTCAGCTCACGAAGCGTAGAGATAGACAAGCGCTGATGGAACTTTTGGGTATTGCTGGAGAAGAGAGGTTTAGGCAAAAGGCATCTCTTCTTCAAGCAGTCTGCCAACAGGAAGAAGCAGGGCAGGTGCTTTTCCAAGGCATGATGAGAGCTTTAGGTTATTCTAAAAACATGAAGCCCTTCGAGGAGCTTGCTCATAGAGTACCCCTCGGTTTTATAGAGGGGATGGAGCTAAGAGAAAGTTTAGTTCTGAAGCAGGCCTGGTTATTAGGCACAGCTGGCCTATTACCTTCTCAGCGGCTACACGGAGGATTTCTAAAGGAAGGAGAAGTCCAGGAATTGGAGCAAATATGGCAATTGATTGCCAAGAAAGCTAAAACCATGAGTGAAAATAATTGGAACCTCTGGCATATATATCCTAATAATTCTCCTGTGCGACGCATTGTAGCTCAAAGCTATCTCCTTCAGCGCTATCGTGAAACAGGATTGCTGAGGGGAATATTGCAGCTAGTGAAGGAAGCATCTCTGATAGCGGGGTATCGCTGGCTGGAAGATAGCTTGATTGTGTTTGGCGATGGCTACTGGCAAGACCACTTTGATTTTGATACCAGATCGAAAACAAGGGAATCAGCTCTTTTGGGACATGGCAAGGCAGCTGAAATTATCATTAACGTTATATTGCCCTTTGCTTTCTCCTGGGGAGAAATAGCTAGCGAAGTGGGGCTAAAGGAAAAGGCTATTGAACTTTATGTTCACTATCCTAAACTAGCGGAAAATGAGCTAACATCCCATATGGTAAGGCAACTTTGCCTTGAGGACACGGCTAATTTTACTGCTTGCCAGCAACAAGGCTTGATTCATATCTTTAGAAACTATTGTCGGGAGGGGAGGTGCGCCCAATGCCCCTTGGTGTAACTACTCAATATTCGGTAAGGGAGTGGGGAAATCCTAAATTCTAAATGCGAAACTCTAAACAAATTCAAATGACCGAAACGATAAAAGAGCAAAAGTAAAAATGCAAAATGACAAGGCAAAATTTAAAAATGAATTTCTTGCATTTTGAATTGTAATTTTGATATTGTGCTTGGGATTTGGAATTTTCCACATTTTATTAAGCAAGTGCTTTTGCTTAGTTAACCAAGGCTGAGACTGGGCACTACATCCAGGTCGTAGCTGCTTATTTTGCCAGCCTGGAAATGATAATAGCCACAAGCAGCTACCATGGCGGCATTATCAGTACATAGGTGAGGAGGAGGAACAAGGACAGGGATTGGCGAGGAACTGAGGAAGCGCTCGGTTAACAGCTTATTGGCTGCCACACCGCCGCTAAGCAAAATTTGCTTCACTCCTAATTCTTTTGCTGCCTCGATGGTTTTGGTGACTAAAACGTCTACCACAGCGCATTGGAAGCTTGCTGCAGCGTCAGCCACTCTGGAAGGGTTAGCCAGAATTTCTTCTTTTTGAACAAGATGCCATAGAGCTGTTTTCAAGCCACTGAAGCTGAAGTCATGGCTGTCCCTAAGCCAAGCTCGTGGAAGAGACAAGCAAGGCGTTCCAGATTTGGCTGCCTGCTCAATAGCTGGCCCCCCGGGGTAACCTAATCCCAAGATTCGGGCGGCCTTATCAAAAGCTTCACCGGAGGCGTCATCACGAGTTCGCCCCAGTTTCTCAAATTGCCCATGCTCCTTCATTAGCACCAAATCGCTATGCCCTCCGGAAATGATGAGGCAAAGACAGGGGAACCTCACCCTGCCCTCTCCACCAAGTGGAGAGGGAAAGGGTGAGGTCAGCCAATTGGCATAGATATGTCCTTCAAGATGGTTAACCCCGGTAATAGGCAATCGTGTAGCTAAGGCAATTGCCTTAGCTACATTAACTCCCACTAGCAATGAGCCAGCTAGCCCTGGCCCAAAGGTCACAGCGATGCCCTCAATAGCTTGCCAAGCGAGCTTAGGTTCAGATAGCGCTTTATTCACAACAGGAATGATAGTAAGGAGATGTTGCCTTGAGGCGACTTCAGGGACTATGCCACCGTAGCGAGCATGAATATCTATTTGTGAGGCCACGATGTTGGAAACGATTCTGGTACCATCCTCAACAACCGCCGCGGCGGTTTCATCACAGGAGGTTTCAATACCCAAGATTTTCATGTTTTGCTGACCTTATACCAAATTTTTCCAGAACGGTTTAAGATTTCCATAACAATCTAAACCTTTCCATCATTTTGGTATTTCTCATGGTGTTTACTCCTTAAAGCCTAGCATATCTTCCACCACTATCTCTAAAAAGTATACTTGTCCTCCGACCAAGAGGCTTTCTCGAAGTTTAGAATCCACCAATGATGTTGGCTAAAGCTGCCACGCAGCCTCCATAGCGATGTAAGCCCTTGCTATAAATCTACAGAAAGTAATTGAAATACTGGCAGTAGGGTAAAAGCTCTTAGAGCCCTCTTAGAGATTTAACTAATCTCCAAATAATAGTTTCACAAAGCACAGTTATATCCTCAGTGGAGAGGTAATCGGAAATGCTAGCGTCAAACATTATACCTCCCCTGGGGGGAAACTCGTCATCACCTCGCCATAGGGCGAAGGTTATAGGTACTCGTGGAAAAGCGTTAATGGTTATAGCTACATCACCATAATTTGCCTTATAGCCTCCTAGCTTTGCCGCGGCATCTGTTAGCAGTTCAGGCTCTTTCCCAAAGTGGTTTAAAAGGGGTTTTATTGCCCTTTGGGAAAACGCTGGAAAGTAGCTAGCACCTCCTGGCAGTTGCTTGAAGGTGATCAATCTATTAGTGGCAGGGGTGCCTTTGGCCAAAGTTAAATAATGAAGTATTAGGATTCTGTCTTTTAGCGGGGCTTCTTCCTCGCTATCCCTCAGCGAAATCTCAACATCGGGGAGAGTGATTAGATATGGTTGGTTTAAATATTTAATGATTATTTTGTTGGAATCCATACGCTGTGCGCCAGTTTTGCCGCATATCTCTTCTATATCTATACTTACCAGTTGTTCGCAAGCAAGCTTATAAGCAAGCTCATAAGCTTGCTCTTGGATATTACGAGATGATGAATGGGATCCCATTTTTAAAACCCTAAGCTATTCGCTACTTCTTTCACCTTTAATTGAAGAGGGGAATCTTGAGGCAGCTCTATAAGCGGTGTTCCCTTTATTTCCAGGTCGGCGATATAAGGGTCTTCAGGGATGGTGGCAATGAGCTGTAACCCAAAATCATCGATTGCCTTTTCAATCTCTGGGGGCAACCCATTTTTAACCCTATTAACTATGAGGCAAATTTGGCCCACTTTTGTCCTTAATTCCCCAATAAGATCCTTCATCCGAGTTGCTACTGTAATCCCTCTTATTGTTGGGTCTGATACCAGGAGCAAGGCATCCACATCCCTTGTTGTTTGGCGACTGATATGCTCCATGCCTGCTTCGCAGTCCATAACAATATAGTCATATTTATAAGACTTTACTAACTGGTCGAGGGATACCCGAAGGAACTGATTAGGCGCACAGTAACACCCGGGACCTTCTGGGCGCCCCATGGCTAAAAGGTCGAACCCTTTGGATTCCACTAAGGATTCCACTATCTTACTATACATGTATTCTTGCTTAATGATCAAAGGGCTAAGATGCCCCCGCGACACATCCTCGGTCATTTTCTCCCTTATTTTACCTATAGTTCTATTTTCATCTAAGGGCAAACCTAGAGCTTGGTTGAGATTAGTGCTAGGGTCAGCATCAACAGCCAAAACTATACCTTTTTGAGAAAGGAGCTTTATGAGCAAAGCAGCAATAATGGTTTTCCCAGTGCCACCTTTCCCAGCAATGGCTATTGTTTTAGTCATTTCACTCGCTCTTTTCCTTAGAAGGAAGCAAACTAATTGGCGATAACTTTACTACTGCATTATACTCTGGGGGGCAGACCTCCAGGCAAGTGCCACACTTGGAACACTTCTCTTGATCGATGACTTTTATCTCTCCCTTCTCACCTTTAATTGCTTCTGTTGGGCAAGTGAGCACACAATGCTCACAGCCTCTATCACACTTATCGGGGAGAATATAATAGGCGATGAGTTCAGAGCAGACCAGTGCTGGGCAACGCTTCTCGAGGATATGGGCTTCGTATTCATCTCGGAAGTAGCGCATAGTAGTAAAGACAGGGTTAGGTGCTGTTCTCCCCAAACCGCACAGTGAACCAGCTTTGACATCTTCAGCTAGCTCAAGGAGAAGGTCAAGATCCTCGATTTTGCCATTGCCAGCTACAATATCCTCAAGGGCTTCGTGCATTTGCAAGGTTCCTAAGCGACCCATGGTGCACTTGCCACAGGATTCCCTTGTGGTGAAATCGAGGAAAAAACGTGCCGCATCAACAATACAGTTATCCTCATCCATGACAATCATGCCCCCTGAGCCCATCATCGAGCCAGCCTCGCGAAGAGAGTCATAATCGATGGGGGTATCAAGCAAGCTCTCGGGGAGACAGCCTCCTGAGGGACCACCAATTTGTACTGCTTTAAATGCCTTATCTCTAGGTATTCCGCCACCGATGTCATAAATAAGCTCACGCAGCGTTGTGCCCATAGGCACTTCAGCCAATCCAGCATTGTTAATCTTGCCGGCTAAGGTAAACACTGCTGTTCCTTTACTTCCCTCTGTGCCGATGGAGGAAAACCAATCTGCTCCTCGTTGAATTATCAAAGGGACATTAGCAAAGGTCTTGACATTATTCAGCAGGGTTGGCTTACCCCACAAACCAGCCTGAGCAGGATAAGGTGGCCTTGGCCTGGGTGTGCTCATCTTCCCCTCGACAGCGGCCATCAGTGCTGTCTCTTCACCAGAGACAAAAGCACCTGCTCCCTTTGCTATCTCGATATGAAAACTGAAGCCACTGCCCAGGATATTATTCCCTAAAAAACCCATTTCTTTGGCCTGATTTAAAGCAGTTTGCAGACACTCAATAGCCAAAGGGTATTCAGCGCGAACATAGACATAGCCTTGCTTGGCTGATATGGCATAGCCAGCAATAATCATTCCCTCTATAACTTGCTGTGGGTCGCTCTCTAAAACAACTCGGTCCATAAATGCACCTGGGTCTCCCTCATCGGCGTTACATACTACATACTTCGGTTCTCCCTTAGCATTGTGGCAAAGCTCCCACTTTTGTCCAGTGGGAAATCCAGCACCACCTCGCCCGCGAAGCCCTGATTTTCTTACTTCCTTAATTATCTCCTCAGGTTGGAGCTTTAATGCTTTCTCCAGGCCGCTATATCCACCATTAGCGATATAGTGATTTATATTTTTGGGGTCGATATAGCCGCAGCGGCGCAATACGAGGCGAAGTTCATGTTCAAATCTAAGGAGTTCTGGGATGTAAGGGGCCTCTTCCTCACCTCCTTCGAGGATACCCAAGGCAAGCTCAAGACAAGGGTCATCGCTCATAATGTAGCCCTCTATGAGGCGGGGAACAAGCTCCGGGGTGACATTGTGGTAGACGACGCGGAAAGAATCAGGTTTGGATATAGTAACTAAAGGCTCGGCATAGCACAATCCCATACAGCCAACTTGGATGACCTTGACCTCAATATTCTGTCGTGACAGTTCTTTTTCGAGAGCTTCAAGAGTGGCTAAGGCTCCGGCTGCTCTACCACAAGTAGCCGTGCCAATAAGGATATGGGTGCTGTTTTGCAAGGTCTCCCATTCGGATTTCGCCCTATTTTGCAGTTCTTGAAACGTCACTCACCAATGCCCTTGGAGTTCTCTTGTCAGGAAGCTTGCCCTTTGGTTGAGCCCTCTTGTTGGATTTCTTGTTTATAAGGTACTAAAGCCTCCTCCACTTTAAACGGTGTCATTCTAGGGCGGACCTCGTCCCCTATGAGCATTACTGGAGCCAGCATACAGCAACCAACGCAAGCGACTCGCTCTAGGCTGAACTCACCATCCTCGCTAGTCTCTCCTACCTTAATCTCGAGTTCCCTCTCTAAAGCTTCTAAGACAAGCTTACCCCCTGCTAGATGACAGGCAGTACCCATACAAACCCTAGTATGGTGCTTTCCTAAGGGAACAAAGCGAAATTGGTTATAGAAGGTAGCAACCCCGTAGACCTCAACCTCGGGAATCCCCAAGGAAGCAGCAATCTCTTGCATCACTTCCTTGGGAAGATACCCCAGTTTCGTCTGATATTCCTGCAATAAGGGGATTAAATTTCTCTTTTCCCTGCTATATGAGGATAAGGTCTCACTTAATTGCTCTTTTTCCTTTATGCTTATCACCTTATCCCTTTAACTTCTTAGCAAACTCTGGGAGGAAAACTCCCATCCCTGTTGTTTCCTTGGGACCAACTGTAATCTCCCACTCAAGGTTTAAAGCATCTTCAAGCTCGCCTTTGATTCTGGCTACCTTTCCCGGGATAATTAGCTTCCTGTGTTTCACTCTGTCTGTAACTCCACATTTTTTGATAAATGCTCCTACGGAATCACCACTGAACTTGCCTGCTGCCCAGGCAGTGAGAACACCAAGTCCTTCTGAGTCCTTAACACAAACGTAGGCTGGAACTTTAGTAGCCTCAACAGCCGATGATACAAGGAAGTAGGTCAAAGCCCAGTTTGAGGTGACAAGAACCGGGGAATATTCATCCGGCTCCAATACCTCGTAGTATTTCTCCTCCACCGCCATGGGGAAGCGAGGGTCGGTATAAATATTGAGCCGCTGAACTAGGGTGGGCAGCAGAGAATATTGATGGAAATCGGAAAGTACAATAATTCCAGCGAATTTGTTTATGAGGATAGAGGCAGCCATAGTTTCCTTTAGCCCGTTTTCAGTTATGAAGCAAGGGAAAGCAATAGTAGGATAGCCAAGGGGCCTAAAACCCTGCTTTATAGCTGCCCTCCTGATAAAAGTTTGATCCCTGATCGCCTCCATCGAGTTCTTAGAACCTGGGTCTAGAACTACATCTTCGATGCCAGCCTCCTTTAGTTTAGTGGTTAAAGGCACTAATTCCTCTACGCTTCCTCCTCGGATTCCTACAGGGGTGGGTTTCTCTTTGATTTTCGGTATTGCTGCCTCTATATTTTTCTTCGTTATGGGGTAAAGGAGGGGTTGCCTATCAGCACATATATCTCGGGCAGAAAATAAGGCGTCCATGTCCTCTGAAATCAAGATCATTGGTGCGCTGCTCTCGCGGTAAACTTTCTTGACCAAGGCTAGAAATTTATCCTTATCCCCTGATTCAAAGTAGAGGGCTAAAAGATCTGCCTTAAGGGTTAGCCCCACCCAGGGGAACTGTAGCTCCTTTAGCTTCTTTATCTTTTCCTCGACTTTAGCTTCGCTCTCTTTATCTGAGATGAGGAGGGCAATACCAGGTGGGTGGACAAACGTCTTCTCATGCCGATATACCACCTCTTCATTCCCAATCTCTAGCTTATTTTCTCCTGAGCCTATGGTAACAAGCTTCATAGGCGGTGCAAGAAGATCTATTAATTTGATTTTTGTCTCCTCAGAAAGATAAGGGCACTTATCTACGGTTACCCCACCTGAAGCTAGCTTCATGGCAAAGGCAAAACAAGTGGGAAAACCACACTCTTTACATGGCCTCCTGCCAGGAAGCATCTTTACAATTTGAGATCCTGAAATTGGCATAACAAACCTCCTATTTCGTTAAACTCTAAATCCTAAGCTCCAAACTCTAAACAATCTCCAAGTTCAAATTCCAAAGACTCAAAACAGTTTGGGTTTTGGATTTTGGTCATTTGAATTTGTTTCGGATTTGGTGCTTGGAATTTCGTATTTCCTCCTTTTACTCTGGAAGCTCTACCTCACCTTTTATCCAGGGATGACCTACCTTTTCTAAGTAGGGTAGGAGCTCATCGACATTTTTAACTTCTTCCTCTGTAGGTATTTTATCGTATACCCCGTCTGCTTCAAAAGCTTCCCTATACCTCTCTTTTATTTCCTTGGGCAGCCACACCATTCTTCTTCGGCCCCCATCAGCCTGGATAAATTTTGGCGATCTTAATTGTTCCAGACCAGTTCCCAACCTACCTTCTACTTGCTTGCCTCCGGAGGTCTCACCAGCCATGTGAGAAAAAGTCTCTCCAATTACACATTCGCCCTTATAATCTCTATGCACGAGCCCAAATCCATCTACTTCGGGGATGTAGAAGACAATAGCTTCAAAACAGCCACAGGAGGTATGTGGATGTTCGAAGGCGCTGTAGAGATAAACTCTATCGTAAGTCGCCAGGGATTTCTCATACTCCACCTTATTCACTCCTTCATATTCGCCCTTTATGGGGTCTATAAGCTTCCCTTTTGGTATAGCAAATATAGGTCCCTCAGGGTCGATCTTGGCAGCAGCTCTGCCATCAAACCAGTTTATCGCTCCACAGTTGGCAATCCTATCTGGGGCTATGATGGAAATATGGGTAGGGGCGAAGCTTTGGCACAGAACACAGCCATAAAACGTATCCACGTCTTCGTCGCGTAGAGTCAAGGCTCTGTTATCCCTTGCCTTATAAATCTCTAAAGCTTGTGGTAGAAGTTTCGCTATCTTTTCCTCGTCGGTGATAATGGTGGTTTGGATCTTTTCAATAATTGCCATCTCTGAGGTGAAGAGGAAGTTATAGATTTCGCCCAATTCCTTTAGGGAGTTGAAGCCCTTTTTAGCGCAGTCCTTGTTCACCCTCATCCACATAGCATCGCGCTGATTCATGTGATACCAACCTTCGGTATAGTTGGTATACATATGAATCTTTCTTTCAATGATTGACTCAGCATCCTTATCTAGCTCTTCACCGGCAATATCAACTAGAACGGCTATAGGGTAACTCCCACCACCTTTGACCTCATCGTAAGGTTCCAATTCACTTATATCAGGGCCGATAAGCTCCACTTTCTCATTCTCAATTTCCTCCGGCCTTTTCAAGGTTGCCAGCTCAAACTTGTGGGCTACTTTGGGCCCTCCAAATTCCATATAGAGGTCTTCCTTTCTTATCACCTCCCCTTCATATTGTGGACCAAGGTCTACATGAAATTCCATTCCTTATCCTCCTTTCTTTAATTCACTGATTAAGTCTTCTAAAAATGCCTTCCACTGCTCATCCTTCCTGAAGTTGGGAAGAGAGTAATTGGCATGTGGAAAGTAATATTTATCCAAGGTCATAGTTTTTAAGTGATTGAAGGCAAAATGCTTTAGGACGGAAAGGCATTGCTCTTCGAGATCGCTCCTTATGCCAAAGAAGATGACCAAGTCGTGATTCCCCTCCTTCTTAACCCCTTTCCAGTCAGGATCTTTGAGGTGGTTTACTATCTCCACGGCATCATAAACGCTATCTGGTTTCGTCCCCAGTTGCACCATTTTCCCCTTAACTATATCTGTAGCACATATAGGGATATTGGCAATCTTGGCAATCTCCAGGGCGTACTCGATAAGCAGCTTTCCATCAAACGACCATTCAGATAGCAGAGGACCAAGCACCAATAGGGGTCTTTTCGCTTTCTGAATCAAATTAGCATATTCTGCAGCATCCTCTATCAGCCTAGCTGACTTTATCCCGGTTAAAACATTTACACGGTGAAACGGTATCATTGTGCTCACTTTTCCTCCTTCTTAATGTATAACTGCCTCTAGAGGAACCTTAGTGGGATAGGTTCCGATGAAGGTGGGGAGCCCTACAGGTTCCTTAGGCTGCCAGCCAATTTCCTTTAGATGTACCCTTACTTCTTTCTTATAGACAAGAGGAATATCAGCATCTCTCCTAACAAAGAGATGGAGGTCTTCAGGAAGCCCACCTCCCATGTATTTCTTATATAAGGAAATATAATGATTTAGTTTTATTGACCTTCCTTGAGGGGTATCATTTTTCCTTATGCATAGTTTGGGGATCATCACCATGGCTTTCTCCTTAGTCTCACATACATAAGCTATGTGCTCAGGTGAGGGCTCCCCGGTATCCACAATTTCCCTCTTCCTGGCATCCATAACCCGCCAATCGTCTTCCTCTTTCCTCGAAAGATAGAGCCTTCTATATTTGGAGGAATGAGGACCCAAAACTACGGGAATGCCCAGCCTATTACATCCTGTGCCAATGGAAGCTGCCTTCTGGGACATCGCTCCCCAGGCTACCCCACAGGCGCCTACACGGTTAAGGACGTAGTCAGCCATTACTTCATAATTTGCTCGTAATGGCAAGGCAGCGAAAATGTTGGCTATCTTTATCGCCGCTCCAGTAATATGAGCATTTGATACGCAAGAGCCAACATTTACCACGCCTCCAGCGTCGAAATCAGGCGGAAATAGCTCATAAACAGTTTTTCCATCCTGAAACTTCTTCATCCCAGCCACTATAGCGGCGCAGCCGGTGAGGACTACGATATACTTCCTTTTAGCAAATTCATAAACCATATCGGCAACATCATCTATATCGGGGAAGTTGGAGCAGCCCACAAAGGCAAGGACTCCAGGGATTGTGCCCAGAGTTAGCGGCGCCCCGACATTTCTTATCTCGGTATCCATAATAGCGCCACGCCCAGCCCTTATTCTCCAGGTCTCCTTGCTTGCTACCACCTGCATTACCCTGAGGATAGGAATGTGTTGCGGGCACTCTTGGTCGCACTTGCCACAGCCAATACATTTATTAAATAGCTTCTGGGGCTCATCAAAATTCCCCTCGGAGATATCCTTCATTGCCTTGCCAAGTCCAAGCAGATTAGGGCATACTCTCTCACACATGTCACATTGAGTGCACTTCCCGGCAAGCTCCTTAGCCTCCTCCTCACTTATCCATTCCTTCTTCCTTCTGGGGGAAATTTTCAAAGCAACTTGTGCTGCCACCTCAGCAGCTTTTTCGGGATCAAGGATAGCGAAGTGCTTTTTATCCTCCACCATTTGCTTCACTATCTCTTCCATGTCCCAATCAGTGGCATCTTCGAGTCCATACATGACCTTATCCAAACAGGCGATAACTCGTGAGCTAACCTTGTCTGCCTCTATGGGCATATCAGTTCTAATGCATTGCTCATCGGTCATAATGACATCGGCGATGCCAGATCTAATAAAGAAAAGCTGCCTTGAGAGAGGCCCCACAATTTTTGCCCTATCGGAATATCTTGTTGTCTCGAGAGCAGTGCAGCAAATGCCGGCCACCTCAACCTTATCATAAAGGTTATTCTCTCGCAGGTAATCGATGAGAGTACATGAAGTAGCCGGATTATGTCCCACTAGCAGAATCACCGGCTTAGATTTATCCACCGCCTCCCAACCCATGTCTATCATAGGAGTGTCGGCTACAGAGGTGGGGAAATCAAATCCCACAATCTGGGCGATATCGGCCACCTCCATACCGACATGATCCAGCATGCTAGCGTGGAGAGCTTTCGATTCATAATCGAGATAGCTTCCCTCCTGCCCAAAGTGGGTAGAATCAAGGAGATGGGTGATCTCCTTGTAGACATACTCTATAACTGTCTTGAGGTCGCCTAAAGTTTCAGGCTTTAGACCGGTGACAGTGCGTATATTTGGAGCCTCAAGCTCGATAAATGTGCCCATATCAATCTTTTTATCGGGACCATGCTTCTCGATCAAGAATTCAAGGATGTGCCCGGCATGCCCGGCGTGAGCCGAGCATCCCATCAAGCAAGCGAGAAGTATTATCCTTGCCTGCTGAGTGGCTATATCGAGTCCACAAGCCCCTCTTCTTCCTTGAGTAAGGTCGCATTTACCGTAAGTACAGAGGCAGCAAAGGTCGCAGAAGGGAGCATACCAAGGCTTATAAGTCTTGAGGAGCCTCATATCCCATGATCTAAGGTCTGGGATTTCTGGCATCGGAGTAGGGCCAACTGGCTCCCAGGGAATCTCCGCTTTTATCAGCTGCCTAACTTCCTCTTGTTTCCTTGTTATTGCCTTTACTTCTGCCATATTTCGCCTCCAATCGTTTCTTTTATTAACCTTAGAGCCTCCGGGTGCCTTAAAATAAGGATGTTTGCTCCGGCTAAAAGAAGGGAAAGAGCTGTTATCCCTTCCCAGAGCAAACCTTGTTCTTTGCTCTCCTTAGCTTGCTTCGTTTTCCAACATTCACCTCCAAGATTAGCAATCATAGGCATCTGTGTCATACTATCCTTAACGATTATTCCAATCTGCTTCACTCTTTCTATTAGAGTAAAACTATATTCCATACCATAGCCTAATGCTGAGGATAAGGGGTCGATCACAATCCTCTCGGCAGGGAAAAAGTGGCAGAGCTTTACATTTAACTCCTTCAGCAAGTTGATATCCAGGGGGGTTTGGGCAATAGCTAAATGTCCATGAGCCAAAATTGCCTTTCCCACCACTTCATAGTTTTCTTTAAGCACTGGACCTATGAGGAGGTTCATTCCATCGCATACCTCGGCAACCTTGGGGAGAACCTCGGCATCTTTCTTATCATCCCCAGAGCCATAGACAATCAGAGGAATGGTTATTGCCTCGGCTACGTTTTTTGTCAGGGCTGCTGCCTCACCAGCGGGGCTATCCTTCACTGCAGGATCAGTGCTTGTAAGGTAAAGGGAGATTGCATTAGCACCGAGTTCCTGGCATTTCCTGGCCCATTTTGCTGGATCAGAGGCAACATCTTTAAAAGGCTCAAGCAACCACTCTGGCCAATCTGTTGGCTCCATATCCCAAACCTCTAAAGCGAAACTCGGCGGATTAGGCAGTGAACCTTCATCAAAAAAATGGAAGGGGAGAATATTCTCCCCTCCTATCTTTACAGCTTTTTCCCCTTTCCCGATTGTTATTTCCCTAACTACTCCAGTATAGGACTCAATTGGTGCTTTATACTCCATACTTTGCCTCCTTAAGTTTCAAAGATTGTTTAGCAAGTCCACCTGCCATTCTGAGCGTAGCGAAGAATCTCATACTGCTCAGGACAGACTCCGCAAAGAATCTAGCCCCTTCGCCATTGCTCAGGGTGACAAAATAAGCATTAACTTTCAAGCCAAGCATCAGAATATAGGGTCTCCGCGGTAAGAACCTTGGTTGTCTTCACATAGTCGATTTCTTCTTGCGATAAAGAAGAGAAGTCTATCTCCTCTCCATCCATGGTCCTATAGATAAGGTCGACGATATTTGGCCTCTCACCTTTACATATGCCCATGAGCTCCTTATCCAGGACGTCAATAATGGCGGAGTAAAGCCCATACCTTGCCAGCATCATGAGGTAAGTGCGGTTGAGGATTGGCCTTAGCTCTGTCGGTACCCCGTTAGATACATTGGAAAGTCCCACCGTTGATTTAATTCCTGGTAAGACATCCTCGATTATCTTCATAAATTCTATATTTGAGACAGCAAGCTTCTGCCCTTCACCGGCAGTGCTCACGGGGAGGACTATGGGGTCAACCCAGATATCCTCATTAGGGATTCCAAGCTCATTGGCATAGGCCACTGTGTCCATAATGCTCTCTATCTTCGATTCGGCCTCTGAAGGCATACCTTTATCAGTAAAAACTGAAATGACTACATCACAGTTATATTTCTTGGCTAAGGGAAGCATTTGTTCCTTTGAATCTGTCTTCCCCGAGGCGGAATTAAGCAAAGTCCTTTTCTTGCAAACCTTGAGGCCGGCCTTCATAGCCACAGGGTTCATAGTATCCAGAGAAAGAGGCAAATCAGTAACCTCTTGAACTGTATTTACTACCCATTGCATGGTTTCCTCGGTGTCTTTTCTTAAGAAACCAACGTTTAAGTCTATATAATCAGCCCCACTATCAGCTTGAGCTTTAGCTAAATCCTGAATTGCCTTGGCATCCCTCTCTTTTATTGCTGTGGAGACTGCTTTGGCTATAACATGTATGCTCTCACCTATGATAACCATGTCTTACCTCCTTTAGCGTTCTTGAATACTAAAGCACCAGTAGGGCAGATGGTAACACATTCGCCGCAGCCCTGACAACTGGATTTACCAATGAGCTCACCGGCGAAGGTGGTGACCATTCTTCGGAAGCCACGGTAAGCAAAGCCAATAGCTCCTATGCCCAGCTTTTCCTGGCATACCCAGACACATCTGCCGCAGAGGACACACTTATTGGGGTCATAGATAAATACGGGGCCGCTGGAATCTATTGGTAGAGCCGGCAGAACTTTCCTGAACCTCTTTGTCTTAAGTTTTATACCAAGGTGTTTGGCGATCTTCTGAAGCTCGCAAGAGCCATTTTTGGGGCAATTAGCACAATCTACGGAATGGTTGGATAAAAGCAACTCAAAGGCGGTGCGAGCCAACCTTAGGGCCTTTGCCCCCTTGGTATTAATTACCATATTCTCCTTTACCGGTGCAGTGCAGGCGGTAACTGGCATAGCTGTGCCTTCTACTTCCACAAAGCAAAGGCGACAAGCGGCCATAGGCTCACTCCTTTCCCGAATAGCGCAGAGATTGGGTATATAAAGGCCATTATCCAATGCCGCCCATAATATCTTCTCATCTTCGGTGGCAGTTATTTCTTTACCATCGATGGTTAAAGAAATACTCTTCGTTTTTACCATCAAATTGACAACTATAGCACCGAAGTTTTATCCTCTCAAGCTAAGCTTTTCTTCCCTTAGAAGAGCCCCTGTACTTTACCGGTCTTTGTATCGATATCTACCTTCCTAAAGGCAGGGTTAGAGCTGGTCCCTGGCATCAAGCTGATAGTCCCGGCGCAGGGACAGAGGAATTTCGCTCCGGAATAAATCAACACGTCGCGGATTGGCAGAGTCCACCCCTTGGGGACACCCTTAATGGCTGGGTCATGTGTCAGGCTCAGGTGGGTCTTCACCATCATAGTAGCGTACTCATCATATTTGGGGTCAGCTTCAAGCATCTTAGCCTTGGCCTCAGCATCAGAAGTCCACGACGCTCCATCGGCTCCGTAGACCACCTTGGCGATCTTGTCCACCCGCTCCCGCAGTTTCATTTCCAAGGGGTACAGGAACTTGAAATCGGTCTTAGCTTCGCAAGCTCCCTTAACCGCCTCAGCTAGTTCCAGGGCACCGTCGCCGCCATTGGCCCAGTGGGTAGACACGGCACAGCTTGCTCCAGCCGCCTCGGCTGCCTTTCGCACCATAGCGATCTCTTCCTTGGTATCGGTATGGAAGCTATTGATGCACACCACAGGATTGATGCCTGACGTTCTGATGGTCTTAATGTGGTGCAGCATATTAGGAATACCCTT
>JAUWOR010000001.1:0-199233 GCA_030612025.1 Dehalococcoidia bacterium | reverse complement strand
GCTCGCCCGGCCTCTATTAGGTTCCAGGCCCCAACGGGTATCGCCGTTCCATCTATCTCACCAGCGGTTACGTCATCCAGCCGGAGCACCGTGTCGTCGAAGACGACATCATACTGGCCAGCATTAAAGTTCTCCACATTGGCAATGTCAACCGTGGCAGTAAAATCATCACCTGCGTCTACCTCGGCTGGAGCATTAACGCTGACATCAACATCCTGAGCCAATACCACTGATGCTGGAACAATCAAGGCCGCCAGTAAGGCTGTTATCCCTAGAATTCCTATGATTTTTCTTCTCATATATATCCTCCTTCTAGCCGCTATTCTCAAGATGCCCCTGGGTAGGGGTTTCAAACTACCCCCGCCCCAGGAAGCATCTAAAGTACCTAGCGCCTAAACTATTCCAACGATAATCATCTCCAGGTAGGTGATGTCGAAAATATTGACGTCACCATCCTGGTTAGCGTCAGCTCCGGGTGTCTCATCTTCTAGCCCAACAAGAATCCTCTCCAGGTAGGTGATGTCGAAAATATTGACCTCACCGTCTCCGTTGGCATCACCGGGCAATGCTGTGTTGCCCTCGTTAGTTAGGATGATGTAGTTCGGCTTCTCGCAGATGTCAACCAGGCCATTGTCGTCGGTGACGCGCAGCCATGGCGAGTAGCTGCCAGCCGCAGTGAACTCGAACGTCTGAGTTGCCAGGGTCACAGCGCTGGTAGCACCTTCGATAGTGGCGTCAATACCGCCATCGCCGTCGAAGTCCCACTCTGCCTTGACGTACGGCGTTGTTCCACCGGTAGTCCAGGGGGCACCCGTGCCCGCAGTCCTGAGACCGTAGAAGCTTATCGTAATGGAAGCTTCACCAGTCCTGTCGCTAACCTCGAAGTCGGCGTTGAGGTGCTCTACAGCTATGCCCCAGCAAACTTCCCTCGTGGTATCAACGGCGGGGTACTTGGCAGCCATGACGGGGAAGTCAGCGATAACGTCCAGGGTCACGCATTCATCAGCCAGGTCCTCACCATCAATGGTAACTCCAGCGTAGCCGTGGTTGTCAGTGTAGACCTCGAGTATGTCGTCAGCGGTCGGTGTTATGCCCAGGTCAGCCCAGAAGTCATAAGGACCGTCGTCAGCTGTAGTTGTGGTCCACAGTCCCCAGCTATCCCAGCGATAGCCACCCACCGGAATAAGCCAGTGGCTGGGAATCTCCATGGAGTAGAACGGGGCAGTGTAGACCTTATCGACTCCGGTGCCGCTGAAGAATACGTTGCCCTTGTCCAGCGCAGCCAGTACTTCGGTGTCATCAACATCGAAGGTAACCAGAGCCTGCGGCATAGGACAGTCAAACTCGTCAATGGTGGTATCAGGGACCACCGTGTTCCGCATGTCAGCAGCATTCCGCGGACCGGTTATTGCAACCGCGACAGTGTAGTCCGCCGGCACGACATCATCAGCGATCCACATGTTAGTCGGGTCGCCCTCATCATCAACACAGTTCCAGGGCTGGAGCGTGTTGAAAGGTCCGATAACGGGGTTGTCAGCCTCACCCGGAGGTGTGGTTGTTCTCACACCGCTGTCGTAAGGACCCAGCTCAGCCGAGCTGTCAACACCATCGCCCGGTGTGTTCATCAGGTCGTACTGTGGTCGGGAAGCCATGTTGCTGGTGGCTTCGTCGCTGCCAGCTAATGCCGACCAGTCATCGGGTAGCACATAACGACCGGCAGGTAGTTCATACACCAGGTCGCCATTAGCATCTACCGGCAGTCTGCTGGTTCCAGGTAGAGCATCTGAGGTGAACCAGCCTTTGACCTTAACCAGGACATCGGCATCGTCACCAGCATCAATCGCTGTCAGGTCAGAAAGCGCCGGATCCACAGCAACTTCCTCCAGCGCCAGGTAGTAGACCAGGAAGCCGTGGTTGCCCACCACTTCAAGTTCATCCGACGACGTCTGGGCAACTATGTCGTCGAAAGTCATTTCCCCCAGGTCGTTAACCACTCCATAGAGCACGCACTTAACATCCACCTGTCCCTGCTGCTCGGTCTCGAACATGGCTCGAGCTACGCCATAAGAGTCGGTCTTGGTGAATACAGTGCGGGCATCCTCTGAACCCCAACTGTTCTGGTCGCTAAGGGGAATCATGTTGCCAATGCAGCCCTCTTCCAGGAAGAAGCCTACAAGCTGGCTAGGATCAGTTTCCCAGTCTTTCTCCAGGACGATTTTCTCGCCAGCCCATCTCACCTGAGGTACCTTAACCTGGCATACTTCCGGTATTACGACTATGGTGGACTTGAATTTAAAGTACTCCACGCACACCGCATTCTGGCCGTTCTTGTCTATGGGGTAATCCGCTAAGACCACCACGATGGCCGGCTCAGCCAGGTCCGTAGTGCCGACCTCAGAGAACTCCACAAGGACATTGGTGAAGCCCTCTCCCAGTGGGTCCCCAGCGTGGTCGGTATGGGTTACAGTCTTGGTCGTGTCTACGAGAGCAGCGTCGCACTCTGCATCGGTGAACAGCGTATCAACTGCCGGATACAGGGCATAAATTGCATCAATGAGGTCTTCGGGTATGAAGTCAGGGTCAGGGTTAGTAATAGCCCACTCGGCGTACTGACCACAGCCGTGGCCATAGCCCAGCTCACCTGATACGTAGTCGTAACTGTCGAACAGCTCGACCAGTTCTTCCAGCTCGTCCTGGCAAAGCCCGGCCGCATCATTCTTCAGCAGCCACCAGGTAATCTTGGCGCCACCGGCGTATGCCGGAACTGGCCCAGGAAGGAACTCCGCTATTACGGCTTCCTGAACAAGGACGTCAAACGAAGCAGCACCACCCAGGTCAATCACCCGAGAAATCTCCGTGTCGGCAGCACCGGTTGGGCGCTGTTCACAAGGAGTGTCACTCCAGGCAGTCAGCTCGGTATAGTAGATCTCGCCCCACTTCTTCTCGGCATGGAGGGTAACGTCTTTGCCACCCGTGCCATCATAATCAACATCACAGGTGATGAGACAGTCACCGGTAGTGCCCATGTTAACCGTGATAAAGTCGTTCAGATCTGCTCCACCGCCAACGGTTACGACCTCACCTGCTCCCTCTCCCTTGATGACAATCCAGTTGCTTACTGCTGTAGTATTACCTATCGCATTGCCACAGACATCCACCACGGTGAAGGTCGCTTCTGCGGTCTTCACGTTCTTGGCAATGCTGGGATCCAGGTAGTAGCACGGCTCCAGGTCGTATCTCTCGCCGTCAAGGGTGATGTCGTCGATGTAGCAAGAGTGATCGTGAGCCTCCCAGAGCTCGACTCGAACCCTCTCGAGCACCCAATCACTAGCACTAGTAACGGGTGTTTCAGCGTTAACTGCGGCTTCAATGCCACTAAGAGCAGTCAAAGGGGCCCACTTAAAGAACGAAACACCAGCTTCACCAATACCGCCGTATCCGGCGAGCGTGGCACCGGCCAGTGTCTCCTCAACCCACGCGTCTGTTCCGGTAGTGCCTTGTAGCCCCACAGCCGTTACCTCGAGCCAGCCAACACTATTAGGGTCTTCGAAGCGCAGCTCAAATTGTGGGCCATTGGTCACGCCAGTGCTTTCTAGGAAGTGCCAGAAGCTCCACTTGGGGGCTGCGGCAGTGATAGCATCTTGAAGGTCGCCGAACGTTGTCCCCGCCGGTGGAATGAACTGCACGTAGGTGGGACCTACGGTTCCAGCATCCTTATCAAGGAGCGCCGAGTAGGCACCCATCACCGTTAAGGTCTCTGGGTCTGGGTGCTCTTCTGTAGTTGACCACTCTGCTGTATCGGCACCATTGTCAGCACCAAGGCAGCCGCAGACTTCCGTTTCGGTCACCTGAGCGCTCGCCGCCGGGACCATCAACAGTCCTAGGGTCAGTGCCAAGGCAACTGCTAAATGGATTGCCCTGGCATGCCATTTTCTTTTACTCATTTACTTATTTCTCCTTTCAAAAATTTGATTTACTTCAACCTTCAGCTGAAGTCGACCTCCTCAGTTTCCGGTTTTCAAGCTTGTTATTGAGGCATTTAAAGCCCGCCTCATACCGGGCTGCCCTTTCTGTAGTGCGACCCTTCAGGGTCGTGCCCGAGGCTAAAGCCTCGCACTACTTTCATCCCCGGGCCAGGGCTTGTTTCGCTTCCCCGCTGAAAGTCTCTCGCACCCTCACTTTATCCTCACCCTGTCCCTGTCCATCAAGTGGAGAGGGAACTCCTTTCGAGGGAGAGGAATTCAAAGGTAACCCGAGATTCCTTTGGGACTGTTCCGTAGGCATCACCTCCTTCAAAGCCTATTTAATTACAAAAACATATACTAAACCAAAAGGTTTACTCTACCTTACATTTATTATTATATTTTGTCAAGAGGTAAAGGGCGAAAAATTTAAATTAGCTTTAACTTTGCTTTATTCCTATTATATCAACCAGGTTTGCTTTGTCAATATACCTATTAGTACGAGGTATTTAAGTAAGGGTTATTTTCTTATGTAGTGCGACCCTTCAGGGTCGTGCCCAGGGTTAGCATCACTCGCCCCAGATGGCACGAGGCTAAAGCCTCGCACTACAAGTCACAAATGTTCTCAACAAATGTAGTGCGACCCCACCCCCAAAATTTTGTAGTTGCCTGATTTATCAGGCACAGTCGCCCAATAAATTGGGCAACTACATTTTCAAACACCCTCGGGTCGTGCCCACCGCACGAGGCTAAAGCCTCGCACTACGAGGTTCTTTCTGAGGGTAGCGCCAAGGTTTATCCTCAGTGACAAGGAAAAGCAAGAGGGAGATATGGAAGTTGCCAGCCCAGCTTGGTCGGGGACAAGCCCACGATAACAAGAGAAAAGTGTGTCTGGCAACAACAGGTGGGACCAGGCTATTCCCGGATGATGGAGACCAGGCCTTTCTTTATGGCTATCACTACTGCGTGAGTGCGAGCATTGGCATTGAGCTTGCGGAGAATAGAGGTTATGTGATTTTTGATGGTCTGCTCGCTGACATTTAGCACCTCAGCGATTTGTTTATTGAGATAGCCCTGAGCCATATAGTCAAGAATCTCTTTTTCTCTGGGGGTGAGCGGTGAGATGAAAGTGGCTGCCTCTCTTTCCCTGGAGAGCTCGTGAAACTGCTGTAGTATCTGCTCGGCCACCTTTGGTCGGTCGGCAAGGTTTTCATTTATGGGGTGCTCGCCGCGGGCGCATCGTCTGATAGCTTGCGTCAGCTCATTGACATCGACATCCCGGCTCAGGTAAGCCGAAGCTTGGGCTTTGATTGCCTGGAAAAGCTGCTTGTCTTCTAGCTGTGGAGTGAGGATGATAGTAGCCACACTGGGAAGGCGTTGCTTTATGGTATGGCATAGTTCTAAGCTATCGAGAAAGGCAGCATTGGTACCTAAAAGCACCACATCGGGAGGCGAAGTCTCAATCGTAGAGAGTATTTCTTCATTGGCATCAGCCTCCCCTGATACCTCTATATCCGTCGTGTGGGAAAGAGAGGCACGTATGCCCTGGCGGAACAGGGGTTGTTGGTCAATTATGAATACCTTAGTCATTTTATCCTCCAGCCCTTAAGAGGCTGTTTAATTTTGATTGCTCGTTCAATTTCGGGTATTTTTGGAAATCCTTTGCCGCCAAATTCTGTAGTTGCCTGATTCATCAGGCAGAGCTGCCCAATAAATTGGGCAACTACATTTCCAAATACCCTCCTTATGTCCTCTTACTTTAGTTTAGCACATCTGGCGTAAAATGCAAATCTATCTGGGCAGGTTATTACGAGGAGCGAGATTCCTCGCTTAGGCTCGGAACAAGCTCCGCGATCTCTAGTATAATGAGGCGGTCTAATTTTCCCGCAGATTCAAAGTTAGGTTTGCCTCATCCGGGTTCTTGTAGTGCGACCCTTCAGGGTCGTGCACGAGGCTAAAGCCTCGCACTACAGAGTTGCATATGTTCTCACCCTACCGTAATGCGTCCCACATTCTCAACCAATCGTAGTGCGACCCTTCAGGGTCGTGCCCGGGGTTGACATCACTCGCCCCAGATGGCACGAGGCTAAAGCCTCGCACTACGGAGTTGCATATAATCTCAAACCATCGTAGTGCGACCCCACCCCCAAAATTTTGTAGTTGCCTGATTTATCAGGCACAGCCGCCCAATAAATTGGGCAACTACATTTTCAAACACCCTCGGGTTGTGCACGAGGCTAAAGCCTCGCACTACGGAGTTCCACATGTTCTCAACCAATCGTAGTGCGACCCTTCAGGGGCGTGCACGAGGCTAAAGCCTCGTGCCACATTTTCAAACACCCTCATGTCGTGTACGAGGCTACCCCGTGTAGTTGCCTGATTTATCAGGCACAGTCGCCCAATAAATTGGGCAACTACATTTTCAAACACCTTCATAATGTAGCCATGGATAAGCAATACTATGTCTATATGACGGAGGGATTGCTAGCGGAGGCTAACCTGAGGAAATGCTATTAATTAGCTCCTGTTTGAGGCTATCAAGCCTTGGTTCAAGAGGTTCGGTTAATAGGTGCCAGCTTTGTTGCCACTGAGGTGTGGCCTCGATATTGATATTGCCCACCGCTGTTCCTGAGATTCTCAGTTGATGCAAGGTTTCCCGACATTTGATTTCTATGGCTCGCCTTGTCTTATCTGCCAGCGGCTCATATTCTTGGGCTAGCCCCCTTATTCGTTCTATGATTGACTGTGATTTCGGCTCGACAGTGGCTATTCCCTGGATAATTCTCTCCGGCTTGCTTGTCATTCCGAACGAAGTGAGGAATCTTAAATCGATAGCTTGTGTCAGGTGAGTTAGGGTTGCTTGTCGCACCAGGTCTTTTTTCTCTTGGTACTTGTTTAGCTCTATGGCTAAACTTAGCGGCTCGGGATTATCAAGATATCTTTGGGCTATTGCCCGGCCAATCTGACGGCATTCTTGCTCCCTTTGCCGCTGCATTTCCGCAGGCGATAGCTTGCCCAGCCTGTCAGCTTTTTCTTGGGCAATTTCCCAGGCGCTCTTTAGCTTACCCATTTGACTCCCCTGTCATTATTAGGCTGTATAATTTTGATTTCTTGTTCAATTTTGGGCATTTTGGAGATGCTTCCACCCCCAAATTTTCGTAGTTGCCTGATGTGAATCAGGCCTTAATGAATGGAGGGCCAAAGTTGCCTGATTCATCAGGCACAATAGCCCAATAAATTGGGCAACTACATTTCTAAACACTCTCACTATAAACACGCCTCTTGAATTCGTCTTTGAATTTCATTTAGACGGCATTTTAGCTTATAATATTGAAAGGGTCAAAGGATGGCTGCCCTCACCACCTTGCCCTTTACTTTGTAGTGCGAGGCTTTAGCCTCGTGCACGACCCTGAAGGGTCGCACTACACTTGGTTGAGAACATATGCAACTCCGTAGTACGAGGCTTTAGCCTCGTGCGGTGGGCACGACCCTGAAGGGTCGCACTACAATTGGTTGAGAATGTGGGTCGCACTACGCTTGCGAGGTAGAGGAGGTTAAAATTTTGATTTATCATAAAACTGTAAGGTTAGCGGAGAACTTTTACTGCTATGTCTGGGCCGGAAGGGGAAATAACTGCAATGCCAGCCTTTTGTGTCATGTTTTACGGGGAGAGCGACCTCACGTATTGGTTGACCCGGGGCACATCAAGGACGAACTTGGGGAGACTTGTTTCGATTCCTTGGCCAAAGCTATGGAGAAGGATGGCTTCAGGGTAGAAGAGGTGGGCTTGGTAATCGGCACTCATAGTCATCCGGACCATTTTGAGGCTGTTGAGCCTGTAGTGGAAAGAAGCGGTGCTTTAATGACTTTATCTCTCGAGGAGGACGAATTTTATGGTAACATGGGGAAGCATTTCTACGATGTGTTTGGGAGTAAGGCACCAGCCATCAAGCCCTTTTTCTACCTCAGGGAAGGCGATTTGAGCCTGGGTGCTAAGAATAGGTTAGCTATCAAGGTTTTGCTTACCCCGGGGCATACTCCGGGTTCAATTTCCCTTTACCTGGAGGAGGAGAAGATATTGATAAGTGGTGATGTGGTCTTTGCTGGTAGCATTGGCCGGACAGATTTTCCCGGCGGCAGTCCTTCTTTATTAAGGAAGAGCATTGACAGGCTATCTCAGCTTGATGTGGAATACCTGGTTCCCGGTCATAGCACCGAGCCAGGCAGCATAATTGCTGGCAAGGAAAAGGTGGCACGTAATTTCCACCTGGTCAAGATGTTTATTTAGGCAGGAGCGGTCATCACGTAGTACGAGGCTTTAGCCTCGTGCACGACCCTGAAGGGTCGCACTACGATTGGTTGAGAATGTGGGACGCACTACGGTAGGTTTGAGATTATATGCAAGTCCGTAGTACGAGGCTTTAGCCTCGTGCCATCTGGGGCGAGTGATGTTAAGCCAGGGCACGACCCTGAAGGGTCGCACTACGATAGGCTGAGAACATATGCAAGTCCGTAGTACGAGGCTTTAGCCTCGTGCCATCTGGGGCGAGTGATGTTAAGACAGGGCACGACCCTGAAGGGTCGCACTACGACAGGGTGAGAATGTGGGACGCACTACGGTAGGTTTGAGATTATATGCAAGTCCGTAGTACGAGGCTTTAGCCTCGTGCGAGCTTAAGCGCACGACCCTGAAGGGTCGCACTACAGGAATGTCTGGGGCTATGAATATGGACGAAAGAATTAGATATGCTGTGGAGCACACTGAGCTAATCCGGCCTCCGCAGCAACACCTGGCTACTTTTGGCAGCACCACTATGAATTACTATGTGGTCACTGGCTTGGCGGAAAATCTCAGTGTGGTCCGGGATGGGAAGGTGATCGCGGAAAGGCCAAGGATTGTTACTCCTTCTTATCTGGTTAAGTTGGAAGGCTTCAGCGAGGAGTCGAGAAAATACCTTAGCATTATGGCTAGAGAGCAGCCCGATGAGCCGGGCGTTTTCTACCGCTATAAGAATCAACCTAAGGAGATGAACGTTGTCTCCGAATCTCTAAGGCAGGTGATAAGTAAGCTCAATGCCCAGCTAGAGGAGGAGCCTGACCCGTTGAGCGCCATAATTAAGGGAGTGGAAGAATTATGGGATGTATCGCTCCTTATGTTTATCTATCACCTAACTAGCCGGTCTATTCACACCAATGTAGCTGAGTTTCGCCGCAGAGGCTTTCTCAATATAGATGCCAGCGGGGTGCCCAAAGATGCCCGAAATCACATTGAGGAGCTTTTTGCCCAGGTGAGGAGAGATGTTTCTCATGCCCCGGAATTGGTGGCAGAGTTAAATAGGTGGGGGCTGTTTCCGGAATATCAAGATAGTTTTTTTGCCCTGTTCCGAGGGAGATAACTAGACTAGCTTTCTTAGCAACTCCACTAGCTCTTTTACTGCCTCGCCGTAGTCGATTACCATCTCGGCAGGAAGCCAGCTCTCATAAAAGTTCTGGTGAAGAGCCGAAGCCAGCCCGAAGAGTCTGATAAGCTCCCGATTATTTAGTTCCTGGCTGAGCTTGGTGGCAAATCGGTAAAGTTCACTGTGAGACCTTAGGTCAATTCCTCTTTTGGCTGCTACAGCCGTGACCATCTCAGCGGCTGCTCTCCAAAATTTCTCTGATGCCTGGACATAATCGCCTTGTCTGACTAAGGTGTCAGCTTCCCTTAGATACTTATTATTCAGGCCGACATAATTATTTACCTTTTCCATCTTATTCCCCTTAGTATAATTATTAGGTTGTTTAATTTTGATTTCCGTTCTGGGGGATTTTGGCAGCCATTCACCCCCGGATTTTTGTAGTTGCCTGATTTATCAGGCACGGTCGCCCAATAAATTGGGCAACTACATTCTTAAACGACCTCATTATGGCATATCCGCCTTTGTCATTGCGAAGAGTGTTACCTCTGAAGCAGTGCTCTCACATAAGCCCCAAGTACCAGTCAAGTATGCTGCTTCCCCATAGCAGGGTGACTAAAGTAGCCAGGGAGAGGAAAGGACCAAAGGGTATTGCCTCCTTGCGTCCTCTCTTTTTGGCTATCAACAAGGCTACAGCTACCAGGCCACCTATGATGGCTCCTATAACCAGGGCAACCAATACCAGGGGGAAGCCGGTGGCTAAGCCGATGAGGGCTGCCAGCTTGACATCTCCCCATCCCATCCCCCCGCGGGAGATAATAGCTATTAGCAGGAGTAGCACGAAGCCGATGCCGCCACCGATAGCGGCGTTAGCAATCTGGGGAGCGGGCCATTGCCCAATCCAGGACTGTGGCAAGAATAAAGCAAAGAGCAAAGCTACCGCCATCCCGGGATAAACTACCTTGTTTAGGATAAGCCCCTGCTCCAGGTCAACCACGAATATGATAATAAATAGGCAAGTATAGAAAGCCATAACACCCAGCTCTGGGGTCAAGCCATAGTTGCCATACAAGAAAGCGAACAAGCCACCGGTGGCAAGCTCCACCCAGAGGAGACGCTTGGGTATGGGAGCCTGACAATAGCGGCAGTGGCCACGGAGTTGCAGGTAGCTGAATACTGGGATAAGGTCCTTAGCGGCTAAGCGATGATGGCAGTCCTGGCAGTGTGATGGCGGGCTCAGGATGGATTCGTTTCGTGGCAGGCGGTCAAGGCACACGTTGAGGAAGCTGCCCACGGCAAATCCCAAAAAAGCAAAAACGATTGTGTAAGTAATCTCCATAAGTCCCCACCAAATAAAGGGGGCAAACGTGGGCCACCCCGTCTCTCATTGTGGCTATTTGGTAGCCTTAAGTCAATAGGCCGGACTTTGTCGTACAAGGCTTGTAGTGCGAGGCTTTAGCCTCGTGCGGTGGCACGACCCTAAAGGGTCGCACTACGATTGGTTTGAGATTATATGCAACTCCGTAGTGCGAGGCTTTAGCCTCGTGCCATCTGGGGCGAGTGATGTCAACCCCGGGCGCGACCCTAAAGGGTCGCACTACACGTCATGGCTATGCTACGATCTACCTATCAATGAAGCCAAGCGTTGAACACAGAAAGCCATCGAGACTGAAAAGCTTCTCCTATCAAGGCTACTATCGATACTTCATTACTATACGCTCACATAATTTGAAACCTCACTTCATTCGTGGCAAGGTCGTCACTAAGGTAGTTGAAGTTCTAAGGAATGTGGCTGAGCAGGAAGGCTTTGCTGTTTGGGCATATTGCTTTATGCCTGATCATTTGCATTTGCTAATAGAAGGCAGAAATAGCGCTGCTGATATGAGGAGATTCATTACCTTGCTCAAACAAAAAACTAGCTATTGGTTTAAAGGCATTTATGGTGAGAAGCTATGGGAACCAAATTATTATGAGCGTGTGTTGAGAAATGATGAGGCTACTATAGCCGTAGCTCACTACATTTTTAGAAACCCTGTTAGGAAAGGGCTAGTAGAGGATTATAGCAGTTATCCTTATTCAGGCTCATTTGAATTAGAGGACATTTGTAACTTGTAGTGCGAGGCTTTAGCCTCGTGCGGTGTCATTGCGAGGCACAGAGTGCCGAAGCAATCTCTTACAGTTCCTCATACAGGTCAGGCCATTCTCTGTTCATACCATCGAGTAATTCATTTTTCTTTTGCCTTGAGCCAGCCTCGATTTGCTTCTCCCTCCAAATGCCATTTTCTATGTCCTCGAAGAGTTCATAATATAGTAGTTTGATAATGTTGTATTTTGTGGTAAATCCGCTAGCCAGTTTTTCTTTGTGCGCGTAGATACCTCTTTTCAGGTTGTCAGGCCGTTTAATTTTGCCCCAGATTCAAAACTAGATTTGCCTCATTTAGTTTTAGTAACCTTCACCCCCAAAATTTTCGTAGTTGCCTGATTTATCAGGCACAGCCGCCCAATAAATTGGGCAACTACATTTTTAAACGGCCTCTGCTATCCAAAGCAATCTATACTGATACTCCCTCCCCTGGTGGGAGGGAGTTAGAGGGAGGGGGGATTTTGACTAGAGATTGCCACGCGGAGCCTGTCCTGGTAAGCCGAAGCCCTGAACGAAGTGAAGGGGAGATTCTTCGGTCGCTTCTCTCCCTCAGAATGACAGCAAGCGAAGGGCTCACAATGACGTTAGTATAATTTGCCACTGTGTTATAATTCTGGCAATGCGTAAAGAAAGTGCCAGGCTGTGGGAGCAGTCGCAAGAGGATCTTGATACTGCCGACAAGCTGATAAATGTGGGAAAGTACTACGCCTCGGTGTTTTTCTCGGAGCAAGCAGCAGAGAAAGCGCTTAAGGTAGTGTATCTGGAAGAAAAACGACGAGTGGCGTTTACCCATGACTTGGTAGAACTAGCTGAGGAGCTGGGAACACCAGAGAATGTGTCTCACGCTGCTGCTGAATTAAGTCCTGACTATCTCACCACTCGCTATCCCAATGCTGCCAATGCAGTGCCAGCAAAATTGTATGATGTCGCCTCGGCCAAGATGCATCTCGGGCTGAGTCGAGAAGTATTACAATGGGCGAAAAAGGAATTAGGATTATAGATATAGAGCATCTGAGGGAACTGCTCCATAATTCGTCCATTCAAATAAAGAGTGCCTTCCTCTTTGGCTCAAGAGCTAGGGGAGACTGGCTTGAGGAAAGCGATTGGGACATTATGATTGTTTCCCCCGAGTTCGCTAATATTCCTTTCCCCCAAAGGGCTGCTATGCTGCTTAAGAGAATTCCCTTGAGGAGAGTTGAGCTGCTGTGCTATACCGAGGAGGAATTCAGGGAAAGAGTAAAGGAAATTGGTATAGTAGCTGAGGCAGCAAAAGGGAAGAAATTGCTTTAACCTTAATGCCTCTAGATAGCTATCAAGTTATCGCCGGGAGAGGAATTCCTGCTGGCTCATCCCGGATCGCTTAATGATAGAGTGTAGAACGCCTCTCTTGATGTCTTTAGCCTTTTCTATACTCTCTTCAAGGCTTGGAGGGATAGGTTCGCCATGCTTTTGCAAGGAGGCTATATACTCTTGAATGGCATCTTTAATCATCTCTAGAGCTTCCTCCACCGTCTCACCTTGGGTAACACATCCTGGCAACTGAGGACAACTAACTATGTAGCCCCCTTCTTCTGCTGGCTCTAGATAAACTATGAACTTGGCCATAAACTTTAGGCAATGATAACAAACTTTCCGACGTTGAGCAACTTCGTAGCACCATTCAACCATCGTTCTTTTTTTATCCTCCCCCTAATTGTTACTCTCAACTTTTTGCCCGCTGTCATACAGAGTCCTTTAGACCCTTCACTTCGTTCAGGGTGACAAAGTGGCTGTCATTCTGAGCCGAAGGCGAAGAATCTCTGTTTTGAATTTTGCACATTGGATTTTGTTTCGGATTTAGAATTTAGGGTTTAACTACCTATGACCATTTTCTTATGTAAACTATTACTAAAAGCCTATTTACATTAGCTATAGGCGAAATTAGAATGAAGTGAAATAAAACCAAGAGAGGGAGGTGAAGTTCGAGAACAAAAATAAAGGCGCATTCCAACAATACCCTGCATTAACCTCTCTCTTCAAGGGAGAGGTTTAAGGTGAGGGTGAATAACAAGGAAAGGAGGTTAAGAAATGCCAAAGACAAAATATCCCATTTTTAAGTGCCTGCACCGTGGACAGAAGGGCTTCACTCTGATTGAGCTGCTCATCGTCATTGCCATTCTGGGTATCATCGCTGCCGTGGTCATCCCTAACCTGGGCAGATTCATGGGGCGAGGAAAAGTAGAGGCCGCCAATACCGAGGCTCACAATGTCCAGACAGCGGTCACCGCCTGCATGGTGGAGAACAACTGGAGTGCCTGTGACGGCACGGTTGGCGATGGTAATGCCTCTGTTATCACAGGCCCTACTGGTTCGCCAGCAGATGGGACAAATCCCCATGATTTCTTCACCGGCATGCTGCAAGCAGTCTACCATATCGGAAATGGTGAAATAAGCAGTGCAAATGCTACCGCCGAGGGTAAGTGGGCAGGGCTTGAGTGGACCGATGCAGGCTGGGCTGAACCAACAACTTAAGGCAGCTTAAATAGTTGATTCACTTCACCTGCCCCTGAGAGCCAATTTATCAGGGCGAGAAAGAGGGGAATGCAAAGCATTCCCCTCTTTTTATTTGGCGAGGCTGTCCATAGTTAACGGCAAAACTTGTTATAATCCTCCCTCCCCTGGTGGGAGGGAGTTAGAGGGAGGGGGAAATTCACCCTCACCTTGCCTCACTCTACCCTCTCCAGCAGGTAGAGAGGGGTCTCCCATCAAGGGAGAGGAACCTGGGCAGACACTTATGCAGAATACTATGATTTTGATTTATCGTTCAATTTCGGGCATTTTAGAGATGCTTCACCCCAAAATTTTGTAGTTGCCTGATTTATCAGGCACAGTCCGCCCAATAAATTGGGCAACTACATTTTTAAACAGCCTCTGCTATCCAAAGCAATCTATACTGATGCTCCCTCCCCTGGTGGAAGGGAGTTAGAGGGAGGGGGGATTTTGCCTGGAGATTGCCACGCGGAGCCTCCCCTGAGCCCTTTGCGCGTCGTCATTCTGAGGGGTGAGCCGAAGCCCTGACTCTGAACGAAGTGAAGAGGAAGGGGAAGCGACCGAAGAATCTCCCTATGGAAATGAGAGGTTAGATTCTTCGCTGAGTTTATACTGAGCGAAGCCGAAGTGCTCAGAATGACAAGGGGGAGGTTCAGAATGACAGGAAGGCGAGGGGCTTGCGATGACAGGAAGGGCTAATTTTGGAACCTTGCCCTTATTTTTTTAATGTGTGCTATAATAACAATCAAAGATGGCAAAAACAGAGCACCGGGAAAAATTAAAAGTGATCAAGGGCAATATTGAATATGAGGTTGAGCCTGCTGAAGAGGGAGGCTATATCGCCAGTGTATCGCTTTATCCCTCCTGCGTTTCTCAGGGTGAGACACTGGAAGAGGCATTGGACAATATTGAAGATGCGCTTTTAGGCTGTCTCGCTGCTGCTCGGGACCTAAGTCTACCCATTCCGCAAGAATTAGAGCCACTGCTACATCAGCAGGTAAGGTCTTGAGGCTCTAGTGAGCCAGAGATTACCAGCACTAACCCCTGCTGAGCTAATCAGAGCGCTCCAGGAAGCGGGCTTTTATATTGTTCGCCAAACCGGTAGCCATGTAATATATGTATAAGAAGGGGTTGCTCAGGCCTATTCCCGTCCCCAAACATCCCAAGGAGTTTAAGCGTAGCTTGCAAAACCGGATTATCAAAGAGGCTGGCTTTACTATTGAGGAATTCAGTAGATTTCTCTGACCTGAGCAACGCTGGCTTCTTGCTCTAACCCTAAAAGCCATTTTATCTCGTTATCTCGCCAGGGATGGCAATTTGCCAACCATGTCCTCTACTTCATCCTTGTTTTGACAGAATTTGACCAGGTTCTCCCCGGTGATGATTCCCTTGAGATAAAGGCTGACCAGCGATTGATCCAGCGTCTCCATACCCTCCTGGTTGCTGGTGCGGATGATGTTGGGGAGTTGATGGATTTTGCCCTCTCGAATGAGGTTTCTCACTGCTGGGCTGCCCAGCATGATTTCCACCACGGCTATCCTTCCTGAGCCATCAACCCGTGGCACCAGCGTCTGACACAGGACGCCGCTGATAAGGGAAGCTAACCTTGACTGGGCGAGGTACCTCTCGTGGGGTGGGAATAAGTCTACCACCCTTTCTATAGCCTGTGGTGCGCTGGGGGCATGCCCGGTGCTGAGAACCAGATGTCCTGTCTCTGCCACAGTAAGGACAGCAGCGGCGGTTTCCAAATCTCTCATCTCCCCCACAAGTATGACATCAGGGTCCTGTCTCAATACATGCTTCAAGGCAGCGGCAAAAGAAAGGGTGTCGGTGCCAAGCTCGCGCTGCGTAATGGCAGACTTGAGGTTAGGGTGGTTATATTCCACCGGGTCTTCAATGGTTACTATGTGGCAGCTTCTATTAGCGTTGATGTGATGTATCATGGCTGCCAGGGTAGTAGTTTTGCCGCTTCCTGTGGGTCCAGAAACTATCACCAAACCTCTGGGCCTCAAGGCTAATTCCTTGCACACCTGAGGCAACTCCAGTTCGTCTACAGTAGGAATCTCTGGTGGCAAGAGGCGGATAGCAAAACTGAGAGCTCCCCTTTGCTGAGCGACATTGCAGCGAAGCCGGCCAACGCCGGGGAGGGTATAGCCGAAATCAAGCTCTAAGGTGTGCTGGAACTCCTCCCTTTGCTTCGGCGTAGTTAGCTGGACAAAAGCTTCGCTTATTTCCTCCGGGGATAGCAGTGCCATTCCCTCTACGGAACCCAGGGAGCCATTTATGCGCAACAGAGGTGGTGAACCAACCACGAGGTGCAAATCTGAAGCTTTTTTCTCCTTAGCTAGCCGAAGCAAATCAATGATATTTGTCATGACATCTCATATTAACATAAAAAACTATCGCTTTAATGACCTTTTAGTCCTGGTGCTGGGGGTATTTTGGTACCCGGCGACCGCTTGTCATTGCGAGCCGAAGGCGTGGCAATCCCTTACGGAGGCTACCGCATCCCACCGAGATTGCTTCGGCACTTTGTGCCTCGCAATGACATGGAGTACCAAGTTCAGACACCTTTGGTAAGCATTAAGGTAAAGCCTATTTGCTGCTCTTTGGGTTGCATATCGGTGATGACCACGAGGGCAAATCTGCCGCTGGCTCTCAAATCTTCAGCATAGCCGAAGACGGCATCCTCATTGTCAGCTGAGCCCTGCACCGTTAGAGTACTGCCGCCAGCAGTTACACTCTGCAAATCTACCCCTCCGGGTAGCTTATTTATCTCACCTAAATCGCCATTGATTTCATCTCGGCCAGCGGCGAAGCCGTGAAGTGTGGCAGTAAAGGCGTTAGCCGTGGCTTCCAGGGAAGAAACCTGTTTATTCAGGGCGGTTATATCCTTAGCTTGAGCCTGCTTGGAAGCAACCATGCGGTTTATGCTCGCCAGCTCAGCACGCAAGTAGGAGGTATGAGTAGAAGCAGTATAGTTGAAGAAGGTGCCAAAAGCCACCAGGGCAATGCCGACCACAATAGTGGGTATAAAGAGAATTTCAGACATAGGGCGAGGCTTAGGACGGTAAACTTCAGGAAGAGCATCGAAGTTGACCAGGGAATAAGCAATGGCACCCTTGTCCGAAACCGCTACCTCCTTGAGAGCCAGGCCAATATTGGTCATATATTGACTTGAGGGGAAGCCTTTTGGGGTTTTCAAGGGCGAGGGCAATACCTGGACAGGGTGCGGTGGTTTTTCCCAGAGATGCTTCCAAGTATCTTGCTTTTCGGCAAGCTCCCCGCTGACCAGCAGAGGGGTAGCAGCCTCAACAGGTTTACCCGTATGGCTGGAATTATAAAAGGTGATAGCTCTATCCAGTTCCTCTCTGACGAGGGATATCTTCTCCTCCGGCAAAGCTTTCACGCTCAAAGGCAAGCTACGTACCACCTGGGGGATTCTTTCTGCCATGATTACGATATCAAAACTGGCCGGCTGGACATCAATGATGATAGCTCGGGGCTCGGTCACCGTCCTGGCTAAAGCCAGGGGCTTTAAGTCCATAAGACGAGGTTTTAATCTTGCCTTGCGCAGGGTGGAGATTAAGGTATCCACGGAATTCCGTGGAGAGGCTGCCAGGTAGATTAAAGCTTCGCCCCTTGGGGAAGGAAGAGTTTGCCAGGAAAGATAAAGCTGCTCCAGAGGGACGGCTAGAATCCTGGCTGCCTCCCTCCTCACTGCCTCGGGCAGCATGTCTTTTGGCAGTTCGGGAAGGGTAATTAAACGATAGAGGCAGTTGATGCCACTGACGCCGGCGATTACCCGTCTTTTTTCTATCCTCTTATCTTTCCACAACTCCCTTAGCTTGGCAGCTACGGCATCTTCATCATGAACAACTCCACCCTTGACCATGCCAGGCTCCAGAGGCGTGCTGGACCATTTTCGTGGTTGCTTTCCCTTAGTCACCAACACCCAGATAGCAGAATCATCTATGTATATGGTAGTCGCCTTTTTCGCCATTATTTAACCTCATAAGCATAAATTTTCATGCTCAAACCCAGTGAGCCCTTTCCCTGAGAAATGGTAACCCTTGCTGAGCTTATGCTACTGTTGGGGAATCTATCGCTCAGCTTCCTCATAAAGTTGAGCAGCGCTACTACCTCACCTTCTGCAGTGATGCCCAGGGAGAAGACACGAAAGCCAATGCCATTTACCTCCTCACTGGCCGGGGTTGAAGAGCTAAGCCTGGTAATGGTCACATTGGCATCGTTAGCCGCTTGAAACAGGACATCGCTGATCTCCACAGACTGAGTGGGCTTGTGAAACTCTTCCTTAACACTTGCAAGCCGCGAATTGGCTTGGCTAAGCCTCGTTTCTAATCCGTTCCCCTGCTTGGTGTATTCGATCAATTGGATGAGCTCTTGCTTAGCCTGAGCTATAGAAGAACTTAGCTCATCTTGCTCCGTTTTCCGGTGCGAATAGCTGATACCCAGGCTGACAAGGAGAATAGCCAGGATGCCAAGGGTTAAAATCCATCGCACTGTTTTACTTATCTTCAATGAATTTAGCCTTTCTCTTCTGCCCTGTGTCTTTAATTGCCATTCTTTTACCTGAATACTCCTCACTTGGCATTAAAGCTTAACTATTATGCTGGTGGGTTGATTTCCCAGGTTAGAACGTCCAAGCTATTATTTTCCCCTTCTTCTATCACACATGACCTGACAATGGTATCTCCAGCCTCCGCTTTGATTACCCACCTGTATAGGTCTCTGCTGGCTGAGTAGGATATATCCTGCGATTGCGTGGTCAGGAAGGTAAAATAGAGTCCTAGTTCCCAGTCAGGATCCCATATCTTAAACTTAAAGCTGAGGCCCCCCTCATTATTAGTGGTATCAAATATTGGACCTTGGTCTTTCTCCCACCTCCAGACTACTGCCCATCCTCCAGTGGTGGGTTTCACCTCGGGAGAGGTACTGGTAAGTTTGTCCAAAGTAATGACACCTGAGGGGTTGACATCATACGGACAGTCAATTAAATTCTCATTGCCAGGAAGGGGGGAGAAAAAGGCACCTATGCCTGATAGCCGCCTGTCTCCTGTTTCATTATACGCAATAGTAATATCACAGGCATATTCAACATAGTCCTCGGTTCGGCTCACTTCAATCGGCATCTCATGCTGAATCCATCCGGAATGGGGCTGGCTCAACTTATACTCCTTTTCACCAAGAATACTATACACAAGTGGCCACTTGGTTACGGTGATAGAAGCTAGTGCTAAATTGTTTATCACCGGCAAGCTTTCTGGAGGGTAGTTGTAAGGTTTCCCCATTTCTAAGTCTTCCAATGATGCATCGTCAGTTACTATCTTATGTATGGCATCTTCTATTCCAGCATCAGCGGCGTAGAGCGCAGCCATTTTTTGCTCGTGCATCTGACCAACTTTAAGCGTGGTAGAGGCGTAGCCAAGAACAGGAGCAATGAGTAATCCACCCAGAACCAGCAAAATCAGGACTATTGGCAAGGCTTGCCCGCTTTCCCCCTTGATTATTTTCTTTAGCAACTTCATTTTTAGCCCCTATTTTCAGGTATCAGACAGTGGGTCTGGGTTTGATTTCGTAGCTTCTCTCCTCCTCAACCTCATGGCACTCAGCTTTTATGGTTACTACCAGTTTGCCACCGCTCAGCGCCGGGTCAAGAGTAGATATGGAGGTAATGTGGTCGGCAACTAACATAGTGCTTTCGCTCTCAACCGTCTCCACAAGCTGACCTGCAGTGGTATATTTATAGGTGGTTATCTTCTGGTGGCGCTTAAGCTCGTTACCATCATAGAGGTATTCGACGTGATAAACATTAGTGCATTGTCTCTCATCTTGACTAGACCCCTCCTTCCACTCCAAACCTACCCAGTCTAAGACCAGGATTTTTGGAGCGGTAAGGTTCTCGGCCACTATGCTTTGAGCCATCTGAGCATCTCGGCTAATCCAGTAACCGGCATTGCGCACCTGGTTTATGGCGGTGTTTTCGTTATTACTGAGGGCGGTGCTGGTAATCACTTGATGTATGCTCATAGTGGCAGCAGCACCAATGATGCCTGTTAAGGCAATAGCTATTATTAGTTCAATCATGGTGAAGCCTTTTTGGCTGCTCTTTAATTTCTTTAGTATTGATTTTTTTTCCACTTTCATTTATCTACGATATTGCTTTATTGAGCCCGTCCTGAACGAGATTCTTCGATCGCTTCTCTCCCTCAGAATGACAGAAACCCAAGGGCTCGCAATGACAAAAGGGTTCATCGGTCTACCTTATAGTCTTCTAGTGTAAGCACTTCCTTATAGTTATGTTTAGCGATAACTGTTATCTTCTGGAGTCCATCGTTAAGTTGCACCACAGAGAGGCTTAAATCATAGTTATCAGGAGTGGTTATTAAGGCATAATTTTCGTGCCCCGTCTCACTATAATTGATATAATTCTGGCTCTTAACATACTCCACCTGGCTCTGGGCTAGACTTTGGGCTACCGACCTCTCATCAGCGATAGAGACGGCTTTGAGTGCGGTGGATAGACCGCCAAGGAAGGCAAGGGCAACTATGCCCAGGATACCCAAGGCTATTATGGCTTCAATAGCGCCTGCGCCCTTAGAGCTACCCTTGAAAACCTTGGTTATTTTATCCATCTTAGAAACCTACCTGCCCGTAGATGGAGTACATAGCTGAAAGCAGAGATAGAGCGATAAAGCCCACTATCAGGCCGATGATTATGGTCATAGCCGGGGTAATAAGGGCCACCATAGCTTTAGTTTTATCATCGGCTTCAATTTCATAGCTTTCGGCTACAGCGGTTAATGTCTTGTCCAGATTGCCGGTCTCCTCACCCACGGCAGCCATTTGCACCGTAAGGGGCAGGAAAAGCTTGTTTTTGGCCATGGGACGGGATAGGCCTTGGCCAGCAATCATATCTTGTTGAACTTGGGTCAATGCCTTTGCCATGGCCTTATTGTTGGTTCCCTGGATAATTAAGGTCATTATTTCAGGCAAGGGCAAACCGCTGCTATACAACAATGCTATAGTGTGGCAACACCTGGAAAGCTCGTTAAGGAGATTGATACGTCCGATGCGAGGTAGGCTGAGGGCTAATTTGCCCCATTGATATCTACCAGCCGGAGTCTTGGTATAGGCATATCCTATAACTAAAGCAGCCACTATTCCTGCCAGGAGCCAAAGACCATAGTGGTGCAGCCAATCAGTGATGGCGATAAGTGCTTTAGTTGATGCTGGTAACTGGACGCCAAATAAGGCATAAAAACCAGAGAAGGCAGGGAAAACGAAGGCTATTAATACTGCAATGACTACGATGGCGACGATAAAAACGATGGTAGGATAAACTAAGGCACTCTTGATGCTTTTTCGAGTTGTAGCTACCCTTTCTATATAATTAGCGGCGCGCCTTAATACCACTTCCAGATTGCCACTTTTTTCTCCTACGGATACCAGCCGATGGTAAATGGGGGAAAAGGTGTGGGGATACTTACTTAGAGCCTGTGATATAGGGCTACCACTTCGAACATCAGAGACTACCTCGTCAATTATCTTTTTTAAGGTGCGGCTGGTTACTTGAGCCTTTAGTAACTCTAAAGAAGTAACGACATCAGTGCCTGATTCTAAAAGCAAAGCTAGTTGCCGGGAAAACATTATTATTTCGGTTGGGTTTATGGGGCGAAATCGGGTGGTTAATTTCGTTGCCGGTAAAAACGGCGTAGCTTCTTTTAGGCTAAGCACTCGATAGCCACTGGCAGACAGTATGTCACCGGCGGCTTCCTCGTTAACTGCAGAAAGCCTGCCTTTAACTATTCTATTATCTTCGGTGCCGGCAACATAGGAATATTGCATAACAACCTTTACTCTATAAAGTAAGCGTTGCGCAGGACTTCCGAGGGGGTGGTGATACCTGCCTTCACTTTGAGCATGCCATCTTTGATTAGTGGTATCATTCCCTCCTTAATTGTCTGCTTTCGAATCTCAGCAGTGCTGGTGTGGTTCAGTATTTGCATTCTTATTTCATCGCTTATGGGCAGAACTTCGAAAATTCCTGTTCTGCCTCGGTATCCAGTATAGGAACATAGCTCGCAGCCGGTGCCATAGAGGAGCTCAGTCCGTTTTTCGCCTGTTTCTTTAGCATAAGCTAATTGCTCCATCAAAGGAGCTTCCTTGTAGTCGCAACAATCAGGGCAGATGCGTCGCACCATTCTCTGCGCCACTACACCGATAACTGCCGATGATACTAAGAAGGGCTCTATGCCCAGGTCAAGGAGACGAAAGATGACACCAATGGCATTATTGGCATGGATAGAAGAGAGGACTAGATGTCCCGTTAAAGCTGCCTGAATCGCTATCCTGGCGGTCTCAGCATCACGAATCTCGCCTACTAGTATAACATCGGGGTCGAGACGCAATATGGACCTCAGCCCGCTGGCAAAGACAAGCCCTGCCCTGGGATTAACCTGAATTTGATTCATGTTGGCAAAGCGGTATTCCACCGGATCCTCAATAGTGATGATATTGCGGGATATCTTATCCAGCTTATTGACTGAGGCGTAAAGGGTGGTAGTTTTGCCTGCCCCGGTGGGACCGCTAATTAAAATCATGCCGAAGGGAACTTTAAGCATGTTTTCATACTTAGCTAGAGTATCGGGAGAAAAACCTAACTGAGGTAAATCTATAATGCCTAATGATTTATCCAGGAGACGCAAGACCGTCGTCTCGCCGTGGACAGTAGGAGAGGTAGCCACACGGATATCTATAGCTCTGCCTTTAGCCTCGGTGGAAAATTGCCCATCTTGGGGACGGAGATGGTCGGCGATATTCATATCAGCCATTATCTTTATTCTTGAGGTGAGGGGAGGATGTATTTTTAAGGGCAGGGACATAACATCCTGGAGGGCGCCGTCAATGCGATAGCGGATTCTTAATCTATCTTCTTCCGGCTCAAGATGGATATCCGAGGCTCTGGCTTTAGCCGCCTCATCGATAATCAGGCGCAAAGCACTAGCCACTGGAGTATCCTCGGCAGCTTCAATCAAGGCTTGTTCATCAACTGCCTCAGCACCTGTGGGGATACGAGATATTTGCTCTTCAATTTGTCCGAAGCCTTTGTAATTAAAGTCAATGGCTTCCCGAATTTCCTTTTCGCTGGCAACTATAGGCTCTATTCTCATTCTGGTTTGTAATGCCAAAGCTTCTAGGGCGAAGATATCAGCGGGATTTGCTATAGCTACTTGCAGCACGCTGTTCATAGTAGCTAGCGGCATGGCACTAAATTTTCTTGCCATATCTTCTGGAATTAGCTGCAACACTTCAGGCTGAATTCTACGCCTAAGGGATTTTTTCCCTGGCTTTACCTCTGGTGCTGTGCTTAGCAAGTCCTCGGTAGCGTGGCTTTTAATCTTGATGAGCTTTATTCCCTGCTGCTGAGCGAATTGCCTGGCTTCGGGAACAAGCTCCCCCAAGTACAAAAGAACCTTCTCCTGAATTCCAGCATCGTAGGCTTTGGTATCGAATAGGTATACTTGGGGTAAGCTTACTTCATCTCTGGTTATTACATCTATACCTACCTTGTGTGCTATAAAACCATCTTCTAGCTGAGCTAGAATGTTAAAAGTATACTCAGCTCCTGACCTTCCCTTGACCCTGGCGTTCTCCTCAACTTTGTAGCCAGTGGCAGCTAAAGATTCTAGAAATTGAGGCTTCGTTTCCCAATTGAGAGCGCCCTTTTTGGCTGGAGGAGGGGGCGATGGTGATGGTGAGGCTAAAAATATTCCCAGGCTTTCGTTATCGAAAACCTTTATTCGCTGCCTCTGAGTAAAGTGGGCCGCTGTAGAGTCAAGTCTGGGAAGGGCAATGAGGATTTTATCTTTAATGCCACAGTCATAGCATTTGTCATCAAAAGCGAAGACTTCAGCCAAGCTTATTTCTTGATTATCATCGTGCACAACAATGTCTATGGTCATAGTATAGACAGTAAAACCTTGACTTTTACGGGCTAGAATGTCGAAGGAGTGCTCACCGCCGGACTCGCCTGTAAGGGTGGCGTTTTGCTCTACCTCGTAGCCCTGGTTTCTGAGCCGCTCAATAAATTGGCTCTTGAGCTGCTCCACTTGCTCTAGGGATCTTAATTGCAGCATGATTGAACATTAACATAATCTGCCGCCTTGTCAATGACCTTTTAGTCCTAGGTCAATTGACACTCCCTCTTAGGTCAGCTAATTACCATTGATAGGGCGGTGAGTAGCGACGAGTCCCAACCCAATGAGATTGCTTAGTCATTGCGAGGAGCGCAATGACAAGGGAGTCTCGTAATGTCAAGGCTCCAGTGTCAATGGGCGAACCTAAAGGTTCGCCCGCCACATTAGACAAGGTAGAACATTGTTCTATTGACAACTTTTCTGCCTGTGGTAAAATGGTCATAGGACGATAGTAATAAGGCCGTTTAAAAATGTAGGTGCCCAATTTATTGGGCGACTGTGCCTGATAAATCAGGCAACTACAAAAATTTGGGGGTGAAACACCTCTGAGATGGCTGAACTTGAATGGGGAACCAAAATTAGATAGCCTATAGGTGATAGGAGTGGAGTGGTGACAATGAATCGGCGTCGGTCTAACATCGAGATAATAGCTGATATGCTCAAGGTAGGCGAAAATGGTGCTGGCAAAACGGAGATTATGTATAGCGCCAATATGAGCTACAGCCAGATACAGAAATATCTTGGTTTTCTGTTGAGTCATGGGTTTATTAATAAAGTGGAGGTGGGTAACCCAATAGTTACCTACCGGGTGACCGACAAGGGGTTGGGGCTGCTTAGGAATATAGATAGTATAATGGAAGTGCTCGGGTTCCGGGATGGCAATGGAGCTTAGGGCTTGAGCATTGCGGTTATCGTGGGGGTGCCTGAGAACAAGAAGGTTGTAAAGGTCACCCCCTATTTAACATGAAGGTGTTTAAAAATGTAGTGCGAGGCTTTAGCCTCGTGCACGACCCTAAAGGGTCGCACTACGAGAATCCGGATGAGGCAAAATTAAACAGCCTGAATAAAATGTAGGGGGTATCATGATTTGAGAGGAGCGTTATATGTCTGAAAAAAGAATGCTGATAGTAGATGCTGAACTGGTGAAAAAGATAGACGACAATCGTGGTGACCTGGGTCGTTCCGAGTTCATTGACTTTCTCATTGATAACCAATTGAAAGAAGAAAGTAAGAGGCATGATGGGGTAAGCAGAGAAGAGTTTCGCCAGTTTCAGGAAGGAACGAAAGAGCTATTACGTAATTTCCTGGAGTTCTTCATTAGCTATGGGCTGGAACTAGGCAAGCAGCCTAAGGATAAGGAATTCGAGCAATTAAGCCAGAGGTTACAAGCTCTGGGCAGCTCCCAAAAAGGCAAGAGCGGTTAAGAAACACCTTTCCCACATTTTCCCCGCAGTCATACTTTTTACAGCTTCAAATAGAACTATCTTCTAGAACATAATCACTTCCCAATTAAATTAAGCCCTGTCATAGTGTCCTCAAGCTAATAATTGAGGCTGTTCAAAAACGTAGTGCGAGGCTTTAGCCTCGTGCCCGGTTAGCGATGCACGACCCTGAAGGGTCGCACTACGTTAGGAAAACAGATGCGTCTTAGAGGAATGAAATGAATAGCCTCAAATTTAGTAGGAGGTGTAACTATGATTAGGCCGATTGATTTACTGCGGCAGGGGAGAAAAGAGGAACTATGGCAGATGTGCTGCGGCTTTATTGACCTCAGCTTGGAGCAGTTTATGGACATCCAGAAACGATTGCTGCTGGAGCAAATTGAGCTATTAAAGAATTGTGAGTTGGGCCGGAAGGTAATGCGTGGGGCTATGCCCGAGACTGTGGAGGAATTTCGAGAGCAGGTGCCTTTAACCACCTATGGTGATTATCTCCCTGAGCTGGTGGAGAAAAGGGAAGATGTCTTGCCAGCCAAGGTTGCTCACTGGGTGCGTACTTCGGGCAAGACCGGAGAGTATGATGTTAAGTGGGTGCCTATGTCGGAGGATTTTGCCCGTGAATATGAAAAAGTGGCCGGAGGGCTTGCTCTCCTTGGGATCTGTAGCAGTCGAGGTGATACTTCCAGACTTAAAGAGCACTTAAGAATGTTATTCACCATGGGACCTCCAGAGTATGCATCAGGTATAATGGCTTGCTTAGTGCGACAGGCTATAGGTTGTGATTTGTTGCCTTCTAAAGGGGAAGAGATGTCTTTTGAGCAGAGGATAAAAGCTGGCTTTGAGGAGGGGTTGTATCAAGGAATTGATGTCTTCGGTGGCTTGCCCTCTGTCCTAGTCGCTATCGGGGAGCGGTTCAAACAGAAAAGAGGAAAGACAAATATTCGCCCTCTGTTGTCTCATCCTAGGGCGCTGTTCCGCGTGACAAAGGCATTAGTCAAAAGCAAATTAGCTCGTCGTCCTATGTTGCCCAAAGACCTATGGTCAATCAAAGGGATTGCGGGTAGCGGCGTAGATGCAGGAGTATTTAAGAAGAGGGTGGAGGAACTTTGGGGAAAATTTCCGCTCGAGATCTATAGCAGCACAGAAGGCGGTATTTGTGCTATGCAGGCCTGGGATTATGAAGGGATGACTTTTGTTCCCAGCCTTAACTTTTATGAGTTTGTTCCAGAGAGGGAATGGTTCAAGTGGCAATTAGACCGCTCATATCAACCCAAGACTGTTTTGCTGGAAGAGGTGAAAGCTGGTGAGAATTATGAGATAGTCATCACCAATTTTCATGGTGGTGCCTTGGTTAGATATAGAATCGGTGATATGGTCAGGATAACTTCACTGCGAGATGAAAAGCTGAATATTGATATCCCCCAAATGGTATTTGAGAGGCGAGCTGATGAACTTATTGATATATTTGGCTTCGGCCACATTACTGAGAAACTCATCTGGGAGGCGATTGAAAACACGGGCATTCCTTATGCCGATTGGGTAGCCCGTAAGGAAGTAATTGGTGACAAGCCGGCATTGCACATCTATCTTGAGCTTAAAGATGACTACATCGCCAGCGAACAAGCCGTGACAGCCGCGGTGTACGAGGAGTTTCAGAAATTAGATAGCATATATAATTTCAATCTTTATAAGTTTGCCTATGGTGAGGCGGCAAAACTGCTTGATCTAAAGCCGATACAGGTTACTTTCCTTCCTCAAGGTGCCTCTTCCAGCTATATCTCCCAGCGGCAGGCTGAAGGAGCCGATTTAGGGCATCTGAAGCCGCCGCATATTAATCCCTCTGATAAAGTGCTTTCCTTGCTCGGAGCTCCCAGGGTTGTGGTGGAAGCTGTGCCGACAACCGAAGCTGAGCGAGCCGCTGCTCGCTGAGCTGGATGGCAATATGGCAAACGGTATAGGAGGTGTGCTATGACCAGGCCAATTGAGTTATTACGCCGGGGGGAAAAGGAAGAATTATGGCAGACGTGCTGTGGTTTTATTGACGTCAGCTTGGAGCGATTTATGAATATCCAGAAGAGGTTGCTTTTGGAGCAGATTGAGCTGCTGAAAAATTGTAAGCTCGGCAAGAAGGTCATGCGTGGTGCCATGCCTACCACGGTGGAGGAGTTCCGAGAGCAGGTGCCATTAACCATCTATGCTGATTATTGCCCTGAACTTATAGAAAGAAGGGAGGACGTCTTACCAGCCAAGGTTGCCAGATGGGTGAGAACTTCAGGTACGTCGGAAAAATCCTATATTAAATGGATACCCTTCTCGGTGGGTTTTGTTCGTGAATTAGAGAGGGTGCTGGTAGCCGAGATTATTTTTTCCACCTGTAAGAGTAAAGGTGATCTCTCCAGGCTTAAGGAACACTTAAAGGTGTTGCATACTACAGGGGCTCCAGAGTATGGGACGGGTTTTTTAGGTTGCTTAACAAAAGAAACAATCAACTGCGACTTGTTGCCTTCCCAGGGAGAAGAGTTATCTTTTGAGCAGTGCATAAAGCTTGGCTTCCAGGAAGCTCTATACCGTGGCCTTGATGGTTTCGGTGGCCTAGGCTCGGCATTAGTCTATGTGGGAGAGCAAATTAAGAGGGGAACGGGAGACATAAGCATCCGTTTTTTGTTAGCTCATCCCGGGGCACTATTTCGAGTAGCCAGAGGATTAGTTAGGAGCAAGCTGGCTCGTCGCTCTTTGTTGCCCAAAGACCTGTGGGCAGTGCGAGGGATAATATGCGCTGGCAGTGATGCCACAATTTTCAAGAAAAGAGTGGAGGAGTTATGGGGCAGACGCCCTCTGGAGCATTATGCCAGTTGTGAAGGAGGCTATTGTGCTATACAAACCTGGGATTACGAAGGCATGACTTTTATCCCCACTTTCAGCTTCTTTGAATTTATCCCTGAAGGGGAATGCTTCAAGTGGCAATTAGACCATTCTTACCAGCCGAAAACTATTTTACTGGATGAAGTAAAAGAGGGTGAGAATTATGAGATAGTTCTTACTAATTTTCATGGTGGGGCCTTTGTCAGGTATAGGATTGGCGATATAATAAGGATAACTTCGCGGCGAAATGAGAAGTTGAACATTGATATCCCCCAGGTGCTGTTTTATAGCCGGGCTGATGACCGTATTGATATTTCCGGATTTGGGCGTCTTACAGAAAAAGTGATTTGGGAAGCGATTGAAAACAGCGGCATTCCTTATAAAGATTGGACAGCCCGTAAAGAAGCAATCGGAGACGGGGCAATATTACATCTCTATCTGGAACTCAAGGAAAATTATATTGCCAGCGAAAAAGCTGTAGCGGCAACTGTATATGGCGAACTGCAAAAGCTGGATAGCGTATACCACTATAACCAATACAGGGTCTACGGTGACCCGGAGACTGTGCTTGGCCTAAAGCCTATAGAGGTTACCTTTCTTCCTCAAGGTGCTTTTGCTCGCTATATCTCTCAACGTCAGGCTGAGGGTGCTGATTTGGGCAGCCTGAAGCCGCCGCATATTAACCTTTCAGATAGAGTGCTTTCCTTGCTTGGAGCTCCCAGGGTTGTAGTGGAGGCTGTGCCGGTAACTGAAGCCGAGCGAGCCGCTACTCGCTGAACTGAGCCTAGCAGCCAAACAATCGTAGGGGCGAGGCTAAAGCCTCGCCCCTCTCCTTTTCGTCACTGCGAGCGAAGCATGGCAATCTCATAAATGTAGTACGACCCTTTAGGGTCGTGCATCGTTACCGGGCACGAGGCTAAAGCCACGCACTACAATGTGATGTACAAATGTAGTGCCGCGGCTTGTCCTCGGCCATTATGGGGAAGGCCCTTGTCCGCCCCTTATTTGGCGAGGAACATGCGGGGACAAGCCCCTGCGCTACGAATCTTTTTGTATTACTTTAGTCTCCCTTGACAGCTTCCACATTTATGTCAATAATAGCCTCACATTATGAATATTCAGGCTTTAATCCCTTTAATTGCCACCATTGCTTATATCCCCCTGTTTGTCGTTTTGTTAAGCAACCGCCCCTGGGGTAGAAAACAAAAGTTTTTCCTTCTATTGCTGATTCCTGCCGTGCTGTGGAGCCTTAGCGGCTTTTTCTTCCGCAGCGGCTTTCTTGTGCCGCATAGGCTCCTTCTGACTAAAGTTGGCATCTGCTTTGGCATCTGGATGGGGGTTCAATATCATTACTTTTTATGTTCTTTTTATCGGCGTCAGCACATCAAAATACCCTTGGCCTACGTTTTGGTAGTAAGCATGATTGTGTTGGCAGCGCTGGGCTATATCCCACAGGGTATGGATATTACTGCTAGCGGCATCAATGTTCAGTATGGTAGTTGGTATATTCTCATAGTTTCCGGCATCTTCGCCTTGGGTGGCAGAGACATATATTCTTTAGCTCGCCGGCACAGGGTTTTAGCTGACCCAGCAGAGCGCAACCAAATTGTTTATTTATTCATGGGTGTTGCTATTTTGATTACTTTTACCTCGAGCACTTTCTTTCCTTTTGGAAGGGGGTATCCTTTTGCCCATGTTGGCAATTTACTCAATGCTGGTATCTTGACCTATGCTGTGGTAAGGCATAAGTTGCTCGATGTCAGAGTTGTTCTCCGTGAGGCGTTGAGTTTCAGCGGCATGGCTGCCTTACTCGTAGTTACCTTTTTTGCCGGGCTTCTCTTGCTCCTAAAAGCGTTTGGCTTTGAGCTCGGCTTTCCTACTATTATTATTGCCATGTTATGCACAGGAGCTATAGCAGCCCCTTTTTGGTATCGGGTGCGTAACAAAATTTTTGGGAGAGTGGATCGAGTCTTCTACGGTGAGAGAATTGAGCCCCGGCACAGATTACATGACTTTATCGCCAAAATACACAGTGTTCCCACTCTGGAACAGTTTGGCAGCCAGCTTGTGTCCTTACTCTCTCAATCGATTGATTGTCACCGAGCCTGTTTGCTTTTACCCCAAACTGAGAGTGGAGATTTTGCTCCCCGATTTAGCTATCCTCCTGTGGAAGATAATCCTGTAGCGAAGTTGAAAGTGAGGCATGATAGCCCTATTGTGGCCTGGCTGAAGCGGGAGGCTCAAACACTACCTGAAAGGAACCTCAGCATCCTCCCCGAATTTCAAGGTTTGTGGCAAGAGGAAAAAGAAGATATTCAATCGGCAAAAGTACAAATGCTCGTTCCTTTAATAAATAGGGGTGAGCTTGTGGCTATTTTGGCGGTGGGCAACAAGCGAAATGGAAAGCTTTATCGCCTTGAAGAGCTTGATTTAATGGAGTCCATTGCTGGCCAGGTGGCCGCCAGTATGGAAAAAGAATATCTCCATGAGCAATTGGAACAGCAGGACAAAGAATTAACCCTCGTCAATCGTTTAACTACAATTATAACCTCGAGTATGAACATCGAGGAGATATTTGAAGGTTTTGCTCAAGCGCTAAAGGAGGTAGTTGATGTTGACTGGGGCACAATTGCTTTGATTGAAGGAGTTGAGCTTCGTTTCTTAGCTCTATCTAGCACTATCGGTTCAGCGTGGAAAGTAGGGGAGAGGATACCACTTGAGGGCACAGCTACTGAGTGGGTGGCTAAGGAGAAGAGGAGCTTATATGAAGCTAATCTGGCACGACATAAAAGATTCTGGACTGGAGAGCATCATCTGAGACGGGGAGTTCGCTCTATTGTTTACCTGCCCCTGGTTGTCCGGGGTGGGGGTATCGGCAGCTTGATTGTGGCCAGTCGCCGAGCTGCTGCCTATAATACCGAGCAAATACGACTTCTGGAGCACTTGGCTTTGCAGATTGCTACACCCATTGAGAACTCCCAGCTCTATGCTAGGGCGGAGCAGAGGGCTCGCATTGATGAGCTCACCGGGCTATTTAACCGTCGCCATTTTGAAGAGCGGCTTAAAGAAGAAATTGCCCGACATTCCCGCTACGGTAATATATTCTCCTTGCTCATGCTCGACCTCGATGGCTTTAAGACCTACAACGATATATATGGACACCCTGCTGGCGATGAGCTTCTGGACCAAATAGGTAGTATCATCAAGAGCTCTATCAGGAATGCTGACCAGGCTTTCCGGTATGGTGGTGATGAGTTTATCGTCATTTTGCCTCAGACAATTAGCGAAGATGCTTACGTGGTAGCTGAAAGAGTTCGGGAGCAGATTGCCAGCGAAATGAAAGCTAAGGAAGTCGCCATAACTTGCAGCATTGGTTTGGCTAGCTATCCTTCTGATGGAGTGATGTCCGGTGAGTTGATCACTGCAAGTGATACTGCTCTTTATTATGCCAAGCGCACCGGCGGCAATCGAACTTATCTCTCGGCTAAAATTTTGTCTGAGCCACCAATCGAGGCAGGGGCTAATGCCAGAGGAGGTGGCTTAAGCGCTGTCTATGCCTTGGTCTCAGCAGTGGATGCTAGAGACCATTATACTTATGGTCATTCCAGGAAAGTTAACACTTATGCTGTGGCTTTGGCTGAGGCGATCGGCTTGTCACCTGACGAGGTGTCTAGAGTAAGCACGGCTGCTTTGCTTCATGATATTGGTAAGATTGGTATTCCTGATAAGGTACTGAACAAAAAGGGGAAGCTTACTACTGAGGACTGGGAAGCAATTAAGTCTCATCCCAAATTTGGGGCCAACATTGTTGGTAATGTGCCTAGTTTAGTTTCTTGTTTGCCTGCCATTTTATACCACCATGAGAGGTGGGATGGCACTGGCTATCCTGAGGGGCTTAAAGGCGAGACTATTCCTTTGGATGCTCGCATTCTGGCTATAGCTGACGCCTTCGCTGCCATGACTTCTGCTCGCCCTTATCGTGATGCCTTCTGCGATGACAAAGTGATAAAACAGCTTAGGCAAGGCGCTGGTAAGCAGTTTGACCCCCAGCTGGTGGAGGTTTTCATTGGCCTTGTCGAAGCTGGCTTTCCTGAGAAGGTGAAGGTGGGTCAAGACCCATCCAGTGAGCAACCAAGTCCGTAATACAGTTAGAAATCCTAAGCAACATCAAATGCCCAAAACGAAATAAAAATGTAAAAGTAAAAATGCAAAATGACAAGGCAAAATTTAAAAATGAATTCAAGAGACGTGTCTATAAATTTGCACTGGATGTAATCGGATTTGTGGATAAGCTGTCAGTGGAGCAAACCTCGAGGATCATCAGTGACCAGCTTTTACGAAGCACTACCAGTATTGGTGCTAATGTAATCGAGGCTCAGGCAGCCTCTTCAAGGAAGGATTATACCAACTTCTTCGCTTATGCACTGAAGTCGGCAAATGAATGCAAGTTCTGGTTAGGACTGCTCAGAGATTCCGACAGAGGTGACAAAGACACCGTTAATAAACTTCTAAAAGAGGCCACAGAGATTGCTAATATACTCGCCACTAGCATACTAACTCTGAAAGGAAGAAAATGAAACATCTTTGCATTTTAATTTGTCACTTTGATTTTTTATCTTTGATTTTTGATATTTATTGATTTTGTTTAGAATTTAGTGCTTAGGATTTAGGATTTCTTTAGCAGGATGCATATATTGCGGGAGAAGTTCTTTATGGGGAAGTGGTAGGATCTCTCGGGAGAGATGGTGATAATTTCAAAGCCAACCTGGGTGAGTAGTTTTTTTAACTCGCCATAGGAGAAGAGGTGGTAATAGCGGTAAACGGTTTTACCTCTTAGCCTCCAGGGAACTTCTTGCTCTTTGGATTTTAGCCAGAACCTTGGCTGCCCCCGGTTCCATACGGTCAGGAAAGCTTCGCCTCCCGGTTTTAGCACCCGTTTTAATTCACAAAATGCCTTTTCTCTGTTGTTCTTGCCCTTTATGTGGTGATAAGCGGCCACTGCGATTGCCCAGTCGAAGGTGTTGTCAGGGAAGGGTAGCGAAAGCATATCAGCTGCTATTAGGTTGACATAAAAATTGAATTTAAGTGAATATCTCTGTGCTTGCTTGAGCATTTGTGAAGAGAAATCTATCCCCCACAGTCCGAAGCCCTGTGTGAAAGACAGGAAGTCGGGACCGTGGGCGCAGCCAACATTAAGCAATTCCCCCCTTTGCCACCTTTGGGCTAGTTCTTCCAGCTCTTTCCTTAACCGGGGCCAGTGTCTTACCCGATACCAGCTTTCAGCTATTTGGTCGAATACTTCTCTATTTGTGGTCATAGAATAAGCTCTGCTAAACTTTAGTGTAGCATGAAGAAAATATCGCGCACTATTTCCGGGGTAACACCGGTGGCGGTTATGGCCAAGCCATTCCCCTGCCCTGGCAAATGCGTTTATTGCCCCAGCTCTCCTGAAGCACCAAAGAGCTACACCATAGAATCTCCGGCGGTTCTTCGCGCCAGGAAATGTAACTTTGATGCCAAAAGGCAAGTGGAGTTCCGGCTCAGGACATTGGCTGATATGGGACATCCAGTGGATAAAATAGAGCTCATCATCATGGGAGGCACCTTTCTAGCTTACCCTTGTGAGTATCAATATCAATTTGTTAAGGACTGCTATGATGCTCTCAATGGTGTTCCTTCGGCTAACTTAGAGGAAGCCAAGAAAATGAATGAAACTGCTGAGCGTCGCTGTGTGGGATTATGTATTGAGACCAGGCCTGATTGGTGTGGAGAGGTGGAGATAAAGAGTATGCTTGATTTTGGCACTACCAGGGTGGAGCTTGGGGTACAGACGCTGGATGATGACATTCACCGTTTAACGAAGAGAGGGCATGGAGTAGCTGAGGTCATCTCTGCCACCAGGTTACTGAGGGATTATGGCTTTAAGGTCTACTATCATTGGATGCCTGGTCTGCCTGGCTCGACGCCGGAGCATGACCTGGAGCTATCACGGAAATTATTCGCTGATGAATATTTCCGACCCGATGGGCTCAAGCTTTACCCTACGCTGGTGGTTGTAGGAAGTGAGCTAGAGGAATGGTATCGAGATAACAAATACCAGCCTTATGAGGATGGGGAGATGATAGATTTACTGGTGAATATCAAAACCCTGATTCCCAAATATGTCAGAATACCCAGGCTGATGCGGGATATCCCCAGCAAATTTATCATTGCTGGCAGCAGAGACCTGGCGTTGCGGGGGAGCGTCAGGAAGCGGATGAGCGAGTTGGGCCTTCATTGTCGCTGTATTCGCTGTCGGGAATATGGGCATAGGTTAAGGGATGGCTGGATGATTGGCGAGCCTTGGCTATTCAGGATGGACTATGAAACTTACGGAGGGAAGGAAATTTTTCTTTCCTACGAGGATGCCAATGAGACCTTATTTGGCTTATTAAGGCTCAGGATCAATATTGGCTCAGCTTTAATCAGGGAGCTACATGTCTTTGGTTCTGAGGTCCCCTTAGGGGAAAAGCGAGAGCGGGCTGCTCAGCACAGGGGTTTAGGGGAAAAGTTGCTTCGAGAAGCAGAGAGAATTGCTCGGGAGGAATTCCTTGCTGGGAAGCTGAGTGTTTTGAGTGGCGTTGGAAGTAGAGATTACTTTCGCTCACTTGGCTATAGATTAGAAATCGCTTATATGGTCAAAGAGCTTCAACCTTGAACAATATAAACTAATCGTAGGGTCGGGGCTGAAGCCTCGACCTATGGGTCTTTTAGACCCATAGCTACGTAATTAGGCGGAGAACAGGTCTAAAACCCCACAGCTACGACGCCATCTGGGTTTTCTTGGATATTGACAACGAGATGCTATTAAGAATATCCTTACTAAAAGAGGGTGTTTAAAGGTGTTTAAAAATGTAGTGCGAGGCTTTAGCCCTGTGTAGTAGCGAAGATTACTACACGGGGTAGCCTCGTGCACGACCCTAAAGGGTCGCACTACGAAAATCTTGGAGGTGAAGAGTATTAAAACTGGATGAGGCAAAATTAAACGGCCTCTAAAAAGTAGGGAGGAGTGAGAAATGGAGAAGACTTGGAAACCGACAACTGCAGGGATCCTGAGCATTATTGCCGGAGCCATGCAAACGATCGGCGGCATAGTAGCCGCCGTAGTGGGAGGAACCATCGCAAGGCTGCCAGCTGTCCCAATTATGCCTCGGATTTTTGGTATTATTGCTATTCCCATAATTATACTAGGGATAGTAGCCATAGTAGGCGGTATTTATGCCCTGAGAAGAAAAATTTGGGGGTTAGCGCTTGCCGGATGTATTTGCTCCCTCTTCGGCCCCTGGTTTCTAGGGGTACCAGCTGTTATATTTGTGGCCATGGGGAAGGGCGAATTCGAATAAATCCCCCCACTAGCAGGTTATGTGAATCAAGGCGGCAACCTTTTTCTTCTGCTCTATAAGTTCATTCAGCTTGGCTACAGCTTTGTGGGATGGTTGAACTATCAGGTTCAAATTCTTTTCCTTGGCCCAGTCCTCTACCTCAGGGGCTAAACTGGCTTTGCCGCTAGTGCCAGTGCCGATGATTACTGCCTCAGGACTATCCTCGGCCAGTTCTTCGATTTCTTCTTTTTTGATACCGTGGCTGCCAAACATTAAAAAGCCGCCCTTTCTTTTCTTTACCATGCCATCGGCGAAGATGAGGACATCTTGAGAGTACTTCTTACCATCGATAACTATAGAGCCAAAGCTAAGCTTATCTATCTTAGCCACAAAATTTACCCCTTTCCTCTGAGAAGCTCTTTAATTTTGCCTGTGGCCTTGTTATTTTGAGCCCTTCGCCTCCTGTCATTCTGACATGCTGTTTAATTTTGATTCCCCGTTCAATTTCAGCCATCTCAGAGGCGTTTCACCCCCAAATTTTTGTAGTTGCCCAATTTATTGGGCGACTGTGCCTGATAAATCAGGCAACTACATTTTTAAACGGTCTCTTCTGAGTGTAGCGAAGAATCTCACGCCGCTCAGAACAGGCTCCGCGAAGAATCTAGACCCTTCGCTAGCGCTCAGGGTGACAGTTTAAACACTTTTCCTTTAACTTTCTTCTTGCCTTGCAGATTAGCCTTTTGTTTACTACCTTGCTTTATCGCCCTGCCATGTTTGAAGCGGTTTAAGTTCAAAAAACCCTTCATCATAACTCCCTCAAGCTATTTTACCTTTGCTAAGCATAAGTTAGCAAATAGACCTCTGGCTTCTAATTATGCTAATATTAGCAACTTAAATGAACCAAATTGGTTGGGGTCACCTGAGAGATGGAATTTTTCCAGGGTGTATCAGAATAGTCTCCTTTGATGCCGAAGGAACGCTAGTGACGCCTGATTTCAGTCAGGCTGTTTGGCATGAGGCTATACCAGCCATTTATGCCCAAAAGAAAGGCATTGAGCTTGTCCAGGCGAAGGAAATCGTGGCTATGGAGTATGATAGAATCGGTGACCAAAGGCTGGAGTGGTATGATATAAACTACTGGTTTAGGTATTTGCACTTAGGCGCTCCTGAACCAGTGATACAAAGTTGCCAGGATAAAGTATTCTATTATCCTGAGGTAACAGAAGTCCTTTCCTCTTTAGCTAATCAATATAAGTTAATCATTGCCTCAGGCACGCCATTGGAACTGTTGCATTATTTATTACCGGATGTGGAACCTTATTTTACTCAGGTTTTTTCTTCAACCTCGCATTATAGGCAATTAAAGACCCCCGCTTTTTATCTCCAGATGTGCCAGGCGATGAATGTCAAGCCAAGTCAGGTTGTCCATGTAGGCGATAACTGGCAATTCGATTTTCTTAACCCCAAGCAGGTGGGTATAAACGCTTTCCATATTGATAGAGCAGGGGATGACCATCAGGAGTCTATTAGCAACTTAACTGAGCTAAAATCTTATTTATTAGCCTAATATGCTTGCCTAAAATTGGAGTAGCGTTTATAATTTTTGGCATTAAATGAAGACAGCGATGCTACTAAGTTATCTAGAATCGCAGGAGCCTCTAACTACCTTCATATTTAGCTGGCCCATCGCATGATGGGCGTCTCTAATTAGTTCAATATAAAAATTCAACCATCTTTCTTTACAACTTACAGTACATTTTGTTAGTGTTTAAATTAGCCTCTTGTGCTAAGAGGAGATTATAAGGTAGAGATAATAAGGTGATTAACTAAACTGAAGGCAGATGCAATGGTAGAAGCGGCAAGGATAGAGGCGACAAAATAGCTATAGGAGATAACAGCACAATTGGTGGCAAGGTAAAAGCACCAGCGCGTCTGGATGGGATTATGGGAAATCCAACTCTAGTAATTGATGGTAAAACCGGAATTAAGGATGGAAAGCATCTGATTTAGGAGGTATAAAATGGCAAGGAGGTTATTAGGGAAAACAGCGCTAGAGGATATAGTCTGGGGTTCAACAATTTTTGGTGCTGGCGGAGGTGGTTCTCCTCGTGATGGCTTAAATCTTGTTAAACAAATAGAAAATGAAATAGAAATGTTTAATATAGAAGACTTGCCAGATAGAGCCAATGCAGTGGTAGTAGCTGGGATAGGCTCCCCAAAAGTCATGATTGAAAGGGGCTTCGGTCCTGAGGCTATATTTGCCTATGAAGCAATCAGGAATATGGCTGCCGTAGGGGGAATCAATCTAGCTTATTTGATGCCAGGTGAAATTGGTGGTCTCAATACCATGACACCACTTTATGTAGCATCACAAAAAGGCATCCCTGTTGTTGATGCTGATGGTAATGGACGTGCTGTTCCCGAGCTAAGCACCGGGCTTTATCCCATATACAGGATTCCTACTAGCCCGCTGGTGGTTGCCAATAAGGCCGGGGATGTTCTGGTGGCATACTTAAAAGACCCGCTTGATACTGCCTCAGCAGAGAAGATGGCTAGAACCGCGGCAGTCTCGTTCGGAATGTTAGCCGCATTTGCCACCTGGATAGTTGACATTGCCACTATAAGAAATTGCCTTGTGCCAAACTCTATTTCGAAATGTGAAGAAGTAGGCAAGGCGATAAGAAAAGCAAAAGCTAGCGGCAGGGACACTGTGAAAGAGGTTATAAGCATTACTGGGGGGAAAGAGATTTTTAGGGGCAATATCAAGAAAATTGAGACAAGAACAGCTGAAGGGTTTGACATTGGCCGGACAACTATCGAGGGTATTACAAATTACCAAGGCAAAATATTCATTATAGACTCAGTCAACGAGAATATGATTGCCTGGCAAGATGAAAAGCCGGTAATAATGGTTCCTGACTTGATAGCTATGATGACAACCGCAGGAGAGCCTGTTACAAATGCAGATACCAAGGAAGGTATGGAAATAGCTATTTTGGGAATTTCTGCCCCGGAACCCTGGAGGAGAACCCCCGACGGATTTAATTGCTGGAAACATATATTGGTGAGACTAGGCTACAAGGGTGATTATCTAACCTTGTTATAAAGGGGGTGAGGCATATCGAGGAAAAATTTATTTAATGCCAAGCTGAAGTTGAAAGGAGCTAAAGTGTAACTAATCAATGAACGAGTACACCCTCTTGACTTACTCTAGTGTTCATGTTAAAACCGAAACAGGCATATTTCTTGAAGGAGGGAAGTGATGAAGAGAATATTACACCAACAAGAAATAGAGGACATAATAAGAGGAGCAACACTACTCGGGGCGGGTGGAGGTGGATCTTCAAGAACAGGTTTACAACTTGTAGAAGAAATAAGAGAGGTTATTTTGGTTGAACCGGGCGACGTACCTGATGATAGTGCGGTGGCTGTTGTGGCTGGCATGGGCTCCCCTGTTGTCCTGCTTAAGGAAGGGTGGAAGGGAGAAGAGGTACCCGCACTGGAAAGATTGGCGGAGGTGACAGGCAAGAAAATAGACTACGTGGTTCCTGTAGAAACGGGCGGTTTTAATTCTGTGACTCCATTACATGCGGGGGCTGTTAAAGGTTTGCCGGTCGTAGACGGTGATGGTGCTGGAAGAGCGGTACCAGAACTGGAAATGACCATGTTTTATATTCACGGCATTCCTGTTTCTCCAATTTCGCTGGCAGATTCAAAAGGGAATTCTGCCATTCTATACGTAACTGATGCCTACATGGGTGAAGAGCTGGGCAGGGCGGTAACCACAGTATTTGGTATGACTGCTGGGTTAGCCTGTCATCTAATGACAGGAAAACAACTTAAAGAGGTGGTGATACCAGGTGCACTGTCGCTAGCAGAGAAAGTGGGAAAAGGTATAAGAGAAGCAAAAGCATCTGGAAGAGATGTGGTCGAGGCAGCAACAGAAGCTATAGATGGTATTGTACTTGCCAGGGGGAAGATTGCCAAGAAGACGGAAGAGGTTAAGGCAGGCTTTGATTATGGTAGGGTCTTTGTAGAAGACATCATTGTGGACTACAAAAACGAGAATATGATGGCATGGAGAAAGGACAAGCCACTGGTAACAGTGCCTGACTCTATCTGTTGGTTGAGAACAGATGGAGAACCTCTTACAAATGCGGACGTAGCGGAAGGAATGGATGTAGCAGTAATAGGGAAAAAAGCCCACGAGAAGTGGAGGCCGCCTGAAGGATTCCAAGTATTTAAGCATGTCCTTGAAAGTATCGGATATAAAGGTGGGTATGTTCCGGTAGGGTAATGAGGAAAACTGCATGAAGTTTCCTCTTATATCTTATTTCCTACTATAGAGTTGAAGTACGAATTTGAGGTGAAAAGATAACAGGAGAGCAAGCAAGGGATGAATCAGCATGAAAATTAAGGTAATAGTGCCGGTAACGACAAAAGAATTTGTAGCACCCACTCGAGAAGAGGTAGAAAAGTTTGCCTCTAAAGGCACAGAAATTGATGTTGAAGCTATCGAATATGGGACGGCATCGATAGAATCGAGCTATGATGAGATGCTGGTTGCTCCCGGAATCATAAAGGTGGCAGAGAAGGCCCAGTCCGATGGTTTCGATGGGGTAATTACAGACTGTATGTGTGATCCTGCTCTGGATGCACTGAGAGAAAAACTTGATATCCCGGTGGTAGGTCCTGGCAGTATATCCATGCTTTGTGCTGCGGATTTGGCACACAGATTCTCTATTGTAACCGTATTGGAGAACGCATTGACAGTTTTCGAAAATAGGGTTATGGAAGTTGGATTGGGCAGCAAGCTGGCATCTGTAAGATTTATTAACATACCAGTTCTTGATCTAACGGATGTCAAAAAGCTGACAAGCGCTTTAGTTGACGAGTCAATAAAGGCAATAGCGGAGGATGGTGCGCATGCTATCGTCTTAGGGTGCACAGGGATGCTTGGGGTAGCAGATGATTTATCGGACGCCCTGAAGAAGAAAGGTTATGGAGTCCCGGTAATATATCCCGTGGCAGTCGCGGTAAAATATCTCGAGATGCTAATAGCCCTCGGTTTGAAGCAGAGCAAAAAAACATATATGCCTCCGCCGGATAAAGAAAGGAATATATTGGGGAGGTTGTGATGATAGATTAAGATGTAGATATAAAAAACATAATAGGTAGCTACTAAGATGGTGAAGGGACTGTCAGGGAAGGAAGGGAAAAACGAGAACTAATTGAAGAGGTGTTAACATGAGAAAGAATAAAGAAGTTTGGCCCTGGGAAGATAAGTATGGCGATTACGCACTGGTGCCTGTACCAAAGAAAGAGACTAGGTCTCTTCTTACCATGTTTTATACCTATACAGGTGTGTTGTGTTGTATCGCCGCGCTATGGGGAGGGTCAGTACTCGGTCTGCAGTTTTATCTCAAGGATGCGATATGGGTTGCGGTTGTGGGTTCGGCGATATTGGCAGTTATAGGAGGGCTTACGGCTCCAATTGGTGGAATCTCTAGATGCTCTACATATGTAAACTTGAGACCCGCATTTGGAAATGTAGGTTCACAAGTGTGGGGGACAATTGTTTCTGGTATACCTGCCCTTGGTTGGTTCACTGTACAGACGTGGCTGTTTGGCGTTATCATGAGCACCATTTTCCCCGAGGCACCGTGGGCTACTGTGTTTTGGGCCTCAATATGGGGCGGCATATTAATGCTAATTACAGCCTACATCGGTTTTAGAGGTCTGGCATTTTTCAGTTATTTAGCGGTCCCTTTCTTTATGTTGCTCGCAGGCTTCGGAGTCATGATAGGCGTGCAACAGGGGGGCGGCTTCGCCGGACTTGCCAGTATCGCACCAGTAAGCCCAGTTCCCTTTGGTGTAGGTGTGACCGAAGTTGTCGGTATGTATGTTGTGGGAGCTATCATTACAGCCGATATCTGTCGGTTCGCGAAAAAGATTTGGCATGGTGCTGCAGCATGGACAATTCAACTTATGATTTTGCAGGTTTACATGCTTTCAGGGGCAGCCGCGATAACCTTGGTAACAGGTGAGGCGAATATTGCCGGGGCGTTGCTTGCTGCCGGAGCCGGTATCGGTGCATTCCTGATGGCGATTCTAGGGCAATGGTCAACCAATGACAACAATATATATAGCACCTCCCTAGCTATAAATCTATGGTTACCCATTCAAAGGAAGTACATCGTCCTCATTGCCGGGGCAATAGGCGTAGCGCTAGCGGCAGTGATCGCACGTGTTTGGGGGGCGGCTATGGACCCCTTCATGGCATTTTTGACGCTCCTCGGAACATTCCTGCCTGCGGCGGGTGGAGTTTTGATCGCTGACTTTTGGTTGTACCGCTGGTACAAAGGAGTGCCTCTTAGAGAGAGATATCAGTTCCAGCCAGGCATGAAATTTGGTAAGGTAAACTGGATTGGATGGTTTTCAGCTATTCTGGCAACGGTGCTAGGTAAATGGGTTATACCTGAAAGTTGGGGAATAATGTGCCTTACTTGCTTGATACTTGGAGTGGTGCTTTACATTGTAATTGCCATCGCATGCGACAAAGCTGGCGCAAAGATGGATCTGGGAGAACACACAATAGACAAGACAGGAGCGTGATATAGAATGGAATTCAAAAGATATGTAAAAATTTCCAGTGGCATAATCCTGATTTTTCCCATTGTGCTTTTGGTATTGGCAGCCGTGGCATGGTCTCAAAACGTCTTTACCGGGATTGTCTATCTGGCGATAGGTATAATCCAGTTGGTAGGTATGGCATTGATATTCCCGCGCATTAGCAAGGAAGAAGATTTATGGGAGCTTGGCAATAAATGCGTACAGCATAACTGGATTGTGCTCTCATTGGGGCTTACTGGATGTGCTATGTTTTTGGCTCCTTTCTTCACTGAAGGTGTAGGGACGGCAGTTCCATACGTAGCGTTCGCGGTTTGTCTAGTTACACTTTTGTGGAGCATTTTCAACCTCTACAAGGCAGTAAGAGAGGCCAAAGCACGACTGATTGTGTAAACTCACCCTTTTCTTGGGCACATGGGGGAATTTAATGAAAACCTTTGACGCCATAAAGGGGAGAAGAAGCGTAAGAAGCTACCAGGATAGAAAAATTCCCAAGGAACAGCTTGAGAAGATAGTGGAGGCTGCCATCTGGTCTCCCTCTGGAGGTAATGCCCAGGCGTGGGAATTTATTGTGGTAGAGAATGACGATGACATCAAAAAGATAAAGACTTTCTCGCCGGGGATATTTGGGAATCCGGCAGCGATAGTAATCGTCTGCAGGGACTTGAAAAGAGCATATGAGCTTTGCGGTGAACTTGGCAGAGACACATTATCTCTAATGGACATCTCCATGGCTAGCCAGAACATCATGCTGGCTAGCCATGACCTTGGAATCGGTTCTTGCACCGTAAGGTCTTTTGGCATAAGTGCCATAAAGAGGTTATTTGACCTGCCAGAGCACATAAATCCAGAACTGCTGATCACATTGGGCTATCCTGAAAAGATACCAAAACCGCCAAGAAGAAGGGGAGTTAGTGAAGTCGTCCACTGGCACAATAGATAAGGGTCAACTAAAAGGTGATTTTTTTAATCTGCTCGCCTTTCTGGTAACCTCGGCAAGAAACTGTGTTGAGGAACCAAAGCTATATGGCCCATTCAGATTGATCGACGGGGCGAGCAGATTAATTGAGATTCTTGAAGAGGCAGATATAGCGGATGAATTCTTGGTGGAGATAAGAAAGAAAATAAACGATAACAAGTATTCTGTAATGGGCGATAAAGACGAGTTCATCAAGTTTCTCGATAGTTTAATCCTGGATTTTGTTGATAAATTGAAAAGCACAGGAGGCTGATAACATGGTAGAGAGGGAAAAAGTTGCACCAGGTGTGATAAACATGTTCAAAGTGAATATGGGCGTCAAAAGTGGTGAGAGGCTACTTGTAATTACAGATGTGCCAACCACCGAGGAGTGGGTAAAGAAGGAAAGCAAAGAACTTGCTGAAGTGGTGGAAAGGTCCCTCCTCGCCAGGATGGTGAGCGAGATAGCAGGTGAGAAGTTCCCAAGTTGCAAGGTGCAATTTTACGCCTATCCCTCTGTGGGAAGGCATGGCGCAGAGCCTGGAAAAGAAGTAGAAGAAAAATTGAAGGAAGCTGATGTAGCCATTGCTATAACGAGTTACTCACTTTCCCATACAGAAGCACGAGAGAACGCTACCAAATCGGGCACGCGCATTGCGAGCATGCCTATGTTTCTTCCCGAGATGTTCTATCCCGGAGGGCCGATGGCGACAGACTTCACCAAGGTACACGAGGAATGCCAGAGGATAGCAAAACTGGTTGACCAAGCAAGAGAGGTCACGGTAACATCCCCAGGCGGCACAGACCTAAGATTCAGCTTGGAAGGAAGAAAAGGGCTGATAGATGATGGTATATTTACCGAAAAAGGTGCCTTTGGAAATCTGCCCTCTGGCGAGGTTTTTTCTGTGCCCCTGGAAGGGACGACGAATGGAAATTTGGTGGTGGAAAAAGGCTGGTACGCAAATCTGGAAAAAGATATGACCTTTGTTTTCCAAGATGGGCAGGTGACAAAAGTTATCAGTGGGGGTAAGGTGGGTAATGAGTTCAGAGAGATGCTAGCCTGTGGGAAAAATGAGGAACCTTATCTCTCCCGCAGAAATTGCGCCGAGCTGGGCATTGGCACGAATCCCAACGCAAGGCGTCCTGACAATGTACTTGAAGCAGAAAAAATAAGGGAAACAGTTCATATCGCGGTAGGGGACAGCTCGCACATGGGTGGGAAGGTAACAGCAGATCTCCATCAAGACTTTGTGATTCCAAAACCAACACTGAAATTTGATGGCAAGGCAGTTATAGAGAACGGGAAAATCCTAATTTAATTTGCCCAAAAGTGTGCTAATGTATCGTGGAGAAAACTGCTAAATATTCTTTGAAAAACTAGGCTCTTGGTCAAATTTTGTGGAAGTAACCTAGCAGGGTGTTGCTCTTGTCTACTCAAGCTGGTGGTAACTTTGTTATATTTGGAGCGTGTTGACCACGGCTGGAAACTTGGCTCCTGAGGGCACTTTCTGGCTCCATAGGGCTGGGGATGACCATCAGGAGGCTATTAGCAACTTAACTGAGCTAAAATCTTATTTATTACCCTAGCTATGACAGTCAACTGGGCACAAGTGCTATTTAATTCCGTGATTACGGGAAGCCTTTATCTCATTGGGGCGGTAGGGCTTACCTTAACCTATGGTCTGTCTAATTTCCCCAATTTTGCCCATGCGGAGCTTATTACCTTAGGTGCTTTTATCGGCTACTTTGTGGCGGAGCAATTAGGGTTAGGTTTGCCAGCAGCTCTTATTGTTGCCTTCTTGGTCACTGGGATAGTGGGTTTTTTATGTTACCGTGGCATCTTCCAGCCTTTAGCCAAAAAGGGAGCTACCATCATCCACCTTATGGTGGCTTCCATTGCCTTGGGCTTTATCCTGAGGCATTCCATTGGCGGCATTTGGACTTGGAGACCTTTGTATTTTACCACTACCTGGTCTTCTTATGCTGTAGGTCCACTAAGGGTTACTGGTCTATGGCTATGGCTTATTTTTACTGCCCTAGCTCTAGCAGTTATCATGCACTTTATTTTGGTGAAAACCAAGATAGGCAAGGCAATAAGGGCGACTTCTAGCAATCCAGAGCTTGCCTTGGCCTCGGGAATCAGTGTTGACCGGGTGATCTGGCTAACCTGGTTTATTGGTGCCGGACTGGCAGCCATTGCTGGCATATTTCGCGCTGCCGATACCCAGATCTGGCCTATGACGGGATGGGATATCATATTACCTATGTTCGCCGTTGCTATACTTGGCGGCATTGGCAACTTTTATGGTGCCATAGCCGCAGCCTTCATCATTGGACTAGCTGAAAATATTGGGGTGGTAGGGTTGATAGCTCTGGGGCTTTCTACGGCATATCGTATAGGTATAGCTTTCTTGATTTTGATAATAACTCTAATTGTGAGGCCGCAGGGATTAGCTATGTTGTTTAGGAGAGCTTGATTTGGATCCCCTACTTTATGTTCTCGACCTTATTGTCTATATTGGCATCTTTGGCATAGTAGCTCTGAGCCTGAACCTGGAGTTTGGCTTTGCCGGGCTTGCCAATTTTGGTAAGGTGGCTTTCTTTCTCATTGGTGCTTACACCTATGCCCTCCTGTCTCAAACTGGTCTTCCCTTTTATCTTTGCCTTATCGCTGGCGCCTTAATCTCAGCTATTTTTGGCTTGCTTATTTCTTTGCCTGCTCTGAGGTTGAGAGCGGATTACTTAGCTATAGTAGTCTTAGCTTTTGGTGAAATCTTGAGATTGATTGTTAAATCTGAAGATTGGATTGCTGGGGGTGATTGGGGGGTAACAGTTTCACCAGCTATTTCTCTGATGGGCGCCTCTCATCGTGTTGACGCTCTAGTGAATATAGGCCTGGTCTATTTTTGTTTGTTTATCTGTTTCCTCGTGGTTCAACTTTTGGCCAACTCCCCTTATGGTAGGGCAATGCGAGCCATAAGGGAGGATGAGGTAGCTGCTGAAGCATTGGGAAAGGATAGGGCTAAATACAAAGCTCAAGCACTTATGTTAGGTTCGGCTATAGCCGGAGTAGCTGGTGGGCTTTATGCTCAATATCTTCAGTGCGTCCTCCCTGGCATGTTTATGCCTATGGTTACCTTTACCGTGTGGATAATGGTTCTTTTGGGAGGACCAGCTAATAACTGGGGAGTATTGTTAGGTGCTGGGCTGGTGGAGCTATTCGATCGAGGGGCGAATATGGCTAAGGATTATTTAGTTTTGCCCATTGACCCCAGTAGCTTGCAATATATTTTATTTGGTGCTTTAATTATCTTTGTTTTGCTTTACCGACCACAGGGTTTGTTAAAGGAAAGCCGGATTAAGACAAAGGCAATAGAGTTAGCTCGCTATGAAAGAAGCGCTACTAAAAATAAGGGAAGTTAGCAAGCACTTTGGTATTCGTCTCTTTGTCTTTATATGGCCCCTGTAAAAAGGGGCTAGATATAAAGAAGTTTTAGCGATATAATCTCATCCATCTTGATAGCATGCATCCCGACAGACGAAAATTGGCAAGGTCATGGCGATTTATATGGAAGAAACATTATTAAAGATAGAAGAAGTTAGCAAGCATTTTGGTGGCGTTTATGCCGTCAATGGTGTAAGCCTGGATGTCAAACAGGGTGGCATTTGTGGCTTGGTGGGACCTAATGGCAGTGGCAAGACTACCTTGTTTAATACCATCCTCGGTCTCTACAGACCTGATCAGGGAAATATTTATTTCAATAGTAACTGCATCAGCAACTTAGCTCCTCACCAAATTTATGCTTTGGGGCTGGTTAATGCCTTTCAATTGCCGCGCCTCTTTCTTCAAATGAGCGTATTAGACAATATGCTGGTGGCAGCACGTGGACACCAGGGCGATAGATTATTAAATAGCCTTTTCCTGAGGAGGAAGTGGCAGGAGCAGGAAAAAGGACTAATCCAAGAAGCTCTAGATATCCTGGAGCTTGCGGAGCTGGCTCAATGGGCTTTTTCCCCTGCTGGTGAGCTTTCTGGAGGACAGAGAAAGCTTCTGGAAGTTGCCAGGGGGCTTATGGCTAAGCCGACGCTTTTGCTTCTTGACGAACCAGCCGCGGGAATAAATCCTGTGTTGGGCAGGAGCATATTTCAGAAATTAAAAGATTTCTCTTATAATGGCACGACTTTTTTCATTGTGGAGCATAGGCTGGAGATATTGTTTGAGTTTGCCTCCTGGGTTTATGTTATGGATAAAGGAAAGATGGTGGCTACGGGACAACCTCAAGCCATAATTGATGACCCTGCTTTTTATCAGGCATATCTGGGGGAAGAATAAGTGGAACCTATCTTCGCGGCTGAAAACATTGATGCTGGCTATGGCGACGTCATTATTGTCCATGATGTCTCCGTCAGGATAGCTGAGGGTGAGATTGTGGCTATCGTGGGACCTAATGGCAGTGGCAAATCAACCTTGATCAAAAGCTGTCTTGGCTTTGTCAAGCTATTTCGAGGTAGTGTTTTTTATCAAGGCAAGGATATTACTGGAATAGCTTCTGATCGGGTGGTAAGTATGGGCATAGGCTATGTGCCTCAAATAAACAATATTTTCCCCAATCTCACCATAAGAGAGAATTTAGATATGGGAGCCTATCATAGGAAGGGTAAAGCTTCTATTAAAGCTGGGATGGCGGAGATATATGAGATGTTCCCCGAGCTTGAGGTGAGAAAAAATGCCTTGGCGGGAAGCTTAAGTGGTGGGGAAAGGCAAATGTTAGCTATAGCTAGAGCTATGATGGCAGAACCAAAAGTCCTGCTGCTTGATGAGCCATTAGCTTCCCTATCTCCTAAGCCGACTTCAGCCATTTTATCTAAGATGGAGAGGATAAAAGAAGCTGGCGTAGCTATAGTAATAGTGGAGCAAAATGTCAAAAAGGCTTTGAGTGTTTCTAGCCGGGGTTATGTTTTAGTTAATGGCACTTGTGCTATGGAAGGAGAAGCTGCTTCCCTATTTACTGAAGAATCCTCTAAGCATCGATTTTTAGGTTTAGAGCCTAAGGGTATTGACACGGATTTATCTTCCGTGCACAATTAACAATTAAATTTCCATGAAAGGAGTGAAACATGATTAAAAAACTATTATTAGTGGTAGCTGCCCTGAGTTTGCTTATTCCAGCGGTGGCCTGCGCGCCGAAGGAGGCTGAAACAATCAAGGTAGGCTGTGTAATGGACCTCAGTGGGGACTTGGCTGCCATGGGGGCTAGGATGCTGAATGGTGCCAAGCTAGCAGTTGAGGAAATCAATGCTGCTGGTGGGGTGTTGGGAAAACAGGTGGAATTGGTGGAAGAGGATGGCAAGACAGACCCAGCGGCAGGTTTGGAAAGAGTTAAGAAGCTGATAGAGATAGACGGGGTACAAGTAATCGTTGGCCCTATGATCTCAGGTTCTTCTAAGCTTGCCATCCCATATGCGAAAGAGCACAAGGTTCCTCTGATAACAATGTCAGCTACAGCATTTGAGCTTTCTGAAATGGAGGGTACTGAGTGGTTCTTCCGCGCATGTCTTCTTGATGATGCCCAAGGCCGGGTGCTAGCCAGCATCGCTATGGAGGAAGGCTATACCAGGCTAGCTTCTATAGTACTGGATAACCTATACGGCAAAGGTGTAGAAGAAGCGCTTATTGAAGGGCTTCAAGAGGCAGGATGGCAAGGGGAGCATGTGGTATCAATACACTATGCTGAGGCTAAAAAGGATTATCGCACTGAGCTACAGCAAATTAAGGGCAGCAACCCTGATGCAGTCCTTATTGTTAGCTATTGTGATGATGGCATTATAGTCTTCAAGCAGGCCTTAGAGATGGGTTTGGATAACATCGCCTGGCTTGGCTGTGATGGTAACTACGGTTCAGGTCTCTTTAAAGAACCGAAGAGTGCTGAGTTCATGGAGAAAGCCATTGTTGCTGGGACTAGAACTGTTGGCTCAGGATCAGCTTATGAACAGTTTGTTGCTAAATACACTGATAAGTTTGGCGAGGCTCCTGAGATTTACTGCGATACTACTTATGATGCCGTGCGGACAGCAGTCAAGGCAATAGAAAAAGCCGGTGTCTATGATGGCGAGGCTATAAGGGCTGCCTTGACCGGGCTGGAATTTGAGGGTGTCACTGGCCCTATTGCTTTTGACGAGGTGGGTGACCGCACTTCGGGCACCTTTGAAATTTGGGAAGTGGTTAAGGATCCTGCAACTGAAACTGGTTATAAGAATGCTAGAATAAAGGTAGTTAGTAAATAAGTAAGTAGTGGGCTGAAGATAGATTAGGGCGCTGCTGTCTTATAGGGTGGTGCCCTAATTTTGTCTAAGAGAATTTTGAAGATGGCAGAAACCAGCGAGCTAGACAGTCTTAAAATTACAGTCTTGGCAGAGGATTCTGTCCTTTATGAAAGCCCATATTTAGGACAACACGGGGTCTCTTTTCTTCTTGAAGGAACAAAGGACTCGAATATTAGGAGAATCCTCGTTGATGTTGGTCAAAACTCACAAGCCCTTCTTAGCAATATGAGAATCATGAATATTTCCCCATCGGCTATTGATGTGATCGCTCTAACTCATTGCCACTATGACCACACCAAAGGAGTAGTGAATATGCTCAGAGAAATAGGTAAAAGGGATATCCGGGTAATTGCTCATCCAGATATCTTCCGTCCAAATTTTGTTATTGATACCTATTTTAAGTATGTAGGCATTATGCCAGATGATTCGAAGGAGAACATAGAAAAAGCTGGGGGGAGACTTCTTCTCACTAGAGACCCTCTTGTGATAATGCCCGGGATTATGACGACCGGCGAAGTAAAGAGGCAAACTGAGTTTGAGGAAGTAGGGATAGGGGTGAAGACGATAGAAAATGGGAGGGTCAAAGATGACCAGATGCTCGACGATATTTCTGTGGTAGCAAATGTTAAAGAGAAAGGTTTGGTAATTGTCACAGGTTGCAGCCATGCTGGGATCGTTAATATTGTGAACCAGGCCATAGAGTTAACCGGCTGTGAGAAAATAGGGGCTATTATCGGCGGTTTCCATCTTGTGGAGGCACCTGAGGCTCGAATAAAGAGAACGGTTGAGGAGCTTTCTAAGTTGAGTGTGGCACGGATAGGCGCCGGTCATTGCACAGGGTTCAAAGCGCAAGTTGAGCTTTACCTTACCTTTAAAGAAAGATTCTCGCCTTTGCGCACCGGCATGCGATTTGAGATTTAATTTTAGCGGCTCAGTTAAATGTTCGGATACTTACGAGGATGGTTCACCTTTTCGTCATTTATGCACTAGCAGTTTTGGACAGGGTATACATCGTGACATGATATATTGACGGAGGTGGTAGGAGGAAGTAGCATTAGGAGAGGGTGTTTAAAAATGTAGTAGTTGCCCAATTTATTGGGCAATAAGAGCCTGATAAATCAGGCAACTACTTTAGCCTCGAGCACGACCCTAAAGGGTCGCACTACGAGAATCCGGATGAGGCAAAATTAAACAGTCTCAGCCCAGAAATGAGGTAAAAAGTGAGTGATGGAAATATCCTTGAAAGGTTAAAAAAGTTAATCGTAGAGCTATTGGAAGTTGAGGAAACAAAAGTAGTTCCCGAAGCCTCATTTATTGATGATCTTGGTGCTGATAGCTTAGATTTGATAGAGTTTATTACCGCAGCGGAAGATACCTTCGGGATTGAAATCCCAGACGAGGATGCGGAGAAAATACAAACTGTCCAGGACGCAGTTAACTACATCGAGTTAAAAAGTTAACAATGAACCATAAGAGGAGAGTAGCCGTTACCGGCGTTGGTGCCGTTACTCCCCTGGCAACTGGTACTGAGCAGTCATGGCAGGCTTTATGCCGGGGCAAATCAGGGGTAGCGAGAATCACCAAGTTTGACCCTACCGGTTTTAAGACGCAAATCGCTGCTGAGATAAAAGATTTCCATCCTGAAGATTTCTTGGATAAAAAGAGGATAAGGAGAACCGACCCCTTTATTCACTATGCTCTGGTGGCTACTCGTATAGCGCTGGATGATTCCGGACTAATTATCAACGATAGCAATGCTGATAGAGTGGGAATAAGGGTGTCGGTGAAGGGTTGTTAGATAAGAGGCACTAATGGCTAAGAGAAGTAGCGAAATAGGAATGACAATAAATAGTGCTATAACTGGCTTTTTTAGACGCAGTTTAGACAGCGGAACAGATCTGAAGTGCAAGCTCTGTGACTCGAAAAACATAGTGAAATACGGGCAATACCAAGGTCTGCAAAGATACTTTTGTAAGGACTGTGGAAGAAAGTTTGCTGACAATGATGCCTTGCCTCATATGAAGACACCTTCATTTCAGGTAGCCTCAGCTCTGAATATGTTTTACGAAAGAAGGTCTATCTGTGCTATTCGTCGGCATATAGAACAACAATATAGGAACTATCCTTCTACCTCTACCATCTACAGGTGGATAATTCGTTTTACTAAAGTGGCTATTGAAAAAACCAAAGCCTACAAACCAAAGGTGGGGGATGTTTGGATCGCCGCTGAAACGTCTCTAAAGATAAGAGGTGAAAAGTGGTGGATTTGGCATATAATAGACTCCAGGACTAGATTTTTGTTAGCTTCCTGCATGTCGCAGTCACGCACCATGCAAAATTTCCAGGCGCTTACGTGGCAGGCAACTGAAAAAGCTGGCAAATTTCCACGAAGAGTTATCACGAACACACTGGAAATGTATCTAAACAACATTGAATTGATGCTTAAAGAGGGTATGGAAGGCTGTCAACATATAGGATTTATAATTAAACCCAGCAAAGCTATGACAAAGAAGGTTAACAAACCTCTAATGCGTGGTAATAAGCTAGTACAAAAGGTGAAGAAGGAAAAGAACTCTAGGTTATTGCTAAACGGCTGCTTAGTTCATTATAACTTCTTCAAGCCCCATAAAGATTTGAACTATTGGACTCCGGCAGAAAAAGCTGGAATTGGCTCGTCTTTCAGTGGCTGGCTATCTATAGTTGAGGGAGATAGCTTTCCAAAGCATGGTCAGAATCTTGTAGAAGCTCGAGCACAAGGGTAGCAAGCTGTCGGACTACACACCAGTGTTTGGGCAAAAAGGGTTTGACCGATCCGGCAAGATGGCCCTTGTTTTGTTTTATAGCGATTTATCTTCAAACTCATTTAGTGAGCAGTAGTCTAGTGTCGAGTGAAGCCTCTTTAAATCATGAATGTCTCCACAAATAGCGTAGGCTACTCTTCACAAGAGCCAGTATATCATATATGTATTCAGTGTGAGTTCTATGTCAATACTGGTGAAGATAACACGGAACCGTCGCTTTAAGGGAGAAAGCATCCATGATAACTGCTAGGTAGACAAAGCTGACTCTGTACCGCGACAATTAACTCTCTTGGCCACTGTGGCCTTTTCATATTCTCCGTACTTGGATGATGCTATATATGCCAAATCAACCAAAATGGAAAAGCCTTAGCCCCCAAATTGTATTGCCTCCAGAACTAGTAGTTTTATATAATTGAAAGAGAAGTTTTGGAGGTGAAAAATGAATATCAAACAGATGCTGGAGAGAACTGCCAGGGAGGTGCCGCAGAAGACTGCTATTGTCCTTGGCCCTGAAAGAGTTAGTTATCAAGAATTAGACGAACGCTCTAATAGGATAGCCAACGCCCTTATGGGGCTAGGGATGAAGAAAGGCGACCATGTAGCTATTTTAATGTCCTATAATCCAGAGTGGCTTATTAACTACTTTGGAGTTGTCAAAGCTGGAGGCAAGACTGTAATCCTTAATGCTATGCTTAAGGCGCCTGAATATGATTTCTTACTCCGTGACTCCGATTCTACGATCTTGCTAACAGAAAAAAGTTTTTCTGAGATGCTATTTTCGATCCTCCCCAACATCCCTTTACTGAAACACATTATCGAAGTTGATAGCGACTCTTATACCAAGATGATAGCTGATAGCTCTTCTACATCACCAGTTGTTGATATGAAAGATGACGATGAGACTGCCATCATATACACCTCTGGTGTTTTAGGGAAGCAAAAGGGTGTAGTGCATACTCATAGTTCGCTCATGGTAGCTGCTACCACTGTGGCTCCTGGTTTGGGGCAAGAGAGAGAAGATATCACCGTAGGTATGATTCCCTTCTTTTACGCCCTAGGTTTGTTAGTTGTTGGGCTTATTTCGTCTATGAAAGGGTCCACTATAGTAATTCTTCCTCGTTTCACTCCCAAGAATTTTTTAGAGGTTGTAGAGCAGGAGAAGGCAACTATACTGGTGGGCGTCCCAGCTATGTATAATGCCCTAGCCATGTTAGATGATGAGACCCTTAAGAGTTATGACCTCAGTTCCTTACGGGTGGCGTGTACTGCCGGGGCAAAAGCCTCGGCTCATCTTATGAAGGCTTTGGAGGAGAAGTTTGGCTTGACCCTTTGTGAGATATACGGGACTACTGAGGCTATTGCTACTACCCTTGGTGATATTCACAACCGTAAGCTAGGGACAGCAGGTAAGCCAATTGAGGATATCAAGATAATAGATGCCGCTGGCAAGGAAGTTCCCCAGGGTGAAATAGGAGAAATTGTTTGTCGGAGTCCTCAGGTAATGAAGAAATATTATAAAGTGCCTGAGCTCACGGCTCAAGTTCTTAAGGGCGGCTGGTTTCATACTGGCGACTTAGTCCGCATAGATGAAGATGGCTATATAGACTATATCGAGAAGAAATCATTTATTATAGTAACCTCGGCTGGAGTCAAAATCCCCCCCACAGAGGTTGAGGATGTGCTTTTAAAGCATCCCAGTGTTGCCGAAGCAGCATATGTCGGTGTTATGGATGAGCTTAAAGGGCAAATCCCGACACTGTTTGTAGTGCCCAAGGAAGGACAGACTATTAGTAAGAAGGGAATACGCGAATTTTGCCGTCAAAGCTTAGCTAATTATAAGTTGCCCCATAAAATTGAACTTGTAGAAAGCATACCCAAGACTGGCTCGGGTAAAATAGACCGGAGGCGACTCAAAGAAGGGAGGACAGCCTGAGGGTGTTTAAAAATGTAGTAGTTGCCCAATTTATTGGGCAATAAGAGCCTGATAAATCAGGCAACTACTTTAGCCTCGTGCACGACCCTAAAGGGTCGCACTACGAGAATCCGGATGAGGCAAAATTAAACAGCCTCAGCCCAGAAGTGAGGTAAAAAATGAGTGATGGAAATATCCTTGAAAGGTTAAAAAAGTTAATAGTAGAGCTATTGGAAGTTGAGGAAACAAAAGTAGTTCCCGAAGCCTCATTTATTGATGATCTTGGTGCTGATAGCTTAGATCTGATAGAGTTTATTACCGCAGCAGAAGATACCTTCGGGATTGAAATCCCAGACGAGGATGCGGAGAAAATACAAACCGTCCAGGATGCACTTAATTACATCGAGTTAAAAAGTTAACAATGAACCATAAGAGGAGAGTAGTTGTTACCGGCATTGGCGCCGTTACTCCTCTGGCAACCGGTGCTGAGCAGTCATGGCAGGCTTTATGCCAGGGCAAATCAGGGATAGCAAGAATTACTAAGTTTGACCCCACCGGTTTTAGGACGCAAATTGCTGCTGAGATAAAAGATTTCCATCCCGAGGACTTTCTGGATAGGAAGAGGATAAGAAGAACTGACCCCTTTATTCACTATGCCCTGGTGGCTACTCGCATGGCGCTGGATGACTCTGGATTGATTATCAACGATAGCAATGCTGATAGAGTGGGGATAGTGGTGGGCACATGTGTTGGTGGCATGAGTACTTATGAAAAGAATCTTTTTACTCTTCGAGAGGAGGGGCCAGATAAGGTTTCTCCCTTCTTTATCCCCGGCTTCATACCCAACATGGCAGTAGGGGAGATCTCCATCGTTTCTGGTGCTAAGGGACCGAGCCAGTGTGTAGTTACCGCCTGCGCCAGTGGCAGTCATGCTATCGGTGATGCTTTCAGACTTATTCAATATGGCGAGGCAGATGCCGTGATTGCTGGAGGGAGCGATGCCTATATTCTTCCTGTAGGTGTCGCTGGACTGGGTAGGATGGGAGCCATATCTCGCCGGAATGATGAGCCAGAAAAAGCATCGCGTCCCTTTGATAAAAACCGCGATGGCTTTGTGCTTGGAGAAGGTGCTGGGATTGTTATCCTGGAGGAGCTTGGCTCAGCTATGAAAAAAGGAGCTAAGATTTATGCTGAGCTTGTAGGCTTTGGTTCTAACATTGATGGCTTTCACATAACGGAGCCCGATCCAGAAAATCAAGCAAAGTGTATCAAGTTAGCTTTGAGTGAGGCTGCTATCTCGGCTGGTGATATCGATTATATCAATGCTCATGGCACATCTACTCCCCTCAATGATACATCTGAGACTAAGGCTATAAAGATTGCTTTAGGGAAGCATGCTGGGAAAGTGGCTGTAAGCTCCAATAAATCTATGATTGGTCATTTATTGGCCGGAGCCGGCGCCGTGGAAGCTATTTTCACCGTCCTGACTATCAGGGATGGCATAATCCCTCCTACTATAAATTATGATACCCCAGACCCTGAATGCGACTTAGACTGTGTCCCTAATGTAGCTAGAAAAGCCGAAGTGAACATTGTTCTTTCCAATTCCTTCGGCTTTGGTGGGGCTAACGCTGCCCTAGTCTTCAGAAAATTCAGCGGCTAGTCAAAAGTGCTATCGGTTACGACTTTAGCGGTCATGGATTATCCTCCTTTGTTTAATAGTTTATCTATGCTAGCCTGTAGTTGCTTCTCGTCAGCAAATGCCCCCACTTTTATATACCGAATGATGCCCTGGCTATCTATGAAAAAAGTGGTGGGGATATACCCTGTAGCATAACTTGAGGTCATCTGAGCATTCTTATCTAGAGCAACGGTGAAGCTTACTTTACTGTCGCCGAAAAATCCTTTCACCTGTGAAACGCTCTCCCCTATATTAACAGCCACGATTGTTACCTTGTCAGCATACTCTTTAGCTACTACATCAAAATAGGGCAATCCCGCTCTGCAGGCAGGACAACTGATAGCCCAGAAGTTGAGCACTACTGGCGTTCCCTGTAACTCTGATAAGGTTATTTCCGTGCCTGTCATAGTGGGTAGTGTAAAGTCTGGTGCCACGATGTCCACTTCTATCAGGTCTGGTGGGGTAGGCGAGCTGCAACTTAGAGCACCACAGGTCAAGGCAAATACAATAAAGAATAAGCTTGCCCTCAATAAGCAACTTTTCAATCGCTTCCTAGTCATATTATTCAACCTCTGTTCATAGACTGCTGATGTAGGCTAAGTGACCGGTCAACATTAAAATTCCCACGGTGATTAATAAAGCTGCACTTACTGCAGCGGTAATGAAGGCATGGCGGTTAAGCCAACGGAGGTAGCGTGAGGCTGCCCCTAAGGTTAGACTTACACCAATGAAAGGCAATCCGAAGCCTAAGCAATAAGCAAGCAAAAGGTAAATTCCGTGCCATACTGTTTGTGAGCCCCAGGCTAGAGCTAGTATGCCTCCTAATACTGGTCCGACACAGGGAGTCCAGCCAAGGGAGAATATTGCTCCTATTGACAGAGACCTCAAATACCCTGAGCCCTTGGCTTGGGTGAGATTAAGGCGTTTTTCATAATTGAGCCAGGGCAACTTAGTAGCAGCTAATAAAAATACTCCGAGTAAGATTAATAACACGCCAGCTATATTACGCAATAGTCCAAAAGGTGCCATGGCTCCCAATAAGCCCAATGAGGCTCCCATGGCAGTGAAAACTAAGGAAAAACCACCTACAAAGCTAATGGTATGAAGCATAATATGCCTCCGACCTGGAGGGTCAGAACTGAGAACCGACATACCGGCTATGTTGGCCAGGTACACTGGAACCAGTGGCAGCACACAAGGTGATAGAAAGGAAAGTATTCCCGCAGCAAAAGCTACCGGGAAAGTTATGTTTAACATCTAGGCATCTCCTAACTATCCGATTATAGTTCCTTCTTGTTAAATAGAATTCCTACCAACATCACAGGGAATAAGTTGTCCTGAGAAGCGGTTATTGCTGATTAAGATTAAAGCCCTATTATACTATAATCAAATCAAATGAGGACTGCCAGATATAGCCAGATTTCCTCATAGCAGGCTTGCCCTTTCCAGCATAATCTGCCCTATATTGAAAGTTACCTCGCTGCACAATAATCTGGTATAATAACTGACTGTTCTTGGGGCTGTAGCTCAACTGGGAGAGCGCCTCCCTTGCACGGAGGAGGTCAGGGGTTCGAATCCCCTCAGCTCCACATGAACAAAACAGGAGCACACTGGGAAGATAGAAGCTGAGAACTGTTTTGGGATGGGTTACCTGCGGCCTCTTTAAAGCCGTCTTTCTCTGCTCTTTTGGCTTATCAATCCCACATCTTAAATCTAAGGGCTACATCATCTTTCCGTCAAACGTGTCGCACTTATCCAGACGATAGTATGAGTCAGGATAAATGCGTACTGCCTTGAAAAACGTACTTCAGACGATAAGGTTCTACGTCAATAAGTGTGAAAGTTAGGTTCCGTTCCATTGCTCTTGATTCAGCAAATACTACACTATAGAATTATCTTACAATGTTTAAGTGGATAATTGCACTTATCATTGGGCTTGGTATATTGATTGTATTAATTGTTATTAGGATATACTACCCTCCTCTAATGGACAAGATAAAGGCCATATTGTTATCTATAACGCAATTGTCTGATAGCATTTATAATGTTCTACGCTCAATATTTACGTAGCTTTTTTAACATCTTGTTGTATTTCGATGTCTAGCTTACTGCTTAGTTGTTTAAGTCTATTATCTATATGTTTCAATAAACATACAGACCACGCAACTCCTCAGCTAAGAAGTAAAAGTACAAGGTAAAAGAAACCTTCTGATACAACTAATCCTTCTGCTATTGATTCTTCCATGTTCACTCCTTCAAACACATCAATAGATTTGGGACGGTACCGGATTTGGTGTGCTTTTTATAAGTGGACTTTCAATTGAACGGTCTGGCTTTTTGTTGTCTGCCAATGCTAATAGGTGTGGACGGAGGAATAAAAAACTAGCAGCTTCTTTGTTTGAAAGCTTCGTACATCACTAACGCTGCTGCGACAGAGACATTAAGTGAGGTAATTCTCCCTAGCATCGGCATAGACGCCAGAGAATCGCACCTTTGCTTGACCAAATCTGACAGTCCCTTGCCCTCGCTACCTATTACAATCGCTGTCGACAATTTGAAATCCACCTGGGTGTATAGGATTTCGCCAGTCTGGTCTATGCCAACAACCCAGACACCGCTTCTTTTCAATGCCACCATGGCTTGGGAGATGTTGGATACCCGTGCCACCGGCACATACTCCACAGCGCCAGCCGATGCCTTAGCCACCGTTGCGGTGAGTCCCACAACTCTTCTTGAGCGGATAATCACACCATGAGTACCGCTCGCTTCGGCAGTTCTTATAATTGCTCCTAGATTCTGCGGGTCTTCAATACCATCCAGGATACAATAAAAGGGCGATTCGTTTTTTCGCTAGAGATGGTGAGTAAATCTTCCAAGGCGGCATATTCCTTGATTGAGGCATAAGCAATAACCCCTTGGTGAGAGGAAGTTGCGCTTAACTTGTCAATATACCGTCTTTCCACGTATTCAACGGGGATCCTTCTAGATTTGGAAAGGTTCAATATTTCGGCAACTGCCGAATGAAGCCTAATATTGCGGGCGAGCAATACTTTATTTATGGGACGGCCAGTCTTCAGTGCCTCAATTACAGGATTTCTACCCTCGATAATATCTGCCATTCTTCTTTCATTGGATATTAGCACAAACTGGCAATAGATATACTTTGAGCAGTTAACGTCTTCTTTGTCAAGCTCAATCACAACTTAGTAGAACCCTAACTTATTAACTCTTGACAAAGTCAGCGTTTTCAGGGATGACGTATTGGATATCGTGGGAACTAGGGTATCAATTCGAGCGTTGAAGTACGTTAATGGTAGGCCATAGTCTATGCTTTTGTGCTCCGACGGGAAAGAGAGATACTCCTCAGCCGTTGTGCCTGGGTGAGTAACTTCTTCCTCAATCTGATATTCTCAGGAGTCACCTCAACCAGTTCATCCTTATTGATAAAGTCAATGGCTTGCTCCAAGCTTAGTTTCACGGGAGGAGTCAGCCTTACGGCGATGTCTGACGTTGACGAGCGTACATTAGTCTTCTTCTTTTCTTTGCATACGTTGATGGCTATGTCCTGTGGCCGTGAATTCAGCCCCACTATCATACCTTCATAGGTTGGTGTACCGGGTTCAACGAAGGTTAAGCCCCGCCCCTGGGCGTTATTTAGACCATAGGTAACAGCTATACCTTGTTCCGATGCTACCAGTGCTCCATTACGAGTTGAAACAATATCTCCACGCCAGGGTTGATAGTCAAGAAAAGTGGTATTCATGACTCCTTCACCCCTGGTAGCAGGAATAAATGAATTACGGAAACCAATGAGTCCTTTTGTAGGTACACGGAATTCTAAATGTACATTATCATGGCCATCGTTGCGCATATCCGTAAGCTGAGCTTGCCGCTTGCTCAGCATCTCGGTTAAAACTCCAATATATTCATCTTTGGTATCAAGGGTAAGAACCTCCATGGGTTCCATAAGCTCGCCGTCAATTACTTTGGTAATAGCTTCTGGCTTGGAGACTTCAAATTCGTAGCCCTCCCGACGCATGGTTTCAATGAGAATAGCCAAGTGTAGTTCTCCTCTCCCTCTTACTAGGAAAATGTCTGGGCTATCTGTATCTTGGACTCTGAGACTAAGATTAGTCTCCAATTCTTTATAGAGTCGCTCCCGTAGCTGGCGCGTGGCGCTAAAGCGCCCCTCACGGCCGGCGAACGGTGAGGTGTTTACTCCAAAGGTCATCTCTACTGTAGGCTCGCCGACTTCTATGCGCGGTAGAGCTTCAGGCCGCTCCGGGTTGGCAATGGTATCTCCAATGCTGACCTTTTCGAGTCCGGTTACAGCTACTATGTCACCCGCCTCGGCTTCTGCTACCTCCAAGTGCTTGAGACCGAGATACGTAAATACTTCACTAATCTCATAACGAGTTATGCTCCCATCAGCACTCATATTAACTACTGGGTCGTGGGTGGCAACTTTGCCTCTCCAGATTCTACCAATAGCTATTTTACCTTTGTGGCTTTCATAGTCCAGGTTAGAAACCAGCATTTGAAATGGCCCGCTTTCAATTTGCGGTGGTGGTACTTTTTCTAAGATGCATTCGAAGAGAGGGGTGATGTCTTTGCTTTTCATACTTAGCTCGGTTACGGCCATACCTTCCCTCGCACTGGCATATATCACTGGGAAATCAAGCTGGTCAGCACTGGTAGCTAATTCTAAGAATAGGTCCTGGATAAGCCGAAGCACCTCTGCTATCCGCGAATTTTGCCTATCGATTTTGTTAATAACCACAATGGGTTTTAGACCCCTTTCCAGAGCTTTGCGAAGCACAAACTTAGTCTGGGGCATGGGACCTTCTATAGAGTCCACTAGAAGCAGGCAACCGTCAGCCATACTTATGACGCGCTCCACCTCTCCGCTGAAATCGACATGGCCTGGAGTATCGATGATATTGATTTTGACTCCCCGGTAAACTACGGCTGTATTTTTAGCCATGATAGTAATGCCTTTTTCTCGCTCCAGGACGCCCTGGTCCATTATTAACTCGCCCACGTTCTGGTTATCCCGAAACACCCTGCTTTGCTTAAGCATGGCGTCTACCAGAGTAGTCTTACCATGGTCAACGTGGGCGATAATAGCTATATTTCTTATGTCACTGCGATAATTCATATATAGTAAAATCCTCTCATCTATTCAGTCTTATTTCTATTCTATAACCACCGATGTTCTGCATCAGCGTCATCGCTTCAGGGTTATCGCCACAATAGCCAGTTCTGACTTTGGCAAATTCAAATGGGACAATTCGTAGTATTTACGAGAAGTTCCATAGGACAGTGGCGTATTCCACTTCGCTATCGATAGTTATTGCAATATGCAAAATGCGACTTTATTGTCTCTGGTCTTCAGCGATCGAGGCAGCGTTTTTACGCTGTTAGCAAAGCGTATACTGGTGAAGGTCACCTGTTCGGAAGCGATGAAGGTAAATGTAGTTCCAACGATAACACATTTAATTCACTCGTCCTGAAAGCCCGTCGGACGCCCTCTTTTCTTTTAGATAGTTAGAGTTTCGGTCATCCGACACTGACGTAAATATGAAGCGATTTAAGTGTGCAATAACCTAGACTGAAACTATTACATTTATTATACAAGATAGGGAATCCACCTTGCAAAGAAACCACTACAGATTCCTTCTTTGGTAATTTTCTCTATGAACAAGTAGTTCCCAGAGGTCACTTTTTGGTCAAGTTAAAGGAAGTTATAGATTGGCAACGCTTCACTAAGAAGCTCCTTAAATACTATAAAGGGAAAGGCAAGGTAGGTCAGGCTCCTTATAATCCCACAGCATTCTCAAAATGCTTCTCATCTCCTTTTTATTTAGCATTTCAGAAAGGCAAACAGAGGAAGTGGTCAACGAAAACATGCCGGTAAAATTCTTTGTTGGCTTAATAGAGGAGCAGTCAGCGGTCAGCAGATTAGCTGATAACTGATAGCTGAAGGCTGATAGCTAGTGTTAAATGAAATAATCATCATAGCCCAAGAGAAAGGGATTAGATTTGGCAAGCTCCAGGTAGTGGATAGTGTCCACACCTATAGCCAACGTTAATCTGATTAAAGGTGAGAGAAGGAAACAGGAAGGGAAACCTCCCAGGGATGCTGATGCATGCTGGGGAGCAAAGGGTAACAGGCTAGTAGCAGGTAAGGATGGCAAAAGGCACAAGGAGACGCAGTACTACTATGGATGTAAAGATCAGGTGAGTCTTAATGCTGGGTCTGAGCTAGTGACTAGCATTATCCCGGGAAAGGCTAAGGATTATGATGGGCACAAGCTGAAGAAGCTAGTGGAGAGGGATTTGAAGAAGGGGATAGGAGTAGAAACAGTAGCTGGTGATTCTGACTCAGGATAAGCAAGAGGAACTAGAAGAGGTAGAAAAATAATTAACTGGCTAATCTCCTACTCACATTGTAGGGGTGTTTTAACAAAGGACATTTGATGCATCACAAATGGGCTTAATGTTTAACGCTGAGAAGTCAGATTATCCCGCATACGAATACTTGATAGTTGGCTTATATGAGGGATTATCACTTTTTGCCTGCCGGGCACATGCTAAGGCATTTGTCGCATAGGATGAGCCGACCATGCTCCTCGGCCATCATAGAAATGTTTGAGAGACAAAGTGACGTATCTGGCATACGATACGGTTCAATGGCTTTGACCAGGCAGGCATCAATACATATCGAGCAGCCGCTACAAAATGGGCTGCCTTCCTCCGTCAGAACCGAGTCCACAGTCGGCTCTAGTGGTGCATCTGTTCTGATTGCCGCAAAACGAAGCCTAGGGCCATATTTAGGATGCAATACCAGAGTGTTCTTGCCCCGCTTACCCAAGCCAGCTCGTATTGCTTCTTCCTTTAGGTTGAGCATTCCATCGCGAGGATAGCCGTATCGTCCAACCGCTTCGGCGCAAAACCCCTTACCACGAATGAAATTCAGCATTGACTCCAGCCTGGGGCTAACGTGCTTCTTAAAACCATACATCTGAGGAAGACCTCCCAGATGGCCGAATTCGTCAAGGTTACATTCCGGCGTTGACTCGAGGCCAAGAATCAGTAGTCTATCAATGCTGGATAGCCTACGACTGCAACCAACGACATCAAATAGCCGGCTGGCATAACCGATTATTTGTTGAGCTGTGTCCATTCATCTAGCTTGCCAACATATTATCACGCTGAACCCGCGTGATACAATTCACACTGCAGCCCAATGTTTCTTGTTGGGTGAGCATTGTTTTGCTGTCTAAGAAGTAGACTCTACTACAATAAATGGAATCGGAAAACCAGAACCTAGGTTACTGCACTAAATGACGTATTGTTAACTTAGGGTAGTCCTCCTCTCTTGAATAGCGCCATAGAAAATACCGCTCTCCAGTTGGTGTTGTTCAATACGACATTATCCCAGAAGTGCAACGTAGAACAAGCGCGATTAGCAAAGTGCGATGCAGAGGTGTAGATAGAAAATACACAAAAGCGAAAGGTGGAAGGGATGGCTCTCTTTCGGGTTAGGTCCGTAGCTAGTTAGTTCACTACCTCCAATTGTCTTTAGTTGTCTTGCCTATAGAAGGTACACGAAGCAGAAGTTACAATGGGGATGCTTACTTGAGGCATCGCGTTGTAGGCTATTTGGTTAAGCCTAGTGATAAGACTAAAGGGAAATCACCTATGATTATCGAAGAAAATCGTACCTTTGTGTTTATCGCGCTGCGGAGGGACACAGGGACAGAGGACACGTCGACGCGAGGATCGAGGAGCACATATACGCAATCTCCCTGTCCAAAGACATTCTAGAACTAGCAATATGAGGCTAACCAACTATTTCCACAGAATATGTATTGAATGCAACAATTCGATGTTTTGTTGTTTGGACGGAGGCGCGGGACGCGCTAAGCGGTACCAGCTCTGTAGAGCGTGAAATACGAGTGGGCACCTCGAGTGAAGGAATCTTCTTGGTGGTCTCTATCCAAGCTGAGACCTTTGAGAGGCACCACAGGTTGTGCTACAATCATTCCAGAACGCAGCGTATTGGGTCATGATCGACGCAAGGAAGGGAGGAAACAGAAATGGGAGAAAAACATAAGCCAGGTGAAATAGCTGAGGAATCCGGGCAGTACCCAATACAGGGACCCCGTGGAGGCAAGACCGGCGAAGAGAGGACGGTAGTGAAAGGGGAGCCATTCCCTCCCAGTCCCAAGAAGGGTCAAACCTACGGGACGCCTGATAAGACCAAGCACTAAGTTGCAGCCCATTCCACCTATTCCCTTGTGAACCCGCGCGTATAGTGTCTGGCCAGCGTCTTGTGCCTGGACTGCAATGGGCTGGGAGTGGTTGATTTGCATTCCCCTGGCACTGTATTCGCGTCACCGGCATGGAGTCCGAATTGGTGAAGCTCGGTTGGGGTGACTGTGTACCTTGGGATAGGCCTCGAGCGACCCTAGCGGCGGCCGTTGACGTCGTCATTATAGGTGGGGCGTTAATAAGATGGGTCAAGCCCGAGGTGGTAGACGGAGAGTCTTTTCCCTGTCGTCTCAATGGGAAGCCAATCTTTCAACTGGTCTGGGCAAAGCCGAACACTCAAGTTGAGAGCTAAACTGGCGCAGGCGTAGTTCGAGAAGCTTCGGTCAATAGACCGCGAAACCCAGGCAAGCACTGGATGCCAATTCCACGAAATGGCTGATTGTTCACCTCGACATCCTGATGTGGATTGTTTGGCAGCAGTGCTATTAGCTTGGTTAAATTCCAACAGACGGTCTTCTTAGTATTCTAGTGGCTTTTGCCCTCTCATCGACGGACTTTCTTACTGACGTTGCCACACTTCATAAAGTGACTGCGCGTGTTTACATGCCTCTTCAACACTGGTCAACAATGGGGTCTCGTCGACTCGCAGGCCCCCGACTCCTAGATCCTTCCATTTCCGCTCTCGAGTTACCCATATCTCTAACATAGATGAGGCCGTTTCAGGAAATAGGACTCCGCAAATCAGCCCTGGTATGACCCATTGACCGACTCTACCAGCACATTGCTCTGGAGTTAAGAGACCGTCCTTGAATTTATCAGAAGTGAGTTCGGGATAAAAGTTCTCAAACGTCATCGTGTCTACAGACTGGCTCTGCTTTCGACCTCTCTCCAAGTATTGTATCGTCTCACTGAACGCAATTCTCCAAGGCTGATCTCGATTCTGCATCGCGTCCAAAGCGGCAGCATCTGTCAGAATCTCTTCAGCAGCTGACTTGTTGACTAAAGCCAGAGAACAACCAAGAAAAAACGCTGCTTGTGCCATAGGTACCACTGCAGTCCACTCGGAGACCCGCTGACCAAATATCAGTCCCTTTTTACGATATGGAAGTAGTGAAGCCAACTGTTGACCTGCATACCAATGGAAAGCTATCCTGTGACCTATCATTCACCTCCTGCTACATTATAACAAACTTCCAAAAACCTTCTCTGCGGGAGACTGATCACTGACCATCAACCAGGTTCAAACTTTGTGTTCGCTGATTGCACATCCTGACGTTTTGTGATATGTGGGTTTAGCTATCCATTTGACATATATCGTGCTATATTGTTGTTAGGAGGTGATGTTATGGCTTGGAAAATGAGAAAAGATCCGAACTGGCCAGTAGCTAAACCGCAGCTTCCGAAGCTACCTTCGTTACCAAAATTGCCTGAATTGCCGAAACTTCCTAGACCACCAAAACCGCCTGAAGTACCTGGATATAAGTGGTATTGGTACGATCCCTCTAGGCGAAGTAGAAAAAGTAAAAAAGGGAGGTAATACAGATGTCTTCTGAGTCATATATAAAATCGGCAATTGAAAAAATAGTCGGGAATTATTCTGCATGGACGATAGGTGTAACAGATGACCCTGCGCGCCGCAGAATGCAACATGATAATCCATCAGTTTGGTACCAATGGGACGCTGATACAGAAACGATAGCAAGAAATGTTGAAACTTATTTCATAGCAAAAGGAATGAAAGGTGGAACTGGCGGCGGTGGTCGTGCGGATTACGTATATATATTTATATAAGAAATTCAGGAATAAGACAAAGGAAACTAAGCCATGCAAGGATGTAAGCGCTTGCCTCTGCCTTTTTAACAGATTGATTTACATGCATGGAGGGTACAGAGAATTTTTCAAGACGTGGATAACAATAGCTTATTTTGTTATCCAGTTACACAAAAGTCCAGAATGTTCACTGTTTGTTAGTTGCAAGCTAGGCGCCCTGTTGCTACAATTATGTGCCGTAAGAGTCCTGTGGCTACATGGTTAGAGTGAAGGCTAATTCAAAAGTTCTACCTATTGTAACCCCAGCTCCACCATAAAGGTAATAAGATTATCTTAACTCTCTTCTAGATTAGTTGGCTAAGGATAGGATTTTCCAGTCCTGAGAGCAGAGTTATCAGTTCGCTTTGAGAAAGGCTCAGGGAGACATAGGGTGGCTGAACGATTACAGGAAAATTTGTTAGGAGATATTTTGAGTCAGCCTTTTAACTTCCTTTTAGTGGATTTGGTCCCAATTCCTTTACCTTGCTGGTAAAATCAGTTACTACTTGCGCAAATCTTGCTCCCTCAGCTGCCGAAACCCACTCCAACTTCAATCTCTCCTGTTCTACCCCAAACTGTTCTAAAAGCCTCTTTGTTAACGGCACTCTCCTCATTGTTTTATAGTTACCAGATAAGTAATGGCAATCTCCAGGGTGGCAGCCAAGGACTAGCACCCCATCGGCACCAAGGGTAAAAGCTTTAAGAACGAACTCAGGTTCCACCCTACCAGAACACATAACCCTAATGATCCTTATATTCGGTGGATACTGCATTCGTGATACACCAGCGAGGTCAGCACCGGCATAAGCACACCAGTTACAGCAAAAAGCTAATATCTTTGGTTCAAATTCTTCCTTGTTCATTTTTAAACGACCAAAGCAGTTTCAACCATAGATGCAATTTGGTCTCTCGTGAAGCCCCTCTGTTGGGCAGCTCCTGAAGGGCAGGCAGCGCAGCAGGTGCCGCATCCTTTGCACAGAGCCTCATTGACCTCGGCTACCTTTCTTTCCTTATTTACCACGATAGCCCCGTAAGGGCAAAGAACTTCACAGATGCCACAACCGCTGCAGATATCCTCATTTACAGAGCAAACAATGCCCTCAGCCGTAATAGTCTCTTTGGCTAGTATAGTGGTTGCTCGAGAAGCGGCTGCTTTAGCCTGAGCAATGCTCTCTTTGATTGACTTGGGAGCATGAGCAAGCCCACAGAGAAAGACTCCGTCTGTGGCGAAGTCCACCGGGCGAAGTTTTACATGTGCTTCCAGGAAGAAGCCATCCTCGTTTAAAGGCACTTTGTAAAGCATGGCAAGCTCTCTTGCCTCTTCCGGGGGAACCATCGCCACGCCTAGAGCAATAATATCGGCATCAATAGCTACTTCCTCCCCGAGCACCGGGTCCTTCCCTTCAACTCGTATCAAAAAGCGTCCATTCTTCCTTTCTTGACTTAGCCGAGGTTTATCTTCTGGATCATACCTCAGGAAGATAACCCCCTTTTGTCTTGCCTCCTGATAATATTCCTCATAGAATCCATATGTCCTCATATCCCGATAGAGGATATAGATATTCATTTCGGGCTTTGTCTCTTTAAGCTTTAGGGCATTCTTAATTGCCTGGTTGCAGCATACCCGGCTACAATATGGGCGCTCCCCATTTCGGGAGCCTACGCACTGGATCATTACCAGGTTGTCACAGCCTACTATATCTGGATTCCCTCTCGCTATCTCCTCCTCAAGCTCAAGCTGAGTGAGCACCCGTGGGTCTCTTCCGTAAAGGTATTCCTTCGGTTTATATTCCTGAGCCCCAGTGGCAATTATGGTCACGCCGTGGTCTATCTTCTCTATAACCCTGCCGCGATATCTCATTATCTCGGTGGTGAAGTTCCCCACATATCCGTAGGCATCTACAATCCAAGTATTGTAATAGACCCTAATCTTAGGATGTTCCTTAACCCTTCTAATTAAATCGGCGAGAAAAATCTGAGCATCCTCACTATCAAGGGTATAATGTATTCTTTTCACCACCCCGCCGAGTTCGCTTTCTCTCTCGATAAGATGGACTTCGAAAGCTTGATCCGCTAAGGTTAAAGCGCTTATCATCCCTGCCACACCTCCCCCAATGACCAAAGCGGAGTGGTTAACTGGGGTAGACAAAGGTTTTAGTGGCTCTATCAGCCTTGCCTTTGCCACCGCCATCCTTACCAAATCCTTCGCCTTCTCAGTCGCTTTCTCCGGCTCATGCATATGGACCCAGGAGCACTGGTCGCGGATATTGGACATCTCAAAGAGGTATTGGTTTAATCCTGCCTCTTTGAGGGTTTCTCGGAACAGGGGCTCGTGGGTTCTGGGAGTGCAGGATGCCACCACCACTCGATTCAGATTATGTTCCTCGATCATTGCCTTGATTTTCTCTTGGGTATCTTGAGAGCAGGTGTAGAGGTTATTTTCAGCATAGGCTACATTGGGCAGAGTTTTAACATATTCAGTAACCTCAGGAACATCCACATATCCACCGATGTTGATACCACAGTGGCAGATAAACACCCCAATCCTGGGCTCCTCCCCGGTGACATCCTTTTCCGGCGGGTATTCTTTCCTTATGGTAAGGGTATTTCGGGCAGGAGCAAGCAAGGTAGAAGCGCTTCCCGCTGCCCCACTTGCCTGCATCACTGTTTCCGGGATGTCCTTCGGGCCTTGAAAAGCACCGCAGACAAATACCCCTGGCTTGGAGGTTTCCACGGGGGAAAATGCACTTGTGTGGCAAAATCCATATTTATTAAGCTGGATGCCGAGCCTCTTGCCAAGTTCAATAGCTTCCTGAGAGGGCCTAAGCCCTACAGATAGGACAACTAAATCAAACTCATCCGTGCTTGGCCTATCATCTTCACCGACATACTTGAGGCTCAAATTCCCTGTGCCATCTACTTCTTCAACTCCATAGACCTTCGCCCTTACGAAGTCTATTCCTTCTTCCTTCCCGCGCTCATAAAATTTATCAAAGTCCTTCCCGTGTGTTCTTATATCCATGAAGAAGATAGTTTCCTCTAACTCAGAGGGGACGTGCTCTTTGGCCACAATAGCTTCCTTTATGGCATAGGTGCAGCACACGGAAGAGCAATATCCGCAACCCAAGCTTTCATCCCTCGAACCAATGCATTGAATCCAGGCTATCCTTTGAGGCGGCTTTCTATCAAAGGGCCTGCGCAGCTCACCTTGAAATGGTCCTGAAGCTGAAAGCATCCTCTCGAATTCTATACTGGTTACTACATTGGGATATCTCCTGTATCCGTAATTGAAAAGAGGGCTTGGGTCAAATTCATCAAATCCCGGGGCTAAAATTATTGCCCCCACATCTATTTCAACAATCTCATCTTCCTGCTTGTAATCAATTGCCCCTGCCTGGCAGACTTCTTGGCAAATTCCACACTCCCCGGTAAGGAAATGAACACATTTATCTCGGTCTATCACCGGAACATTAGGAACTCCTTGAGGATAGGGGATATAAATTGGGGATCGCGAGCTTAAACCTTGATCAAACTCTGAAGGGATTGGCAAAAGTTTATACCTAGTAATATCCTCAAGTTTAATGGCCCCTGTAGGGCAGACAAAGGCACAGGCTCCGCAGGCCATGCAATCTTCTGTCTGAATATGGAAGGGAGTATCTACTTTTCTGTTAACTCCCCTTCCAACAAAGTTAATCGCACTTTTCCCCATCCTCTCCTCACAGATTCGAGCGCATAAACCGCAAAGGATACAAAGGTTTTCTTCATCTTCTATCTTAAATCTTGTCCTCTCAACACCATACTCATGGGCTAGCTCCTGTATCACCTTAGCCTTAGGGGCGTGAGCGAGCATAAGCTCAATGAGCATCTTGCGATCCCTTATTACCCTATCACTTTTGGTCTTAACCACCAGCCCTTCCTCAACAGGGTAGACGCAAGAGGTAACTATCCTCGACCTTCCTCTTTGCACAATCTCTACACTGCAAATGCGGCAAGCACCGAAAGGGGTTAAGGCAGGATGATAGCAAAGTGTAGGTATGTTAATGCCTGCACTTTTCGCCGCCTCCAAAATCGTCATCCCTTCCCTGGCTTTTACTTCCCTGCTATCAATCTCTAAAGTGATTTCTTTTCCTTCCATGGCAGTCTCCTATTTTTCAACCCTAACAATAACCCTTTCTTCTTCTGAAGGTGGTGGGGGGACAGGCTCACCAGAGATCCTGGCTACGGCATTAAAGCGATCGGGACAGATGTCAAAACAGGTGCCGCATTTAGTGCACTTGCTCTGGTCAATCACATGAATTTTCCCTTTGCCTCCATCAATGGCACCTGTAGGGCAGTTTCTCAGACAGATCAGGCAAGCCTGGCATTTAGCTGGGTCAATATAATATGAGAGCAATTCCTTGCAAACAAAAGCGGGGCATTTCTTTTGTTCAATGTGTGCTTTATACTCATCCCTAAAATAGTGAAGGGTGGTTAAAATCGGATTAGGTGCAGTGCCCCCCAAGGCACAGAGTGAGGTATCCTTAACTACTTCAGCTAACTCTTCTAGGAGCTCGATATCCCCTTCCTTACCTCTTCCTTCACAGATGTCAGTCAAAATCCCTAACATTTGTCTAATACCCTCACGGCATGGGGTGCATTTTCCACACGATTCATCGGCGAGGAAATCGAGGAAATATCTCGCGGTGTCAACCATGCAAGTATCTTCATCCATGACAATCATGCCACCAGAACCCATTATTGCGCCCAGCTTGGCGAGTTCGTCATAATCCACAGGGGCATCGAGGAATTTTTCAGGGATACAACCTCCGGACGGGCCGCCGGTTTGAACTGCCTTAAACTTCTTGCCTCCTGGGATACCACCACCGATTTTATAGATAATGTGCTGTAGGGAGGTACCTAGAGGCACTTCCACTAACCCCGTGTTATTAACCTTACCCACTAAAGAGAATATCTTAGTCCCTGTATTCCTCTCACTCCCAATGGAATCAAACCAATCAGCTCCATTATTGATGATGAGAGGTACATTAGCCCAAGTCTCCACATTATTGAGACAACTGGGACTGTCCCAAATGCCCTTCTCGGAGGTATGAACGTACTTGGGCCTGGGCTCCCCTACTCTCCCCTCTATGGCCGTCATTAGGGCGCTTGATTCACCGGAGACAAAGGCTCCCGCACCTCGATGCACCTTTACTTCGAAGTTAAACCCTGAGCCAAGGATATTCTCGCCTAGAAGGCCGTATTTCTCAGCTTGCCTGATAGCAATACCAACATTTTCCACCGCCAAAGGATACTCAGCACGAACATAAATGAAGCCCTCGTGGGAACCTATAGCATAAGCTCCGATAGTTAAGCCTTCAAGCACACTATGAGGATTTCCTTCCATTAATGCTCTATTCATAAAAGCCCCGGGGTCTCCCTCATCGCAGTTGACTATTACATACTTAGGTTCTCCAGGTGCATTACGTACACTCTCCCACTTCCTTCCCGCGGGAAATCCTCCTCCTCCCCTGCCCCTAATGTTCGATTTCTTTACTTCCTCTAAGACTTGCTCAGGTGTCATATGGGAAAGTGCTTTGGCTAAGGAACTATAGCCACCAAGAGCAATATAATCATCCATGCTTTTAGGATCAAGCTTAGAGTTATTACCAATCAAAATACGTGTTTGATATTTGTAGAAAGGGACGTCCTTCTCATGAGCCACCTTTTCATTTGTGGCGGGATCGACATAAAGCAAACGTTCGATTACCTTTTTCTCAATTATAGTTTGCGAGATGATCTCAGTGGCATCTTCCGGCATCACTTTTATATAGAAAATCCCCTCAGGATAAATAGTAACTACAGTGCCGTTTTCACAAAAGCCAGGACATCCTGTCTCCCTAATGTCTATCTTGCCTTCCAAACCCTGTTTTCTAACTTCTTCTTTAAAGGCCGTGATAACTTTGCCGCAACCAAGAGCAAGGCAGCCAGTACCAGCGCATATAGCAATGCAGCGCTTGTTAGGATCCCTTTTAGACAATATATCTTGCCTAAGCTTCTCCAGTTCAGCAGGTGAATTTAATTTTGGCATAGCCCCCCTAATCACAGGTCTCGATAATCTCTTTTACCTTTGCTGGTGTTATCTTGCCATGGTAATCTCTATCAACTACCATCACTGGCCCTAAGGCGCAACAGCCGAGGCAATTAACCCTTTCCAGAGTGAACTGCATATCCGGGGTTGTCTCTCCGGCGTCTATGCCCAAAATCTGCTTTGCCCTATCCATAATCCTCGGACCTCCTCGCACGTGGCAGGCAGTGCCGAGGCAGACATTTATTATATGCTTCCCTCTTGGGGTCAGGCTCATGGCTTTATAAAAGCTGGCTATACGATATATCTGGCTTACTGGCACCTTGAGCCTCTCGCTTATTCGCTCCAAGGCTTCCTTAGGGATCCAATTTAATTCGCTCTGTATATCCAACAACAATTGAATCAAAATCCCTTCTTCACCTACATATCTATCTATGATTTCATCAACTTTATCGAGTTCCACCGTGACCATGATATCCTCCTTCTTTAAGTTGAGGCTTATATTTCACAGGACAACTGTTGTAACAAATACCGCAGCCGGTACATTTCTCAAGATCGATAGACCTTGCGCGCTTCCTGACTTTTACCTTAAATTTCCCCGGCTCTCCTTTAACATCCAGGATGTCCGAATAGGTTAAGAGTTCAATATTAGGGTGTCTTCCACATTCGATAAGTTTTGGGGAGAGGATACACATGGAACAGTCTAAAGTAGGAAAGGTCTTATCAAGCTGAGCCATAACTCCGCCGATGGCGGGAGATTTTTCCACCAAGTAGACCTTATACCCGGACTCGGCTAAATCGAGTGCTGCTTGAATCCCTCCGATTCCCCCCCCAACCACCAGTGCTGCTCCTATAGGCTTATCCTTAGCTTCCATAGCTTTACCTCCCTAAACTTTCGCCTTCTCCTTTTCCAGTGCCTCCTCAGCAAGCTTAGTCGGGTCTACCTTCATTTCCTCAGATTTCTTATCTACAACGGATAGCACCATTTGATGGCGTGACTTCTGCGAGAAGGAGTCAATCTCTTTTATCTGCTCAAGGAAAGAAGGATGGACATATCCTTCCCGCACCGCCATGCTCCTTAATGCCTTCATTACATCGGAGAATTTCACGTTCTGAGGGCAGTGAGCTTGGCAGGTGTAGCACTGGGTGCAAAGCCAGGGCAAATTTGATGAAAGGACTTCCTTTCTCATTCCCAGGAGAACCATGCGGATTATCTTTCGAGGATTATATCCAGGGTCAATGTCTGCCACAGGACAACTAGCGGTGCAGAGCCCACAGGCAAAGCAAAGTTTGATATTCTCTCCGCCAGGCTCTTCAGCCACATCATATTTGAATTTAGTGTCTTGCTCGTTTAAGACTACAGTCAATTTCCCACCTCCTTACTCCTTGTTTAAGGCTGTTTAATTTTGCCTCAAATTCAAAACTAGATTTATCTCATTCAGTTTTAATACCCATTCACCCCAAAATTTTCGTAGTGCGAGGCTTTAGCCTCGTGCACGACCCTAAAGGGTCGCACTACATTTTTAAACACCCTCCCTTGTAGGCTCTGACCGCAGCGAAGAATCTCTCGACCCTTCGCGGAGTTTACCCCTGAGCGAGATTCTTCGGTCACTTCACTCCCTCATAATGACAATGAGCGAGGGGCTCAGGGTGGCAGAAGGGTATTTTAAATTCCCGCAGCTTCCAGAATCGCAGGAACCCTTTCCTCTCTTCCAATAGCCATAACATGAACCCCGTCACAAATTTTCTCCTCCTTTATCTGCCTTATGAGCCTTCCAGTCATTTCTATTCCTTTGGCTGCTTTTGTTCCTTTAGGAGCTTGGTCTATTTCGTCGATTAAATACTGAGGAACATATATTCCGGGAACATTTTCGTTCATATATCTTGCCATCTTTGCTCCCCAGATAGGAACTACCCCAGCTAAAATCTTCACCCCGTCAATATGATCCATCTTATGGAAATTCTCCATGAATCTTTTGAGCTCATCCATATCATAAACAGCTTGAGTTTGAATGAAGTCCATCCCGGCATCCAGTTTTTTTTGGAATTTCAGAAGTTGAGGCTCGATAGGGTCTGCCGAGGGAGTAGCAGATGCCCCGATACAAAAATCAACACCTCCATCAAGTTCGTTTCCTACCATATCTTTTCCAGAGTTCAATGTATGAACAAGATGAATTAACTGAACTGAATCAAGGTCGAAGACGGGCTTTGCTTCTTTATGGTCACCCGTGTCGATAGCATCACCGGTGAGACAAAGGACATTATTTATTCCTCTGGAGTAAGCAAAAAGAAGGTCTGCTTGAATTGCCAGGCGATTCCGATCCCGGCAAGTGATCTGGAGAATTGGCTCCCCGCCATGCTCCTTAATGAGTAGGCAAGTCCCAAGAGAAGGGTACCTCATCACAGCGCTTTGATTATCAGTCACATTTAGACCATCTACCCTGTCTTTGAGAAGCTCAATATGCTCAACCAGCTTCGCGATATTTGACCCTTTTTCTGGCCCAGCCTCAGCGGTTACAATAAAATCCTTCGTTTTAAGCATTTCTCTGAAAGGTCTTGCCATTTTTGCACCCCCTATGATTTAAGCCTCCAAGGCTTCAATCTTCCCGGGCCTTTTCACTGCCCGGTAGTTCTTAGGCTCATAATACTTCCTCATCAGATTGAGCCTTCCCTGTTTTTCCAGTCTTCGGTAGATAAGAACCCAGGCACAATCCTTTTCTGGGTCTATTTCGCATTTCCCACCCTTCCTTGTGCCACCACAAGGCCCGTTGAGGAGCCCTTTAGCGCAGCGTACAACCGGACAGATCCCTCCAGTCCAATAAAGCAGACAATCTCCGCAAGCCCCACATTTCTCAGTCCAAACTCCTTCTGCCTCGGGCATTCCCATGAATGTGGTGTTAAGCGCTGGGAAGATGGGCTTTTCCTCAAATACCTCAGCTATCGTTTGCACTCCAACCCCACAGCCCATAGAGAGAATCGCTTCCACTCCGGGCACTTTATCTCCAAGTTCTTCAATCACCATCTCTTTTTCGCATTGTCTTTCGACTACCGCTTCCATGACAGAAAGTTCATTTCCATCTTTGCTTGAGGCAAGCCTAAGCTGGGAAGAAAGTATTCCCACCTCTTTCTCTCCACCGGCCCAACATATGGTGACACAGGTTCCACACCCCACCACCAGAATCCTTTTATACCCAGCAAGCATATTTCTAATTTCCTCCAAAGGCTTCCTTGCGGCGATTATCATTTTTCCTCCTTTACCCCGTGAAATATTATTTCACAGGGTGAATTTTTTCCACCATCTCCTCGATCTCACGGGCGAATTTTTGAGCCATGTCAGGGCCGAAATTGACCATTTTTACTCGCTGTCCATTTATTCCTACTTCTTTGAGCAAGTCTTTGGCATACTTTACCCTTTCCTTTGCCCTAATGTTGCCCGTTAGATGGCGACAAGCGCCTTCCTGACAGCCCATCACCAGCACTCCAGCGGCGCCCTTTTCAAAAGCTTTGAGAATGTGAAGCACGCTCACCCTTCCAGCACAAGGGACCCGAATGACTCTTACATTATCTGGGTAGCGAATCCTGAGCCTCCCGGCTCTATTGGCTGCCCGATATGCTGACTCAGCGCAGCAAAAAGCGATAATTTTTTTATTTTCTCTGGTCATACCTTTAAGTTAAATCCTAAATTCTAATCTCTAAGCAAATTCTAACAATATCAAAAATCAAAGATAAAAAATCAAAATTACAATTCAAAAAAGCAAAAAGGCTTTATTAAACTGATTTTTAAATTTTGCTTTGTCAGTTTGCATTTTTACTTTTGCCTTTTGATTTTCTATTAGTATTTAGTGCTTCTCCATATATTATATTGCCTCGACTTCGGCCAGGATTTGCTCATCACTATAACCTTCAAACTTTATCGCCGTTGCTGGGCAAATAGCGGCACAAATACCGCATCCATCGCAGGCAAGGTCATAGATTTTGGCCACCCACCTTTCGCTGTCCACTCGGACTAGCCGAATTGCTTCATGGGGGCAAACGCGGATGCAAGTGAGGCAGGCTCGGCACTTTTGACTATCCGCCTTCACTTTCTCCACCTCCACCATTGCCTCCCCTGATGATAAAAGCTCATGAACGCTCCCAACAGCAGATGCGATATCGGTTGAAGCTCGGCCGAGATCTAAGCTCCCTCGACAACCCCCAACAAAAAACACCCCTTTCCTGCCTGATGCCACGGGATAAAGATGCACATTTTCGTCTTGATAAAAACCCTGGGAGTCGGTTTCTATGTTTAGCATAGAACTTAGGGCTTTGGTTCCTTCAGGGGGCAAAGCTTTTTCCTCAGCCACCAAGAGGTCACAGAGGAGCGTTACCTCCTCACCTAGAAGAACATCCCTTGCCTCGACCTTTATTCGACTATCCTCCCCATATATCCGTGGTTTTTCTTCAAATTTCAAAAACACTACTCCCCGGTCCCTCGCTTCTCGGTAAAGCTTCTCCGCCCCTTCACTATCCACCTTCAGATTCTTACAGAACACGTAGACTTCGCTCCCTAGCTTGTCTTTGACTGCCAAAGCATTCTTCAGAGCGGAGAGCGTAGGAAGACGAGAATTTTCATCGGAGAAATCAAGGGCAAAACCTATAGTTTCGGGTCTTCGTGCTAACTTCTCTGGAGCTTGAAGCATCTCGACAAGCCTTTGCTGCGAGATAATGTTACCACCGGGCTTAAGCTCAAAATCTTGAGGTAAGATTTCAGTTCTATATCCGGTAGCAAAGATGATAGCCCCAAAGCTTTGGGAGGATTCCTTTTCCCCGCTTCTTATCCTTACGGCGAAATCCCCTACTTCCCCTTGCACCCTTGCTACCTCAGCAGAAGTAAAAACTTCGATGTTTTCATCTTCCTCTATCACCCTTGTCATCGAGCCAAACATCTCATTCGGGCTTGTCTTGAGTCCGTAAAACCCTTCTAGCCCCTTAAGCTTCCCTCCCAAAGTTGACGCTCTTTCCACTATAGTTGTCCTAATGCCAAGCTGGGAAAGTTCAAGAGATGATTTCATCCCAGAGAATCCTCCGCCTACCACGAGAACCTCTTTGTTTACTGGAACCTGCCCTCTTTCCACACCCTGAAGCAACCGAGCTTTATTTATAGCCATTCTTATGAGTTCCAACGCCTTCTCGGTAACATCCCCTTCATGAGCCCAGGAACATTGCTCCCTTATATTTGCTATGGAAAGAAGATCAGGGTTAAGCCCAAGTCCTTCTAGAAGCCTCATAAATTTATCCTCACATAACTCTGGTGAGCAAGCAGCGATTACTACTCTATTTACGTTTTCCCTCAGGATTCTTGAAGCTATCGCCTTCTCTCCTTCTTCGAGGCATAGATTATGGCTTATGTCTACAAAGGCGACGTCTTCGAGTTTCCCTAAATCTTCCCTAATTTTGGGGGAATTTATATTCTTTAGACTTCCTCCACAATCGCAGAGGAAAATGCCTAGCTTTACTGGCATTTTTCTAAAACCTCCATCACCCTCTCTGCCGCTGCTATTCCATGAGCGATCGAATCAGGGATATCTTTGGGACCTTGACAAGTTCCGGCGAGGAAAATCCCCTCGACATTGGTCTCTACGGAATTAAAAGGCTCCTTAGTATCGAAGAAGCCATAGTCTGCTAAATTTATTCCCAAAATCCTGGCCAAATCCCAGGAATCTTTCCTAGGGGCGATGCCTACCGAAAGGGTTACCAGGTCAAAGGTTTCTCGTTCAACCTTTCCTTCTGAAATATTCTCAAACCTCACTTCAAGTTCGCTGGAGGGGGTCTGTAAAATTTCAACTGGTACTCCTCGGATAAATCGAATACTTTCCCGACACTCCTGATAAAACTGGGCAAAACCCTTCCCGGCAGTCTGAAGATCAATATAGAAGATAGTCACCTGGGCATCAGGATTTTGATACTTAATAAGCCGAGCGAACCTCATGGCGTACTTACAGCATACCTGGGAGCAATAGCCATGACTTTCGTCTCTGGAGCCGACACATTGGACGAAGGCAATGTTTTTTGGCTCCTTTCCATTTGTGGGAAGTTTAAGATAGCCCTCACGATTAAAAATCCTCTCCAGGTCGAGGCCAGTCAAGACATTAGGATATCTACCATAACCCAGGGAGCCAATTTCTCGGGCGTTAAAGACTTCGAAGCCGGTGGCGACGATAATTGCGCCGACACTCAGTTCTTGCCTTTCAGGTTTAAGGTCAAAGGCTATAGCGTCCGTGGGACATATTCCCTGACAGAGGTTGCACTTCTCACCTCTGAGGCGAAGACATAGCCTTTCATCGATGACATAACAATAAGGGATTGCCTCTGGAGAAGGTGGAAGGATTGCCTTCGGCTCGGTAGGACAAACCTCAGCACATATTCCGCAAGCGATACATCTTTCTGGGGTAATGTATTGAGGCTTTTGAAGCACCTCGACCTTAAAATCTCCGATTTCGCCGCTTAACCCTGCCACCATCGAGTCGGTCAAGATCGAGATTCGAGGGTGGACTGCCACCTTAGCTAAGCTTTGGGGGACAAGGCAGACAGAGCATTTAGTGCAAACCTCCGTTGCTTTACAACAAAAAGAAGCAGCTTGCCCTCCAATTGCTGCTTCTCTCTCGATTAAGTATACTCTAAAGCCGCTATTGGCTAATTCTAATGCTGAAGTTATTCCACTTATGCCACCGCCAATAACTACAGTAGACTTATTCACTATTTAGCTTCTTTTTTTAGTAATTCCTCCACTCGATTCAGTAGTTCTTTGGGATCGAAGGGCTTGTGTAGGTAGTCTTCTGCCTCCATTGTCATCCCCTCTCGCATAGAGAGATGCATCTTTTCTCTATCATCAGGATAGACAGTTAGCATCAGCACGGGAATGTGAGAGAAGAAGTAATATTTGGGATCAGTCTTGATTTCTCGGCAAACCTCGAACCCACTTTTACCTGGCATTATCACGTCTAAGATAATTAAATCAGGCCTTTCATCCACTACCTTCCGCAAACCTTCATTTCCATCAAGCGCAGCAACCACCTGATAGGACTTGCTTTCAAGCACGCTCTTCACTACTGTCTGTAAATCAGGGTCATCGTCAATCACGAGGATTTTGGTTTGCTTCTGCATCTTCCCCTCCCTTCGATAAGAGCTTCTTTATGCGCTTAAGTAAGGCAAATGGCTCGATGGGTTTTTCTATATAGTCTTCAGCACCGAGTCGATGACCAGTTTCCAACTCATAGCGGCGTTGGCTGGCCTCCTCTCTCACCGAGCTTATAATTAAAATGGGCATATTGTGATACTCACTCCACTGGGTGTTCTGCAGTTCCTTGACAACAGCAAAGCCATCCATCTTTGGCAGCAGGAGATCTAAGAGCATTAAGTCTGGTTTTTGTTCTTTTAGCCTGGTTAGAGCTTCCTCTCCATCACGAGCTTCAATTACCTCGTAGGAACGTGACTTTAACACACTACTAATTGCTATTCGAATATCAGGGTCATCATCTACTATCAGAATCTTAGCCATCTACCTTACTCCGCTGACTGGTTTTAGTTGGGCAACTTATTTAATCTTCTCCTCACCTTTTCAAATCCTTGGGCAAAATGAAGGTAAACTTGCTCCCCTTACCGCTTTCCGGACAGGGACTCACAGCCCATATTCTACCATGGTGAGCCTCAACTATGCTCTTGGTTATAGAAAGCCCTAAGCCAGCTCCCCTTTCAGCTATGTCGAGACCGCGATAAAAACCGTCAAATATCCTGGGTAATTCCTTGGCTGGAATACCAATTCCGGTATCCGCCACCTCCACTTCTACATAATCTATGTCATCCTTTGCTTTAACCGTTACCACCCCTCCAGAGGGGGTAAACTTAATGGCATTGGATAACAAATTCCTAACTACCTGTTTAAGCCGCTCTTGAACTCCAAGAATAGCCGGAAGCTCTCGGGGTACTTCAGCAACCAGTTGCAACCCCTTTCCCTCAGCTAGGGGATGCATAGCTTCAAGGCAATCTTCTATCACTTTTGCCAGAGAAATTCTCTCCATTCTCAAGTCCCCGAAACCAATTCGGGAAAAATCAATTATGTTACTCACTAAATTTAGCAGCTCAGAGAGTCTCTTACTACTCCTTTGCACTATGTTTTTTTGCTCTTCATTTAATTCTCCGGCAAACTCACCGAGCAAGAGCCGATTATAGCTTTCCACCGCAGCCAGGGGAGCTTTTAGGTCATGGAAAATAACAGACAGAATGCGTCCCATCGTCTCCCTAGCGTGTTTAAGCCTTGAAGAAACTACCTTAGCGAGATTATTCATTGTCCTACATCCCACTTCAGGGTTGTTTTCGAACAAACCTTTAAGCTCCGCCGTGTCTAAAGCAATAACCTTGGTTGTCTCAAGACTCCGGCCCGTTGCAGTAAGAATATAAGGATCTATGAGCCCTGAACAACACAAGCAGCCACCTTGAGTTACCACGTGAATTGTGGCACTTTCCTCTACCGCCCGACTAATGTGAAGATTCATTTCCAGAGCCACCTTGCCTGATTCCACGATATACATAGTATGGCATGGGGTGCCTTCAGGGAAAATAACTATCCCGGCTTCATAAACCTCTTCTCGGCAAAGCGGTAGCAACTTATCCAGTTCGTCGTTGCTCAGCCCCCGGAACAAGTCTGAATGCTTTAATATTTCCTTAACTGAGCCCAATTCGACTACTGCTTTCATTTCGGGTTTTACATTATAAGTACTTCTAAAGATTTTTGCAAGCATTGATGGTGTGAGAGCGTTTATTTTGTCACCTGAGCCGAAGCCCTGAGCGCAGAGAAGGGGCTAGCGAATGGTCTAGATTCCTCGCGGAGCCTGTCCTGAGCGGCGTGAGTTTCTTAGCTACGCTCAGAATGACAGGAGCGGTTGCTAAACGACCTTGATGGTGTAGTCGTTTCCAAAAATCTGGTGACAAGGTGTAGCAATTTCAGCAAACTATGATAAAATCCCTCTTGGAGGGTTCAAAGTGAAGACGAAAAGCAACCTAGAAAGGGTACTCGAAGCAGGATATTTTGCCGTGACTGCTCAAATCGGTCCCCCTCGGAATACGGAACCCGAGGTGATAAGGGAAAAAGCTAATCTTGTTAAAGGCTATGTTGATGCTTTTAATGTTCCGGATGGAGAGTCAGCGGTGGTAGCGATGGCAAGCTGGGCAGCCTGCCTTATAGGGAAACAAGAAGGGCTTGATCCCATAGTGCAAATGACTTGTCGTGACAGAAATCGAATTGCTCTCCAGATGGACATTTTGGGCATCTCCACGTTTGGTGTGAATAACATACTTTGTCTCTCCGGTGATCCTGTTTCTTTTGGAAATTGCCCTGAGGCAAAATCCGTTTTCGACCTCGATTCTATCCAAGTTATCAGGATGGTCAAAGGACTCCGGGATGAAAAAAAGTTTGAGAATGGGGAGTTAATAGCTGGAAGAGAACCAAGACTTTTCATTGGGGCAGTAACAAGCCCCTTTGCCGAGCCCACGGAGCACGAAGTGATTCGCCTCGGGGAGAAAGTTGCTGCCGGGGCGGACTTTATACAAACTCAAAGTGTTTATCACATTAAGAAGTTTGAAAGATGGATGGAAATGGTTCGGGAGAGGGAACTGCACAAGAAAGTAAAAATCCTTGCCGGTATTACTCCACTAAAATCTGTAGCCATAGCGAGATATATGAAGACAAAGCTTTCTGGGGTGGACGTTCCCGATGAGCTCATTGAGCGCCTTCGCAAGGCTACTACTAGGGAGCAAGTGCGGAAGGACGGGATAAAAATTGCCGTGGAAACCATAAACAGTCTGAAGGAAATAGAAGGGGTAGCAGGTATCCATATCATGGCTATTGAATGGGAAGAAGTTGTTCCAGAGATCTGTGAGGCTAGTGGTCTTTATCCTCGCACTTCCCTTGAAGAATTGGGGAGGCAATAATTACAGGTACTTGGTGGAAGGCGTTAATGCTCTCGGATACATCAGCCTAGTTTGCCTTACGGCCTCCGGTTTGGCGGCAGCATCTGTTAGCAACTCAGACTCTCTACCGAAGTGGTTTAAAAAGGACCTTATAGCCTTTTGGGAAAACACCGGAAAGTGGCTAGCAACTCCTGGCATCCGGCGCTTCGCTCCTCGAAATGATATATTGGGCACCAGTTTTGCTGTATATCTCTTCTATATCTATACTTGCCAACTGTTCACAGGCAAGCTCGTGAGCTTGCTCTGGCATATTTGAAATGATAAATGGGGGCTTTTCATTTATGCCCAGATTAAGGGCGGGGTAGAAGGCCCGCTGCCTCTATTATCTCAGGCACAGTCTCCTCCCACTCAATAGCCATGAGATGAATACCAGCTACACCTTCGATCTGGCGCACCTGATTGATAATATCAACACAGAGCTTAATCCCTTCCTTTGAGACTCGCTCTTTGGGCACACCACGGAGGCGTTCAATAATGCTATCAGGGACATCCATCCCAGGAACTTTGGTCTTCATATACCTTGCCGCGCCTACTGATTTTATCGGAGCAACCCCGGCAAGGATTTTTACCTTCTCATGTAATCCCCTATCGCGCACGCGCTTCATCCACTCGGCAAACTTATCCATATTGTAGACGATCTGAGTTTGAATGAAATCCGCCCCTGCGGCTACTTTCTTGGCAAGACGAATTACTCTAAACTCGAAGGGATCGGCGAAGGGATTGGCAGCTGCCCCTGTGAAGAGGTTTGGCTCAACCGCCATCTCGTCACCACACTGGAACTTCTTTTCATCCCTCATATCCTTTACCACTTTGAGGAATTGGATGGAATCGAGGTCAAAGACGCCTTTAGCCATAGGATGATTGCCGAATTTCTGGTGGTCGCCAGTGAGGCACAAGATATTATTTATACCTAATGCTGCCGCGCCTAATATATCCATCTGAAGGGCAATGCGATTTCTATCCCGACAAGTCATTTGAACAATAGGGTCTAAGCCTTCTTCTTTTCCTATAAGGCAAGCTGCCCAACTTGACATGCGCACCACGGCTGTTTGACCATCAGTGACATTAAAGGCATCAACATGACCTTTGAGTATTCTTGCTTTTCTCTTTATCACCTCAGAGTCGGCGCTTGGCGGTGGTCCTATTTCGCCAGTGACAGCGAAATGCCCAGCTTCAAGCACCCTCTCCAAATTGCTCTTGGTCTTCATCCTACCTCCTTACTTGACCCGAGGCTGTTTAATTTTGCCTCAGATTCAAAACTGGATTTGTCTCATCCAGTTTTAATACTCTTCACCTCCAAGATTCTCGTAGTGCGACCCTTTAGGGTCGTGCACGAGGCTAAAGCCTCGTACTACATTTTTGAACACCCTTTGATCCTGAAAAGTCTTCGAATTTTTAGAGCCCCCTTTTTACTGGTGGACCGGCAATAAGGCTTACACTCCAGTTTTTCGGTGCCACAATCTTCTCCAGCTTGTCAAGTTGCCCTAATTTAGTTAACCTCTCAATAATCAATTGCCAAGCGCAGGGAATGCTCGGATCAACCTCACACTTGCCTCCTTGCGAGCCGCCACAAGGGCCGTTAAGCAAATGCTTGGAGCATCTGGCAATGGGACAGATGCCACCGGTGAATTCCAACACGCAGTCACCACACTCAAGACAGCGCTCTGCTTCCTTCCATTCAGCATGGGCACCGCCAGAGGATAAGGTATTACAGCCAGGATGTACAACTTTATCTGTCGCTCCTGCCACTGTTTGCACCCCAGTACCACAGGTAAGCACCAAAATCGAATCCGCAGCCTTCATCTCCTCCTGGTGAGTTTTTAACTTCATCCTGGTCAATGTCTCATTGCACACCATATCGATAATTGAGAAACCACTAATTGCTTTGCCTTGCCCCTCTAAGGTGTGCTTCATTTCCAGCACTTGCTTCTCCCCACCGCTCTCACAGCCTTCAGCACATCCTTTGCAGCCGATGAGAAAAATATTCCTTTCACCATCAAGGTAACTCAAAATTTCCTCGAGTGGTTTTTGCTCTGAAATCAACATTCCACCTCTCCTTTCTGATAGCTATCAGCTGACAGCTTTCAGCTAACTAAGTTCTGCTAATATCGTCTCCACTATCCGAGGTATCTTCGCTTGAAGCTCAGGCGATAATTCCAAACTCCACTCTATCTCTTTGGGCTCAACCCCAATAATGATGGTCTCGCCTATGTTATGTAAAAGTCTCATTAACAGCAAATTGTCTATTAAGCCTATATCGTGAAGGGATAGAAATGGCTTTTGCTCTAGAGCTATATCATCAAGACGAAAGCGATAAACTTCTCCTGGCACCCCTCCCCCCTTAACAGCATCCACTACAATCAATTTAGCGGCGTCCTCGAGGAACAATATATTTGGGGATGTCCCGCCATCTATCACCTTTGTATTGGGAAGGGGAATTTTCTCCAAAGCGTGGGCGACATGGCACCCCACTCCCTCGTCCTTCAATAGGACATTCCCTATTCCCAGAATGATGGTTTCCATTTCTCTTTTGTCCTTATCAACAGATGCGATATGCCCCTAGATCATGCCCCTTAGGACTAATTAAATGTACGGCACAGGCTAAGCAGGGGTCAAAGGAGCGCACAATGCGCACGATTTCAAAGGGATTAGCTTCATCCTTTATCTTGGCTCCTGTGATAGCCTGCTCAATAGGTCCAGGTTGTTCCCTATCATCTATAGGGGAGGCATTCCAGCTAGTGGGAGTAACGACTTGATAATTGGCAATTTTGCCCTCTCTTATCTCTATCCAATGTCCCAATGCTCCCCTGGCTGCCTCAGTCAAACCCATTCCAGTAGCCTCCTGTGGAAGCTCGTAGCTTACATAAGCTGGCTCATTAGGCTTGAGCTCCAAGAGCCAATCAGCCATGGAATCAGCTATAAACTTGGTTTCCAGGGCTCGAGCAAGGTGACGCCCTAAAACGGAGAACATAGCATCTATACTTATACTTAGCTTCGCCAAGGTGGAGTCAACAAGGCTTTTAACCTCAGGCTTGCCACTAACATAGGTAACCATGAGTCGAGCTAAGGGACCAGCCTCATAAACCTTGCCTTCATAACGCGGGGATTTTATCCAGGAATAGGCCCCATCCTTCTCCTCATTGAGTATAATGTCGCCTTGAGAGGGATGCCTGCCACTAATGGAATCACTATACCAAGAATGCTTCACTTCCTCGGCAATTTTATCTGGCTTCAGCCCATTAAAGCTAAGGTCGGTGGAAGTTATTCCTGGCTTAAATAGTCTCTTCCTTTTTGTGAGGTTAGGCTCCTTCCCATCCAGTTCATAGGCTCCATAGGAAAGCAAGCTCCCGCAACCATGCCCAATCTCAAGGTAATCGGGATAAGCTTGGGTTATTGCTGCTACGTCGGGGATATAGACGTTATCGATAAATTCTTGGAGCTCTTTAAGCCTCCACAGGAAGGATATTATCTTATCTACTGTAGGAGTAGAAGTAACACCTCCAGGGACGATGCCAACATTGTGAGGCATCTTGCCGCCAAAGAGAGAAAGCATCTCTTGACCTTTACGGCGCATATCAAATGCCTGAACATAATGAGCTACCGCTTGCTCATTAACCTTATCGGGCAAGCGATAATCGCCTTCATAGCGAGGGATAAAGGGACCAAGCTCACCTCGCTTAATAAAGCTCTTTATTGAATTTAGGGTCGGGGTATTGCCTTCATATTTTGCTATTTCAGTTACATCCACATAGTCGAGGGCAACCAGGTGATAGAAGTGGAGGATGTGGTCTGCGATATGAGCTGCGCCAAGAATTAGATTACGTATTATCCTACCATTATCCGGTATTTTATCAGCGATTCCGAAAGCACTATCCAAGCTTAGAGCGGCTGCTGTGGAGTGGCTTGTGGGGCAAACCCCACAAATACGCTGAGTTATCCGTTGGGCATCACGGGGATCTCTGCCCCTTAGGATTAGCTCTAAGCCGCGAAATAATGTCCCTGAACTCCTAGCTTCCTTTACTTCTTTATTCTCAACCACCACCTCGATTTTGAGATGCCCTTCAATGCGTGTTACCGGGTCGATTATAATCTTACCCATTAACTCGAACCTCCTGTTGGTGTTTCCGGCAGAGTGGCTGTTATCTTCTCGTAAAGAGGTGACACTTCATCAGGAAAGCCTGGCTCCGTGCAACCAATACAAGGGGAACCATTAGCTATACACCAGTTCACCCCATTGTTCCAAAGCCTTAAAGGACAATCGGAATAGGTTACTGAACCCTTGCATCCCAGTTCATAGAGGCAGCCGGGATCGCCAAACTTCTTAGCAAACTTGTTCTCATCGTAGTAGGCTCGCCGCGGGCAGTTTTCATGGATTAGTTGACCATAGAAGGCTTTGGGACGTCTATATTCGTCCAAGTCCTCTGGCTTTGGTAAGCCTGAAAACAAGATACTTGCCACTGTGCCCACAAACCAATCGGGGTGTGGTGGGCAGCCTGGGATGTTTACCAAAAAGGTATTGATGTCTCGAGATTGAAGAACATCTCCCACGCTAAGGCATTGGCTAGGGTTGGGATGAGCAGCCGGGATTCCCCCAAAGGCAGCACAAGTCCCCAAGGCTATAACTACTAGGGCATCTTTGGCTAACTCCTCAAACCGCGACAGCATGGTCACAGGCTTTCCAGCCTTCTCCCCAACTACCCCGTGGATGCCGTTCTTGGCTGTAGGAATAGCACCCTCTACGATGAGAATATAATCACCCCTTTTCTGCTTTGAGGTATCCTCCATAACTTCGACCACTGGTGCTCCCGATCCTGCCATCACAGTGGGGTGGAATCTCAAATTTATGTGCTTCCCGGGGAGCACCTCATCAATTAGTAGATTTTTAATAGAGGGATTTACAGCATTGAGAACTGAAACAGAGCACCCAGTGCAGGCAGCACATTGTAGCCATATTGCTGGGTACTCCTTCACGTTCGAAACTTTCATAACACTCCTTTCGATTCTATTGCTTTAGCCTTGAACTCTTTCAATCACAGCTAGAGGAGCCTCTAAGTCGTGAAAAACGATGGATAAAATATGTCCTAGCATCTTCCTCATATGTTCCAGCCTAGAACAAACTATCCTAGCAGGTTATTTATCATCTCACTAGTCAACCCGAGATTTTAACGCTTTTGCTACTATTTGCAAATTTCAAGACTTAAGAAGGCTCTTATTCAGGGACTTTTTGGAAGCTAGCGCCTTCCTTGCCATTTTTATGAAATTGGGCGGACTTTATACAAACTCAAAGCGTTTATAACATGAAGAAGTTTGAAAGATGGAAGCATTGCGAAGCAACGACTTTATCCGGCTCAACACCTAACTGTGAAAGCCTCCTGATAAGGGTTAGAATTTGGCGGGTGCAAGAGGGGCTCTAGCTGCCTTGCAAAGATGAATGTCGACCAAGTTGTGGCTTAATCATTCTACATGGTAAAATAACAGCTATGGCGGCAGTAGACTAGGAAGTAAGATTGAATGCAGGGCTAAAAGTTCTGTCTATTGTCCCCTCAAGTCCATGGAGGGATCGCATAGTGGCCTAGTGCGGGCGCCTGCTAAGCGCTTACCCCGAGAAATCGGGGTCGTGGGTTCAAATCCCACTCCCTCCGCCAGTTGGAAAATGGCCGATCTCGTTCAGATAGATAAGCAGTTTGGTATAACATATAAGAAAAACGTCTTTTAGCAAAAATACTTTGCAGAAGCGAGCTAGACGAAATGCTCGCCACCTACGAAATCCTTTTAAATAGCAAAGACTTATTCATTTCAAGTGAAAAATGGAGAATAAAAAACAATCATCACCGGAAGAGGTTTCAGAACTGGAAAGCCCTTACTTCGAATTTCAAGCTTACTTGGGCATCACAAAACATATGGGGGGTTTAAAGGCCACAAAAGAGCTAATTGAGTTATGCCACATAAACAAAGGCAAATACGTCCTGGTTGTCGGTTGTAGCGTTGGAGTAACTCTTTGCTACCTTGCAAAAAGGTATGGCTGTAGAGTGGTCGGGGTGGACATTTATGAAAGGATGATCGATTGGTCAAATGAAAGGGTGAAAAGAGAAGGTGTAGAGGATAGAGTTGAATTTAGGGTAGCAGACGCACAAAACCTCCCTTTCGAGGACGCCCTTTTCGACGCAGTCATTTGCGAGTCCGTAAACGCATTTGTAGAAGACAAACAGAGAGCGGTAAGCGAGTATGTGCGGGTAACAAAGCCAGGAGGATACGTCGGGCTTAATGAGTGTACTTGGATAAAAGCACCACCTCCAACAGAATTGGTTGAATATCTATCTCGCATTTCCGGGGTTAAAGAAATTCTGACTTCTGATGGTTGGCAAGAATTGTTGGGAGGCTCTGGATTGAGGGATATGGTAGTAAGAACCTACAAAGTCAACGCTCTAGGCCAGTGGATTAGCGAAGTTAGCCAGTTAGAGTTTTTGGATTTCCTGAGAGCCTGGTACAGATTTTTGTTCCTGTTCATCAAAAGTTCAGCTTGCAGGAAATTTATAAAAGAAACTTTGGCAATCCCCAAGAGTATTTTCGGTTTGTTCAAATACTTCGGATATGGAATATACGTTGGTAGGAAATAAAAGTGGCGGCTTGCTCGCACTCAAATTTCTGAAAGAAATTTGGTCTTAACAGACTCGTCTAACAGCGGGTATATGGCTATGCTTCGCTCCGCCCAAATTGCCCTTACGGACAACTTCATATACCCGCGAGACGTTAGACGAAATCGCCTTTTAAAAGGAAAACAGGAGGAAACTACCATGGATAAACCAGAACCCAAATTTCATTTTAAAGTTATGTCTTTCACCTACAAATTTCGAGATTTCTTCTTACCCCGCAAGAATATCTTGGAAGAGGTGGGGATAAAACCAGGGTTTCATATCCTTGATTATGGCTGTGGTCCTGGGAGTTATATAACCACTGCTGCAGAATTGGTGGGGGAATCAGGGAAAATTTACGCCTTGGATATCCATCCACTTGCAATCCGGATGGTTCAGAGTAGCGCTTCAAAAAAGCAACTGACGAATGTGGAAACCATTTGTTCCGATTGCAAAACTGGATTGCCTGATAATAGCGTAGATGTAGTTCTATTATACGATACCTTTCACACGTTGAGTGACCCAAATGGAGTACTAGAAGAGTTACATCGGATATTGAAACCGAATGGAATCCTATCCTTCAGTGACCATCATATGAAAGAAAGTGAAATAATATCCAGGCTAACAAATAAAGGCTTGTTTAGGCTGTCAAGAAAGGGCAAAAGAACGTATAGTTTCTTGAAAGCGGTATAGTAATGGGCGACTTCGCCCAACATAGCGTATGTGCTGGGAACGTTAGACGTAATGCTCTCTTCGGAACAAAAATATAAAAAATAAGAGTAACCTTCTATGAAGTAAGAATTAGAAAATGAATAAAAATTGAAGTGGGGAGAGTGAACTAAAGGGGAAAGATCATGTCATTTACACCAGTTTTTGAGATAGGCTTATGGAATGCCTGGATTTTTATACTTGGCATGGTCTTAATAAGTTACGGTCTGAGGTACTTGATTGTTAATAAGAAAGCGACGCTGTTCATTTGGCCCCAATATAATGAAAAGGAGAAGAAACTCAATTATATCTATATGGTGATTTATTATGCTTCAGGGATTTATAGTATTTTCTTGCCGCTGAAACTAGGCACAGCCTGGTTCTATGCCGGATTCTTTATTTATTTGCTGGGTATGATTTTTGTCACCATGGCAATGCTAAGTTTTGCTACTACTCCGGTGGATAAACCAGGCACCAAAGGGGCATTTCACATTTCAAGAAACCCTATGTACTTTGGCTTCTTCTTGATACCCATCGGCATAGGCATAGCCTGTGCTTCCTGGGTTTTTCTGCTATGCGCAATGCTATCCATAATCCTGCTGAACATTTTGGCAATTCCCGAAGAACGCATGTGTCTTGAGAGGTATGGGAATGCATATCGAGAATATATGAATAAGACCCCAAAATGGATAGGAATACCGAAATTTGGGAAAAAGTGATTCATATGCCCCTCGGGCACTTCGCAAAGCCCAAGAACGTTATGCGCGAGTATAGAAAAGGAATTTGCCGTCAAAGAAAAACTTGAAATCGTTAGAAACGACAGGTCAGAGGGCGGTGGCTGGAGCGTAGAGATTTTCAGCCGCGGTTCTCAAAATCAGTTCGATTTTTTTGAAAGCCTCCGCTATTTAGCACTATTCAATACTGTTTAATCGCTTCTTTAGGTAATCAATCATCTTCACCGGTGTGGGGTCAGTCTGATTAAGCATGGCTAAATAATAGCTTACCCAGTCGCCAAGGAATACCAGGCTCATTATCCGAGTTAAGTCATTTTCACCTTGGCTATCGATAATTTCATGCTCCACTCCAGCCTTTTCCAGGATTTCGCTGGTTATTTGGTAGCGACTCAGGATTCTGGAATGGAGTGAGGGGCAACAGAGCATAACTATATATATCCCTTTTTTCATTTCTTTGGGGAATTCGTAGCCGACCACAGCATTGTGATTGAGTTCGGAGAAAGTTTCGTAGAAAGCCCAAGCTTTGCTATTTTCATTGAATTGCCCCTTCCACCTTTGGGCTACCGGGGAAAGTATACCAGCGCTATAGATGGCTATTAGCTTGCCGAATAGTTTCCTGGCTAGCTGTTTGGCTGGATTAAGAGATGTCGGTATGTTTTCTGCTAGCTGGTCTAAAAGCCCCTCAAGTAGTTGAGCCATTCCTTCTACCAAGGCTGGCAAGGCTCGTGCAGTGAGATTGCTTCGCTTCGCTCGCAATGACGAGGTGGGATCAGCCGATTTATCCTCCAGGAAGCCCAATTTGGCAAGCAAAGCTAAGAGAGGAATAAAGCTATAGCCTAAGGCAGCTCGAGGTTGAGACACATAATCTATGGTAAAGACGGGGACATCATTTTCTTGGGCCAAATTTTTTAATTTACCGCCGGTGGTGATGGCAAGCTTCTTACACTTTGTGGTTAAAGCTTGTTTGAAAGCAGAGAGAGTTTCCTCTGTGTTTCCGGAATAGCTTGAAGCAATAACCAGAGTTTTTGGGTCCACAAATGCGGGCAAATCATAGCCTCTATGGACAAATACCAGTGGTTTGTTTAATTCTGAAGTCAGGCTGCGTAGTAAATCACCCCCGATGGCTGAGCCGCCCATGCCACAAATAACTATCTTGTTGATGTCCTTGAAGTCAGTCGGCAAGGCAAACTTGCTGGCTTTTTCCCAAGCTTGGCGACATTGCTGAGGCAAACCATGAAGGTGAACCAGCATGCCACTTGGGTCATATTGCCGGTATATCTCCAAATTATCCAGGTCTAGCATATTCTAAATGCCTATTATCTTCTTACCTTCATTCAGTAGATTTCTCACTTTCTCGAGGCTTTCGCCCTCGGCATAAAGGCGGACTAGTGGCTCTGTGCCAGAAAGACGAATAAGCAACCAGGACTCATCGGCAAGAAAGAAGCGAAAGCCATCAGTGGTATCTACTTTAGTTACCTTATCTCCAGCTATGGTGTCTATGGAACCAGAGGAGAGTCGGTCTAAGATTGCTTGACGCTTACCTTTAGTGAGATGGGAATCAATGCGCTCATAGTAGTGAGGGCCAACTTTGCTATAAAGGTAATCCAAGAGCTGGGACGGCGTTTTACCCATTTTTACCATAAAGTCAAGAAAGTAAAGTCCGGCGAGAATGCCATCTCTCTCTGGGATATGGCCACGAAATCCATAGCCGCCACTCTCTTCACCGCCGATAATGGCCTTTTTTTGTATCATAAGCGGGGCGACGTATTTAAAGCCCACCGGTGTTTCATAGACAGGGACATCAAAGATTTTTCCTAACTTAGAGATCATCTCAGTGGAAGTGAGCGTTTTAACTATGGCACCTCGCTCACCACGAACTTCCAGAAGGTAAAGGCAAAGCAGGGCAAAGACCTGATGCTGGTTTAGAAAATTTCCCTTCTCATCTATGATGCCAATGCGGTCGGCATCTCCATCGGTGGCTAAGCCAAAGTTGGCTTTTTGTTCCTTGACTAACCTAGAAAGTTTAGTCAGGTTTTTAGCAATTGGCTCTGGCTGAATTTCGGGAAATGAAGGATTTCTCTCACTATTGATTTCAGTAAGTTCTATATTCCCATCTTGAAGGAGCGTCTTGAAGTAGCCACTTCCGGCACCATACATAGGGTCGACAATTACCTTTAGTTTTTGCTTTCGTAGCTCTTCTATGTCTATAAGCTTGGCTAGATGCCTAAAGTAAGGAGGATCTGGGTCCATATAGTCTATTAGCCCCTTCTTCAAAGCTTTGTCCAGGGCAAGCCTTTTAGCTGATGACTGATAGCTGTCAGCTGTCAGCTGATAAATGTTTTTTTCTATTTGGGAGGTAATCTCATTTGGGGCACTGGCACCTTCTTGGGATTTATACTTGAATCCGTTCCATGAACCAGGATTATGGCTGGCAGTGATGATGATAGCGCCAGCGGCTTTGAGAGCAGGGACGGTGTAGCTTACCACTGGTGTAGGGGTGGGCTTTAAGCACAGGTGAACCTTGATATTATTGCCAGCAACTACTTCAGCAGCGGCAGCGGCGAAATCTTCAGAGGCAAAGCGAGTGTCATAGCCAATAACCAGCCCCCTTTCGCTGAGGCCACTTTGCTTGACATAATCTGCCACCCCCTGAGCACAAATACGCACATTATCGAAGGTGAAATCCTCAGCAATAATCCCCCTCCAGCCATCAGTGCCAAACTTAATCGGAGTTTTAGGCATGATAAGAACTTTTAGCTTTAGATTATAAAGCCTGGTAGTAAAAAGGGCAACCTGCGGATAAGAAAGGCGGTTTAGAAATGTAGTTGCCCAATTTATTGGGCGAGTGTGCCTGATGAATCAGGCAACTACAAAAATCTGGGGCGAAACATCCGTGAATTGTCTAAGGTTGAGCAAGAAACCAAGATTAAACAGCCTATGGATAAGAATTAATTGATGTCTAAGAAAAATTGTTATACAATATTTATATCGATACAGGAGGTGTGAGATGGAAGTGATTCTTTCTCCAAAATATCAAGTGGTGATTCCAAAGGAAGTCCGAAAGCGGCTTAAATTGAGGAGTGGCCAGAGGCTTCAAATCATTGTGAGGGGCGGAACCATTACTTTGGTTCCTGATTATCCTCTCAAGGAATTAAGGGGGCTTTTTAGAGGGATGCGCACTGAGGGTCTCCGGGAAGAGGGAGAGCGGGTATGATTCTAGTTGACTCCTTTGGCTGGATAGAGTATTTGGCAGAGGGTCAATTAGTAGAGCGCTACGAAGAGTACCTCGCCAACCTGGCGGAGGTTGTCACTCCCACAATAATTCTTTATGAAGTTTATAAAAAGCTAAGGCGGGAGTGCAAAGAGGAAGAGGCTCTCCTGGTGATTGCTCAAATAATGAAAACCAAAGTAGTGCCTTTAAGCGAAGAAATTGCCCTGCTAGCGGCTGAAACTAGCTTAAAGCACACTCTACCTATGGCTGATGCCATCGTCTATGCTACAGCAATGAAAGAAACCTGCCCTGTAGTGACCTCTGATCCTCACTTTAAAGGCTTAGAGGATGTGATTTATTTGGAGGCATAGGCACTTACTTTTTGAATTCATAACGATTGCAACAGTTTCAGCGATAACTTATGAGAGGACTCCGCTCCTAAGCATTTTGGACGATTGCTACATCAACAATTAAACAAAGTTCTACTGGGATGTGCTTGATTTGAGTGAGAGGCAGGAACGAATATTTTTCTCCACTTACTTAAGGTTTAGGTCAAAATTTAGTCTTAGCTTTTAGCGATAAGCCTTTCCACGATGTCTTATACGCATAACTCTAACGACCTTTTCCCTATCCGCAACCTCGTAGATAACCCGATAATCTCCAACCCTAACACGCCAGTCATTCTGTGAACCAGAGATTTTTCGGCAACCCACGGGTCTAGGATTCTCAGCTAATGCCTTGATATGAGGGATAATCCTTTGGAAATTCTTCGCTGATAGCCGTTTGAGGTCTTGTTCTGCCGCCCGCTCTAAATAAACCTCATACGCTTGGGGTGTATTCATTCAGAAAATTTTCCAATCGCTTGAACTCGAGAGGCTTTCTCCTCATTTCTTCAAGCACTTTCAGGTCTTCTGCATCCTCCAAACGCTCCAGCATTTCTTGATACTCATCTATATCAAGGATAACTGCTGTTGGCTTCCCGTCTTTCAGGACAATCTCAGGATTCTTCCTCTTAGCTCCCATATCTATACGACCTCATTGTTTGCCCGCCCTTGGTTTCACAATCTGCGCCTATATAAATCTTGGGCATCTTTTTCGAAATTGCAGCAAACTGCTATGGGCTACTTCCCAGTTAAGCTTGAGGCATACATTCTGGAACATTTGGACACTTTTATCAACTAGACTAACCTTCTATGTAGCTAGTGAAAGTGCAGCCGATTCTCTAACTTCATCGATTTGGCAAATAAATCTTTCGCTAGCTTAACCATTTCCTGTTAAGTACCTTTAGCTTCTGCATCATGCTGGGGAATTTTGCCCAGCTCCTAAACATTTTGGACGTTTGTTTTCCCTGAGCGATATCCTATTTCGGCATGAGGCTCACAAAAAGGTCAGGTGCCCCGCCTATATGCTCCAAGTAGGGATGACGGTCTTTGAGGTTTAGCAGGTTTGCATAAGCTTTGAAATCATCTTTTAAGTTCCACTCACTACCATGCTTCACATATAGCTGGTAACGAATGCCATCTGAGGCAACGAGGTAGCAGCATTCCGGAAACAACTTGGCATATTTCTCTAGCTGCCTCTCAGCGTAGTGTAACCCTTCCCACGCGCGCTTAGACTCTAGAATCATGGAAGGCTTTTCGGTTCTTTTATAGACACCATGGAAGAAAGACATGTCAGTATTTTTCCACTCAATCTTAATTCTCTGCTCTGACCACCCCAGCGCCAGCATAATCGGTACAATGAGGAAGGTGCGTATCTCATGTTCACTTAAATCACGCCCGTGGTGTGCATACCAACGCGCAAGACGGCGAACCCGCCAGATGGTCTGGATTACCGTTTCAGCATCAGCTGGTCGTAGCCCCTTTCCAATCAAACTCTCCACCAAGTCCTCGTCAGAGATATTCCTGGCAGACTGGGGAATCTCGGTGATTTGTTTTTTTTCGCCTTCCTTCAGCACCCTTTCCGCTTCCTCTATCGCTTCCCTCTTTTTCACCGCTTTGAAGGTGCCCATTGATAGGCCTTTCACAAGTACCATTTTCCTTTTTTCGGGCTGATCCTGGACCTTTGGCGGGCATACCCATTCCATTCTGCGACAATGTTGGAGGTCCCAACCCTCGACATCATTGAATTGCTCAAGGTACTCATAGTCACCTGTGACAATTCCCACAGCTCGAATTTGCCACTCCCGTTTATATGGTCTCTTTAGAACCACAATATCTCCTTTGGTCACCTTCTCTGCGAAACGCACTACCTGAGCACGCCAATTCCGATGCCCCTTGTAGTACTCTTTGTTGCTGAAGTATGGGCCAGGGTCACCAGCTCCTATAAGCATAATGCCAAATTGTAAGAACACAGATGAATAATCACGAGCACCATCTCCAGCTGCTACCTGCCAGTAGTTTATTCAACACCTCCGCAACTCGCACTTGAGCGGCCTTTCCATGATGCAAAGCCAGACATGAACAGGCATCTGCATAATATCAATATATTTATGAATGGAGTCTTAGCTTAGCATATTCCAACTGTTCACTGCCCGTTTAATTAGCCAAGTATCATTAGCGGCAATCGCCCCAGGTGTATACAACCTCAATCGACCAAATTCTTGTTGTGAAGATACGAATTCTACAAGCCTGCTTCTTTTCTTAATATCTTGGCTTTGTCTGTTTTCTCCCACGGGAGGGTAAGGTCCTCTCTGCCGAAATGGCCATAAACAGCGGTTTGGCGATAAATAGGACGGCGCAAATCTAGAGCCCTTATAATGGCTTCGGGGCGAAAGTCGAAGTGCTTATTGATGAGCTCCAGGATGGCTTCGTCGGAAACTTTCCCTGTGCCAGATGTCTCTATAGACAAGGATAAAGGACGAGCCTTACCAATGGTATAGGCAGTTTGGAGCTCAATGTAATCGGCAAGTCCAGCAGCTACTATATTTTTGGCAGCATATCTCGCCATATAGGCAGCAGAGCGGTCTACTTTAGTGGGGTCTTTGCCTGAAAAGCAACCGCCGCCATGTCGGCAGGCGCTGCCATAAGTATCAGCTATGATTTTCCGCCCCGTAAAGCCAGTATCGCTTACCGGTCCCCCAATAACAAACTGTCCCGCACTGTTAATATAAACTTTAGTTTCGCTATCCCTTAGATTGGCGGGAATGACTTTGTTAATCACCTGCTCTGTAAGGTCATGTTCAATAGTGCTACGTTTCACTCCAGGGTCATGCTGAGCACCAAGGACGAGGCAAACAACTCTTTTTGGTATGCCATGGCTGTATTCAATAGTGACCTGTGATTTGCCATCGGGGCGGAGGTAAGGAATAGTTTTGTCTTTCCTTACTTCAGCCAGGCGTTGGCATAGCTTGTTTGCTAGGGTAATAGGCAAAGGCATGAGTTCAGGCGTTTCTTTGCAGGCAAAGCCGACCATCATTCCCTGGTCGCCGGCGCCAGTTCTGTCCAGAGTTTCGTCGGTTATCTCTCCTATCCTTGTCTCCAAGGATTGACTAACACCGGCAGCGATATCGCTTGACTGTTCCTTGAGGGAGACAAGGATGCCACAAGTTCGATAATCAAAGCCATACTCAGGTCGTGTATAGCCTGCTTCTTTGAGTACCTGGCGCGCAATATCAGGAATTTCTACATAGCAATCGCAGGTGATCTCACCCATCACCGTCACCATCCCCATGGTGACGGAAACCTCGCAGGCAACATGGGCAAAGGGGTCTTTTTCCAGCATGGCATCGAGGACGGCATCGGATACCTGGTCACATAACTTATCTGGGTGTCCCTCGGTGACCGATTCCGAAGTGGCTAAATATGAAGCTAGCTGATTAAAGCTATTTGGCATCTCAATTAAAATCAAGAGTTAAAAATAAAAAATCAAAGTTACCACTCAAATTTCAAAACTTTTTAATTTTTGCTCTGTATTTTTGCCTTTTGCCTTTTAGATTTATGTTCCTGATTCCCAGCTCTCAAGATATTTTCTTTGCTCCTTGGTCAAGGAGTCAATAGCAATTCCCATAGAGGAAAGCTTTAGTCGCCCTACTTCTCTATCAATCTCCTCAGGTACGGGGTAAACGTCTGACTTTAACTTTCCTCTTGTGTTAATAAGATACTCCACACATAAAGCCTGGTTGGCAAAGCTCATGTCCATAACGCTGGCTGGATGTCCCTCAGCGGCTGCCAGGTTGATGAGCCGGCCTTCGCCCAGCAAATAGACGTGTTTTCCAGTGTTTAGTGTATATTCATCAACAAATGGACGTAGTCGCTTTTTTGATTTGGCCAAGCTTTCCAAAGCGGGAATATTTATTTCCACATTGAAGTGCCCGCTATTAGCCAGAATGGCTCCGTCCTTCATCTGTGCAAAGTGAACCTTATCAATGACATTCGCATCTCCTGTGGTAGTGATGAAGACTTCCCCTATCTCGCATGCCTTGATTAAGGGCATAACTTGATAGCCATCCATGGTTGCTTCCAATGCTGGAATGGGGTTAACTTCGGTGACAATAACCTGTGCTCCCATTCCTTGAGCCCGCCTGGCTATTCCTTTGCCACACCAGCCATAGCCGCAAACAACCACCTTTCTCCCCGCCCATAGTATATTGGTAGCCCTGGTAATGCCATCAATGGTGCTTTGCCCCGTGCCGTAGCGGTTATCGAAGAAATGCTTGGTTTGGGCATCGTTCACAGCGATAATGGGGTAACTTAGCTTTCCTGCTCTGGCCATATTTCTCAGCCTGATAACACCGGTGGTGGTCTCCTCAGTGCCGCCAATTACATTACCAATAAGTTCAGCATGTTCCTTGTGAAGGGTGGAAACTAAGTCGGCGCCATCGTCCATGGTAATCTGCGGTTTATGTTCTAAGGCAGTGATAATATGCCTATAATAAGTTTTATTATCCTCTCCCTTTATGGCATTGACTGGAATGCTATAGTCAACCAGGGTAGCAGCCACATCATCCTGGGTGCTCAAGGGGTTAGAGGCGCAAAGAACCAAATCAGCACCGCCTTCTTTTAAAGTTAGAGCCAAATTGGCTGTTTCTGTGGTGATATGAAGGCAAGCGGAAATGCGGATTCCCTTGAGAGGCTTCTCCTTGGCAAATCTTTGCTTTATTAACTTGATTACCGGCATTTCCCTGGCAGCCCAATCAATGTGAAGCTTGCCTTGCTCGGCCAGGGTGGAGTCTTTAATATCGTAATTCTTCATTAGCTATTAGCTACGAGCCCTTCGCTCCCTGTCATTCTGAGCGTAGCGAAGAATCTAATCTCGCTCAGGGTAAACTCCGCGAAGAATCTCATAACGCTCAGGACAGGCTCCGCAAAGCAATCTGCTCCAAATTATTTCATCCATTTTATCTATTGGCTGGAGAGACCTCCATTTTCTTACCACTGAACTGCTCAGCAACCCAGTCAGGTATATCCACCATGCCCATAAGGAGCGGTTTTTGATGGCAATCGCTGCCCCCGGTCATGAGCAAACCATGTCTCCTGGCAAACTCGATATAGTGTGCCGTAGTGTTTTTGTCATGTCTTGAATGCCAGCACTCGACACCATCGATGTATTCTAGCATATATTCTTCTATAATCTTCGTTTGTTCATGCAAATCAGGCGTTATGCTTACCAAAGATGTTCCGTTCGGGTCATTGGGGTGTGCCTGTACCAATATGCCGCCGGCGTTTCTAATCAATCTCGACGCTTCAGCCAGGGAAAGCGGATACTTAGCTACATCGCACTTGACCAGATACTTATCGAAGGCCTCTTGCTTATCTTTCACAAGCCCTTTTTCTATTAGGTAGTTCGCTATATGGGGTCGTCCAAATACACCATCAACGCTATCCTGTATATTCTTGAGGTCTATCTCAGTGAATCTTTCAATGCCTTCTTTAGCGAACTCAGCATTCAGTTTCTCCAAAATTTGACGCGCCCTTCTTTCCCTATGTTCTTTTATCAATTGAAGCTTGCTCTTTAGCTCTTGATTACCGATATCAAACTGGTATCCCAGAAAATCCAAGGAGACAGCTTTGTCCTTCTCAGGATAATGAAAGGTCACATTTAATTCCACCCCTGTGATGTAGGATATGTTATGCTCTCTTGCCAGAGTGATAGCTCTTTCCTGGCAGTCTATAGAATCGTGGTCAGTTATGGAGATTAAATCGATATTCCTATTTTTTGCTTCCTGGAAAACCTCTTCAATAGAGAGATTGCCATCCGAGCAAGTCTTGGTATGGATGTGTAAATCTATTTTCATTGCTATTCTGGATTTCTCATTTCAGAGAGTATTGCTCACGCGGGGGAACAGGCGTCTCTCATCAGACATCTCGATGGAGTTCGGATGGTAGACAATCCCAACATTAACAAACAGCGGGTCGGAAATAAATATCCCCATTAAGAACCCTAGTAATACAAGCCCGGATACTGCCGTGACGCAGTTCTCTAGACTACCCATGCGGAACTCATGATATTCATGGTGCTTTACTTTGTTATACGCATCCCACCATCCAAGAGTGCCCGTCGCCGTTTGCAGCTCCTCAAATGGGACTATAATCCCCGCAGGAAAACATGGGCGTACACATACAGTCCGCTGGCCAATATCTGGAACCTCTCTTCGCAGGAAATCGCGATAATCACCGAAGTTGTACTCATGCCTAGGGGCAGCGCTAGCGCCTCTCACCAATGCATCGGCCACAGAGCTAAAAACGCTACCAGAATCCCTCAAGATGCTGGCGAACTCGTATGAAAAGGTATTCCAATTTTCGCTGTGCAGTTCGACATATCGAAATGTCGCTTGCATTCTTGCCTCCACAGACAGAAGACGTGACGATAGATAAGAAGCTGCATGCGAAAACCAACTTTTGTCCCGGAACTTGGTTGCTAGCACTGTCATCACTGTCCCCTGACACAGAATACCCCAATCGTTATCCCTTTTCTATGCCAATAACATACCAATCTTCAGGTGGGTCATGCTGGGTATCAACTGTCAAGTGAATGATTTTAAGCTCAGGGTTCAACCGCTTCAAGTCATCCAGATCTACCTCTTCGAACCTCTTTTTATTGTTAAGGTAAGCTTGTTCAGTGAGGGCGTTTGATTCGTAATCCCCTTTAGTTCGCCTCAGTATCCGTGCGATAGCTACCTCTTGCGGGCAGTGGGTTTGAAGGATGACGAACGTCTTATTATGCTTGGCTGCTATTGCAGCAGCGCGCCTTCTTAGTGATTGGGTAATGAAGGTAGCATCGAGTATTACACTATCACCCTTCTTAAGAGTCTCATCTGCCCGCCGGAACGTCTCATCATAGACCATCATTCGTTTGCCCATATTGGAGGCGACCTTCTCATCGAATATATCTTCATCTTTAAGTAATTCTCTTCTAATCAGGTCGCTGCGAAGGATGGGGTAACCTTTAATCTTGGAAATCTCCTGGCTTGTCTCAGTCTTCCAGGTACCAGGAAGACCGCAGGTGATAAGCAAAATGCCAGCCCTTAACTCGCTTTCTATGAATTTCCTAAACGGCTCTCTCAATTTGTCACCCCTTTTAGGTTTTCAGGCTTTGCGGAGTGAGCTGCAAAGCCCGTCTTATGTACTGTGCTTAATCTTTATGTAGGCATCCTTTGAGCGGATACGAATTACCAAATATTCTTTATGATTAGCCAAGGGCCTGAATATGTCAAATACCTCTCTAGTTACACATACAACCTCATCGACCTTATGTGCGCTAGAATTCTGGGTTTTGACAAGCTTATCATCCAAATAAGCAACACCTGTCAACGCATCCATCACATTCTTGGTGATATTGTCCATATCGACATTTCGGTTTCCTCTGTAGAAGTAATCAACCTTAAGATCAATATCATCGCTATGGAACATCTCTGTGACGACCTCTCTAGCTGCCTTACGTACTTTCTCTCGATATACTTTCGCGTAGTGAGACCGAAAAGACCGTGCTTTGCCCGGGACAATGACCAAATATTCGATCTTCGGGTCGATAACGTTCATACTATTCAAGAAACCTCAGTTCGCATACCTTCTCACGTGGCAAGATTACAAAATCAGCTTCAGCATCTATAAATCTGACTTTACTTTGCTTGATGGGACCTACCAATGAGTCCTCAACAACATTATTGGCAACGACAAGATAGTCGGGAGAATCGATGAACAAAAACCCGATCAATTCGCTGTCCTTTGTTAATACAACAGTGCGTTTCATATTGGTTATTTGCACTGCACCTTGCCCAAGAATAGCATGGCGTATAGCGACCATATGGACAAACTCTAGGGTTTGCCTAATCTGATTTATTTTAACCTATTCTGTATATATCACTGCATATACGATTCTGCAAGCTCGAAATAGCTCTTTGCAGTAGCTAAAGCCCTTGCTTTCTCGGTCTCCGAGATAAGGGGGTCGTCTAGCTTGAAACTTTCCACTTTGCCCCTAACATAGGCTCGGTAACACTTGTAAAAGTTGAGCAAACTCAGCAGTTCCTTATCCTGACTTAGCTCCACATAGGTATTGACAAAGTGTCGGGAAAGGCTTCGCCCTTGAGGGCTCAAGCCCGAAGGGTCAGCCCGCTGGTAGCGGTCTAAATCCATAGCCAAAAAGGCGACCTCGGAAGCCACATCAGAATACCTGAATCTATCGTTGAACTCAATGCAGTCGTAAATGCAAATGTCGTCAGTGAAGCAGATATGGGCGGCATGAAGGTCACCATGGCAATCTCTTATTTTACCTTTACTTACTCGTTTATCGAAAAGGTTGCTATTGCTGCTAATGAAATCATTGGTGTAACTTTCAATCTGCGCATACTTTCTCGCTGGAATAGAAACGCCAATATATTTCTCAGTTTGGGAGAAATTCTCCTCACAGTTTTGGCGGATAGTGTCTAATTTGCCGAAAGCAGCAATTTCTGGGTTTGTTTTGGCCTTCTGGTGAAAGCCGGCTAGTTTTTCAGCCACCTTGGCTATCATTTCCTTGGTTACTTTGCCTCGAGGCAAGAGCACATCCATCATACGCTCTTGAGGCATTTGCCTCATTTTGACGGCGTACTCTATTGCCTTGCCTTCTCCCTCAAAATGATAGCTAACAGCTGACAGCTGACAGCTCTCAGTTATTGGCACTACTGCTAGGTAAACATCGGGACAAAGGCGTCTATTTAGCTCTAGCTCTTGGTGACAGAAGAAGCGGCGTTTCTCTAGGGTGGTGTAATCCAAATATCCTAGATTCACTGGCTTCTTCACCTTATATACATAGTCACCAGTGAGAAAAATAAAGGACATCTGTGTTTGTATTAGTTCTATCTTTTGCGGCTTACGAGGATAAGCCTCGGGCTTAAGTAAGTCTTCGATCTTATATTGTAATTCCAATGATGCTTCCTTGGAGTAGTCAGTTTTAGTCGAAGTCAAAAGATTTGTCTGACCCTTCTGTTCCCGAACTCCGAACTGGTAGCAAACTCAAAATCGTTTTCCTCACCTTTGTGTTACAGTCCTCCGACCGAGCGGAGCTGATTTTGCACTTGCCTAGTTTTTGCTTTCCTTCTCCAGAATCACTTCAGCGCACCACCTAACTGCTTTGCCCACTACGTCGGGACCGAAAATGGTATTGCCTCCGAGCGAGACGAATTCCTTAAACTGCTCAGGGTCATTAATCTTAAACCATTTGCCCCCAAACTTAATCTTTTGAATTTCCCGGCACTCAGCAGTGCCCCATTCTTGCAGATATTTTTCCAGAACCTTATTGCAGGCATTGTATGCTACAAACCGGTAACCCTCAGGATCTTCTATCTTGTCCCTTTCTCTGCCATACAGCATACTTAAGAACATACATGAGCCACTAAGCGCACCGCAGGTCATCAGCGAAGAACCTCCCAGACCTCCAGCGAGTCCGCAAGCAGCCTTAAAAGCAATGTCATTGGAAATGCCAAACAATTCCTGCAAAGCACCAAAGGCTGATTGCGAGCATCCATGGTAGTCATGCTCATACTTGAAGCCCAGGTCATAAGCATCCTTTAGCAGTTGACCTTTCTCCTCTTCGTTTAAATCCTTTAGCCTCTTTATGTCATACACTTTTGCCATGTTTAACCTCCCTTTCTTTTTTCTTAGCTGTTTAATTTTGCCTCATTCAGTTTTAATAATCTTTCCCCCAAGATTTTCGTAGTTGCCTGATTTATCAGGCACAGTCGCCCAATAAATTGGGCAACTACATTTTTAAACACCCTCTTTTTTCTTGCCCACGAAACTATATCAAGGGCATTATTTTGGGATGACATCCGGGGCAAAAATTTGCTTCCTTCCAGTCGGTATCTGCCAAGCAATTGGAGAAGTGCATAACGCATTTGGCATTAGGGCAATGCCCTAGGCCGAAGGTATGTCCTAGTTCATGAACTATTTCCTTGGTGGCTCTTTCCATGAATAACCTCTTATCGGGTGGCGAGCCATAATATTCCTGCCTCAATCGGCATAAGGATACAATCGCTGTGCCAGAGCTAATGTCAGCTTCACCAAAAGCGAAATTAAGTCTTGGAACGTAAAGGTCAACATCAACTATGCCCACGATTTTCTCATCTCTTTCCCTTTCCGAGGTATTCAATGTGGCTAGCAAGCTTGAGGAAAGGTATTGTCGTCTTTCAGGATTATAGGCGTGAGCCAGGTAGCTGAAGCCCTTTTTTACTTCTACCGGGCACTGGAAGACGCGATAGACCTCTTCCCCAAGTTCTTTAACTATTTGATTGTCTACCTCGCCCAATGGTTTAAGAGTGATTTTCACCTGGCAACTATCTCCAGCCAATTTAAGATTTCTTTCAACACTTGGTTACGGTTACTCTTGGTTACCACAAGTAATTTAACTTCCGGATGGTGCTTGATTTCGTCGGCAAAGGGATTAGGGCTAAGCATGATAGTACCCAGGAACTTTTTCCCGCTGTCTATTGCTTGCTGCACGGCTTCCTTAAACCGCGGCGATAAAAGCTCCATCTTGCCAATTTCATCGATGACTACCAAATCACATTCCTTCAGCGCTTGATGGATAGCAGAAACGCCAACCTCGTTCAAACTATTAATATCAACTTTGTATTTGCTTACCTGATAGGGGCTAGGGATATTGATATGCGCCAATATACCATTTTGCCCATCGAGGGTGATTATTCTGAATCCTTGCCTTATCCCGCCACTTCGTATTTCTTCGGTGTAAAAGCCGCCAGCTCTAATTTTTGCCTTAGCTATGGCTTCCTTGATGAGAGCAGTTTTGCCAGTGCCCGGCTTGCCGGTTAGCAGGAGGACCCTTTTCATTGCTCCTTAGCTAAAGCCATAGGTTTCTTCTTTTCCTTGAGCTTTTTCTGGCGCCGACGCTGTTTTAGGGCAGCCATTCTTTTCTTCTTATTCATACCCTTAAGCCTGATAAATCAGGCAACTACTTGGAATAAACAGCAATGAACTTAGCCAATGAGCGGTCATAAGTCCTTTCTACTTCCGGCTTGCCCTAGGCAGCCAGAGAGCTCACCATGTTCCCAATGGTAGCGTATGCACTCACAGCATTTACCCTTTCTGTCACATGGCTCATAAGTGCAGCTACACCTGGATTTGTTGACCTCAATCTGACACTCCATTTCTTATGCTCCTATTATAAAGTATATCGCCTCCTTAAATCATGGGATAACTTGGCTACTAATTCCAGAGCCTGACATGCTGCTTCAGGTGATAGGGCTGTCAGTCCGCAAGAAGGAGTTAGCAAGCTTTGCCTTAAAATTTGCTTAAAACTGATGCCATTTTGGGTGAAGGGAGCCATAGCCTCTTCTAAGCGGTCACGGAGGCTGGATAGCGATTCCTTAGCTAAAGCTTCTTCATCGTTGGGCACGATTCCCCAGGCAATATTGCCTCCACGCTGGAGAAAAGATTTTACTTCATTGGGATAACTACTAAGGGAGGAAGCGTAATTGTAAGCATCGAAGCTAAGGATGTCAGTCGTGGTGCCCAAAAGAACTGGCCAATCAGTATTGCCACAGCAATGCAATCCTTTTATCCCTTTGATTCCCTGGAAAACTTCCTCTAGTAAGGCAGCCACTTTATCTTCAGGGATGGGAGTAAAAACCGAGCCTAAAGAGACTAAATATGGCTCATCAACAAAGATGATAGTATGGTGTGATATTTTCCTTAAAGCATTTTCTTGCCAGGCGGCTTTTAGTCGTAAGAACTTAGCGGCGACTTCAGCCAAGGTATCGTCATAAAGGATGGCTAAGCCATCCTGACGAGTAACCGTCAGCCCCCAGGTGATAGGACCTGTTATCTGCCCCTTGACTATTCCTGTCTTTTTTACCTGTGACAGGAAGGCATGAAGTCCAGCAGCGTATTTCGCAGAAATGCCATATTTACTGGGATTATCTTGCTCACAGTCAGCATAAATTTGCCCTAGCTCGGTTTCAAAATTTGCCCACGGCTCGATATGGATTTTATCCTTGGCTATAACTATTCCCGGGAAACCCTCGCTGAATTGGATAGACATATTTTCCTTTGGGGAGCGCTTTGGCAACTGAGGCCAGGCGGGGATGGCGGGAAGATATTTCATGACAATAGAGCAAGCCTTTTCAGGCTCGGTGTGAGGCATGCTGCCGATAGCTGTAGGCAAGCAAGCAAACTCAAATTTTGCCATTTTTTCGCTTACTTAAAGGCTCTATCAAAATTCACCATGCGTATAAGCATGGATATGCATGGCAATACTGGCAACGAGGAATATTGCCCCTGCTACCAAAGGGGGTATGGCATAGTGCCAGGATAAGGATACAAGCCACGCTATCCCTAATCCAGCAAAAATATGGGCAAGTGCATTGAAATTAACATGCTCGGCAAAATAAATAGACCCTCTAACCCGAAAGTTTTTCATCATCCCTCCTTTTTTATTTTCAGGCCGTTTAATTTTGATTCCCCGTTCAATTTCAGCCATCTCAGAGGTGTTTCACCCCCAAATTTTTGTAGTTGCCTGATTTATCAGGCACAGTCGCCCAATAAATTGGGCAACTACATTTTTAAACGGCCTCTATTTTATATATTTTTTAATCAGTAACGCTAAATCCTCTTTCGCCTTCTCTGGGATATATTCCGGCGCAGTAGCAATAGCATCCTTAAGGGCAGCGGCACAAATGCAATCTCGCTTCTGGGGGATACCAGGTATTGTTAGCCTCAGGATTTCCTTGGCGGTATCAACGCCCTTTTGCAAATTAGCCAGAATCATCTCCGTAGTTACTGATTCATAGCTTGGATGCCAGCAATCACAGTCGGTGACCATGGCAAGTACGGCATAGCATATTTCGGCTTCCCTGGCCAGTTTAGCTTCAGGCAAAGCAGTCATGCTAATGATACAAGCACCCCAGGAGCGGTAAAGCTGTGACTCAGCCTTGGTGGAAAATTGTGGCCCTTCCATAGCCAGAAATGTGCCACCTTTATGTACCTTCGCCTCTGCTTTAATGCCCGCCTCAAACAAAACTTGACTCAAAACCGGACAGAAGGGCTCAGCAAAGGCGATGTGAGCTACTACACCATGAGTGAAGAAAGTGCTATCTCTGCCCTTGGTGCGGTCAATAAGCTGGTCGGGGATAACTAAATCCGGAGGTAGGATTTCCTCCTTGAGGCTGCCCACGGCGGTCACAGAGATAATCCTTTCGACGCCTAAAGATTTTAAGGCATAAATATTGGCCTTAACTGGCATCTCACTAGGGCCTAGGCGATGCCCTTTACCATGTCTGGGCAGAAAAGCGACCCTTATCCCTTCAATCTTACCCAGGACGATGGCGTCGCTGGGCTCACCAAACGGTGTGGTCAGCTTCACCTCCTTCACTTCGGTCATCCCCTCCACCTTATAAAGGCCAGTTCCGCCTATAATTCCTACTTTTGCTTCAGGCATTAGGCTTTCTCCTCACTTAGGCTATAAAGATTATTAATTTTCCTGGGTAGTTTACCCTATTTCTCAGGAGTGGTCGTCCTGTTTCTCATATCTTGCAGATGCCCGCAAAAATTCCCCCGGAGTTAGAATACTGATTGGTAATTTTGCCTGTTTGATTACATAGGTCATAAAATGCTTTTGACCTAAAGTTATCAAGAAGGCTGCACCACTTTTAATAGCAGCAGCCAGAACATGAGCATCCTTTTGTTCAATGAGCTGGGAATATTCTGCAATCTCTTCTTCAATCGCCGGTTCCGTCGTTTCCAGTTTCAGGGTCACGATCTCTCGGTAAAACTTAATAAGTTCCTCTTCGGAAAATTTCCTTTTAATATTCCTTTGAGCTTCTAAGAGGACCTTCCTAGTGCTTATGGCTCGGAATTTCCCACCCCGGCAAACCTCTAACACCAAAGCAGAACCACCGCTTGGAGATCTTACTGCTGCCATGAAAATGCTAGCGTCTAAAAATACTTTAGCCTGTTCTTTTAACAACCTTTGCTAAATCTTTCCTTGGGATAAAAGCTCTTTTACCTTACCAGCCGTCTGTGCATCAATCTTGTCAGCTTCCAGGAACTGCTGGATATCATCATCGGTGTACTCACGCAAAGGTTCCGCTCTTCTTATTCTGATAGGGATGATTTCCAGCTTGCCTTCTACCAAGCTGATATCCAGGAGCGTATTGGCATCTATGCCTAGTTTTTGCCTGAATTCAGCAGGGATGGTGATTTGTCCCTTAGCCAGAGGTCGTACAACCTTGCTCACCCGTCTTGCCATTTTAAAAGCCCATATATCCAAAAGTTAGAATTTCTATAAATCTACCAATTTATCTATTATTTGTCAATTGCTTCTTGCTTTGCCCACATCGCCAGGGTTTCTTTGCAAAGGGCAACTTCAGTATAGTCCATACAATTGTATTTCACTTCACCCACCGCGTTTAAGCGCAACTATTGTTTTCACTATATCCTCTAGTGTCTTTGTCTTTTTACCCCTTTTATAGGCCTCCTCCACGATGTTGCTAAGAACGAGAGGATTTTTCTCCCCTTCTTTAGGAGGACTGTAGCCTAATTCGAAGCTGTATTGCCCAAGAAGCTGCTCGTAAAGCTGATCACCTATTTCTTCTCTCAAAGTAGCCGGCAAATTTTCCTCAAAGCAAGCAATATTTTCTCTCACACTGGTTTTTGGAAATTCCTCCTCGGGGTGACCGCATAGCTTTAGCAATAGTTTATTGGTCTCTGGCTTCCCATTTCCCCCCTTGCTCCTGTCACAATCAAAGACGATATAGGTTGAGATACCGAGTTCGGTGAAGATCAAATGAGGACGATCCAATTTAGTTTTCCCCATTACTGGGATCACAGATATTCCGATTTTTTCAAAATCCACATCGATCTGCTTAGCCACTTCCATGATGACAGCCCTGTCACTCTCCCCTTCGACTAAAACAGCTATATCAGCAAAGAATCCTTCGTTTACCCAGGGGCTCATTATGCTTACTAGCCTAGATTGGGTACTTGCCACTGTGGCAAGTTTAGCTGTAGCTTCCCCAAGCTTCTTGGCAATATGAGCCATTGTCGTGAACTTAACTCTTGTTTCCTTAGGTAGGTTATCTTCACACCTCTCTTTTCGCAAAAGTCGGATTTGACCAACTCTTTCGCTCCCGACAAAAATGGGGGAGTGCGTTGAATAAATCACCTGAATACGTCCGCCTCTCTCCAAGTCTGATCCAGGATGAGACAATTGAAGGAATACCTTAGCAAGATGGCGCTGACGATTGGGGTGCTGATAGAGTTCTGGCTCTTCTATTGCGATAACCAGGTTAGGAGTAATGGGAGCTGTACCTAATCCGCCTTTCCCCTTCATATTGTCCTCAGCTAGCCCAGTAGCGCCTTCTTGCGTCTCAATTTCCCCCATTCCTTTGATGACAGCTAAATGCTGTAGCAGAGTTAAAATAAAAGCCCTCTGAAGTCCATGGCCTTTCCTTGAAACATCACCCTCAAAATCATCTTCAACTAGCATAGCAGAGGCAAGGGGGATAGGAACATCAAGTTCGCTAACCTCCCACCGAAGATTTACTTGAGCCTCTGCCACATATGTTTGAAGAGTCTTGGTTAAGTCGTCAGCCAATTGAGGCAATTCAGGTAGATTTTTCTCATCCATCAGTTCCTTATATTTCTCTCGCGCACCTGTTCTGAACTGTTCTAATTCAGGCTTCTGCTGGAGAACTTGTCTCACAACTCGGTCTATCAACTGTGTTAGGGGGCTATTCCTCCCCTCTGAGGCATCTTCCGCTGCATCCTTTACAGCTGGAACAAAGATGAAGTCAGTAAATCTCTCCAATCTTGCGCTCCCTACCTCCCGAAAACCAAAGAACTGTCTGGGGTCAGGCATTCTTCGGCATTTATCAGGATGGTTTCGTTCCCACTCTTCCAAGATAGGTTCTATGTCATCAGCCCTCCTGACAGTAGGAAGTTCTGAATACTGTTCTTGTTGGCGAAGTTCATTGTAAGCATCACGCTTGCTGATAGCAGAGTCTGCACTTCGGACCCCTCGAAAATCTGGATTACACATTCTCGACCCAAAATACTTTTCATTTCCCTTACCCCCGGGAAAGCTAATTTCTTTTTCAACGGTTAAACTGCCATTTTCCAAGTAGGGCTTATAAAAACGCTTCTCCGCGTCTGTCAAATCTATAAAGGTAACCGTTATGATGATTGGCTGCGACGTGTTTCTTGCATAGAAATCCTCTCCGCTTATCTTTGCTGCTAGCGTGTAAAAGAGGTCAATAGCACGCAAAAATGAGGATTTTCCCGACCCATTTGGCCCAACTAGCACTGTTAAGTCCTCACACTCAAGAGTCTCGTCCCGAATACAGCGGAAATTTCTGACCCTGACATTTTTGATAATCATCCTAGCAGACTCTCATCACAGTTTTACCGGGAAACGCGGGCTATACTTTCGACTGGTCAAACTCGCTGAAATAATATTCTCTAACTTGAATTGTCTGATTTCCCCGCGAACATAGCAATAGCCCCAGTACTTTCCTTCTTTGATTTCGTAGGGTTCTGTTTCTCTAATGGTCGTTTGTCTCTTCGAGTCAATATATTGAATTTGGACAGTAGTCAGGGTCCTTCCGCCCTCCCGGATGGTTTGAATAATATCCATAACTTACACCTCCCTCCTTTGACTTGCAGCATGCCTGCTACCCTCGCTGGAACGGAGGATTTGCTTCGCAAGCTTGTCTATCTGTGCGAGCTCCTCTTTTAACTCGGCTTTTATTAGTCTGCGGGTGTGGCCGATGCTGCGGGATTTTGCCAGTTGTGGGAGCAGGTGCTCCACCTTTTGGGTGCATTGCTCGCCAAGTTGGGAGAGCGCCTTGTGATTTTCATCCGATGAATTGTATTGAGGGATAGGAATTTCTAAAACTTTTTTGTGAATATCCCTGGGCCCCCACAATCCACGGCTCTGCATAGGTTTCAAGAGTTTGTCCACGAGGGGGGAGTTGAGAACTGCGGCTAAATAGTGGGCTTCTTCCTTAATATCGGTATCAAAATAGTACTCTTTCGATTCAGCCACAAACCCCTGTATTTCAACGCTCTGTCCCTCCACCTCAATGCTGATGGGTTTGTCCTCCACCACGCAGCCACACAGATAGGTAGCAGAGGTAGGATAAAGGACTTTATATTGTGCTCTTTTCTGACCTGATAACTTTCTTCTATAATCAAGCCACTCTTGAACATCCATTCTCTCTGCTTTTTCTCCCCGGCGTTCCTTCCATTCGGACTGAGCTTCTTCCAGCCAGTTCGCCAGGTTTAGAAATCCCTGGTTACGGGCTTCGTCAGCACTAAGAACTTTGAAATGCTTGCCTGAAAGCAAGAGGGGTAAAACTACCAGCCTGAAATCCAGATGGCCGAAGGGAACAATGTCAGTGGATAACAAAGTGGCATAAAGAAAATCTTTCTCGATGTTCCCTTCTAACCTCAAACCCTTATATGCTGTCTTAGCCTCTTTTTGAGCTCTTTCTGTGGTGGAAACATAAGGCAACGAGGGGTCGAAACCAAAAACAGGGTGTGACTTTACATCTACAAACCAGAGAGAGCGCGGAACAATAGTTGCACCTTGCTTGAAATAAGGTTGGTAAAAACTTCTCACAGAGATGGTGGGCTTTCTCTTGGAGGTGGTGAAAAAGCTCCGCTTCCCCACCTGGGTGACAAAGAGTTCCTCTGGAGTAACGGTAAGTGCCTGTTCCGCCTCTTCCAAAGAAGAATTTTTACGTTCCATCTTTCCAGAGAAGCGCTGGCATTTCAAAGGGGATCTCGTCTTAATTCCTTTTTTGCCGAAGAAGACACAGGCGGGAACGTTGAACAACGGTTCTACCTCTTCCAAGTCCCAAACATTGTCAAAGCCAAGGTCGAGAGAAAAATAGGAACGGCGGAAATTATAATGCTGGTCAGCAGAGAACACGCTTCTGGGCAAAATGAAACCGATAGTTCCCCCCTCTTTAAGGTAAAGGTCAGCGGCTCTAAGGAAGAAAAGCGTTGCCAGTTCCATATGCGTTATTAGTTCTGCTTTGCCAGAGAGAAGTGTATATTCCTCCACAATTTGCCGCTTGAGAAATTTCTGGTATTCACCCTTCTCCACATAACGGTAAGAGAGCCAGGGAGGATTGCCCAAGACCACATCGAAATTTCCCTTGAGAAACAAAGGTTTATACAGGTTCTTGAGAATGAAAGCCCAGATGGTGTCTCGCCTTTCTTCTATGAGTTCTTTCATTGCCACAGCCAGACTATAAAGGGCGAGGGAAAGAGCCTTATCGGAAGCTATTTTTGGGGATGCTTTCCCCAAAAAGTTGAGAAATGTGATCTTGTCTTCTCCCTTCCTGCCAGCAAAATCCCGGGCGAACTCCTTTGATACCTCGATGGCTTCATCGTAAAGCTGAGGGTCATGGATGAGGACTTCAGGGATTATGATTCGCTTGCCGTCAATCTCTAACTTGAAGCCGGGCAGCAATGCGCCCATCTCCATTTGCCCCTGCATTTGGGGAAGTTTTATGGAATCGGCAAGATAGAGGGGAAGCGAGATGGCTTTTCTTCTCTTCTTGAAGAGGTCGCCTAAGGCAAGCAGGTAATTTGTTTTGGAGATGATTACTGCCAAGGGATGAATATCTATGCCTACTACATTTTCCAGGATATGCTCCAACGTTTCCCTGGAATTCCCCAAAATATTCCTCTTTTGCTTTATGGTCATATAAAGGAAAGTTCCCGAGCCACAGGCAGGGTCAAGAACAGAGTATCGGGGATTCTCAGCTAGGATCTTCTCCACCATGCGATGGGCAAGCCAGTCTGGAGTGTAATATTCTCCCAAATCGTGACGCGCTTCAGGGTCAACTAGTTCCTGATAGAGTGCCTTGAGGACATCTTCGGAAAGCTCCTTCAGGTTGTATCTTAAGAGCAGGCTCAGGAGCTTTTTAGATATATCAAGCCCGATAGCCTCAGCACCTTCCCGGGTGACCCAGGAGAAGAAATCTTCCTCAAGGAAATTGGCGATGCGCTGTCCTCGGAAGAACTCTCCGTTCAGTATGCTTAGTATTTCCTCGCTTGGAGGAGTTAGGCTCTTTTCAGTAAGTCGCGCCCAGGCAATCAACTTTGCCAGTGTTGCCAAATAGGTATGCCTGAGGAAGAGGTCTTTACTTCCAATGACGCTTCCGTAGGTAACACGGAGGTATCTCTCCCAGTTTTCATAGATGACCTGGAAATCGCTTCTATCTTCCACCTGCTTTAGCGCTTCCTTCAGTAATCGGAAGGAGAAGAGGAAGGCAGGGCTGCGCATGCCGAAGTCTCGTTCAAATTCCTCAGTTCGTGGCGGGAGGATTCTTTCTCTAAAGAGATACCTATCCAGCCAGAAATATGCCTGGTAAGGCTCTGGGGTTGGTAGTTTGAGCTCGTCAATCTTTTCCAGCAGGATGTCTTTTGGGAGTAAGGGCTCAGTTAAAGGTTTTTCGGTTTTAGGGGAGAAAACTTGGAAGTTTATCCCATCTGCTGCCAGGCAGAGGTAGTTTATCTTCCTTTCCGCTTCCTCAGACCAAAGACAAGCGATATATCTTTGAAGCTGCTCTTTGGCTTCCGGGAGTGTCTTATTCAAATCCCTCTCAAATTCAATCACGAGATTTCCATAGAGGTTATCCACTTTTCCTTTTAGCACGATATCTTTTCCCTTGCTCTTCACATATTTCTCGACACCGCGGAGGTAATCCTCAACGAACCGGGTGTTCACATCTCCAAATATGTCTTTCAGGAGTATGAGAAACCTCTGGGTTTTGGCTGACTCTGAGCCCAAGCGAGAAACCTCTTCAGTGTAATCCTTAAGGATTGAGACTCTTTGGGCTTCAAAGAGGTCAGGGGTTCGTGATGGTTTTTCACTAAGCTTAGACTTTTTCATGGGTATGGAAAACCTTTTTCTTGCAGTATCTCTTTCACCCGTTGTAGAAACCTCTCGGCGTTTTCCAATTGGATCTTTGCTTCTTCAACTGAAGCAGAATAGAATTCGTCGTAATCGGCACTTATCCTTTCCTTTTGCGCAAATTTAAGAATAGCAGCAAGCTCTTTTTCTAGCTCTCCGGTTTTGACAAAATACTGGCTAAAGAAGGAAATAACCCCTGAGTGTCTCTTAGGATCTAAATTTTTAGTAAGGAGAAGAGCCTTTGCGGCGAAAAAGATGGCATAATAGGACTTGGAAACAGAATCCTCGTAAAACTCATCGGCAAGGAGTGACCTCGCCACCTCCAAGTTTTTATAGGCTCTGCTGAGTCGCCTGGTTATAAGTTCTTTCGTGTTCATTCCAACGTCACACCAGCGCTTTCTATTTCTGAAATGAAGGGAGTCCCTATCTTCTTGCGTTCCTCATAATCCCGGACGGAATAGATTATGGGAGAAAGGCGGTAAATATTGTAGTGGAGTTCAGTTTCAGTAATCTGCGCTATAACCATTTTTTCTGTAGGCAGATTTCGTTCCTGCACTATCACCAGTAGGTCAATGTCGGAGCCCCTTTTCGCCTCTCCTCTTGCTTTAGAACCAAAGAGGATGATGTTGACGAGGTTTTCTCCTAAGCTCTGGCGAACCCTTTTCACAAAGTTTCTCAAGGCTTCCCTTTCTCGCTTTGTTAAAGCAATTGTTTCAAGGTCCTTGCCAGGTTCGTGTTCGGTTATATTAAGTGTTCTCATGCTCCTTTAATACCTCATTCACAATGCGTCGGGCGATTTCGAAGGCAGCGGCAATGCGGATGATCTTAGTATCACCAAGTCCCTTGATATCCAGGAGCTTTTCTAAGGGCTGGTTTGCCATTCCTTTGAAGCCGCCGAACCTTTGCAAAATCTCCTCAGCAATCTTTTCCGCTGGCTTGCCCGGGATGCCGGTAGAAATTAAGCAGGCTAAAAGCTCAGCGTCGGAGAGACTTTCTGCACCAAGCTCGCGGAGTTTACCACCGGGGTGCTGCCACCTTTGAGATTTGCTATTCATCCTTGAGGATATTTTATCACCACACAGAGATATTATCTTGCCCTTTAATCACGAGATTGCTTCGCTCCGCTCGCAATGACAGTACTAGGTCGCAATCTAGAGCAATTCAAAAGGCATTACTCCAAGCGGGTTTCGTTATGCCTGCTTAAATGGATTGACTGCTTTTATCTCCTCAAATATAGCAAAGTCTTGCTCATTCACAGTATAAATGGTGCTTATCCCGTTATCCAGCATGGTGGCTACTATCTGAGCATCAAAGAAGTCCAGGGATTTCAACTGGTAACGTTTGACCAGGTCGAGGGTTAGCTCAAGGGTCTCCTGCTTGGGAAATATTCTTTGAGTGTTTGCTGCTTCCCAGATGGGTGTGATGGCATCTATTGCTTCACTTGGTGATAGGGGGTGAGATGCCTTCTTTGGATTTGTTATCGTGGCGTATAACTCCCCCACCACCTGAGGGCAAATTCCCATCTTCAACTCGCCATGGGTAGTTCTATTCACAAAATCTATTGCTTTAAGGTGGAAAGGACTTTCCGTATCTAATGCATAAACTAGGATATTGGTGTCTATAAAGGCTATTTCATCTGCCTTCATAAATATCTCTTCGACTTAATCCGCCTATAATCCCCAGAGGGTAAGTCTTCAAATTAATCTTCTTAACTTCCTTGGATTGAGGCTTAACTTTTTTTGTTTCTGCCTTCGCCTTTAACCATTCATCAATCTGGTTTCGGTGAAATCGATAGCTTCTATAGCCCATCTTAATTGCCGGGATTTCACCCTTTCTAGCTTTGCGCAGAACAGTCTCTCGGTTAAGCCTGAGGTATTCAGCAACTTCATCCACAGTTAACAGCTTGTCCATTACTCACCCCCCTTTATTGTTCTTTAGGCTGTTTAATTTTGATTGCTCGTTCAATTTTGGGCATTTTGGAGAGTTTTCACCCCCAAATTTTCGTAGTTGCCTGATTCATCAGGCACAATAGCCCAATAAATTGGGCAACTACATTTTTAAACAGGCTCTGGTTTATAAAGATTATACTGGATTAATGTTGACTTATCAAATACTTACAGGAGGCTTTATGGTGAAAGTGTGCTGAGGACTTTAGTCTTGGCGAGATAAGCTAATCCTCTTGTCCTTGATTCCGAGATTGCTTTGCGGAGCCTGTCCTGAGCGAGATTCTTCGGTCGCTTTCCCTTCGCTATACTCAAGGCTTCGGCTCACCCCTCAGAATGACAAGAAGCGAAGGGCTCGCAATGACGATATCGAGTGGCGAACTGTGGCAATTCAAAAATGTTGCTTGCATCTGAGTTCCATCACGCCTGTTTAAATAAGCTCCCGTAGCCTGTTCGCATAGCTATTAAACATTCCCCCAGCGGTTCTCTCGTGCTTGGAGATGAAGTCCTTCCATTGCGGGCTGTTTTTGATGTTGGCCTCCAATGAGCTCTCAATGTCAATCTTCAAACCTTGCTTTATCGCCTGTTCAGTTATTGCCTTGAACTGAGGTTCTATGCTTGCTTTGAGCTGCTCGTATGCTTGCTCTTTGGTCTGGGTGTATTTCTGACGCAGGGCTTCAATCGAATTCAGGACCAGCTCTAGGCTGGAGTATTTTCCTTCATGTTTCATCGTCTCTATAGCTAGAATAGCGCTGCGGCGTTGCTCAAAATCCTCCTGACTCATTTGCAAACGAAGCGTATCTACCAGCTTGATCTGGGCCTCTTTTACGATAGATTCACTGCACTGCTCCTTAAGGGATTTCAGCTCTATCCATAGGTCCTCGGAGCTTACATCGCCTTTGAAGTATTGGGAGAGCAAAGAGTCAAGTTCGCTTGACCGCCTCATCCTCTCTTTTTCCTCTGGCGATAGAGCACCTATCCTAGCCAGTCTTTCCCTTGCCAGCGGAGAAAGCTCCATATCTGTCACCCCCTTTAGCTGCCCTTAGGCCGTTTAATTTTGCCCCAGTAGTGCGACCCTTTAGGGTCGTGCACGAGGCTAAAGCCTCGCACTACATTTTAAAACTGCCGCTGCCCTTCTTTCGGAAAGGCGGCTTCGCCGGCACTTGCAAGGTATAGCCAGTTTTCGAGGCGAAGGTGGAAATCAGTTTTTCTCCCTTGGTGCCGCAATCGGGGCAAGGAGCAGGCTTGTCAAAATCAGCTATCGGTCTTTTAACCTCAAACTCCTTCTGGCATTTTGGACACCAATACTCATATGTGGGCATTTTACTACCTCCTCACTATCTTCAGGCCGTTTAATTTCGATTCCCCGTTCAATTTCAGCCATCTCGGAGGTGTTTCACCCCCAAACGTTTGTAGTTGCCTGATTTATCAGGCACAGTCGCCCAATAAATTGGGCAACTACGTTTTTAAACACCCTCGAGACTACTTTAAGTGGCTATTTCCCTCAGCCGCTCTATATAAGGCTCTTTTATTATACCCCTTTCGGTGATGATGAGGGTTATATAATTATGGGGCGTTACATCAAAGGCGGGGTTGGCCACCTTTATTCCTTTCGGGGCAATGGGCACTCCCTGGATATGAGTTACCTCGTCAGGCTCGCGCTCTTCAATGGGGATTTCTGCTCCTGAAGGTAGGGAGAGGTCGATGGTAGAGGTCGGGGCAGCGACATAAAATGGGAGATCGTTCTCTTTAGCTAGCACAGCCAGGGTGTAGGTGCCGATCTTATTGGCGACATCGCCGTTGGCGGCAATTCTGTCAGCTCCGACAATGACGCAGTCTATTTTGTTCTGGTGCATAAAATAGCCAGCCATGGAATCAGTGATCAAGGTTACCGGGATACCTTCTTGCTTCAATTCCCAGGTGGTGAGTCTGGCTCCCTGGAGAAGGGGGCGAGTTTCTGTGACGATAACGCTTACTCTCTTTCCTTGCTCCTTAGCGGTTTTGATTACCCCCAGGGCAGTGCCATAGCCAGCGGTGGCTAAAGAGCCAGCATTACAATGAGTAAGGATGGTGAAGCCATCTGGGATAAGTTCGGCTCCCAGTTGGCTGAGTCGTTTAGTTGCTTCTATTTCTTCTTGGTGAATTTGCTTTGCCTGGGCTATAAGAGCCTCCTTTATTTCAGGGATATTGCCGCCTATGGTAGTTATCTTCCTCATCCTATTGATAGCTTGGAAAAGATTGACAGCAGTAGGTCTGGTAGTGGCCAAAGTTTGCATAACTTGATTTAATTGGTTTAGAAAGTTATCTTTATCAGTCGTTTTTATATCTTGTGCCCCGAGGGCAATTCCATAAGCAGCAGCAACTCCAATGGCTGGCGCCCCACGAATTCGCATCTCCTTGATAGCCAGAGCCACGTCCTGGTAATTGGCCAGGTCAACAAAGCTTTGCTCCCAAGGGAGCTTGCTCTGGTCTAGTATTCTCAGCTTGTCATCAAGCCATTCTATCGCCTTAAGTGCCATGGTTGATAGTATAGTGGAAACATGGAAGCGAAGGAAGCAATCGCCCAGATAGATTCTTGTGATGGGTGTGGTCTTTGCCTTGATGTTTGCCAGACCTATGGGGCGACCCAGAACGAAGCATTTTCCCCATAGAGCATGCTCATCGGGCTACTTCGAGATAGATATTGTTTGCTATACAAGTGTTTTTAGCACTGAAATTGATTAAAATATTTTTTCGGTGTATAGTAGCCAAGGTAAAACCTTGTATATAGTGTTGCTGCTCTTGATAGTCTCAGGTAACTATTTGGTAAAGGGCTTGAGCTGGTGGAGACTGTAACCAAACAAGGTAAGATTATCCATAGCTAAAGGAGGTGTGCAGTGGCTCCAGCGGACAAGAACTTGACCTGTCGGGACTGTGATAAGACTTTCGTTTTTACTGTAGGTGAGCAAGAGTTTTATCGCTCGCGGGGTTTACAACATGAACCTAGTCGTTGCCCGGAATGTCGCGCAGCTAAGAAAAGGGATGGTAGATCCGGCCCAAGGGTAATGTACAAGGCAATATGCGCCGATTGTGGTAAGGAATGCGAAGTGCCCTTTGAGCCTAGAGAGGGGCGACCAGTCTACTGCGGTGAGTGTTATACCAAGACTAAAGAACAGCAAGCCTGATTGGTAGCGGGATGAACGTCGGTGTATGCCGGATAGAGCTTCGTCTTCCTGAGAATCAGTCCCTTAAGGGCAAGCGGCGAGTAATTAAATCTATCATTACACGGCTGCAAAATAACTATAACGTTTCTGTAGCTGAAATTGATAATCAAGATTTATGGCAGCTAGCCACCTTGGGCGTAGCTTGCGTTAACAATCACAGAAGACACGCTGATGAAACTTTAGCAAACGTAGTTAAGTTTATTCTGGAGAACTACCCCCAACTGGAATTGCTGAATTCGGAAACAGAGGTCTTCCCAGCCTTTTGAATGTTCCATGGGTGTTGCTGCCTTTCTTCATTACCTGGCCGCTTTACCTAATTATAGACAGCAGATCGTTCACATTGAGCATATCCCGGCGCAGAATGCTACCCTTGGCAAGCTAGATAAGCCTCTTCATCCTGTTCTTAAGGCACGCCTTGAATCTTTGGGCCTGTCGGCTCTTTATAGCCATCAGGCGGAGGCACTGAATGCTATTTTTGCCGGGAAGAATGTTATAGTAGCTACACCCAGTGCCAGTGGCAAGACCTTGTGCTATCACCTGGCAACGCTTGAGGCAATTTTGGGTGACAAAGGTAGCCGTGCTGTTTATATTTTCCCCACCAAAGCTTTGGCCCAAGACCAGCTACGTAGCCTGAAAGAAATTGCTTGTCCTGAGCTTCTTTCTGAAAGGGCGGTAGCTACTTTTGATGGTGATACCCCACAGGCTGAAAGGGCTAACATAAAGAAACGAGCCAGGGTAGTGCTTACCAACCCAGACATGCTCCATCTTGGTGTTTTACCTAACCATCGGTCATGGTCCAGATTGTTGCGCCAGCTTAAGTATGTGGTGATTGATGAGGCTCATGTTTATCGAGGCGTCTTTGGCTCGCATATGGCTAATGTGCTACGGAGGTTACGGAGGCTTTGTGCCTTATATGGCTCTAATCCTCAGTTTATTTGTTGCTCGGCAACTATTGCCAATCCCAAAGAACATGCCCAAAATTTAGTTGGTTTGAAGTTTGAGGCAGTTGCCAGGGATGGCTCGCCACACGGTGAAAAGCATTTTGCCTTTTGGAATCCGCCGATAATTGATGAAGCTAAGGCAAGTCGACGCAGCCCTAACAGCGAGGCTACTTTCCTTCTTATTGAGCTAATCCAGAACGATATACGTAGCCTCGTTTTTGCCCGCACTCGTAAGGTAACTGAGCTTATTTACCTTTATGCTCGGGAGCAATTACCTGCTTCGCTATCTGACAGAATCAGCCCTTATAGAGCAGGCTATCTTCCTGAAGACAGGCGTCAAATTGAGCGTCAGTTCTTTGATGGCGAGCTTCTTGGATTAGTGGCCACGACTGCTTTGGAATTGGGTATAGATATTGGTGATTTGGATTCAACGGTGCTTACCGGATACCCTGGGAGCATCGCCAGTGCCTGGCAGCAGGCAGGGCGTAGTGGGCGAAGTAGCGGTAGCTCATTGAGTTTTCTTATCGCTCAGGATAATCCGCTTGACCAATACTTGATGCGTAATCCCGATTTCTTCTTTGGTAAGAACTTTGATAACGCCTTAATCAATCCTGACAACCCTTATATCTTAAAACCTCACCTTCTTTGCGCTGCCTGGGAGAAACCGCTAAGTGATGAGGATAAGGAATTCTTTGGCGCTAATAGTGATGCCACAGTAGCTGAATTAGAGCAAGAAGGCAAGTTAAGGAAACGCCAGGAGAAGTGGTATCCATCCCCGGCTATCACCTATCCTGCTCAAGATGTAAGTATAAGGGCGACATCAGGGCAATATGCCATTATTGATGTCTCCCAAGGCTGCTTGTTGGAGACTGTGGAAGCCAGTTTTGCCTTCTCTCAGATACATCCCGGTGCTATCTATCTTCACCAAGGCGAATCTTATCTCATAACTGAGCTTGATTTAGCTAGGCATACTGCTGCGGCGATGCTGACTTCTGTTGGCTACTATACTCAGGCTAAAGAAATCACTGACATAAGGGTCGCCACCTTCACCTATCCTCCCCCTTCAAGGGTGATTCCCTCTCCACTTGATGGAGAGGGTCAGGGTGAGGGCAAGGTGAGGGTGAAAGATTGCCATGGAGTAAAGGTTTATTTAGGGGATGTTGATGTCACCACTACAGTGAGCGGCTTTAAAAAGAAAAGGCAGTTCACTGAGGAAGTTATTGGCGAGGAGCCGCTTGATTTACCACCTCTGAGTTTCTTCACTAAGGCTTTGTGGTTTGACTTGCCTCAAAAGGCGATTGCTAGGATAGCTGGTGCCGGGCTTGATTTTCATGGAGGCCTACATGCCTGTGAGCATGCTGCTATTGGCATACTTCCCTTATTTGCCCTCTGTGATAGAAATGATATTGGTGGCGTTTCCACTCCCTTTCATCTTGATACAGGTAAAGCGCAAATCTTCATCTATGATGCCTATCCCGGAGGCATCGGCATTGCTGAGAAGGGATTTGAGATAGTGGAAAAGCTCTGGCAAGCCACTTTGAAGCTGATTCAGGAATGTCCTTGCCAGGAAGGCTGTCCTGGCTGTGTCCAATCGCCCAAGTGCGGCAACAATAACCAGCCTCTGGATAAGCAGGCAGCGTTAATACTGCTTGAGGAGCTAGTAGGTTAAACTTTGCCTTGTATCATAGTATCTTGCGGAAATAACTTCACCGAGTCATTGCGAGGAGCGGAGCGACGAAGCAATCTCGGGGAATGCTCGAGCCGACTAGATTGCTTCGCTCATAGTCACTTGACAGATTATGGCGTGGCGCCTAGAATATGATATAATAGTATTTTGTATGAAAACTGGGGGTTAGGTATGAACAATATTGTGAAAGTAGGTAAAAGATATCAAATAGTTATCCCAAAGAAGGTCAGAGAGCAACTCGGGGTTAACATCGAAGACGAGCTTATTGTGGGTGTTCGAGATGCTCGGATTATCATGCAGCCCAGGCCACGAAGATATAGCGAATACATGCAGGGGTTGGGGAAGGAGGTTTGGGGAGGAATTGAGGCCACTGAATATGTGAAGAGGGAAAGGGAAGCGTGGGAGAAATAGAGAAGAGGTGTCGAGCATTCTTGGGGCGCTATTCTATTTTGGGTCTGGATACAATGCCCTTTATCTATCATTTCGAGGAGAATAAGGATTATCTTCCCTTTACCAGAGCCCTTTTTGAAATGATTGAGGATGGAAGGATAGAAGGCAAAACCTCGGTTATCACCCGACTTGAAATTCTGGTAAAGCCTAACGAGGAGGGTAATGAACTTCTGGCGGACGAGTACAGGCTTATACTAGAGAATTTCCCACATCTTGAAGTTATTCCGGTTGATGTTGAGGTGGCGGATTTAGCCTCAGCCATTAGAGCCAAATATAAACTCAGGACTCCAGATGCTATACAGCTTGCTACCTCGATTCTGAAAGGTGCTCAGACATTTGTTACCAATGACGAGTCTCTGAAGAAGGTCAAGGAAATCGAGATCGTTGTCATGAGGGAGGTTTTAGAAAGCGCTTGTTCAAAGGCTAATGATATACAGAGAGGAGATGGAAAAGGCACTTAATGTTTCTCAACCTGATTTAGGAAAGATTAAACTCCTTCAAGAGTATTTTGAAAGAGAGGCAGAGGGCTTAATGGCTTTTCTTTTTGGTTCCCAAGCAAAAAGTTTAGCCCGGGATAGTTCAGATTGGGATATCGGAGTTTATTTCAAACCTAAGGACTATTTGGAATTGGAAAAAGAAGGCGATTATCCCAATGAAAACAAGATTTGGTCTGATTTGGTAGATATGTTGAAAACTGACGTTGATTTTTTGGTTTTGAATAGAGCCCGCCCTTCACTTGTTTTTAGTGTTATGAATTCTGGTTTCCCTTTGGTTATAAAAGACAGGAAGTTATATTTGAGACTTTTGTGCAAGACAAGCTACGAGGCGATTGATTTTTGGGAATGCGTATACGATTTTTGGCAAATAAGGGAAAGGGCAAAATCTTTATCCCTGGAAGATTAAATGGGTCAAAATCAAAAATTTCATCAGAGAAGCTGCGAATTTATATCCTGAATTTATTGAGAGAACTAAGAAGATAATAAAGTAATCAAGCTCTTACATCTCTTTCAGGGCATCTCATATCCTAGGTTATAGCACCGCTTAAGATATATCATCCTGTGCTGTTACCCTACATTTTTAAGAGGAACTGAGTAGTTATTCCTAAAGCTAATTGCAACAATGTTGCATTTGGTCTTCTGCTCTGGTATAGTAGCGCTCGTGGTTCGGGATTCAATACAGATTTTGCAGGCTCAGGGGTATAAGGTAACCAAGCCTCGAAGAATGGTGCTCGAAGTTCTCAAGGAAGCTAAAGAGCCGGTTTCTCCCTATGACATACAAAGGCTTCTGAGGCAGCAAGGTAAATATCTAAATCACGTTACCATCTACCGCATACTTGATTTGTTTTGCCGCCTCAATCTGGCTCACAAGGTTTTGTCGAGTGGTGGATTCGTTAAGTGCACCTTGGGCAGTAAAGAAGGGTGTCATCGGTTTATAGTCTGCCGCCGCTGTGGAGTCCTTCGGGAGTTCGTTGATGAGGAATTATGTAAGAAGGAAAGTAAGTCTGCCGTGAATCTTGGCTTTCATACCGAATACCACCTTTCCGAGTCTTCTGGACTCTGTTCTGAATGCTATCGAAAGCGCTTTGGAGAATAGAAAGGCCACTGGTGAGGTAGGGGACAAGCCTCCTCCCCTACAGTGAGGAAAAATGTTCAAGCGAATAGCAAAAGAACTCAAGAGGCACGCTCCTTTCACTGCTTTGGGGGCTATCACAGGCATTGTTATCATGGTTATAATAGTTTTGGGCCACGTTTCCTCAGGGATTTCTCACACTATTTTTTACACTTTACATCCAATCCACGTTGTATTAAGCGCACTGGTAACTACGGCGATGTATATGAGATATAGGAAAGGCAAAATCTGGGTGGCAATTTTAATTGGCTGGACGGGGTCGATTGGTATAGCTACGATAAGCGATGCCATAATTCCTTATCTAGGAGGGACCTTACTTCACGTTCCGATGGAATTCGAAGTGCCCTTTATCGAGGTCACAGAAATGCCCGTTATTGGAGTTGAAAAGTGGAAGGTGGTAAATTCTGCCGCACTTATTGGCATTGTAATTGGGTATTGGAAACAAGTAAGCAGGATCCCGCATTTTGGGCACGTACTGTTAAGTACCTGGGCATCGTTGTTCTACTTTACAGCATTTGGGATAGCCAACTGGATCCCTTTGCTCCCTTTTATCTTCCTGTTTCTATTCCTGGCAGTTTGGGTTCCATGCTGCACCAGCGATATAGTATATCCTCTTCTCTTTGTAAGAGAGGTTCCAGAGTAGTTATCCTTGGGGAGGAAATCAAGTAGGGATGAATTTAGCGCCAGGACGTGAGAGAAAGCCGGTAGTGGTTATGCCCCAGCGACTGGGATGCCCCTTTTGCCAATTTAGTGTATTAGCGATAGATGAGGTTCTTGAAGATGGCACCATTTGTTGGAGGTGCCTTGGTTGTGGTCGTCATCACTGTAAGTTGTGGCGCTGTGGGGAATTCGCCGCTGAAGAATATGATAGCCGGTAATAGCATCATCCCTGATGAGTTTTAACTGGGCAATGCCTTAACCTGATAGCGCGGTCATCTTAGTAGCTATCAGCCTTCAGTTATTAGTTATCAACTAACTCTGACTGCTATGTTATTATATGCTAATGGAGAACCTCAGATTCTCACTTGTGGTTCAGAAGGAGGCAGCTAATATGAAAAGCAAGATAAAGAACTTTGTTGAGGAAGAGAGGAGGAAATTACCTTTAGAGGATGGGACTGTATATAGTCGCAGAAGGGGGATCCAGCCTTTTTCTGTATCCCCTCTGCAGGACTATATCCCGATAGTGGGCGAGGAAAAGATAGAAAAACTAGAAAAACTTGCTCGAAAGCTTAAGGGTATAAGAATAATGGAGGTTAATTCTACTATGGTAGGTGGGGGTGTGGCTGAAATGCTTTATTCACAGGTGCCATTCCTGAATGAGCTGGGGATAGAGGATGAATGGAAAGTCATGCATGGCACGGAAGCATTTTATTTGGTGACAAAAAACATTCACAATCTTCTGCAAGGCAAGAAAGGAACCCTTACCCCAGAGATGGTGAGGAGATATTATCGCACTCTTAAGGAAAATGCTGATATCTATGCCAAAAACCATGAAAGGTATAAGCCTGATATGGTGATTGTGCATGACCCGCAGCCACTTGGCTTAGCTCGCTATTTGAAGGGAAAGAATGAAAAATGGCTATGGAGGTTCCACATTGATGTAGAGGGAGATACTTTGGAAGACAATCCTGTATTGTGGCAATTTATCACATTTTGGACCAGTTTTTATGATGCTGTTATGTTCTCCGGGGCTCATTATGTAGTAGACCACTGGCCTTTGCGGAAATATATCAGCCCTCCCTTTATCGATCCTCTTTCTATCAAGAATAAGGAGCTAAAGCCTGACGAAATCGCTAAGGTATTGGAGAAATATGGAGTAGACCAGGGCATACCCTTATTGGTTCAGATAGGTAGATTTGATCCCTGGAAGGGAATTGATACGACAATTAAAGCTTATAAGATTGCTCGAAAGGAAGAGAAGTGCCAGCTTGTAGTAGCTGGTAATATGGCCTCCGATGACCCTGAAGGGGAAAGAATCTTTAACTACGTCTGTGAGGAGACAAGAAGCGACTCGGGCATCCATGTCATCAGGCTCCCAGATGATTTGGCAGTTAATGCTCTGGAAGTGAATGCTTTGCAAAGAGCTGCCAGGATAATTTTGCAACCTTCTACCAAGGAAGGATTTGGGCTAGTTATCACCGAGGCTATGTGGAAAAGGAAGCCGGTGATAACCAGAGAGGTGGGGGCAATTCCCATTCAAGTTAGGGCTGGGGAGACTGGCTTCTTTATCACTACAGCGAAAAAGGCGGCAAAAAGGATAATACGATTATTAAGAAATCCAGAGGAGGCGGAATCCGTAGGAAGAGAAGCCCATGAATATGTCAAAGAGCACTTTCTGATGCCTGATAGGGTGGCAGACTATTTGAGGATTGCCAACTATTTCATAAATGACGAGTTAGATAAGGACTCTATAATCAGTTATCACCCCTGGTTCAAGCTCAGCAAAAGAGGATAAATGCTCACTATTAGCATAAACCCTATTGCTTTTACCATTGGTTCCCTCACTGTGAGGTGGTACGGAATTACGGTAGCTCTGGCAGTCATAGCATTGCTAGCTATGACCTTGCGAGAAACGAGAAGGCTGGGCATTTCCCGGGATATTATTTACAACCTCTTTCTCTGGGGTATCATCGGCGGTTTCATAGTATCCAGGCTGGTTCATGTTATTGACCAGTGGGACTATTATATGGCTAACCCTGGGGCTATCGTTGGCTTTGCTGGGCTAAGTCTCTATGGAGCTATTATTGGTGCCCTTCTGGCAGTGTGGGTCTACATGGGAGTGAGGAGGATTCCTTTCTCAAGTCTGGCTGGTGTGGGCGATGCCATTGCCGTGGGAGCACCCTTGGCTCAAGCCATAGGCAGAGTTGGCTGCGCTATAAATGGTTGCTGCCATGGTAAGCTCAGTCCCTTTCAATCTTTCCCGGGTGCAGTGCTTTATACTCCTCGTGATGTTATTCCAGTTCAATACTGGGGTGTGCCGCTTTACCCGGCGCAAATTTATTTTTTATTGTGGAACCTGATAGTTTTTGCCATAGTCTGGCAATTGCGTGATCGGCTCAAGCCCCAAGGCTCCCTATTCTTCCTTTATCTTTGCCTCTATGCTGCCGGTGATTTCGGTTTAAGGTTTTTCCGCGTGAACGAGCCATTTTTAATGGGGCTTCACCAAGGGCAGGTCATCAGTTTGGCAATATTAGTGATAGCTGTGCCCTGGCTAATCATCAGAATGCGCAGATTTCAGAGGAGTAGTCAGCACTCAGCAGACAGCATTCAGCATCAATCTGATGGCTGATAGCTGATAGTTGCTTTGTATGGGGCAAAGTCACGAAGATTAAGCCGTAGCACCTGTTCGCCATTCCAGAAACTTTTCTCTATGGTATACACAATATCTAGGTAAGAGGGGATTTCCTCTTGCGTTTTCTGCGAATTAAAATCTACAGCCCTCCAGGTTATATTCCCTTGTTTAAGTTTTAGTTCTAGATGCTTATCTTGATTGCCGAAGTTGCGGCATTCGATTACTTCAACCTGGCGAGTGAGAAAGGTGGGATTTGAATTGCCTTGTCCGAAGGGTTCCAGTTGTTGGATTAAGTTGAAGGCGTCGCCTGCCAAAGCAGATAAAGGAACCTCGGCATCAATGACTAATTGGGGACAGAGGTCTAGATGCGATAGCTGGGTTTTGGCTAAGCTCATAAGCCTTTCTTCTAACCGAGCCAAATTTTGCTGTTTTACGGTGAAGCCGGCGGCTAAGGGATGGCCGCCGAAGGTGATAAGCAAATCCTGGCATTCTTCTAAAGCTTCGGCGACATTGAATTCGGAGATGCTTCGGGCGCTGCCTCGACATAGCTCAGGTCCAAGGTTGAGGATGATAGCAGGTTTATGAAATTCATCTACTAGCTTGCCAGCAACAAGACCAATAACTCCAACAGGATAGCCTTCATGGCCTTCTATAAGCAAAGGGGGGTAAAGCCTGTGAGCTAACCTTTCTTTTGCTTTGCGTAACACCTCATCGGTTAGTCTCTGACGTTCAACATTCCTTGCGTCTAATTCTTGAGCTAAAGCATGGACTTCTTCCGGAGAGCGGGTAGTGACCAGTCGATAGCTGGTGGTGGCATCATCCATCCTGCTGGCAGCGTTTAATCTAGGCCCTAGAGCCTTGGAGATGTGTTTAGTATTGAGTTCACCTAATTTTAGCCTGGCCAGCTTAATAAGCTCTTGGAGTCCGATGCGCTGAGTATTGTTAAGCACCTTTAGCCCTTCCTTCACCAAATAGCGATTTTCGCCTACTAGGGGAACTAAGTCAGTCACTGTGCCTAAGGCTACCAGGTCTAATAATTCAACAAGCCGTTTTTCCCTGCCATCTTTATAAAGCAGCGCCTGCAAAAGCTTAAAGGCGACACCCACCCCGGCTAATTCCGAGAAGGGATATTGTGAATCTTTTCGTTTGGCGTCAATTACGGCTATAGCTCGGGGTAGGGTTACCGATGGAACGTGGTGGTCGGTGATAATCACATCCAGCCCCATTTCTTGAGCTTGTTTTGCTTCCGTGATGCTGGTGACGCCGCAATCGACAGTGATAATTAATCCCACCCCTTGGCTATGAAGCTTTTCTAGAGCTGGCAATTTTAACCCATGACCTTCGCGAAGGCGGTGAGGGATATAGGGGGTAACTTTGCCACCGAGCCATGATAGTCCCTCAGTAAGACTAGCTGTGGCTGTGATGCCATCAACATCAAAGTCGCCACAGATAGCGATTTTTTCTCCTGTAAGCAAGGCTTTATAAATCCTGTTTACCGCTTGTGACATGTCAGGGAGCAGAAAGGGATTGCCTCCAAGGCGGTGGTCAGCGAGTAAAAATGGCTCGATTTCACCTAGGTGGACACCACGATTGTAAAGAAGTTGGGCAATTATGGGAGGAAGATTGGCAGCACGCAGATATTCGTCTGGTGCCTGGGGTAAAAGTTGCCATCGAACTTGCTGATTTCCCATGTCTTATCCGTTAATAATTTTTTGATTAAAGTCGTTAACTATAGCATAATTGAGTAGAAATACTAAGCACTAAACACTAAATTCCAAATATTTAGAGTTTGTTTAGGATTTAGGGATTAGATATTAGGGTTTTAGAGTGGTGAGGGTAGCTTTCTATACATTGGGGTGCAAGCTCAACCAGGCAGAAACGGAATCCCTAGCAAATCAATTCAGGGAAGCAGGATATCAGCTTGTAACTCCTGATGATGTAGCTGACATTTATATTACCAATACCTGTACAGTAACTCATGTCGCTGATCGCAAGTCACGCCACTGGCTCAGGCTAGCTAGGCGAAGAAATCCTCGGGCTTTCATTATTGCTAGTGGCTGCTATGCTCAAAGGGCTCCTCAGGAACTAGCTCCAATTGCTGATTCTGTCATTGACAACGAAGAGAAAGAGCACTTGCTTGAGATTGTTGGAGGCTTGTCGTTGCGAGCACAAATCCCCTCTCCCTTGAAGGGAGAGGGAAGGGGTGAGGGTGAAATGAGGCAATCTCACGCCCCCTGCCAAGTAAGGGGTGATGTAGGGAGGGGCTCCTTTATCCCGCTTAATGGCATCAGTAGGATTCGCAGCTTGATAAAAATTCAAGACGGCTGTCGTAGTCCTTGCGCTTATTGCATCGTGCCTCGAGTAAGGGCTTATGAGTATTCTTTGCCTGCCTCCCAGATAATTGATGAAGTTAAGCTGAAAGTGGCTCTGGGCTATAAGGAGGTTGTTCTCACCGGGACTAAGATTGGCTGTTATAAAGACGCCGTCCTGAGCGATAGCGAAGGATCTAGCATTGACCTCAGAGGTTTAATAGAGCGCATTCTTCATGACACAGGTATTGGAAGGCTGCGTCTCTCTTCACTGCAGCCGCAGGAGATTTCTGCTCAATTTCTTGCCTTGTGGCAGGACAAGCGGCTATGTCGCCACCTTCATTTGGCTCTCCAGAGTGGGAGTGACGGGATTCTTCAGAGGATGAAGCGGTGTTACTCTTTGGATGATTATCAACAGGCAGTGAATCTGATCAAGGAGACAATACCCGGAGTAGCTATTACCACGGATGTCATGGTTGGTTTCCCTGGGGAGAGCGATGAAGAGTTTGAGCAAAGCTGCCACTTTTGCCAGCAAGCTGGCTTTGCCAATATCCATGTTTTTCCCTTCTCTCCTCGTCCCGGGACTCTGGCAGCTAGGATGCCCCAGCAAATAGATGAGAGAGTAAAGAAGGAGCGCAAGCAGCGAATGTTAGAGTTAGCCCAAAAATGCCGGCATAGTTTTTACGAGCAGTTTTTAGGGCAAGTCATGCCTGTCTTGTGGGAAAAGGAGACAAGTCTTGGTAGCGGCATACATTCTGGGCTAACTGATAACTATATCAGGGTATTTACCCCAAGCCATGAGCACTTAACCAACAAAATAGCGCCGGTTAAGCTAGCGGGATTTCATAACCAGGGAATGTGGGGAGAATTAGTTGAAATTCTAAGTTAAGCTGATATTAAACCTAAAAACTGCCTTGCCTTGACATGATATCTGAAAAGGCATATAAAGTGGCAGAATGAAAAGTTATCACTATACGGTTATTTTTGAGCCCCTTAGGGAAGGGGGCTACAATGTTATCTTTCCAGCAATCCCTGAGATTTGCACCTTTGGGGAAACGATTGAGGAAGCAAAGAGGATGGCTGAGGATGCCTTAAAGTGTTATCTTGAGAGCGTCCTTGAAGAAAAAGGGGTGATTCCGGAAGACAGGGAGCCAGCCATTGAGCGCATAGCAGTGACTGTCTAGAGATGGCAAAGCTCCCTATCATAAAAGGTGAAGAGGTTCTTAAAGCTCTTCTCAAAGCTGGCTTCTATATTCATCACCAAACTTGGGAGCCATGCTCGATTATTTCATAAGACGAAGCCTGACTTGAAAATAACAGTTCCCATCCACTCTAAGGATATTCCAAAGGGAACATTGAAGAGGATTTTAAAACAGGCTGACCTCTCAGTGGAGGAGTTCTTAAGATTACTCAGAGACTAGATGCGGGCGCCGGTATTTACTTAGAGTCAGAGGCCCTTAACTAATAAAATAGCGCCGGTTAAGCTAGTGAGATTTCATAACCAGGGAATGTGGGGAGAATTAGTTGAAAGTTAAGGTTAAGGTAAAGCCTAACTCAAAAACCGAGGAAATCAATCAAGAAGGCGATAACTTTGTAGTGAAGGTCAAAGAACCACCCAAGGAAGGCAAAGCTAACCAGGCAGTCATCAAATTACTGGCAAAGCATTTTGGTGTTTCTCAGGGTCAAGTCAGGATTTTAAGCGGCTTCAAGAGCAAGAATAAGGTTATTGAGGTTGTGTGAAGCTGGTTGATGTAATCAGGATGCATCTTCCAAGCTGGCAAAATCACATTGTGGCGCTCTCCAAGAAACCCCTTTAGTGCGGAATCGTTGCCCATTGCAGTATTGAAAAAGGAGGATTTAACTTTTTGTCATATTGTAAAGCACCGCTTTTTGTTACCCGTTACCGAGGCCAAACTTGAGCTCCCGTTCTAGGGATTGGGATGTCCAACTGACGACATATTTTCCTGGCTAGGAGACCTTCTACTTCTCGATGACGCGGAACAGTAGCAGTGTGCCCATTTTCTGGATTCAGGAAAACTGAATGCTTAGCACCCTCCCGATGGAGAACACAACCTTCTTTCCTCAGGTGGTTGATAAGCTCGCGGCGTTTCACAAGGCTACACTTGAACTTGGATCTTTCTCTTCAGTATTTTCCCAGCCATCCCTTTGGCTCTCAGTTCCTGCTGACTTTCTAGTATGAGCTGCACTGCCTCTTTCAGGTTTTCTTGGACCTCTTTAATCGTCCTTCCCTGACTGAAAGCCCCTGGAACTGCGTCCACCCATGCGATATACCATTTATCGCGCTTCTCAATGGTAGCTTCAAATGTCCGCTCCATGCCATGGCCTCCTTGTTACCAAAACAAGTATACAGCAGCTAAGAAGCTAAAGTCTACCTTTGTTTTACCCCTGAGCATCATGCTTAATTGACTGCCAAAAATTGCACATTCAGCCGGAAAATGTAGCAAGACAATGCTGCAGTAGTAATTCCATGTCTACACCCACAACTCTTCTTCTCGGATGTGGTACCATTTGGTGTATAAGCAAGCGCGATTGCTCACAGGGAGGCCATATGGATAACGATACCGCCCCGGAGCTTTATACTATATGGAGCGAAGCAAAAACCCACATTGAACAGGGCGATTACGATAAAGCTATCGAAATATACAAGTACGTCCTGATTAGATATAGCGACAACGATATTGCCGTTGAGTACGCAAATGCTTATCTCGGTGACATTTACCTCACGCTAAGGCGGCTTAGCCTGGCAGCGAATCACCTCAAGAAGGCTATTAATTGTAGGCCAGACAACCCTGGTTACCACTACCTTCTTGGCTTCACCTATTCCATACAAAGCCAATGGGGCAAGGCAATTGGTGAATTTGAGGTGGCTGTTGATAAAGAACCGAATAATAGTGAATATCTACGTGGATTAGGATGGGCTATCTATTGTGCTGGTGATAAAGCAAAAGGCTTAGCATATCTTCATAGGGCAATCGATCTCGCGCCAACCAATGTGAACATTCTTACTGACTTGGCAGCCGCTTACCTGTCTGACCTTCAATTTCATAAAGCGCGCGAATATGCTGAAACAGCGGTGCAGATTGACCCTGGTAGCAAGGTTGCGAGAGAGGCTCTGAATAATATTGATCGTTTTCAAGGTGACCATGGGGGGTTTAGTAAACCGTGGTAAGGCATGTTCCATCTAGTTAACTTTGCTGGCTAGCTTGAATCCTATTCGTGCAGTTACAACGGCGCCCCTCAGGATTATCCTACCTACTTACCTACGATCTAACAATCCATCGTTTCGCACAGTTTGAAGCTTGATGGAGGAGGAAGTCAGAAAATTGCCCTACAAGGCTCAAGTGTAGGGTAGCAGTACTTCTAAAGATGTGAGCAGCTTTCTACATGGATGATGATTCATTGCTCATCTTATGTGGGCGAAACTAAAGGTTGCAAAATAGTTATCGCTCTAAGGAAATTGCACGAGTTTCTTAGAAAGCTAGAAATCTTCTTCATTTACAACTTTAATTCCATTTCTCTTCAATAATGTGGTGGTAACGCCATCACCGTCAATCAATGTTTGGGAGAATGTGCCATCGTATATTTACCCATCACACTGTGGAGCTCTCGAAGACCCCGCCTTTACAAAGTTATCTTCCAGTAAGCTGAGAGAACTCGCAGGTATGGATGGGGATGATTAGCGCGGAATCGCTGCCCATACCAGTATTAAAAAGGAGGATTTAGCAACCCGTCAAAAAGTGCAGCACCTTAACCGATTTTAGTCGCTTATGACCGTCGATGCAAACATGAATACGCGATTCAGATGATTATGCTGCCGCATTGTCTGTCCGTCTTCTATCCTAAGTTGGTTCGGAATAAGCTTGCAGGCACAAGAATGTGATACAATGCAGGATTGAGGGAGAAACTAGATGCGATTTTGGCGCGTATATGTGGGAGCCACAATCGTTGCATTACTGGTCATCGGTTCAACAATATATGGGAGTTTCTTTGGACCATACAAGCCAAGCGAACCTTCACTTCAATATGCCGAAGCCCAGCTGGTATTTACTGCAGTAGCGATTATAGCTGTGCTCTTCTCACTACTATATGCCACCCATCAATTTCGGAGGTCGCTTGCCAGACCCGTCATAGAGTTAGCCTTTGATGAAATGGGCAACAAGCGGAAGCACATTGGATTGTCCCAGGTCAAGCAGTTAGATATACCCATCTATGCATACAATAAAGGGGACAGAGTGGCTACTACGTATCAAATAGAATTGAAGATACCAAATGTGTTTGAAAAGTACTTGGTTCGTGCGCGAGAAGGTGACAGGCTGGATGGAAAACAAACTGGTGAACCTGATAGATTTACAATCTCTTTCTATAGCTACAACCAACCCGAGTATACGTGTTTCGTAGGTAAATATGTGCTGATAGGTAAAGTTAGGCTTAAGGTGACTGATGAACTCAAGTTGCCCTCACAAAACCTAAGGATTGCATACACAATCTTTGGTGACTGGGGAGACCACCAAGAAAACTCACTGAAACTGGAATTTCAAAAAACATAGTGGTATCTTCTTCCGCCACTGGTAGCCATGGACATTTCGGTCCTTAGTATTGCTGAGAACCTGTATCTTGCGAACCGAGCCTCAAACATTCGATTAGCAAATGTCCTGGCAATAGGTTCCAGCGGTAACAAAAAGCCAAAATGAGATTCCCGGTAGCTCCTAAATCTCTCCCAAAAACTTCATCCATCATGGGCACTCATGTTTGTTAAGATTCATCGCTAAATATCCATACCCTCTATGGCAAGAGTGCCAGTTGGTTTTAGATGATGCGGAGCATGTGTAAGGCTATACCGTTTTGCCCATTGAGGCTTGCTCGAGGAAAGCTTATAATAAGTTGAGAACCTTAGGAGATGCAATCTAGTGGTTTGGTGATTTCGAGTGTTTTTGCCAGTAGTCCTTTTGTAGCAAAGCTTTGAAAATGGGCAAAATCAGATTTGATCCTAATGAAAAAGGTGGTCTTGAATTAGCTAGAGCGATAATTCTTCAACGCCTAAAAGAGGATAAGAACTGGAATCAATATGACCACTCTGGTGGAGGGTTTGACAGATATGTTGAATACGTTGGTGACGCGGATGCAGGAAGACATAAGTTGATCTCCTTGGCTCAAGATATCCTATGGGAGTTAATGATACAGGGTGTTGTGGCTCCAGGTTTGAATGTCAATAATCCGAACTTACCTTTTTTTCATATTACAGAATATGGTAGAAAGGTCATCTCGGAAGGCAAATATCTCCCCCATGATCCTACTGGATATTTAGATCGTTTTCGAAAAGAAGTTACAAGTCCAGATCCTGTGGTTATGAGCTACTTGTCTGAAAGTTTAGAATGTTTCTCTCGGGGGAATCTGGTTGCATCTGTTGTCATGCTTGGTATTGCGTCAGAAAGAATGTTTCTTCTCCTATGTGAGGCACTGCTTAACTCGCTATCTGATTCCAACGAAAAAAGTGAGTTCGAAAAGATTATTGACCGAAATGCAATAAGGCCCAAAATGGACTGGGTTTTTAGCAAGATTCAGAGCCTGCAGCAAGTTTCACCGCGCCCATTACCGGATAATGTCAACATAATGTTGGGCACTATATTCGACTTCATCCGTTGTCAAAGAAACAATCTTGGGCACCCTCAGGACAGTCCACCTAATGTTTCCCTAGAGGGTGCCTATGTGAATTTAAGAGTATTCCCTAGTTATTGTAGAATGGCTAATCAAATAATAGACTATTTTCACAATAATAGGGTTTAAAGCCAATCGCATAGTAGTCACAGCTTTAGTTAAAGAGTTTTGATTTGGTGGGTCTCGCAAAAGTTGCACACTTCATCGTCTTGTTCAGTCGAAAGCTTGGTGAAAGAGGAAGTCAGAGAATTGCTCTACAAGGTCCAAGTGTAGAGCAGTAGCACTTTGAAAGATGTGCACAGCTTCCCACATAGATGCAGGATCATTGTCTGCGTTGTGTGGTCAAAACCAAAGGTCGCAAAGTAGATATTGCTCTAAGGAAATGGTGCAATTCTCTTAGTAAGCTACAAATCTTCTTCGCTTATGGCTCTGATGCCATTTCTCTTCAATAATGCGATGGTAACACCATCGCCAACAATCAATTTTTGGGAAAATGTGCCATCGTATATTTGCCCACTACATTGTGGAGCTCTCGAAGAACCCGCCTTTACAGAGTGATCTTCAAGTAAGCTGAGAGGACTCACGGGTATGGATGGAGGCAGTTGGCGCGGAATCGTTGCCCCTACCAGTATTAAGAAGGGACGATTTAACATTTCGTCAAAACGCGCAAGCAACTGTACATACGAATTCCCTCGGCTTGCAGGGTAGGTGGACAGCATCGTTAAGGCTGGTTTTCCCACATACTTCCTAGAATATCTCTTAGGGTTCTTCCTGCTCATCCTGTGATTCGAAAAGTAGTATAATTATCGGCAGAAAGCTGAATATATACCCCGATACCGACAGGGAAGTTAGTAATGGAAATGCGAAACTCACACGGTCTTTGGAATGTTCTAGCAAAGTTAGAAATAGCCAGCAGTCCGAAGATGGCAGAGATGCTGAAACCTTTCTCGAAACCGATTACTGATTGCTACGAGTGTGGAGTAGAAGCACCAACCTTGGACTGCAAGCGTGAAAAAACGGAGGATATTGGTGTTGCCGCCTTGTTTTTGAAACGCTCGTTAAACGACCTACGGGCTACTTGGAATCTACTCTTAATGGGCTACACATCTCAAGCTGGGTCGGTAGCTGCTGCAGCATTCGAGAATGCTCTTGCCACTAGTTGTATAGCGGGTAGCGTTAAGAGAGCAGAACAGTTCTTGAATTCGAAAACTGGTTTACCATGGTCTGTTGCAGACCTATGCAAGATGCACACACGACGACTGAAGGAAATAAGTAGTAGGTCAGGAAGCACTTTGGTCGATGTCAAGGATGAGAACTACTGGGAGCTATTATATTCGCAATATAGGTGGCTGTGTCAGGTGAAACACCCGACCATTCCATCTGCACTACATGACGCATTCTCGGTATCGTTAACGGGAGAGGAATATATAGTAATGGCTGCGCCAGATACCAGAATAGAGGACCTACCGAGTAAAGCCTTTATATTGTGTGTAACGATGCTTCGAGTTACAGAGGCTATTAAGAGCTTCGCTCTTGCAAGACAACTTGACTTCGAAAAACCAAACGTAGTCTCATGGCAAGAACGGCTAGATTCAATAGTAACGAATCTCGACAAGGCTGTAGACCCCATAATGAAGATGCCGTTACCATTCACCTATGACGGGCGCATATTCAAGAAAGACTAAATAGAATGAGATTACTCAGAATTCAAGAAGTAGTGGTTGGCGACCAACAGTTTGGCAAACAATTAGCCAGTTTGTTTATATTTAAGGCGAAGAATAGATTTCCCAAAATTTGAGGTGTCATCTTTTAACTGGCTTTCGGTCAGTTCGGACTCATTGTGTTTCATTTCTCGTTGACAATTTACAATGTTAGAATAGCTATCAATTGGTTGCTTGAAAGTATTAGTGTACTTGGCGCAATAAGGAGGATAAGGGAATGAAGCACACTCGGAGAGTATCCTGGGGTTGGCTAGGTAAGAAATTAAGGGCACAATTCGCCACGGGCATTCTTGTTGTCGTGCCAATTGGTGTCACCATATTAATATTTGTCTGGATCTTTGTTGTCCTCGACAATATACTGCAGCCTGTAATCAGGTCTATATGGGGTCGCACAGTTCCTGGAGTAGGCTTTGGCGTAACGATAGTAATAATTTACTTGGCTGGAGTCATAGCCAGCAACATTGTGGGAAGGAGGGTGATTCATTATGGTGAATCCTTGTTGGCGAAAGTCCCAGCAGCGCGACAACTCTATGCCGGTATCAAACAAATCCTGGAAGGCTTCTCTAAGCCGGGCAAAACTGGCTTTATGCAGGTAGTGCTTGTAGAGTTCCCTAAAGAAGGTATGAGGGCAATAGGCTTTATCACTAATGAATCGTATGACAAGTCCGGCGAAAGATTGCTCAACGTCTTTATACCCACTTCTCCTAATCCGACATCGGGCTTCCTGGAGATAGTGACGGAAGATAAAGTTATTCGGACCAACATTTCGGTTGATGATGCTCTAAAGATGGTTGTATCTGCTGGCAGAGTGTCACTCCAGGAGGTTAGTGACAAGCTGTCTCCCAAGGATTAAGCGACCTAGGTATTTCACATAAGTCCTGATTCATCAGGCTTCGACCTCACTGAACTCACGGGAAATTGTGTGGGTTTCTTAGCAAGCTACAAATCTTCTTCGCTTATAACTCTGATTCCATTTCCTTTCAATAATGCCGTGGTAACGCCATCGCCGTCAATCAATTTTTGAGAAAATGTGCCATCATATATTTGCCCACAGCCACATGAGGGGCTTTTAGATTTCCCTATAAATTCTTCAACATGGAATAGCTTGGCAAGTTTTAAGGTTTCTTCTGCTCCGGTAATAAATTCCACAGTAACATCTTCTCCATTTCTATTTAGCACCTTGCATTTCCTATCAAGGACATCCTCACCGGTGCCTCCCTGAATTTCCTGAGGTATCCTGGGGGTCTTTAATCCTCCTAATTGTTCTGGGCAAACGGGGATTAGCGTCTCAGAGTTTAAAAGCTCGATTGCCTTATCGCTCTTGTAATTATCTTTACTGTCCCAGGTACACCTTATTCCCAATAGGCAGGCACTTATAAGTTTCATGGAAACATTCTATCCCTTTGTTCTTGTTCCGGAATAAATAAAGGAGCGTTGTTTCATTTTGATCCACTTTCCCTGATCAATCCCAATTAAATTGCCGCACTGACATCTAATTTCATTTTCATCTCGAACACTATGGTCTTCTATTATTCGCTCTTTCCAGCAGTGTAATATTCGTCCCCTTCCAACCTTCAAGTATTTAAAGATTTTAGCCCGGCATTTAGCGCACTTTATTACTATCATTTCAATTTATGTGTCCTCATCTCTGATTAGATTACGTTGAGGCCTATGTTTCATTCTGGATTTTTTCAGGCCATTTAGAAAGTAAGTAACTGGCTCTTTAGGTTGGCGTTTCTCAGTGGCTTTGATAAGTCTTTCCAAGACTCTAAGGGGGTAAGAGGGAATAAGCCTTCTAACTGAGCCGGCGCTGATGCCAAACTTAAGCAAATCAGCTTCAACTCTCTTAATTCTTATCCAATACCTTTCCCTTTTCTGTGTCCTCATTGCTTTTCTAAATACGCTCGTTATCTAGTGGGTATTATAATTTCTACTAAGACTAAAGGGAAGGTAGATTTAAACTCTTATGGCCAGAGGAGATTAGTGGTAATATTGACTTTAGAGTGCGGATAGAGATAATTGGTGCGGAATCTTTGGGTGTTCGTGGCTTGTGCTGCGTAGTCGAGACCAAAGATCGCAAAATAGTCATTGATCCAGGGGTGGCATTGGGATATAGGCGGCATGGCTTGCTGCCACATCCGGTTCAGGTTGCCATGGCTGAGAGAGTGAAAGATGCCATTGAAAAGGCACTAAAAGATGCCACAGATGCGGTAATTAGTCATTATCACGGTGAGCATCATCCCATGGTTGATGCCAACCCCTATCAGCTTTCAGCAGATCGAGTTGCTGAATCCTTGAGGCACCTCAGGTTGTGGACAAAGGGAACGCAGGATCTCTCCCCCAACCAAGTTCATCGAGCTGAAGCTTTAGCCCAAAAGATCAATCGAGTCCTTCCAGCTTCGGAAGGGCTAAGCGATGGATGCTTGAGCTTTTCTCCTCCTGTTCCCCATGGTGAGGGCAGAGGTGGGACAATGATGATGACTAGGATTGAAGAAGGAAACGAAGTTTTCATACATGCCTCAGATATTCAATGCTTAGCTGACGAGGCAATTGAGCAAATCCTTAGATGGCAGCCAACCGTGGTGCTGGCATCCGGGCCACCTATTTATTTGCCAAGCCTGACTCAGGAAAACCGGGAGGACGCACTGCGTAGGGCTTTAAGATTGGCCAGAGAAGTTAATACCTTGATTTTAGATCATCATTTACTGCGCTCCGAGGAAGGGGAGAAATGGCTGGATTGGATCTCTTCTATTATTGAACACAAGGTTATCTGTGCTGCCGATTTCATGGGATGCCGCCGTAATTTACTTGAGGCAGAGCGAGTTAGTTGGTATAAGAAAATGCCCGTGCCCAAAGGGTGGCATGAAGCTTATGCTCGCGGTGAAGCGGATACTAAACTCTATCAGGTAGTCGGGCGATAGATAAAGATTTAAGAGTTGTTAATGTAGGGTCATTTTTGCTTTCCTAGCAGTACTCCATCTTCGATGAAGAGGTGTGCGCAGGCGGGTTATGCTTGAGCACCATGCCACGAAGAGTCACTTGGGAAGTGATTTGTTCTTAAGATATTGTATAGCGCGACAAGTGTGAACTGCTATAGCGGCTGTGACAAATCGGGGTATCAACAACCAGAACGCATTTAATCCTAATGCTAGGAATAAGGCAGTCTCTTCCACTATAGCATGGTTGATACCAATAGAAATATGAAGATGCTCCAATTCTTCCTTTGTCAAAGCCCCCTTTTTAGCTTCTTCAGTAATAACGGCTCCTCCATATAACAGGCCAAAACCAGCGCCGGCTACCCACATCGTTACTGCTTGGTTTGAAAGTCCAAGAATTCTCATGAAAGGCTTGAAAAACTTGTGCAGATATTTGATCCATCCCAGAGATTGTAAAGACTCCAGTAGCATCATAACTAGCATGATGATTACGAAAATTTTGACGGACAAGCCCAGTATGTTAATAGTCCAACTCTTTAGAGCCTCAATAAATGGAGTATGAACTGTAAGAGCGGCTGGTAAAACGATGCTCTGGCTAGTATCACCAAGAAATTGGGAGACAATGAGTACAGTTAAAATAGCTGCGGTAATACGAACCAGGGTTGCTTTGATGATGTTAAAACCAGATTTGTGTTGGATCATTCCTTCCATAATAAGCATGTGGGCCATCATTATGAATAGGGCAATCAATGTCATCTGTCCGATGGTAAAGGGAAGGACTGCCATGATGGCGATGGCTGCGTAAAAGTTTACTACCATTGCGGTAATGATTGGTAACGCTGCCGCGGCAGGCAGATTGATCAGGCTCATTAAGGGGTGTAATAGGAAATCTAGTTGATTTAGCCAACCACTCCACTGAATAAGAGCTACGAGAAAGGAGACAGGGACAACGATTTTGCATATCCAAACGAAACTACTCCACCCCCTTTTAATTCCCGTGTAGAGGCCACTTTTTAATTGAGTCCGAAAATCAGACATCTTATTGAGAGAGGTTACTCAGCATTTTTTAGAGCGCTTATATTCCTGAATTATGAAGCCAAAATCGCGGCTGCCTTGTTCTGTTGCCTCTAAGGTTGCTCGTTCTGGGCTGCCTCGAGTTTCAGGACGGGTGGCGTTAAGACCTGCTGCTACACTAGCCATGATAAGCGACCTTTGCAGACTAGCTCCTAGAACATGGTAGGCGGCAAAGGCCCCCACAAAGACATCTCCGCAACCTACGGTGTTAATTACCTTTAAACCTAGGTCTTTAAGGGGTAGAGCAGGGACTTCGACCGCTATGCCCGTAGCTGGTTCAAGCATTGCTGCCCCTTGAGCACCGAGTTTGAGCACTGTATGGTTGTGGAGTCCCAGCCCTTGCAGATGCTTCAAGCTCATATCTACTTCTGCGGTTCCGAAAAGGGCAATCGCTTCCGTTTCGTTCAGGAAAAGAACGTCTGCTTGCTTGGCAAGAGGCTCGAGCATCTCCCATCCTTGGCTTATCAGGATTCCGGGGTCCCATAACAAGGGGATTCCGCGCTGTTTTATTAGGTCTAGCAGTTTTACTGTTACATCTAACGGAGGATCAGTGAGGACTATGCCTCGGCATTCCTGCAATAAGCGTCTAACTGGTGGGTTGTTTAAATGTTCGGGGCATAGCCTGGCATTCGCTCCCAAGCAGCTGGCGATGACATTTTGCCCCTCTTGGTCAACCAAAATATAAGCTTGTCCTGATTCTTCTCCCGGCACATAGTTGATTCCCTCGGTAATGACCCCTTCGGTAGCTAAGGCGGCTACTTGTTGCTGAGCAATGTTATCCTCTCCGAGAGCGCCGATTAAGGCAACTTGTTTAGGTCCTAAAATACGCGCTGCGGCTACCGCTACATTGGCTCCTGTTCCTCCGGGCACCCGCGTAATATGCTTTACGGTAACTTCCTCTCCAGGCGTGGGTAAATGCTCCACGAAACAACTGACATCCCAATTTATAGCGCCACATACTACCAGTTTAACCATCTTACTTCTCTAGTATGCGCGATAGAAATAGCTTCAGAAAGCGGGGCCCATCTATGCCAGCGGCTATATGCATTAACTGAGAGCTATCAACTGATAGCTGACAGCTATCAGAGGGCAAGATACGAGTAACTCCTCGGTCCCATCCATTTCCTGAAATCACTTCCACGGGCGCTGATATGAAATCAAATAGGGAAGCATCTAGCAATGTTGCCAGAGCTAAGGGATCGTGAAGTTCACAGCGCCCATGATGTTTTATAGCATATTCCACTAGTTTGGCTGCTAAGCGAGCAGCGGGTGTGTGGCTGGCTTTAATTTGCTCTAAATGTTGGCTAGTCAAGCAGGTGGCAGGATTCATAGATATGTCCAGCCCTATAGCGATGATATCCACTTCAGAGCTAAACACCATATGGGCCGCCTCTGGGTCCTGCCAGATGTTGAATTCGGCAAACGGGGTTTGGTTTCCTTTACCATAAGGTGTGAGACTATACGCCCCTCCCATGAGAACTAGTCCGGCTAGAAGTTTGGGTAGTTCGGGATGGTGTTGAAAAGCAAGAGCTACATTGGTTAGAGGTCCTGTTGCCACTAGTGTAATCTCACCTGGTGCATTTAATACTAACTCGGCCAGGAAATCCCAGGCCTTTGCTGGGTGCAGTGGAAGTCTGGGAGGAGGCAAGCTGCATTGGCCTAGTCCATCTGGGCCATGATAGTCCAAGGCATTGACAAGAGTGTGTTTTAAGGGTTTTGCTGCCCCCATTGCCACTGGAATATCAGTTACACCCAGGTATTCCAATACTCGGCGGGCATTGGCGCTGGTCATCTCTACTGGAGCATTACCAGCCACTGTAGTGATGCCAAGGACTTGGATCTCAGGCGACCTTAAGGCCAGGAGCAAAGCTAGAGCATCATCAATGCCAGGATCCATATCCAAAATGACTTTCCGCATGAGTGTTAATACGATACACTATCATAAATTTTAGGAAAATTCCTTTGTGAAGCAAAGAAAATGACCATCGAAGAAGTCATCAAGTCATTGGAGCAAGAATATGGACCTTTAGAGTGGCAGCCAGGCAAACAACCTATTGCTGTGCTTATAGGAACTATCCTTTCTCAGAACACCTCAGATGTAAATTCAAAGAGAGCCTTTGAATCGCTTTTATCTACCTTTGGTAGCTGGGAGGATGTGGCTTCTGCTCCAGTGGAGCGTATCGCTCAGGCTATCAAATCCGGGGGATTATCTTGGATTAAGGCGGTAAGAATAAAGCAGATACTTAATAAGATTGAGGAGGAGCAAGACTCCCTTAGCCTTGATTTTCTTAAATCGATGAGTATATCTGAAGCTAAGGATTATTTGATGCATTTGCCTGGGGTGGGTCCCAAAACAGCTAGCTGCGTGCTGCTTTTTGGGTTAGGGAAGCCATCCTTGCCGGTGGATACCCATGTTTTTCGGGTGACCAAACGACTAGGTTTAATTGACTCCAAAGTTTCAATAGAAAAAGCGCCTAACTTGCTGCAAGAGCAAATCCTGCCTTCAAAGGTATATCAATTTCATCTTCATCTGATAGAGCATGGCCGGCGAGTGTGCCATGCTCGACAGCCTTGCTGCGCTGAGTGCGTATTGAAAAATGGGTGTCCTAGTTCGCTTGCCCTTCAGAAAGTTGCCAAGTCTTAGCTAGTTGAGGTTGCCAAACTATTAGCTGTAGCCTTGGCTAGTAAATGGTATAATGTTTTTGACATGGCACAAATATTACAGAGTAAAAATCTGGCTACTAAGTTTCAGATATTGCTGGAGATAGCGGCGAATCAACCGAATATACAGCAAAAGGACATTGCCAAAAAGCTAAATATAACCTCTCAGGCTGTCTCCGAGTATGTCAAGGAATTGATCAAGGATGGTTGGCTTAGCTCACAAGGTCGTTCCAGGTATAAAGTGACTAGAGAGGGTGTAGATTGGATTCTAAGGATGGCAAGGCAATTGCAAAGCTACTCTTCCTTTGTGAGCCGGGTGGTAAGCGATATATCAACTTCCACTGCCATAGCTGATGGCGACTTATCTGCAGGGCAGGCAGTCTCGCTTTATATGAAGGGCGGCTTGCTGTTTGCCTCTGATATTGTAAGTGATGAAGGAGCCAGGGGGGTAACTGTCTCTGAGGCTAAGAAAGGGGAAGATGTTGGTGTTTCCAAGGTGGAGGGGGTGATAAAGCTAAAGACAGGCAAGGTGACTATAGCTGAAGTGCCCAACGTGCAAGCGGGGGGGTCCAGGAATACCGATCTTATCAGATTGAAAGGAGAGTTAGACAAAGCCAAGCTGGTAGGAGCTATTGGGGTTGAAGCTTTAGTGGTACTGAAGCAAGTGAGTATAAAGCCTGATTATATTTATGGTGTCAGGGAAGCAGCGATAGAAGCAGCTTATTGTGGCTTGCCTTTCTTAGTGGTTTGTGCTGAAGATGGAATTTCAACATTAGTGCAGAGATTGGAGGAAGAAAACCTGGATTATAGAATTGTTGATCTAATGAAGGCTAGAGAATCTACCAACATGTAGTTTCACCAAATGGTGCCATTACCCTTTTATCTTCTTTAACTGCTAGAGAAAAAGCACTCTGAAATCCTATTAGGGCAATATTGCCTCAAAATTGCTTGATCCATTGACATCTTAACTATAGCCTTTTATAATTTTAATCAACTTAATTTACATATATGAAAGTGTGGTTGAAGTTTTTTGCCCTTTTGGGCATTGTACTTATCCTGGCAGGCTGTACTCCTACCGAACCTGTATCTCCTGGTGCCATAGTTGATGATTTAGGAAGGTCAGTCAGCATTAAGGAAATACCTCAAAGAATCATCTCCTTAGTCCCTTCTAATACTGAGATTCTATTTGCCCTGGGTTTGGGAGACAAGGTGGTGGGAGTGACGGAATTCTGTAACTACCCAGCGGAAGTTTTTGATAAGGAAAAGGTAGGAGGATTTTCCACACCCGATATAGAAAAGATAATCGCCCTGCAACCAGACTTGATATTAGCTGGCAGCATTCATGCCAAGGAGGTTATTCCCGCTCTAGAGGAGTGGGGTCTCACGGTATTTGCCTTGGCGCCAGAAAATTTAGACGGAATACTTAAAGATATTGAGGTGGTAGGAAAAATAACTGGAGAAGAGGATGAGGCATCTAAGCTTGTGGCTCAAATGGAAACCAGGATTAAAGCGATAACAGATAAAACCCAGAACCCGGATGGAAAGCCAAGGGTCTTTTATATCACCTGGCACGAGCCATTATGGAGCGTAGGTTCGGGAATTACAACGCAGGAATTGATTGAGAAAGCTGGTGGAGTGAATATTTTCCAGGATGTTATAGGGCATAAAATGGTTAACCTTGAAGAGGTTATTGCTCGCAACCCTGAGGTAATTATTGCTTGCACTGGACACGGGGAAGCTAAAGGCAAGCCGTTTGAGTGGGCAAATGAAGAGCCAAGGCTCGGGGTCACCGAGGCTCGTAAGAACAATAGAGTGTATCAGATTGATGCCGACCTAGTTAGCCGTGATGGGCCGAGGATAGTGGACGCTTTAGAGTGGTTTGCTTACTTTATTCACCCGGACATTTTCGGCAAGCGAGCGTGTTTAAAAATGTAGTGCGAGGCTTTAGCCTCGTGCACGACCCTAAAGGGTCGCACTACGAGGATCTTGAGGGTGAACGGGTATTAAAACTGGATGAGGCAAATCTAGTTTTGAATTTGAGGCAAAATTAAACAGCCTCTAAGCTGAAGGGAGGTGATTAAATGAAGGTCTTTGCTTCCTGGAGTGGGGGGAAGGAATCTGCCCTGGCAACCTATAAGGCAATTTCACAAGGCCATGAGGTTTTGTATCTGGTCAACTTTGTCTCCAAAGATGGGGATAAATCAAGGTCTCATGGTATTAAAGCTGACGTTTTGGAATCGCAGTCAAGGGCTATAGGGATTCCCATGGTTCAGGTTAAAACATCCTGGGAAGATTATGAGGAGAACTTTAAGAGGGTTGTGACGGAGCTTAAGGAGAAGGGGATAGAGGGAGGAGTTTTTGGCGATATGGATTTAGAGGAGCATAGGGAGTGGGTAGAGAGGGTTTGTGGGGAACTTGGAATAAAGCCTATTTTGCCTCTTTGGGGGATTGGATCTGAGGAACTCCTTGCTGATTTTTGGAGCCTTGGATTTAAGGCAATAGTAGTAGCGACTAAATTAGACCAAAGCTTGCTTGGCAGAAACTTGGATAAGGCTTCTTTGAATGAAATTGGGAAATTTGGTTGTCATCCCTGTGGGGAATCTGGAGAATATCATACTTTTGTGTTCGATGGTCCCATTTTTAAGACGCCGCTCGAGGTTATCCCAGGCAAGAAGGAGAAGAGAGACAATGTTTGGTTTCTGGAGATTTCTGTCCGATAGTATAAAGGTAGAGTGCTTAACAATTCAGTTTGTCATTCTGAGCGCAGCGAAGAATCCTTCGCGTTGCTCAGGACAGCGTCTAGAGACCCTTCACTTCGTTCAGGGTGACAAATAAATATTCTTCGTAAAGGGAAGCTAAAGTGAAGGAAAGAGGATTAATTCAAGTATATACTGGAGATGGCAAGGGAAAGTCCACTGCTGCTATCGGTCAGGCAGTTCGAGCTGCTGGTCATGGTTTTAAGGTAGGCTTCGTCTCCTTCTTTAAGGATCCCGAGACATTTGGATGTGGGGAATATGAACCTTTGCAAAAGCTAGGGATAAAAACCTCCTTTTTTGCTAGAAGACACCCCCATTTCTATAAGGATTTAAGCTTTGATGAGGTGAGGAGGGAATGTTTAAGGGGCTTAGAGTTTATCAAGGGGCTTTTTGCCGATGAAACTTGGGATATGCTGATTTTGGACGAGATAAACATTGCTATGCGTGAGGGCTTTTTGAAGGAGGAGGAAGTCCTCTCCCTTTTAGAGTTAAAGCCGCAAAAGCTAGAACTCATTCTAACTGGTCGCGGAGCAACAGGGAGGATTATAGGGAAGGCAGATCTGGTTAGCGAGATTAAAGAAGTAAAGCATCCCTATGAACAAGGAATAGGAGGCAGGGAAGGCATTGAATACTAACATCTATCAGTCAATTAACAAACCTGCTATTGACTCTATCGTACCTTGCTCCCTTCGCTGGCAGGGCAAGGTTTATGCTTTAGTGGGGCTTGCTGGGCTGCTTTTAGCGGCAATTGTATTTGCCACTACTTTGGGAAGCGTTCATATACCCTTTTCTACCTGCTTTGAAGTTCTGGCTTCCAAATTGTCCTTTCTCCATATCGCCCCATCCTGGCCTGAAACTTTTAACACTATAATCCTAGATATAAGGCTTCCTCGCATCCTTCTAGCAGGTTTAGTGGGGGCAGCCTTAGCGGTGGCTGGAGCCACCTATCAAGGGTTGTTCCGCAATCCCCTGGCTGACCCTTACCTCCTCGGTATTGCCTCAGGAGCTGGTTTGGGAGCTACTGTTGGTTTTCTAATCCCTTTCCCCTTGCAATGGATGAATTTTGGAGCCATCCCTATATTTGCCTTTGCTGGTGGTCTAGGTGCTGTCGCCGTGGTCTATTCAGTGGCTCGTGCGGGCAAGACCTTACCGGCGACTACCCTCATCCTAGCTGGGGTGGCTTTGGGTGCTTTCTTATCTTCTATTACGTCTTATCTTATGACCATTTGCGGTGAGGAATTACATGGGATTGTATTTTGGCTGCTGGGTGGGCTTTCCTTAACTAAATGGGCTGAAGTATGGACAGTCCTTCCTTGCGTGATGGTAGGAGTTATAATTATCTGGCTTCATGCTCGACCCCTTAATGTGATGCAGCTTGATGAGGAGCAGGCACAGCAATTAGGCATCAATGTGGAAAGGGTTAAGCTTATATTGCTGGGTGCTGCCACCTTGATTACCTCTGTGGCAGTCTGTTTTACTGGCCTTATCGGTTTTGTGGGCATCCTAGTTCCCCATGCGGTGAGACTTATCTGGGGTCCAGACCATCGTTTCTTGCTTCCTTTATCTACCTTGGTCGGCGGCATATTCCTCATCTTAGCTGACACCCTTGCCCACACTCTACTTCCTCCCACAGAGATTCCAGTAGGGGTAATCACTGCTTTTTGCGGGGCTCCTTTCTTTCTTTATCTATTGCGAAGGAAGAAAGGGCTTGCTTTCTTCTAAAAGGCTTGCCCAATGAGAGAAAAAGAAATCGAAATCGATTTAGAAGGGACAAGAGCCCAAATAATTTATCACCAATTTCAAGGGGTAGAGGTGAAGACCTTCTTAGCCTCCTTTGCCAAAGAAAGAAGATGTTTATCCACTAGGGAAGGATTCAAGAAGGTAAAAGTAGTGGCTAATAACTATAATCCTCCTCCTTTATGGGAATTTGTGCATCAAAATTACGATGGCTATATGAACAAGCTTCTTAGCGATTTAAACCTTTCTTCAGCCAAGACAGCTATGTTACTCACCGGAGCAGATATGGATAATTTTGCCCTCAAGAAGGAAGAATACCAAGATTTCAAGGTCTTTGCTTTAGTTACCGCAGGAACAAAATCCAATGCCCAAAGGATAGGAGTTGATATGGCAAGAAGCTTGGAAAGAGAGGGAAAGTTTGAGACTTTGGGCACTATTAACGTGATAGTCTTAACTAATGCCTCGTTCTCGGAAGGGGCAATGGCTCGAGGGATGATTACCTTAACTGAGGCAAAGGTAGTAGCCCTTGAAGATTTGGATATCAGAAGCTCTTACAATCCTGAAATTCGAGCCACAGGCACAGGAACCGATAATGCCATAATAGTATCTGGGCAAGGAGCGAGGATAAATTATCTAGGTGGACATAGCAAGATGGGGGAGCTTGTGGCCAGGGCAGTGACTTCAGCAGTGAAGGAGGCTATATTTAAGCAAAACGGGATAAAGTGACATGGTTGAGCTAAAGGACGTTAGTTTAGGCTACGACCACCGAGCAATCTTGAGTAACATAAATCTGAAGGCGGTGCCAGGTGAGATGTTGGGGCTCATTGGACCTAATGGCTCAGGGAAATCTACATTGATCAAGGGAATGACTCGGCTAATCAGCATCTTTTCGGGGCATATCTTCGTTGATGGTCGGGATATAAAAAATATCAAAAGAGAAGAACTGGCTCGCCTTATTGCCGTGGTGCCACAAAATCCTGTTTTACCTGAAGCCTTTACTGCCTTTGAAGTGGTGCTTATGGGACGGACACCCCATCTTGGGTTTCTTCGTTACGAAGGAGAAAGGGATATGGCTATTGCTTGGCAAGCAATGGAAGCGACGAAGACCGAACTCTTTGCTGAGCGTAGGGTAGGGGAGCTTTCTGGAGGGGAAAGGCAGGGGGTTGTTATCGCTCGAGCCTTAACCCAGCAGCCAAAGGTGCTCCTCCTTGATGAGCCAACGGCACAGCTGGATATAAATCATCAGGTAGAGATTCTAGATTTGGTTAAGAACCTTTGCCTCGAGCAGAACTTAACTGTCATTGCTGCCCTACATGATTTGAATTTAGCCGCTCAATATTGTGATTGGTTGGTTATGCTAGATGGAGGGCAGATTTATACTAAGGGGATACCACAAGAGGTGCTTACAGCCCAGAATATTAAGGAGGTCTATGGTGCTGAAGTATGCGTTTATCCTCACCCGGTTAATAAGTTGCCGGCTACTCTTATCATGGCTGGTGAAGGTAAAAGGGAAAGAACTTATATTCAGCGGTAGGGGAAGCGATGGAAGGTTTATTCATTCTGCTGCTGGCTTTGGTCATTGATGTGCTACTTGGGGAGCCACCTCGAGTTATGCATCCAGTGGTGTGGATGGGGAAGGTAATCTCCTTTTTGGAGAGGTTCGCTCCTACTCAGGGAACACGGGCTCAGTTGATTTATGGCGCTGGTATGGTTTTGCTTACTATTTTCATTTTCACTTCACCTGTTTATTTTCTTTTACTTTATGTGAATGAGATTAGCCCAATAGGCTACATAATCACCGGCGCTTTGCTGCTAAAACCAACCTTTGCCTTTAGGGAATTGCGCCAGACTGCTCTTGAGATTAAAGTGCTTTTAGCCAGGGGTAATCTAGGGAAAGCCCGAGCCGAGATGTCCTGTCTGGTCAGCCGTGATACCCAAAGCCTGGGAAAGCCAGAACTGGTCTCAGCAACAGTGGAGTCTGTGGCGGAGAATGTGGCTGATAGCTTTGTTGCCCCTCTATTCTATTTCTTGCTTTTCGGTGTCCCCGGCGCTGTGGCCTATCGAATGGTAAACACTCTGGATGCCATGATTGGCTATCATGGGAAATACGAACATTTAGGCAGATTCGCCGCTAAATTGGATGACATTTTAAACTTTATCCCAGCACGAATCTCAGGGCTGCTGCTGGTGATAGCTGCCTATCTATGCCGGAAGGATGGTGGGGGTGCCTGGCAGATTATGCTTCGCCACCATGACAAGACTGAAAGTCCCAACGCTGGCTGGCCAATGAGTGCCGCGGCAGGAGCACTCAAGGTTCGGCTGGAAAAGGCTGATTGCTATAGCTTGGGCAATCCTAATAACCCCCTGTCTCCCGACCTCATTGCCTCTGGGATAAAGCTACTCGAGGTGGCTGCTCTACTTTGGGTTTTGTTTTGTTTAACCATGGAGGTGACGCATCTTGTCTTTGTTACCTAGGCTGGAAATACAAGGAGTAACAGTCTGTCCACACGGGGGTATCGACTACGCTGAGTTGGAAACGCTAGGCATTGCTCCTCAGGAGGTTCTCGATTTTAGTGCTAATCTAAACCCCCTTGGTCCACCACCTGGAGTGATGGAAGCGCTAAGCTGTGTTAGTTATGAGTTAAGCGAAGCAATTTCCCATTATCCTGATTCCGGGGCTTGTCATCTAAGATACGCTTTAGCTGGGAAGCTAGGAATAAAGGCAGAGAATATATTGGTTGGTAACGGCTCCACTGAGCTTATACGCCTTACTGCTCTGGCCTACTTTGGTCGAGGCGATAAAGTTCTCATCATTGAGCCCACCTTTGGTGAATACCAAGTTGCCTGCCAAATTGCCGGGGCATCTCTTATAAAGCAGCAGCTATCAGCAGAAAATGCCTTCCTGTTAAACATAGATGAGACTATTGGCTTAATTAAGCAGCATCGCCCTAAAGGTATCTTTATTTGCAATCCTAATAACCCTACAGGGAGGTATCTTTCACAAGCAGATTTCAAGAGAATTTTGGATGCCAGTAAGGATTCTTTGGTGGTCTTGGATGAGGCTTATATCAGCTTTGTAGGTAGCCACTGGTCCTCACTGGATATGATCGAAGGGAATAACCTGCTCGTTTTGCGCTCCATGACTAAGGACTATGCCTTGGCCGGACTTCGCTTAGGCTACGGAGTAGCCAGGGAAGAGATTATTGTCACCTTACGTCGTATCTGCCCACCATGGAATGTTAATGCTCTAGCCCAGAAAGCAGGGATTATCGCTATGAATGAGGAAGGGTATTTGAAGCGCTGTCAAATTGAGCTTAGAGAGGCGAAAAAATATCTTATAGCTGAGCTTTCCAGCCTTGGTTTGCCACCGCTCCCTTCGGAGGCAAATTTCTTTCTAGTTAAGGTAGGCGATGCTTCAAAGTTTCGCCACGAGCTGCTTAAACGCAAAATGCTGGTGCGTGACTGTAGCTCCTTCGGTCTTCCCCAATATATCCGTGTTGCACCACGTACCTTGCCCGAGTGCCAAAGCTTGGTGGCTGCCATAAAGGAGGTAAGGAGTTAGCAGCATTAATGAGTGATTTTCTATCCCGAATACTAACAGAAATAAAGCCTCTGGATAAGAGGGCCATGGAGGCAGCTAAGGTTCGTCAGGATAAATTGACCAAACCTAAGGGGAGCCTAGGACGGCTGGAGGAGCTTTCTATACAAGTAGCCGGTATTAAGGGCAAGGTAATTCATAGCCTTGAGCACAAAGCTATTGTGACTATGGCTGCTGACCATGGGGTGGTAAGTGAGGGAGTGAGCGCTTACCCTCAAGGAGTCACAGGACAGATGGTATGCAACTTCCTCAGTGGTGGTGCTGGCATAAATATTCTTGCCCGCTTTATTGATGCCCGTGTTGTCGTAGTTGATATGGGAACAGTGGCTGATCTCCCACCACATCCTAACCTCATTTGTAAGAAAATAGCTTATGGAACGAAGAATATGGCTCGGGAGGCAGCGATGAGCCACAGCGAAGCTATGAAATCAATAGAAGCTGGGATTGAAATTGTAGAAGATGAGATAGCTAAAGGGCTTGACATTGTAGGTACCGGAGACATGGGCATTGGCAATACCACTGCCAGTAGTGCTATATGTGCTGCTATTATGGGCGAACCGGTAGAAGAGCTCACCGGACGAGGCACAGGGTTGGCCAATAAGCAACTCGCTCATAAAGCCGAGGTGATTCAAGAAGCTTTAGAGCTTAATAAACCCGACCCTCGAGACCCTATTGATGTGCTGGCCAAAGTTGGTGGTTTTGAAATCGGAGGATTGGCCGGAGTTATGCTTGGAGCGGCAGCACATCGTGTCCCTGTAGTCGTTGATGGCTTTATTTCTGGGGCTGCTGCACTCATCGCTGCCAAACTCTCGCCCAGATTAAAGGATTACCTTATCGCTGCTCACCTCTCGGCTGAGAGTGGGCATAAGGCGTTGCTGCAATACTTGGGATTGACGCCGCTCCTGGATCTGAGGATGCGCCTTGGCGAGGGGACAGGTGCGGCATTAGGCATGGCAATCGTCGAGGCAGCAGTGAAGACCTTGGCTGAGATGGCAACCTTCGCTGAAGCTGGTGTCACCAAGGAGAAGCATTAAATATTATAGCCAACATAATTTGAAATGGAGGACGTTTAAAAATGTAGTGCGAGGCTTTAGCCTCGTGCGCACGACCCTAAAGGGTCGCACTACGAAAATCGCGGGGGTGAAGATTCTTGGATTTAATCAAGATGAAGCTAAAATCAAAGCTGGGGCAAAATTAAACGCTCTCGGAAGTGCAAAAGGCAAAAATAAAAATGCAAAATGACAGAGCAAAAGTTAAAAAGTTTGCTTTTTGAATTGCCATTGTGACTTTTGACCTTTGATTTTTAATTTTCTGATTAGAATTTTGGATTTAACTTAAATGAGATTCTGGATTGCCTGGCAATTTCTTACCATAATACCTTCTCCTTGTCGTCGGGAGTATGGCGCTGAGGACTTAGGGAAGTCAATAGGTTTCTTCCCTGTAGTAGGCTTGTTCTTGGGCCTGGTGCTATTCGGGCTTGATTACTTGCTGGGGTTATTTCTGCCCTCGATTCTAATTAATGTCTTGCTCGTCATTGTTCTTGTTATTCTCACCGGGGCTTTACACCTCGATGGCTTTATTGATACCTGTGATGGGTTCGCCATAAAAAGCTCAACTTTAGATAGGTTGAAAGTTATGTCTGATAGTCGAGTTGGTGGGTTTGGGGTGGTCGGGGGATGTTGTCTAATTCTCGCCAAGTTTGCCTCTTTGGTTGCCTTGCCGCAACAATTGAGGGCAAGTGCCCTGATACTTATGCCTATCTTGAGTCGCTGGGGGATGGTCTATGCTATTTCCTTCTTCCCTCTGGCTAAAAAGGAAGGTATGGGGTGGGCTATCAAGCGTGGGGCAAGTTTTTGGGGTATGGTTGTGGCAACTCTATTTTCCTTCATTGTGGTGTTGGTTTTGTTGAAGTGGTGGGGGGCAGTGCTCTTGGCAGCGCTTGGCCTTATCCTCCTGGTGGTTTCAAAATATCTTTGCTCCAGATTTGGAGGGCTTACCGGGGATACTTATGGTGCCATAAATGAATTTGCTGAAGTGGTCGCACTCATTCTAACGTTACTGATTGGTGAATTGGGAGGAGCTAGTTGGCTAAGTTAAGTTTGAGCCAGCAGATTCTCCCTGTCATTGCGAGCGAAGCGAAGAGTCTACAAAAGATTCTTCATCTTGGGGTTCCCAACGACGAGGGTGTTTAAAAATGTAGTGCGAGGCTTTAGCCTCGTGCACGACCCTAAAGGGTCACACTACGAGGATCTTGGGGTGAACGGGTATTAAAACTGGATGAGGCAAAATTAAACGGCCCCAATGACATTTGGAGGTAGATTGTCTAAAAGTTTTATTCTCATTCTGGGTGGGGCACGCAGCGGCAAGAGCGGGTTTGCTCAGAGCATGGCAACAAAACTCGGGGAGAAAGTTCTCTTTGTCGCCACTGGACAGCCTCTTGATGAGGAGATGGCTTCACGGATTGAAGAGCATAAGAGAATGCGCCCCAAGAACTGGCGGACTTTAGAAATTGATATCAAACTAGGTCAACAGTTAAAAGGGCAGATTAAAGATGCCGATGTAGTGCTGCTTGATTGCTTAACTTTGCTCGTTTCCAATATTCTAACTAGAGAAGGTAGGGAACCCTTTTCCTCTCCCTCGACGGGAGAGGACGAAGGTGAGGGTGAAAACGGCGAAGCAATCTCTGAGGCAGAAAAACAAGTCATGACCGAGGTAAAAGAGCTAATTGAGTGCATCAATAAACATAAAGGTACTTTTATCGTGGTTTCCAACGAAGTAGGTTTGGGCTTGGTGCCGGAGAACAAGCTGGGTCGAGTTTATCGAGACCTCCTGGGCAAAGCCAATCAGCTTCTAGCCCAACATGCCGATGAGGTTTACTTCATGGCTTCCGGCATTCCAGTAAAGATAAAGGCGTAAGCTTACCCTGCTTGAAAAAGAAGTAAGCAAAGAAACTTTATATTACAAGTCGTGAAAAGCCGCAAACACTGCAATGCCATTTACCCATGCCTGCTCCGCAGCAAGGGCACCTTTCTACCTCACCCCAGCCCTCTCCACCTCCTTACGCTGACCATTCTCGTCATACTTGCCTGGCCAGACGAGCTCGGTCTTGGTGATTTTAATCTTTGCCATATATTTCTCCCACTATGAGTGATTATTCACTCTCTGTCTCCTCGTGAATGCGAAGGCGACCTGGTTCCACAATCCAGAGATGTCGGTGCGGGTTATGGGAACATAGGGAAATAGTGAACTGGTGAACAAGATCCAGTAAACCTTTTACTGTCGGATAAGGATGGCGCAGCACCACTAGCCCCGCATACCTTTCTGGGGGGTAAGCGAAAATGTTAGCGAAATCCAGGTCTAAAGTGAGCAAACAACGTCCTTCACGACTCGCGGCTGCCGCAACGGCGTCATCCAGAACCCCACCGAGTGCCTCCTCTTGCGCAGTAAGAACATCATGGCCTGCCTGCGTTAGGATGTCTTTGGCTCGTGGATCAATGTTTTCATCCAGTTTGAGCTTCATCAGGCATTTGCTACCTCTACTGGCAGCACCTTCTCGCGCGTCATCTCTGCGGCGTAAGCCAAGGCAGCGTGGATATCTTCTCGCTTGAGTCCTGGGTAGGCCTCCAGGATATCTTCAACAGAATCGCCGTTAGCCAAGCAGCTTACAATAATCCATACCATGATTCGTGTGCCCTTAATGCAGGGCTTGCCATGACAGACATTCGGGTCTATAGAGATGCGTCCTTTCCAATCCTCCATATTACGAACCTCCTCCGTGATGACTACATTATAACATGAAAAGGCTGAACCGTAGGGGCTCGTCTGAGTAATCCAGGATCAAGTTTTTTGAAGCTGGCTGATGGCTGCATTTCATCTGTTCCAAGGCTACGGCATACGTTACTCAGACTGACTGCTAGGTCATTATGGTTGGCGTAGGTACTAGGGTTGTCTCTGACCTGAGTTAAGAACTGGTTAGGTATTCCTTAAGAGGTCGTGAAAAGCCGCAAATCCTGCAATGCCATTTACCCATGCTTGCTCCGCAGCAGGGACATCTTTCTACCTCACCCCGTCCCTCTCCAGTAAATGGAGAGGGAGCCGATGGTGAGGTTTGAGGTATTTCCCCAACGACTTCGCTATAGATACGGTAATAAAAAGAGTGTTCCTTATTGATGAATTTTATGCCAGTTTTCTCTTTTACTGCCCGGAACTCTTCCTCAGAGACCATATTCTCTATTATTTTGCGAAGCCTACTAGAACCTGAGCCATATTCTATAGGCTCTTTTTTCCGCCACACTATCTCTGGTGGAATTAAGTCCCCAAAGCTCTTTCTCAGAATATGTTTACCGATGCCATTTTTGACCTTGAGTTCAGGGCTTATTTCCAGAGCGAAACGAATGAAATCCTTATCGAGAAAAGGTTGCTTTACCTCAATGCCTAAAGCCTCGCCGAGCTCATTGGCTGAGAAGTGCCAGCTTTTTGAAAGGTGGCTTATATACTTTTTAAGAGCTTTGGGTGGGAGTGATGCCATGTAAGAGTAGCCGGCAAAAAGTTCATCGGCTCCGTCGCCGGTCATGATGGAACAAACATTGTTTTCCTGGACAAGTTTGAGGGCAAAGTATAAGGAAAGGTCGTTGGGTAAAGCGAGGTCGAAGGTTTTCAATATTCTGATAACCTCAGGGAGTGCATTTAGTGCCTCTTCCACACTGAACTCCATTTTTTTGTGCGCTATTCCCAGAAGTCTCGACACTTTTTCTGAGTAGATTAGGTCGGATGCTTGGGAATCTTTCAAAGCTACTGTGAAGGCTATGGCTGGCTTCGCTATGAAGGCCAAAATGCTGGTATCAAGTCCTCCTGAGAGGAGAATAGCATCGGCTCTGTTCTTCTTGGTAGCTTCTTTAAGCTTGCTCCTTAATTCTTCACAGATATCCATAATAAACTAATCGCTCTTAATAGTTCATTTTAGCATTTTAGCGTTAGCTTGGGGGGTGCCAGAAAAGGGGAGGGGACTGTTTAGTAATCCTATTTGTCATTCTGAGCCCTACGGGCGAAGAATCTCTTTTAGACTCTTCACGGAGCCTGTCCTGAGCGAGATTCTTCGGTCGCTGACCCTTTCGCTATGCTCAAGGCTTCGGCTCTCCCTCTCAGAATGACAGGAAGCGAAGGGCTCAGAGTGACATTCTTTGCCAATTAATAAACACTCTCGCTATGTTGATTTGACTTATCCGCTCATATTTGTTAATATATTAATGCTAGGCAAAAGCTTGATTCTGCTTAGCGAAGGAGGTGAGCATGATGCGGCAAGCGCTATTGTGCACCTGGATTTTTCCCGATAATAGCTCCCCGCTAGTGCTAGGGGGAGGTAGCTGATACTAACTGAGATGCACTGGCGGGGAGCATTGGGAAGCCCCGAGCTTCTCGCTTGTTATAGTGGGCCCTAAATAATTAGGGGCAAAGGATATTTAGTCCGAAACTAAAAGGAGGAGTAGGGGTTAAGAATTGAATAGCGATATTCACAAGTGAGCCTCCAGACGGAGGCTCACTTAGTTTTATCTGAATAAATGGATGACGAAGTTCAAAATGATGGTAAGCAGGATGCTAATTATGGGCAAGTCACTATGGGGAAGAAGAATTGAAAGTTTCCTTTTTGCATGAATATGTCACCGGGGAGCTTTCCCAGGAAGGGAAGCTTCTGCCAGAAGACCAGAAGCAAGCCAAAGAAGGCGAGGAAAGCCCCGACTAGAATTAGAATCTTGCCTATGCCTTGAAGCTACATAGCAAATCGCTTGATACTATACTCAATTGCAAAATTCCTTACAATTCTCCCTCCCCTAGTGGGAGGAGCGAGGGTGTTTAAAAGTGTAGTGCGAGGCTTTAGCCTCGTGCACGACCCTAAAGGGTCGCACTACGAGGATCTTGGGGGTGAACGGGTATTAAAACTGGATGAGGCAAAATTAAACAGCCTCGGAGTTAGAAGGAGGGGGAAAGTCACCCTCACCTAACCTCTCTTGTAAGGAAGAAAAAATTCATTACATGAGAGGAGTTTTATAAGACGTTGTGTGGGAGGTTATAATTTTAGCTCATTGTGCTATCTTTGGTGTAGTCTAGCTCGTATAATGCTTAGCGAAAGAGAGGGAAAATATGATTACCTCATATAGTCGGGAGTTAATGGTAAGCATTCCACAGGGAACCTTAATTGATATAGAGACTACCGGGCTGGATAGAATTCATGATGAGATAGTGGTTTTTGGCTATGTTCAAGGGAGTCGCCTCGAAATAATATGCCGCACTTCAAAGGACGAAGAGCCTTTTATCACTCAGATTGCTGGACTCATTCCCAAGTTGCCCAAGCCATTCTATGCCTACAACCTCTCTTTTGAGAAAGAATTTCTTAAAGCCAGGGGAATGAATATAGAAGGGATAGACTTATTCCAGCCCTGGAGGGAAAAAGCGGAAAAGCTTGGTCTTAAATGGCCCAAATTGGATGAGTTGTTCACCCACGCAGAGCATTATTTTAGCGAGCCAGTGATAAGTGGCAAGGATATCCCTTTATTATGGGAAAAGTTTCTTAAGACCGGGGATAGGGATTATTTGCAGCAGATTATTCGCCACAACGAGTCCGACCTGCTTAGAGAGCTATATTTGTTAGTATATTACCGAGATAGCTACAGGTTTTGAGGCATATTAATATTTGGCAAGTCGCTGGTCGCTAGAAACCTGCGTTGCTGCCTTGTTCCCTATCGAGGTGACCAGACAGGGGGCCCATAATCAGCATCCTTAGAACCAATGAGCTCGGTCATGCTGTGGCTGTCGATATCCATAACGAAAATGCCGCACCATTGTTCACTCTCAGGGCCAAGACGCACTAACTCGCCTGTGAAAGCGATTCTTTTGCCATCGGGTGACCACGAAGGCCAGTAGAAATTAAGCTTTTCATCCTTTCCATCGGTCAGTTGTACTACATTGCTGCCATCGGCATCCATCACATAAATCTGCTCCGTACCCATACGTTTCTGGGAGCTGAAAGCAATCCTTGTGCCATCAGGTGACCAGACAGGAGCTTGGTCATCCATATCAGGGCTGTTGGTTAAATTAACACTGGTGCCCTGTTCAACATCCATCAGGTATATGTCATCTAGGTATACGTCATCTCCACACCCCTCCTCCCCCCTGGCGGCATACATTATCTGTTTCCCGTCGGGCGACCAGCTAATTGGCCCAGCTAGTTGTGGGACGGTGGCCAAGAGCCTTTGATTGCTGCCATCGGGATCAATCAGGTAGATAGAGTCGGGAGGACCCGGAACAGTGAAGGTGATTTGGCTGCCGTCGGGCGACCATGATGGCGCGTATTTATAGTCATCAGGGGCGTCCGTTAACTTTTCCACCACGCCGGTTTCAACATTTATGGTACAAAGTTCGGTTATGTAATCATCCGCTGACAGGTAAAATACACATGAAGCGACAATCTCTGTGCCATCGGGAGACCAAGAAAGCGTATATCCAATCCAGGGTTGCAGACGCTCCATGTTAGCCAGCTCCACCCTGGAGGCATTCATGCCCTTGGCATCGGCAACCCACAGCTCTCCGTCATATCCAATGAAGGCAATTCTTGTACCGTCAGGCGACCATTTGAAAGAGGCAATCCCAGCTTCACCTATCTTTGTCAGGTCACTGCCGTCGGGGTTGATGGTATAAACAAAGAAATGTTGGCCAGGATCTTCGAAATCCGAGCCGAAGGCAATTTTGTCCACCACCACGTCATTAGCCTCTGGGGAGGTCACATCGCAGCCAGCGCCCGACAAGGACAGCAGTAACACTGCTGCGACGATAACAAAGCGTCCCATAAATTTCCTCATTTACCCTTTTTAATAATAACGTGGCAGGCGTATAAAAGTTTAGAATTAATGCCTGCCACATTAAGTTTCCCTTACACTTACTAACCTTAATCCATAATAAGGACAGTCTCAACTGGCGGGAAAGGGATACTTAAGTTATCCCAGTCGAGGTGCAAGTAGCTAGTACACGTGGCTGAGTCCGTGCACATTATTGCGTGCTCGTGCTCATACCCAGGGTAAGGATATTCGTATCCCCTTATTGCGATCCAGTGGGGTTCATCTCCCGGTAGGTATTTGAAGTCAGGCCCCATTAGTGCCGTTGGCCAGTCATTATCTATGTCATCTGCCTGTGTACTACCGCAATAGCTATGGGCTTTGAGGAAGGCTGTAAATCCTAGCCATTTAGCAAGATCCCCTTTTCTCCCCATAAGCGGTTGCCTTGAGCATCTATTCTCTGAACATAAGACAAGTTTGAGGCATGCATGCGTTTACCAGCTGTCCAGGAGACAATGACCCCACCATGGCCATCTCCCGAGATTATTGGACCGTAGGAATAGCCCCAAGAAGGGTCAGTTGATACTAGCGTTCCATTGGTTTCCCATAGTTTTCTCCCGCTAGGATCTAACCGCTGAGCACGGAGCACGCCCCCTTGGTCTACCGATTTACCTTCTTCAACATACCACCAAACAATGATGGCTCCGTTGAAACCGTCGCTTGTTATACAGTAATGAGGGCTTTGGGGACCTTCAGCCTCCCAAACTTGTATGCCATCTTCAGGCCATAAAATGTTGCCTTTGGAATCTATTCTCTGAGCGTAGATGGAGCAAGGAGCCCTCCAAGTAACGATGGCACCGCCTAAGCCATCGCTTATGATATGAGGGACAGCTGCCTCCTTCGACCCAATACAGATGGGCACACCATCTGGCTCCCACAAAATATTGCCCTCGGCATCTATTCTCTGAGCATAAATATCTGAACCGCTGTAGCCATGGCCATTCTCTGATAGTACGTGATGCATCCAAACAATTATGGCTCCACCTGAGCCATCGCTCACTACCTGAGGGCTTTCTTGATGTGGGGCAGATACCAATAATCCACCCTGACGCCATAAAATGTTGCCCTCAGAGTCTATCTTCTGAGCAAAGATGTTGCCTTCTTTACTCTTCCAGACAGTAATGGTGCCGCCCGAATCATCACTGGCTATATCGAATGCGTGACTAGCTGGCATAGGATGTGTTCTAAGGTGTATCGGAGCACCAGCCTTCATCCACAAAAGGCTACCTTCAGAATCTACCCTTTGAAGATACAACTTGCCCCAATCATCAGACCATGAGATGATGGCTCCGCCCAGGCTATCGCTTACCATCTTGTAGTTCCCAACATAACCGGTGGAGGCTAATATCCCCCCTTCCTGCCACAAGGCATAGCCCTCGGAATCCATCTTTTGGGCGAAAAGGCCCTGTTCCTCCCACCAAACTAAGATGACACCACCATAGCCATCAGCCACTGCTAGAGCGGTCTTGCCGCCGCCCTCAGTGCAACCTTGGGCGATGTATAGCGGCACACCTTTCTCACCCCATAAGATTTTCCCCCCAGGGCCTATTCTTTGGACATAAACATTTCGGCTATTACCTTTATAGACTTCGTAGGCCACGATAGCACCACCTGAATTGTCACCTGTTACACCGGGGCATTCAACAGACGATGCGTAAAAGAGACAAATACAGCTTGTGCTAAAAAGCATGCCAACAATCAATGCTAATACCACGATCCGTCGTAACATGAAACTTTCCTGCCCTGTCGAAGTATCTTAGCTCCAAAGCGTATAATAGTAAAGCAAGCGTCTCTCAAGTCTTACAGGAAGAGACGCCTGCTTTTAGCTATGCTTATCCGGCTAGTCTTTAATGCAACACGTAAAATCCCACCACCCCAGGAGAAGCCAGTCAATACGTTCCCAATCGGAAGGCGTCGCTGAGTTAGTGCAAATTACTTCATATCTATCGGTATCTGTATTGTAAGAATAGCCTTTTATGGCTCTCCAATGCCATTCATCCGTTATCTCTAGTCCTAGTGGCCAGCTGCTATCTATATCATCTACTACAGTCCAATAGTCGCTATCCTCCAGATGATAGTTGTTAACATAGCTGAAATTATCATAGTGACCGGAGCAGTCCTCGGTCATCGCTATGAATGCGGGCCCATAGTTTCCCGGCGTAGTTGGAACACCCATCTCAAACCGAAGCCAATCGTACATGTACGAATCAGGAGAGGGTAAATCGTCATAGCTAGGCTCATGCTCTGTTCGGTAGTACCGCCCGATTGACACTCCTGAGCAAGGACCACACCACTTGCGCTCTCCCTCCCTGTAGTACTCCATCACCAGCCAATAGTAACCAGAGCTTCTCAGTGATAGGGGTTTCGACCCCTTGGCTTCTTTCTTAGCGGCTTTATATTCCTCTGGAGAAGGCATATAGGATTTCAGGTTTGATGCCAATGTGGCGCGCTCCGAAATGAGATTTACTCCTATTGTTTGCCCTTCAACTTCATATATAGCGTATAGTTTATCAATGCCCAAATATAGCAAACAACTTGGCTCGCCAATACTTTCCTTGGCTATCTTTAATCCTAAATCCCTTTCTATGCTAGATTTCACTTCATCGGCAGTCGGAATTGAAGGAGGGGCAGATTCTCCAGCTTGGAATACGGGATAACCATAGGCCGAACTGCCAACGATAATATGCCCGACAACCATGCCGTCATTCTCCATGGCAAACATGTAGGCATTTGGTTGTCCCTTCAGGTCATAATAAACCTGCGGTGCTGTTAGATGAGCACCAATCCATTCTGAAGGCTCGCCGGTGAGGGCAGCTATTCTATCCAGCCAGGCCTGTCCTGCGTCCTGAGCTACATCAACCTCCTCTTCAGTTACCTTGTCTCCAGCAGCAAAAGCTACACTCGATAATGACAAAATTAAGGTCAATGCAATAGCTAAGACTATTGATAGTTTCCTTTTCATGTTTACCTCCTTAGATTATTTGTTACACACAGTCTAAAAACCTTTTCCCCGGCGACTCATGGGCTATCTCTGGCGTTCAAAGCTACCACCCCCCTTTTCCGGCTAGCTATCGCCGTTTTCTAGGCTAATTTTAGCCCCCCCCCAAAAAAGGTCAATGGGAACTTAGTCCTAGGTTTCATTAGGACTAAAGTCCGTAAGATGTATTTAGTGTCATCTCTTCGAAGTATCCACAAGCGAATGTGGTATATAGGAAGCTAGAAGATAGGCCGAGAAGTTTGTAAGTGGTATCCACAGGGGAGCAAGATTGCTCAACAACAGATTATTCGCCACAACGAGTCCGACTTGCTTAGAGAGCTATATTTGTTAGTATATTATCGAGATAGCTATAGACTTTGAGGGAGCTGGAAAACTCCGAAGGTCATTTCAAAGCTGGTCGGTATCCTTCTTCTTCCAGGCTCACTGAGGTAACAAACCAATGTATTGTTTGCTAACTCATTTCCCCCGACTGTGTAAGATAGAGTCAAAAGTCAGTTAAGGCAGGGTAAGACTGAAGGACTTGGGCCTAATCTAGGCAAAGGACGGGAGAATGATGTTACTCGGGGTATTGGATATTAAGGGCGGGTATCACTTTTCACTGTTTGCGGCCTACAGGAATTATATACAGAGGCTGTTCATCCTGTGGTAGATTCAGGAGTTCGGCTACTGCTTCATCGTGAAACGCACCTACAGTGACTGCTCCCAAGCCCATTGCTGTTGCCTGGAGGCACAAGTTCTGAGCAGCATGTCCCACTTCGATATGCACATACCTTATGCCCCTGTCATCATATTTAGCTGTTGTTCTCTCATAAACGGCAGTGAATACGAAGACCACAGCGCCCTCCTTCACCCAGGGCTGCGTTAGGGCAGCATCAGCTAGGCTGTCTCTCTTGTCACCATCTATGACTCTAATGAGTTGATGTTGCTCAGGTTCATATCTGTAAACACCCAGGGTCAAACCCTGAACATCGCCAGCCACCACATACACCTCGAGTGGATAGAGAGCTCCTGCAGATGGAGCAGTCCTGAAACCCCTCGGATCGGTTATCCCTTGGGCTGCCCATAGAAGTTGAGATACCTCTTGAAGTGTTAGCGGCTCGCCTGTGTAGGTTCTGATTGACCTTCTCTGAAGCAGACTTTGCTCAAGAGATACATCGCTGTCATATCTCGGTTCAGGTAGCTTTACGGTGTTTTCTTGTTCTGGAGAAGGTATTGGTGCTGGTATGGTAGCTGGCTTGGCGCAGCTACAACAAAAGATTGCCAGAACTATGACTAGACTAAATAGATAATTCCAGTAACGATGAGTTATGTTTTGCCTCCATTGCCTCTGTGTCACTACAAGTTCGGGCCTATTCCCACCACTTCTTGGAAGTAGGCATAGAGCAATTACTTCTTTTATCTCTAGCCTTTTCCCCGAGTCTTTGTCAAACAGGGAAGCAGGATAAGTAGCTCGAAGTACAATAGCTGTATCTGCTCCCTTCCCCGACCCACCAACACCTATCACATCTTCATAAGGGATTGCGTAGCCGCAAGAAGCCGCCATCAAAGCAACCTCCACAGCTACCTTCATTCCCTGTCCAAAGCAGTATAGTGTTTCCTTCACCAGCCGCTCAGGAAAGATACTGGTCCAGCGGGCAGCCTCTAATACTGAATCATGGAAAACGTAGGGTGCTCTATCGACAATGGCAACTCTGAGTCTCTCCAGCTCCTCTCTAAATTCCTGTTTCAGACAGGGCCATTCTTCATCCCATTCCCGCCGGTATGGTGCCTCTGAGACACAAATCAACTCAGCCTTATCCTTGAGCTTACGGGCAAATTTAGCGGCAGTCTCGCCAGAGGTGCTGGCAATAATGACCTTTCTGATTCCACCGGCCTCCAGCCGATGAGAGACAGCTTCGAGTACTAACTGAGTATTTCTTTCTCCCGGTTCATCGAAATAGTAAACTTCTCTTTTAACCATTTTAGCCATTACTCCCCCTTCTCGATAGTGATTTCAGTTCCTGAGATTACTTGCTTAAACACGGCAAGCTTGCTGATGACCTTGCCAAACACGGTAACCGGACTTGCCGGGCGAATTTTGTCTCCTCGACTAATTGGAGTTGGTCCGAAGAAGATGCAAAAGGCGGTACCTTGAGGCCAGTAACCCAAATCCCCGGTGCTTACCAATTCCCTCCCATCTTCTAACTCAAGGTTAAGAGGAATTGAGAAGTATATTTCCTCTCCCCAGAGATTGACATGGCCTTTGATGGGTAATGTTTCCCAAATCACTTGAGCTATCTTGGTATCATTTAACTCAGCTATTGCTTCAATTGAGCCAGCTTTTATCCGAATTTTTCTTACCACGTCAGCAAACCTCTGGGCAAACTCATTACGATACTGAGGGCCCGAATATATTGCTTAGGCTTGCATAATTATAAGGCAAATAGCGCTGCTCTTCTAGGGTGTGGAAACTATTGCTTGCATGCCGTAAATACTCCTAAACATTCTGACACTTTGTTTAATAGGGCACAGGTTTTGAAGGTGGGCCGTTAGTGGGTTATCATAGAGAAGAATTAGTAAGGTGAAAGTGTTGCTTGGTTCACGAAACCCGGTGAAGTTAGAAGTGGCAGAAGAGGTATTTTCAAAGTATTTTGCTGAGGTAGAGATAATTGGCATTTTATGAAAACTATGATTACTGTGATGCCTTTGGCTCTCCCTCGGCAAGGAGTATGATGGGCGAAAGGCAGCTCTTTGACGTGCTACCAAAAATTTGAAAAAAGGAAGCGATATCTCACCAATCATATTAAATTATTGAATGAAAGAAAGGAGGGACAATGAAGCTAAAGGTCGGTTTTATAGGTGTTGGTGCGATGGGAACACCTATGGTGTGCGATCTGATAAAAGCCGGATACGCTGTCACCATATATGACATCAGGAAGGAAGCCATGGAGGCGCTGGCGCTTGAAGGTGTAGAGCAGGCTTCATCTCCTAAGGATGTAGCCAGGCAATGCCCGGTAGTGATTACTATGCTCCCCTCTTCTGCTGAGGTAGAGGCTACGGTCCTGGGCCCGGACGGAGTTATAGAGGGAGTGACACCGAGCAGTATTCTTATCGATATGAGTAGCTCCTACGCATATAGTACTAGGATGTTAAGCAAGAAGCTGGCGAAGAAAGGTGCTCGCATGCTTGACGCGCCGGTCAGCGGCGGTGTTAGGGGTGCTAGGGAAGGAACCTTGGCTATCATGGTAGGCGGCGACGAGAAGGTCCTTAAAGAATGCCGCTCTATACTTGAAGCTATGGGAAGCAAAATCACGCATGTAGGGAATATCGGCGCAGGACATGCAGTAAAGTGTCTGAATAATATGTGCTCAGCATGCACTATGATTATTACCTCAGAGGCTCTAGTAGCTGCTGCAAAGCTTGGACTTAACCCTGAGCTGGTACTTGCTGCCATCAACAACAGCAGCGGGCGCAGCTACTCTAGCGAGTATAAGTTTCCTACTTTCGTGCTGAATGGCGCTTTTAACTCCGGCTTTACCGTCAGTCTGATGCACAAGGATGTAGGGATGGCAGTACGGTTGGGAGAGGAACTCCATGTGCCGATGTTCCTTGGGACTATTGTTCAGCAGGTGTACAATTACGCTGTGGCCAAAGGCGGCAGCGATATGTGCCACACCAGTATAGTGAAGTTTATCGAGGAATGTTGTGGTGTAAAGGTACGCGGCCAAAAATATAGTAAGAAAAAGGGGGTAGCTAATCATGACAGACACCGAAAAGCAGACCTACATTGACAAGATGTACAAGGAGCGAGGTTATGTCTTAGACTTTCACAAAGTCATGTGTGCTGAGGATTTCGAGTTTCTTAAAGCCTATAACACGCTCATCCAAGCGGAATATACTAATCCGCGTACACTGGACGCCAAAACCAAAGAGCTTATCTACACGGTCAGCTTAACAGCGGTTAAGGCGAATGTAGACTATATCGCTAACCACGTCAAGCTGGCCTTGAAGTATGGCTGCACCAAAAAAGAGATTTTAGAGGCCCTTGAGATATGCTTGTCGGCTGCCGGTGTACCTGCCTTTGTGAATGGTCTTGAGGCTTGGAAAAAGGTAGTAAACCCGGAACGGATTGAGCCGTCGCAGCCCTAGAGGCTGTTCGAAAGTAAAAATAAATCCAATATAGAAGGAGCTTATGCGTGTCGCTAATCAGATGAACGAGTATACCTTTGTTCCCTTTTTGAACGAAAGTTTATGGCAGGGAAGCTAAGGGAACATATTGGATGGGCTTATGGCAGAAATTATTTTGGTAAGGCATGGGGAGACTGAGTGGAATGTGGGTGAAATATATAGGGGAAGAGCTGATGTAGCTCTAGACGAGATGGGCATTAAACAAGCAGAATTGCTGGGCAAATATTTGAGCGATTTAAAATTAGACGCTATTTATTCTAGCCCGCTAAGGCGGGCATTGGATACGGCGAATATTGTAGCTCGATACCAAGGTGTCGGTGCGCAAGTTAGCGATGGTCTTATAGATTTTGATTATGGGGAATGGCAAGGCTTACCTGATAAGGAAGTGAAGAAATTATATTCGGCTCTTCATAGTGAGTGGCATACTAATCCCCATCTGGTAAAAATGCCTGGTGGTGAGAGTCTAGGTGATGTAAGGAAAAGAGTCCTTGCTGTAGTTAACGAGGTAGTTTCTAAATACAAGGGGAGCGTAGCATTGATATCTCATCGGGTGGTGAACAAAGTTTTGATATGTTCCCTATTGAGGCTGGATAACTCGCACTTTTGGCATATTAGGCAGGATGTGGGCGGAATCACAACTTTTGACTATATAGATGGTTGTTTCATCCTGACTAAGCATAATGACACTTCATATTTGAAAGGAATGCGAAAATCGCTTAGCGATTTTTAAGCGCGCCTAGAGGGATTTGAACCCACGACCCCCGGTTCCGAAGACCGGTGCTCTTGTCCGCTGAGCTATAGGCGCAGGGGTGAACGGTGGGATTTGAACCCACGATCTCCAGGGCCACAACCTGGCGCCTTAAACCACTGGGCTACGCTCACCACAAACATAGATATTATACTCGATATTTGCCAGCATTTTCAATTGAAAGGCTGTTCAGCAACACCACCTCTATGTCATTCTGAGCCCTTCGCTACCGCTCAGGGTGACAAAATAAACAGTCTTCTCAATTAAGGTAACAAATGGGGGGCGAAAAGGAGTAATACACCCAGAATGAGCAGTATCGTCCCCCCGAATGGTCTGCAATACCTGGCATATCGGTCTCCCAAGGTTGAAGTCATAGCAAGAGCAGCCGAGCCAAAAATAATAAGGTCATCAAGCATGAAAAAGAGGTCATATAGTAGGATGTAGGCATAATATTGAAAGGTTGAGAGATGGCTCAAGGATAGGACGCGGGTAAAAGTCGCCGGAATCGCCGCGGAACAGACGAATTCAATAAGATTTACCGCAAAAGCGAGGGCTATGATTCCGGCTACCGTGGCTAAGGTCAAGGGGGAAAAGACAACCTTCTCCATCCTCCTCATCGTTTTCTTCCTAGATTCTTCATCTCCTACTTCACAGACAATGGCCCCCTTTGTTCTTATGAATTCCCTTATGTTTAATGTCCCTGCACCCAAAGCTGCTAATCCGATCACTATTGTCACTGGCTTGTAGTAGCCAATGAGGAGGAAAGCGTTAAGCCAAGCTGTCATGAAGAGGAAATATAACACCCCCGAGGCGAAAACAAAGGAGCCAATGAGTAGCCATATCCTTCTCTTGTCTTTTAAGGTCATAATTAAGGATATAAGGTAAGCAAGCACCCACATGGCACAAGGATTGAAACCGTCAACAAGCCCCAGAATTATGGCTAAACCGGGAAGGGAATAATCTGAAAGTCTTATTTTCCCTACAATGGGCAATGTTGCTTCGTCCTCGGGTTCTTTGCTTCCTGGTTCCGGACAAATTCCTGCCAGGCATTCTTGCAAAGTTTTTTCAATCTCTTTGCCCGTCGTTTCTACTGATTTCCAACCAAGGAAAGCTTGTCCTCCGAAAATTGTTACCGGAAATCTTGGCTCGCCTTTTACTCCCACACCGGCAAGCATTTGTGTTAATAGAGCAGACCCTTCAGGTTCCCCAGCATCGTGATAAATGAAATCAATTGAGTATGTGTTGGCTAACTCTTCATTAAATGGCTTTTGTTCCTCACAAGGTGAACAGCCCGAAACGTAAAAGAAATGGACTTCAAGACCTTCGCCGGGAATCGACATTGCCGATTTCTGACCGGTGAATAAAAGGATTATACCTAAGATTATTAAAGATATGACTAAGTATCTCTTGAAAGGGTCGTGATAAATTTTTCTACAAAAATTAGTCAGCTTATTATTCATTGTGGAGGTACTGTTTTAAGTCTATATTCTAGCTTTAACAACTCTAAGGTGGCAACCACACTGGGAACTATAAGAATCCAATGTGCCCCCTAGTTATACAAGCCAGTATAGACTATTGACACAAAAACCCCGCCCCGATATTATACACTATATGCGAAAATGTGCATATAGTCTTGAGGAATTCAAGGCATGCGTGAGCTAGTCAAAGTTTTTAGGGCTCTATCTGATGAGACCAGGATTAGGATTTTGAAAGTCCTCCTGGAAAGAGAATGCTGCGTTTGCGAGATAATGCAAGCACTGGACATCTCGCAGTCCCGCGCCTCACGCAATCTTGGCATACTCGAAGGTGCTGGCTTTGTTAAATCTAGGAGAGAGGGGTTATGGATGGTTTATGCTATTGATGAGCAGGCGATGAATAGCTATGTTGCCGCTCTAATTGAAGTGCTCCGTGGCTCTCTGGTTAATGAGGAGATTATATTGTGGGATAGAGAGAGGCTAAGTCGCGCTGTGCGAGTTGGGCCGAGAGCAATACGCAAATAATTTTTTTTGACAATCATATTCGGCTATGTGCATAAATGCTTCTACCTTGAAGGAATTGAATGGCTGAACAACTTTTACAGGCCGGGCTAAATGCCCTGAAAGGATATGTTGCCTTGCATGTGCTCACTTGCCTTGTTCCGGCATTCCTTCTAGCTGGGGCAATAGTATCCTTTGTCTCCCGAGAGACAATTATTGGCTATCTGGGCAGTGCTGCCAGCAAGATTAAATCCTTTGTTATTGCTGGCGGCGGAAGTTTCTTCGTGTCAGTCTGCTCGTGCACTGTTATCCCTGTTGCTAGTGGCATTTATCACGGAGGGGCCGGAATTGGCCCCGCCTTCATCCTCCTCTGGGTTGCTCCAGCGGCTAATATATTAGCCCTGGTCTATACCGGTTCGATTCTCGGGTCTCAGATGGTTATAGCCAGGGTGGTAGCCGCCCTATCAGTGTCTTTTATCGTTGGCACAGTGATGTACCTTGCCTTTCGCAAGGAAGAGCAAGAGAGGGCGCTAACTATTCAGGCTTCTGGTGGAAAGGTGATGACTAGAAAGGATGTCATTCTGCTCTTACTGTTAGTTGTCACCCTTCTGGCTCCCAATTATGCCGTGAGAGGGGGTTCTTACCTAAGTAAGGTTTATGTGTGGGCCGGGGCGACAGCAGTAGCGGCTTTTTATGCCTGGCGTGTTAAAAGCTGGGGCGAGATAAAGGGATGGCTAAAAGAGTCGTGGTGGTTTGTGCGCACAATATTCCCTCTCCTTCTGCTTGGCGTGTTTATAGTCGGAATTATCGGTGCTGTTCTGCCACAGCAGTGGATAGAAACATGGCTGGGTGGAGCTGGGCTAAGACAGTCTTTTTTGGCTACTATGATTGGGGCGGTAACTTACTTTGCCACCATGACTGAGGCTCCGTTTGTGGATACTCTGATGAGTCTGGGAATGGGCAAAGGTCCCGCCCTGGCTTTATTACTTACTGGACCAGGCATCAGCTTGCCTAACTGGCTAGCTATAGGGAGGGTATTTGGGTTTAAGAAGGCGCTGGTTTATATCCCGACCATCATTATTCTGGGAACCTTTGTTGGCTGGATAGCCGGGTTTATCTTATCTTGAGGAGGAAATAAATGAGATTTAAGGGGGTGCACCATGAAGATCGAGATTTGCGGACCGGGCTGTGTTAGGTGTATTGCTGCTGAAAAGAATGCGAAGAAGGCACTGGAGGACTTGGAGAAAGAAGGAAAGTTCAAACAGAGTGAGGAGGTGATGGTGACAGAGGTAAGGGGCTTCAAGCAGATATCGGATCGAGGAGTTTTCTTCACTCCTGCCGTTATTGTGGACGGAGTAAAAATGGCAGAAGGCAGAATTCCTGAGGTTAAGGAAATCAAGAAGTGGATTGAGGAGAGACTACGTAGATAGGAGGGAAAATGCAAAGGGGGAAACCATGCTGCCCCGCAGCCGCTGCAAGGATGGTAAAGAAGCTGACCTTGCCCGATGGTTTCCAGGTAGGCATTTTGAACTTGGAGAACATTCTCAAGGAGGTTGCCGACCTGAAGCTAGCCGATGATGGGGCTATCAAAAAAGAATTACTCCAAAGGGGCAAGATTTACAATTATGTGGCATCTGCTGCGGATAATGATTACTCAGTGGCGTTACTCAAGGAGTATAAACGGCAATATGGAAAATCCAGAGGCTGTTTAAAAATGTAGTTGCCCAATTTATTGGGCGATAAAGGCCTGATGAATCAGGCAACTACGAAAATTTGGAGTAAAGCATCTCCAAAATACCCAGAATTGAATAAGAAATCAAAATTAAACAGCCTAAATCTAAATAAGGAAGTGAACTGATGGCACAAGAAAAAGAATGGCAAGAGGGTATGCCAACTCATGAGAACATAATATTTTCCTGCTTTGGATGGCTGTCGAATACGGGCATAACCAACGCCCTAGCTTCATTTATACGCACTATCACCAGACTTGTGTCAAATAGGAGGCACGACTGGAATTCCTCCGACACTTGAATTTATGCTCGAGTAGAAAAGAGGTGTATGTTGCTTCTCCGTAACTACAAGATAACCAAGGTTAAGCGCAGTTTCTGCAATCCGGAATGGATTGCAGTAAGAGCTGAGCTTAGCGATGATATCAGCGAGGTTTTTCCTTACCTTAACGCTGTCCTTAAGAATGCGGTATATACCCCTAAAGTGCCAAGCCTTACTTTCAAAATGGAAACAGGGTTCACAAGCCTTATGCCGCAGGAGATAAATGTGGGGCAGGTGCTATATGAAGAAGATGCGATAAAGATTCTGGATTATCTCAAGGAGTTGATAAATGATACCTGGAAGAGGCGGGAAAGTATCACTCCCCTTTATGAGAGAAAGGGAGAGATAAAGGCGAAGGATATAGTTGACTTTTTGCCCAAGACCAACTGTCGGGAATGCGGCTTCCCCACCTGCTTTGCCTTCGCCGTGGCTATGATGAGGGGGCAAAAACGCTTGAGGGACTGCGCTGCTTTAAATAAGCCTGAATTTGCTGAGGATAAGGAGGCGCTGGTCAGGCTGCTCGGGACAGTTGGTTTGGAGGGCGCAGCAAAGTGAAGATAAGATTTCCCCTTGCGAGCAAAAGAGTTCATCGTGAAGGCCATTTTAAAGGAATAAATACAGGTACAGTTAGTATGGTAATCAAGACTCTATATCCCCTTCTCTTGGCATGTTTAATTCTGTCTCTAATGTTAGGTTGTACAGCATCCTCTACTCCACCTCCAACTTCAGACACGCCTTCGGTCTTGGCTGACAGGGTTGAAGTTGTCTACTTTCATCGGACACAGCGCTGCGGTGGCTGCATCTATGCGGAGGATCGCATCCGCTATACGGTGGAAACTTATTTCAAGGACGAGTTAGCTAGTGGCAAGGTAATTTTTGAGGCGGTCAATATAAAGGAAAACGCTGCCATTGTCGAGAAATATGGCGCTTTTACCTCATCACTGTTTATCAACACTGTAAGAGATGGCACTGACCACATTGAAGAGGTGAAGGAAATCTGGTTTCTCCTGGGCAATGACGAGGCGTTTGTCAAGGCAGTGAGGAGCAAGATTGAGAAAAGCCTTAAGGGAGTAAGTTGATGGATGTTGGCGGCATAGTGCACCAGCTTTCCGAGAGCTTTAATATCCCCGTGCTCTCAGCACTGCTTCTGGGGCTGCTAACTGCTATCAGTCCCTGCCCTATGGCTACCAACATTGCTGCCGTAGCATATGTTAGCCGCAAAGTGACAGAACGCAGGTACGCCGTTATGACTGGAATACTCTACACGCTGGGGCGCATGTTTTCCTATTCCATACTTGGTATCCTGATCATCGTGGTTGGCCTTGAGATCCCTGGAGTTGCTTCATTTCTTCAGGATTTTGGCGAGCAAATCTTAGGTCCGCTTTTGATTGTGGTAGGGCTGATAATGCTAAATATCGACAGGCTTTCTTTTGGTTTGGGAGGCGGGAAGCTAGCTTCGATAGGGGGAAAGGTCGCTGATTGGGGCATGATAGGCGGGTTCCTGATGGGTGCTATATTTGCTCTGGCCTTTTGCCCTTATAGCGCTGTTCTGTTCTTTGGAGTATTGATACCTTTAGCTCTTAAATCTACCGGTGGTGTGGCACTACCTGCGGTGTTTGCCATTGGCACCGGGCTTCCCGTTTTAGTATTTGGTACGCTTCTATCCGCTGGCGTGGCCAGGGTTTCCACCTGGCTAAACGCGGTCAACCGCGCTGAGAAAATCATCCGCATAATAGTCTCCATTGTCTTTATAGGGGTGGGAATATATTGTGTGGTGCTCTGGATACAGGCTTGGGAGACTGGCAGATGGAATGAGATAATGGGGGCTATCAGTGAAGTCTAAACCAAATGTTCTTTTTTTCGTTATATACTTTTAAGGTCGGAGTTAAAATACTAAAATAGGGGGGATAAAAATATGAGTAAAAAGTTCTTTGCCATCCTTGCCAGTTTTGTGATTATCGGGCTGGCAATTCCAGCAAGTCCAGTTTGGGCGCAAGATGGAGCAGAGGAAGAGGACGTTTCTATTGGCGAGGTTTCTGATCCTGGAATTCTGCCCGATTCACCCTTTTACTTTGTGAAAGGTTGGGGAAGAGCCATCCGTCTTGCTTTTGCTTTTAATACTCAGGAAAAAGCCGAGCTGGAATTGAGATTTGCCAATGAGGATGCTTTGGCAATTAAGAAACTATGCGACAAAGGGAAATGCGAACTTGCTGAGAAGCACTGTGAAAAATTCCAGGAGCAGTTTCAAAGAGCTGTTCAAAGGATGGAAAGAGTAAGAGAAGAAGGTAAAGATGTCGAGGCATTGATTGAAAAATTAAAAGAAAACCACTTCCGCCAGCAACAAGTTTTAGCCAGCGTATTGGAAAAGGTGCCAGAGCAGGCAGAGGAGGGGATTCTTAATGCTATTGAAAATTCAAGTTTTGATTTGGAGAACGCCATTGAGAGAATTCAGGGGAAGCAGAAAATGGAACAATATCAGGAAGAGCTCAATCTTCAATTCAGTAACGTGGGCGAGGAGACCCGAATAAGAATCCAAGAAAGATTGGAAGCGCGACGTCACAAGCCAGGAGAAATCTCCGGTGGAGGATCACAGGAACAGAAGCACAATCAGGGAAATCCCGGTGGGAATAGATAAGAATCCTTTACAAAGTCTAGCTCCAAGGACGAGAGTTGCCTAATTTCGTGGGTTTGATTATATTAGTGTTTCATACCGGGAGATTTTTGGATTCGCAGCTCTGCTTTGTTAATAGGGAAGAAAGGGTTTGGAATGGAATTAGCGTTCTTTAAATCAAATAAATGGATGTCTGCTTTTGCTGTCTTGCTCATTACTATTTTTTTCCTGGGTGGTTGCTCTCCAATTAACCACCCGCCGCTCGTCACTAGTATCGAAGCCAAACAGAGCATAATTAGTCCCCTGGACAGTTGTCTAATTGAATGTGTTGCTTGGGATGAAGATGGTGATGAGCTAAGCTATGAGTGGTCGGCCGGGGAGGGCAATATAAATGGGGATGGAGCTACTGTTGCCTGGACTGCCCCCGAGACTGAAGGTATCTATAATATCATGGTCAGGGTAACCGATGGCAATGGTGGTGAAGCTACTGATTCTGTAACTATCACCGTGAAGGACAATCATCCACCGATTATCCATAACTTGATAGTCGATACGGACTGGGTTACCCCTTCGAGTAGTTGTCGTATTGAATGTTATGCTGAAGACCCTGATGATGATGAGTTGAACTATGAGTGGTCAACTGATGGCGGTGATATTTCTGGCACAGGTTTGGTTATAACCTGGACTGCTCCCGAGGCAGAGGGCCTTTATACTATCACAGTTGTAGTTAGCGATGGTTACGGTGGTGAAGAGACAAGATTGCTAACTGTTAGTGTGGCACTCAATCCACCGCCGGTTATTGAAGACCTAATTGTTACTCCTAAAGAACCCAAATATATGAAAGAATCCTCAGGGGATTACGTGATTTTGAAAAGCAAAACTTGTGAAATTAAGTGTATTGCTACAAGTGCGAGTGGCGAACTGAATTATGAGTGGTTAGCCAAAGGGGATAACACTGATGGAGGCCAAATTTCTGGGGAAGGCTCTATAATTACCTGGACAGCGCCAGGTAAGGGAGACACGATTACTATTACGGTAACAGTGGCTGACGCTTATGGCAATATGGTTAGTAAGAGCATAGTTTTCACAGTGGTGCGCTGCTCAGCATGTACGTTTGGGTGAAGTTAGGGAATAAAATGGCAACTCTAGTTAAGGGGCACAATTTTCACTTTGCCCCAGATTCCTATCTTGTCACCCTTAATGATGACTATGCCGTGTAATCCCTCTATTCTTTGAGCCTTCTCGATTGCCTTGGGAATGTCTTCTGCGTCTTTAACCACGTTGCCTATAGCAGTAGCTATGGCATCGGCTAAAGGTGTGGAAGGTGAAAGAGCGATAACGGCATCGGCACTGCCCAGGCTCAAGGAATGCCCTATGCTTGCAGAGGAAGTGCATATACCTGAAGGTGTTTCCTCTGGCTTGATTTCCAGGGCGATTGTTCCTGTAAAGGGTGATTGGCCGGCATAAATTCCCACCAGCCTCTTCTTCAATATTTTTAGAAAAATATCGCCACCATTTTCCACAATTATCTCCGGTGAAAAGAGGAGCAAGTCTTTGCCTACGGCTTCAGCAATGGCGCCAGCTACTGCTGCCATGGGACCGACGCCAGCTGACTGCGATGCCCTGAACATCTCTTTAACGATGGCTGGAGCGTCTTTCTCAGTCTGGTAAGGCTCCAATGTGGTTAGGAAGAGTGGGTGATGCCCAATATATTTCTCAAGAGAGGCACGGTGTTTTAACGCAGATTTGAGAGCTTTCTCCTTGAGGTTGCGCCGGGCTCGGATATATAAGTCTGTCTGTTTTACTACTACATTGAAGGAAACTAGATCACTATCTTTAATCCAATGGCGATAGGCCTGTGGCTGGTACATGGATTCTTCACTTCGCTCAGAAATACAGTCTCATAGCTCGGGGAGGGCAAGCCTTGACACATAACCCGCAAACGACGCACTTATTATGGTCAAAGAGCACCCTCCTGGTTTTTGGTTCTAAAGAGAAAGCGATAGTGGGGCAAAGGTTGATACAAGCTCCGCAATGAGTGCACCTGGCTTCGTCACGGACTACGTCTTGGCTTAACGACTGGATTTTTACCCCCACTTCATTGAGGTACTGGATGCCTTTATCATAGTTTCTCTGGTCACCGCTTAGTTCCATGATTAGCAAGCCCTCTTCTCCGGGCGTTATCAAGGCTTTAAGAATGTTAAACGTGAGATCGAAATCTTTGGCTAGGCGGTAAACAACCGGCTGTCCTGTCACACGGGGAGGAAAATGAAGCACTATTCTTCTAGAGATATCCATCTTTATAAAAATCCTAAGCTCTAATTTCTAAATCCCAAACAAATTCAAAATCCGAAATCTAAATTCCTTAAATTTAGGATTTAGAGTTTATCCATCATATTGGCCTTTCTTTAAGTGGCTTAAAGGTTATGCCTGACTCCGCCCCGGGTAGAGGGGCTACAGGTTCTGTGAGCAAAAATTCTCCTCTTTCTATCCAGCCTTTCAAGATATTGGCAATCTCTATTGCCTTAGGATAGCTGGATAAGGATGCCGTGGGCACATCTTTTCCTTGAATGGTTATATGTCCCCTTTTGAGTTCAGCGTAGCTAACCTCTGCTAAAATATCTGGCTTCCTTTGTGGATAGGCTTCAGAGTAGTCCACAATGGGAGCAAAGATAGCAGCATCGCTTACCATAGTATAGCGTAGGATTTCCTCGGATAGTATGGGTATGGGAATGCCTATGCCCACAGTTAGCGTACAGCCGTAGCCAAGCATGCTCGTTCCGACTAACCATTCCGGTTTCATCTGTTTCAGATCACCGATGAGTGCCAAGGTTCCAGCAGGCCCTTTAGGTGTGCCGTTGTCTGTGCGCAAAACGTGTGGATTATGCTGTGTGCCATGCCAGGCAACATAGCCAATGTCGCCACCAAGAAATACCCTGGTTCCTATGCCTATAGTTTTGTAATAAGGGTCGTTGAGCAAGGGGGAAAGCTCTCCGGAGGTACAATAATTGGCGTTGCCCAATTCTGGCTTTAGCACCCCCATGTAAGTGTAAATCGTTTCATCTGACAAGTTCACACCGACATCATAATTCTGATAGGCATTTCTGACATTAAACAGAATGGCATTATTGATGTCTTTGAGATTGATCCATGTTTCTAGCTTTTTCTCGGGATAGCAATCCGTGCCATAAGCAGTGGCTACCAGCCTGATATCTTTTCCGGCCACAAGTTCCTCAACGACATGTCCACCGCCGTAGTTAAATTCGCCGGGATAAAATTTATTTCTGGGGTCATCGTCAGGGAGAGCAGTTGCTCCGAGAAAGACATCCACTGCAGCTAACCCGGTGTAGACTGGAACATCATTAAGGTAAACCTTGCCGCCGCCGAGTTTTATTCTGGGTTTGGAGTGGCCGATATTGAGGAAGACACCTGAAGAGCACATGGGGCTGAAAGTGCCAGTGGTGACGACATCAATTTCCTCTGCTGCCTGTCTGCCACCTTTTTCCCTGGTGATGTCAATCACCTCTTCGGCAGTGACCACCACTGCCTTTCCCCTTTTAATTTTCTCGGTGATTTCAGCGATTGTTTTTGACATAATAATTCTAGCCTTTTTTGAGCAACTCTATAGCTAATTTAGCTGCCTTTCTGCCTGATAGCAGCATGCCACCGAATATTGGCCCCATTCTTGGGGAGCCAAAGACAGCAGTAGCGGCCATACCGGCGACTATTAATCCAGGGTAAACCTCCTTGGTATTTTCGGGGACTTTCTTTTCAGCTACCTCAGCCCACATTGATTTTTCTCCAATTATCTTTCCGGTTGTTGTCCTCAGCCTCCCTCCTACTTTCTCAGTGACTAGGCGACAAATCTCACAGTCATGCCCGGTAGCATCTATCACCAGTTTCGACCTTATGGCTAGAGGGTCAATGTGTAAGTTCGCCATGGAAACAGGGCTCCAGTTTAACACCAGGCCGCTAACTCTGTCAGCTTCTCTGATGACTACATCCACAACGCTGATTAGATTAAATATCCTGGCTCCAGCTTTTACAGCTAGAGAACAAAGGGTTGAGGCCACTTCTACAGCATTGGCGACATAATAGCCCTTCTGGTATTCGGTGGTGGTAATGCCAAATTCATCTAAGATTTCTTTACCCTCAGGTTGGACTACAATTTTGTTGAACATCATGCCACCTCCCCATATGCCTCCGCCAGCACTTAACTTCCTCTCAAATATGGCTATTTTAACCTTTTCCTTTGCCAGGTAGTAAGCGGCAGTCATTCCTGCTGGGCCAGCACCCACTATAGCAGCATCGAGTTCCATTGCCTCAAGCAGGTCTTTTATATAGCTCTCAGCTATGGCCTTGGAAATAGTGACCTCATCCATTATTCTTAGCTATTAGCCACCAGCTATCAGTTTTCAGCTAACTGGTGACCGCTGATTGCTGACTACTCGTTTAGTATACTCTTTCTACGACCTAATTTTCCAGACATGGTGATGGTCTATTTGATAGCCAATTTTTGGTATCTTTATCATTCTAGGGTAGTATCAAGCCATTTGAGATAATCTTCGTTGCCGCCAACGATAGGAAGAGCGATTACCTCAGGGACTTCGTAGCTGTGAACCTTTTTAACCAATTCAGTGATTTCCTTGAGCTTGGATGCTTTGGTTTTGATGACTATAAGGCTTTCCTGGGCTGAATCGAGCTTGCCTTGCCACCAGAAGAGTGAGTCTACCTTAGGCATAATATTTACACAGGCAGCCTTCCTTTGATTAAGTAGCTGGTCAGCTATCCTGTGAGCTTCTTCCTCGCTACCGGTGGTTATAAGAATGATTATCTTAGCTGCCTCCATTAGCTTTTGCCTTAAAGCGATAGCAGTATTATTGCACTTTGGGCTGTGTTGTTCTTTCGGCAACGGCAAATCTCCTGCCATTAATATGCATCACTGGCTTCACCCGGGAAACATCGAACTCTCCTTGCTTGAGAAATTCATTTTGGCACTCTACATTGATTACCTTTCCCACTACAAGGATGTGATCTCCTGCCTCCCTCTCAAACTCAAGTTGGCATTCAATCCAGGCAAGGCACTCCTTGATGCCGGGTGCCTTAACCATCCTGGACTTTCTTTCGCTAAGGCCGGACTCAATTATTTCATTCACTCCCTTTGGAAATGCCTTGGAGCAAATCCAAAGATTATCCAAAAGTTGCTCCGGCACAATGTTTAGCACAAATTCATGGGTTTCCCTCACATTAGCTAAAGTATGTCGCTGTGGTGCTGCGGCAAAAAGCACCAAAGGTGGGTTAGAAGAGACGGGGGTAACAAAACTAAATGGTGCGGCATTTGGTTTGCCCTCTTTGTCTATAGTCGAGATGAGAACTGTCCATCTGGGTGACAGGATTTGGTAAAAGTTTTCTGCCTTTACTTTCATACTTCCTCCTTTTATTCAGAATTTATATCATCGAAAAGCACCAGCCCAAAGCCAAAGCCATTATAGCAATGACCATTAAATAAGCAAGCAGGGTCTTGCCGCCGAATTCTTTTCTCAGAACAAGGATAGTTCCCCAACTGGTAATCGGACCTACTAAGAGCAGCACCATCCCGGCGCCGATGTTCATACCCTGCGAAACGAATGCATGAACCAAGGGAACGCTGGCGGTGGAGCAGATATACATCAAAAGTCCAAAAACAAGGCTGAATAGATACCCTAATCCGCCGCTGAGATAGCTTCCCACAAATTTCCCTATAGGTGTAATCGCTGCCACCAGAGCTGCCAGGGCCAGACCAAGAAGCAGCTCAGGGCCGATCTCCTTCACCATATCCACAAAGGCATACCTGAAAGCAGAGATCAATCTTTCCTTGGCACCCTTCGCATGCTCGCCGGCGTATTTCTGCGCTTCCTTCTCAAAGGTCGCCTGGCAACGGGGAGAGCAAAAGTAATAGCTCTTGCCTTCATACTCACTTGCTAATCCTTTTTCTGTATCCACGCTCATGCCACAAACGGGATCTGTAGCAATCTCTGCTTTCTGAAGGGGGTTTGCCAAACTCTTGGACTCAAACTTGATAAGGTTGCCGATAGCACCCATAACCAACCCCATCAAAATCACGGCAAAGAATATAAACACGGTGAACTTTATCCCCAGCAAGGCATAGCAAACCAAGAGAGCGCTTACAGAGGTAGCCGGTGTTGCCACCAGGAAGGCTAAAACTGGGCCTAACCTCGCCCCCTTCTGATGTAGGCTCACCGCCACCGGAAGAGAGCCAAAGCAGCAAATGGGAAGGACTGTCCCAGCGAGGGTGGAATAGAGAAGAGGCTTTATTCCCCGCCCGCCGAGGTGTCTTTCTACCAACCCCGTGGGAACAAATTCGTGGATCAAGCCACTGAGGAAAAACCCTATCGCCAGGAAGGGCAATACCTCGATAAGGTAATCCTTAAATACAATGAAAAACTGGGCTATCATAGTTTGCCCCCGGCTACTTCTTTAGTTTGTGGTGCTCTTTAAGCATGCACTTATCCAGGAGACTACCTTTCCGGAGTGGAAAGCTCAAAAATCCTTTCCAGTGCCCTTCTGGCATCCTGGCAAACATTGTCATCTACTACCTTTCTGGCGAATTCCAAGGAATCACCAACGAAGTCGGCTATATCCTGAACCTCGCCCAGTTAGTAGTTATGGGCGAGGATAACGGCATTCCTATCCCTTTTCAGCTTCAAAATCTTTTCCACTAAAGACAAATCTCTATTGGTTTTCAACATAGCTCACTTCTTTCCTGAAATCTGCCCTGGTTGATAAGGGTTAACATGGACCATGACATCCTGCACATGCTCAATCTTGTTCTGGAGGTTGTTTTTTACTTTGGAGGCAACCTGATGACCTTGCTCCACAGTGAGGTTGCTGTCTACAGCTACTTCTATATCAATGGTGAAGGTAGAACCACGGCGATGTACTTTGATACTATCGATTGCTTTAACTCCTCCAACCTCTAGGACCGCGGCTCTTATCTTATCTAAAACTGCTGGCTCTGGTCTTTCATCCATCAAGATTCCAACGTTTGAACGGAGAAGGGGGAGAGACATCTTAACAATAAAGGCTGAGACCACAAGTCCCGCTATGGGGTCTAAATATTGAAAAGCCAGCCTTGCTCCAAGTATGCCAGCCAAAGCAGCCACTGAGGAATAAGCATCTGAGCGGTGATGCCAGGCATTGGTGATAACGGCTGGGCTATTGTTCCTCTTTCCTACTTTGAGCGTATAACGAAACATCCCCTCCTTTATGACTATGGAAGTGGCAGCTGCTGCTAGAGCAATCGTGGCTGGAGGTTCCAAGTGCCTCTGGGCAATAAGATGGACAGCGGAAACGCCGACAAAGACGCCGGTAGCCAGGATTATGAGAGCGACCAGAAAGGCGGCAATAGTTTCTGCATTGGCATGACCGTAAGGATGGCTCTCGTCTGGCGGTCTTTCTCCAATTCGTAGGCCTACATAAACAGTTCCGGTGGCAAGGCAGTCGGACATGGAGTGAATAGCGTCGGCTATCATGGCATAGCTGAAACCAAATATACCGGCAAAAAGCTTAAAGATTGCTAGGGCTACATTGGTGACAAGCCCTACCAAGGTGCAGGTTTTAGAATCGAGAAGATTGATTTTCGGCATGAACTTTTATCCTCTCTCTAGCCTTAACAAACCCATCCTAGGTTACCTTAGCAAATAATTCTCTGTGGAGTGGGTGGAGCTTACGGAGTTTGACTTTGTGGTTTTTGTCTTAGAGTTCTTTTTTCAGTATCTTTTCTTTGAGGGTCTTCCACTGGGCTTTAGTGAGAATGCAGGTGTTGTCTTTCTCTCCTATTTCCACTTGTGTATCTGTTATCTTGACTACTGGGCAGCAGGAGTCTTTGCTGCATAGGCTTACGGTTTTCATGTTTTTAGCCTCCTTTCGTTTGAAAATTTAGAACCCTCGTTGGCCCCACCCGCTTAAGAAAAACCCTAGGGCAATATTTCGAAAAGATAATCTCTTCTTACCCTGATCACTGCAACATTGCAGCTGACCTTGATGAGATTGCTTCGCTTTCGGCTCGCAATGACGTGGTAAGGTGTCATCTTAATATGCCTCTCACGATAACGTCAACCGCTTCCTCCTCATTTAATCCCCTTGCCATCAATGTTTGCATCTGCTTCTTATCTATACTACCTATAGCGGCTTCATGAGTAACCTTTGCCTGCTCATTCTTCACATATACTATTGGTATTGCTCTTGCTATCACTCCTTTTCCATTCACGATTTCGAGGCAGTCAACATGACCTCTGGCAAAAGGGGCATTGCCGTACGTTTCGCCCATAACCACTGCTTTGGCGTTATCGTTTAATACCAGACGACTTTTTGCCAAACCCCTGGCGCCTCTTCCATTAAGGTGGATTTTCTCTACGATTTTTATATCGTCTTCCTTTTTACCAAAGATCTTTACTAAAAGCTCATTTATGCTTTTCTCCTCGCCAAAAATCTCAAAGTCGTAGTCCAACATGCCCACGCAGCCTTCGATCAAGGTGAAGGTGCCCTGCCAGACACCTTGTTTACCTACCTCGATTTTTGCCTTTGGGATAACCTTAACTCCGCCGGACTCCCCATGATAATGAGTTTCTTGGTAGCAAAACTTGGCGTTATTCCCAATTTTTATATCGGCGTCCATTTTATGTATTACATTGATGGCATTGGGGAAAATACAATGGGCAATCACAGTTACCTCGCTGTTGGCTTGTGCCTCTACTCTCAATATAATTTCCTGCAGCCCCTCCTTAGGCAAAACACCAAAGCATAAGTGGACGGGGTATTTAATTTTCGCCCCTTCCTCCACTAAAAAGTAGATATTAACACCAGTTTCTGTCTCTTCTGTCTCTACTTTTATCCCTTTGACCTCGTTAGCACTGAGGACTCTATTTTTATGGATAATAAGATTGCCTACTTCCTTGCTTCTTAGGGCATCAAGACTCCCACCTGCCTTACCGTAGGCTTCGAGTATCGCCTCGTATTCGTTGGCAACAATCATTTCTTAAGCCCCCTCATAAGCTGGCTCACCGATATGGTCACATGTCCGGCAATTATCCTTAAACCACTGACACATCTCCTCTGGTGCTCCGGTATTGATTATCTTTCCGGCACACATCACAGAGACCCCATTTGCTATTTCTATGCCTGTTTCACTATGCGTGATTAAAAGCACCGCAGAGCCTTGTTTACTCATTTCAACTATCCCATTCATGATATGGGGCAGTGAGATTACATCTATACCAGAATCAGGCTCGTCTAAAATAGCCACTTTCGGCTTCATAGCCAGGACGGAGGCAAGCTCAACTCTTTTTCTCTCTCCTCCGCTTAGGCTCATATCAACGGCTCGATTTAGATATTCTGCTGGGGAAAGCCCGACCATCCAGAGATAACTTTCGCTCTCGTTTGAGTCCAAATTCCTGCTTAACTTCAAATATTCCTTTATGCTAAGCCCTTCAAACTTTGCCGGCTCTTGCCAGGCCAGAGTTATCCCCATCCTTGCCCTCTCTGAAATTGTGCACTTGGTGATATCTCGACCTTCAAATATTATGCTTCCCTCATCTGGGTAACCTATCCCCATTAGTAAGTTAGCCAGCGTTGTCTTTCCAGTCCCGTTTACCCCCAATAAGCCATGTATCTTGCCTTTCTTCACTTCTAGATTTAAACCGTTGATTACAGGCTTGCCATTTAGCGTTAGTTTAAGTCCCTTTACTTCTAACACTTGCTTATTCTCCTTTGGTTTCAATCGCCGATGGCACTATCTTTTGCAAGCAGCACAGCTTACGGCAGAGCATGTACTGCAAGGTGAGCTTCCACCGATCGAGGCGGATTCCTCTTCCGTCTCTTTAGAAAGTGAAGCGAAGGAAGAGAGCATTCGCTTGGCATTGGTATGACAATAGGGGCAAGAAGCAATTTCGTCTGACTGGGATAAGGGGCGAAGTAATTCAAACTTAAGATTACAATGTGGACAAAAATATTCATAGATAGGCATTTTTACCTCTCGATCTCCTCTTCAAACATAAAAGTTACGAACCGCTGGAAGGGCATTTTGTTTCTGGGGTTATTGGGAAGCCCCGATCCTCTCATCGAGCAATTCCTCCTTCAAGGTTGTATTTTCCCTCGCATAGCCTTTCTTTTTTTATCCCTTTTTCTCTCAAAAGCTTTTAGGAACACTTCGGGGATTTTGGGAACCTGAGCATCTGCCCATCTTTTAAGGCAAGTAAAGGAACAGAAATTGTACTGCTCAACTGCTCCCAAGCCTTTCCAGTGCGAAACCGTAAGCCAGCCGCTGAGCGCCTCGCAAGGTCGCTTCTCAGGGGAGAATTCCACTCTCTCACCACAAGAATGACAAATAAAAGCCTTTGGCATTAAGCCTCCTGCCTCTCAAATTCTAACAAATATCAAAAATCAAAGATAAAAAATTAAAATTACAATTCAAAATGCAAAAAGGCTTTACTAAACTGATTTTTAACTTTTGCCCTGTCATTTTGCATTTTTACTTTTGCCTTTTGATTTTCTTTAGGATTTAGATATTAGTATTTAGTGCTTCCTTAACTTTAGATGGCAATCACTTCCTTAACTTCAGGCACTTGCTCTTTAAGCACACGCTCAATTCCCTGTCGCAAGGTTAGGGTCGCCATTGGACAGTCTCCGCAGGCACCGGTGAGCTTCACCTTGACCACACCGTTGCTGACATCTACCAACTGGACATCACCGCCATCTGCTAGCAAAGCAGGTCTTATTTGCTCTAGTGCTGCTTCTATCTTCTCTCGCATAATTAACCTCCTTCCTTCTAGCTTTAGCCTCTAATATAAACCTCCGACATTGCTCGAAACATAGATTCCCTATAGAAAATTAAAAATCAAAGGTCAAAAGTCAAAATGATAATTCAAAATGCAAACTTTTTAACTTTTGCTCTGTCATTTTGCATTTTTATTTTTGCCTTTTGCATTTCAATAGGACTTCTTTTATTAAGGCTATTTTATCTCCGGGCAAGAAACAAGCCTACTTTGTCAATCTTAGCTGGCATACTACCTCTCTGACTTTACACCTGGCAGTTGCCTCTTTCCTAGTTTGCCGCTCGACCAGATCCTGTAAAGTCGTAGATTCCAAAACTCCGTCTATGGCTTTTTTTACCTCACTCCAGATGTCGCGAGTGACGCAAAGATTGGAACGAGGATATGACTTTGGATTATTGACGCATTCTACCGGAGCAATCGAGCCCTCAAGAAGTTGAATCACCTCGCTGAGCCTAATCTCTTGAGGATGCTTGAGCAGTGAGACTCCACCTTGAGGCCCGCGAGTGCTTTTTATTATTCCCGCTGCTACAAAGGGTGTGATTAAATGCTCCAGGTATGGCAGTGGAATCTCCTGTCTTCGAGCGATGTCTTTCAATTGAACTAGTCCCTCACCCCAGTGAAGGGCTAAATCCAAAAGCGCCCTGGTTCCATACCGTCCTTTAGTGGAAAGCCTCATTGGATCCCTGCTTTGTTGACCAAAATAATCAACAAAGCCTACAATATCATAGGATCGGAAGCCTGTCAAAAGTTTTTGTTTTGACAAGTTTGCTAGCCAATGCTATCATAATTTGCATAAGGGTAGATTTTAGCCCAAGGGTTAATTGTAAAAGTATGGTCAGTTTATTTAGTGGAGGATTTGGGGGGTGGTGATAGGTGGACGACGCCGATAGTTGGCTTTTGTTAGCCTTTCTACTCTGCTTAGCTCTGTCAGCTTTCTTTTCCAGTGCTGAGGCAGCTTTTATTTCCCTGCCCAAGCTTCGCATAAGATATCTGGCAGAAAGCGGTGTTAAGGGAGCAAGGCAGCTAGCTAAAGCTGCTGATAGACCAGAGAGGTTTTTAGCCACTGTTTTACTAGGTAATAACCTGGTAAATGTGGCGGCAGCTACGCTGGGCACTATTATGGCGGTGGCAGCCTTTGGCTTGCCATGGGGGCCAATCATAGCCACTGTTGGAGTGACAACCTTGATTTTAGTTTTTGGGGAGGTTATTCCTAAGACTATAGCTGTCCACCATGCTCAACGATTATCTCTGCTTTATATTAATCCAGTGAGGATAATAGAGTGGTGCCTTTATCCCTTTGTCTTGGCATTGGATCGTATTGGTTTAGGGTTTATTAAAATGGTGGCTGAGACTGAGGAGGATAGGAAGCTAGTGAGCGAGAGTGAGATACGCTCCGTTATAAGTGCCGGTGAGGATGAGGGAGTGGTAGAAGAGGATGAGGCAGAGATGCTGCACAAAGTGTTTGAGTTTACTGATCGCCCGGTAAGTAAGGTAATGATTCCCAGGACGGAAATCGCCTGGGTAGAGCAAGGAACGAAGCTAAGCGATTTTCTAGCTATCTATGCGCAAACGCCTTATAGCCGCTTCCCCGTCTACAAAGATAATACGGATAATGTGGTGGGTATCTTGTTTGCTAAAGATGTGCTTATGAAGTTAACTGATAACTGTGCCAGCGAAGAAATTGTTATTGATGATTTGATACGACCGGCTCACTTTGTGCCAGAGAGCAAGCATCTGGGAGAGCTTCTCACCGAGATAAGAGACGGCGGTTACCACGTAGTAATTGTTGTCGATGAATTTGGGGGTATAGCTGGAATGGTTACCTTGGGGCAGCTCACTGAGGAGATTGTGGGCGATATTCGGCATGAATTGATTAAGGAAGACAAGGACTTCGTGGTAACCGGTGATAATGTCTTTCAGTTGGACGGTGGATTCCGGGTGGAGGAGGCTAACGATGAACTAGGGCTAGAACTGCCTCTTGGTGATTATGAGACTGTGGCGGGCTTTATTCTGAGCCGTCTTGGTCGGATACCCAGGCAGGGTGAGCAATTGAAGTACCGGAACCTGAAATTTGTTATAACTGAAATGCGAGGGGTGAAGATAGAGAAAGTTATGGTGACCAGGGAAAAAGATGCAACGCCTGCGTCTTAGGTTTGGTCGTGGGGAGGAGGTTAAGTTTATTTCTCATCTTGATGTGGTGAGGTTTTGGGAGAGGGTATTCAGGCGGGCAAGAATACCTTTAGTTTATTCTCAGGGTTTTACCCCCCATCCACGAATTTCACTCGCAGTGCCTTTAGCTGTAGGGGTAACCAGTGAGGCTGAACTCATGGATGTATGGCTAAGTCGCTGGATGCCTCCTCAATCTCTTATGATGCGAGTGAGGAGCCAATTGCCTTGTGGCTTTGAGATATTCGATGCCTGGCAGGTAGGGCTAAATATCCCCTCGCTTCAATCTTGCCTTGCTTTCGCCGAGTACCGTGTTGTGATAAAGTCAGGGAAAAGTGAGCAAGATGTAGAGGCCTCACTTCACTCTTTGCTTCAGGCCAGGGAGTTACCTTGGCATCACTCCCGAGGTGACAAAATGAAGCTATATGATTTGCGAGCCTTAATAGATGATTTATGGGTTATCGGCCACCATCCTGAACCCTTCGCTACTTGTCATTCTGAGGGAGAGAAGCGACCGAAGAATCTTGCTCAGGGCAGGCTCCGTGAAGGGTCTATATGTATTTTGGGAATGAGATTGCGCTGTGATGCTAAAGGTAGCGGTAGGCCAGAGCAGGTAGTTGTTGCTTTGGGTTTCCCCCAATATCCTGAATCTATTCACCGTACCAAGCTCATTTTGAAAGGAATGTCTCCCTGAGCCTAGGGAATGGCCTCAGGCGACTAGACATGATGACTCTACCTCAGAATGCCCCTGACCCAGTTCGCCAGCAAGAAGCTCGGGAATATAGTAAGCTCTCACGGCGTCTGCTATTTCTTGAGCTAGGGATGGGGGCTATTTTGCTACTAGCTCTTCTCTTCGCAGGAGTTTCCACTAGGCTAGTTGTTTTTTTGCCCTTTGCTTCTTCCTGGTCAGCAGCTTTATATTTGCTGATTCTAGTATTAGGCTATGGAATAATCGTGGCACCGCTGGGCTATTATCAAGACTTTGTGTTGCCTCATCGCTATGGCTTGTCAACCCAAAATGTGACCGGCTGGCTGAAAGACAAAGCTAAATCTTTACTTCTGGGATTGTTATTGGGCTTGTGTCTGGTCACAGTTATTTACTGGCTTATGGAACGTCTCCCTTCATTGTGGTGGTTAGCTGCGGGATTAATTATGTTTTTGCTGACTCTGTTTCTCACCTGGCTAGCCCCTACACTTCTTATCTCCTTGTTCTTCAAATTGGAACCTCTGAAGGAGGGAGAGCTTAAAGAGAGGTTGGCGAATCTGGCCAGGCGAGCTAAGGTTGATGTTGAGGATGTGTTTAGCATGAATCTAAGTAGTAAAGCCACTACAGCCAATGCCATGTTGAGTGGCTGGGGCAAATCCAGACGTGTTATTATCAGTGACACCTTGCTCCAGAGTTATTCATTTGATGAGATAGAGGTAACTTTAGCTCACGAGCTAGGTCACCACATTCATCGCGATATTCCTAAGCTCATGCTGATTCGGACAGTCGCCTTTTTACTGGCATTTTATTTAACCAGTCTAGCTCTTAGGGCTGGAGTGGTGTTATTTTCCTTCCAAGGGATAAGTGATGTGGCTGGCTTTCCTTGGCTAGTTCTGGTTTTAGCTGTGTTTATGTTGATATTACAGCCACTTCTTAATTGGTATAATCGTCGCATTGAACTGGCAGCAGACGAGGCTGCACTGAAGCTAAGCAATAATCCTCAAGCTTTTATTGCTTTGATGACTAAGTTAACTGACCAGAACTTGATTGAAGCTGAGCTTGGTAAGTGGACAAAGATTTTATTTTATGACCATCCCTCTTATGGTGAGAGAGTGAAGTTAGCTTATAAAAGCATTCAGCAGTCAGCCCCTAGCTGAAAGCTGATAGCTGATAAAGGAGGCAATCTCTTGAAGCTTATCTTAGTTAGGCATGGCGAAACTTATTGGAATAAAGAGCGGCGTATTCAGGGAGGTGGCAGCGATACTGAGTTAAGCGAGGTTGGGTTAAAACAAGCTGATAAGTTGGCCTCTTTGCTAAAGGATGAGGACATTGATGCCATAATTTCCAGTCCCCTAAAGCGAGCTGCAAGTACAGCCAAGCCTATAGCTAGCCAGCATCAATTGCCTGTAGAAATTGATACTGGACTTAAGGAGATTAGTGTTGGCGAATTGGAGGGTTTGTCTGTGTCTAGTTTGAGCACTACCTTTAGTCAGTTCTTGATGCAGTGGTGGCAGGGGGGAGGGTCGGAAAGGTTGCCTGGTGGGGAAAGCCTTGTTGAGCTACAGGAAAGATCCTGGGCGAGCATCGAACGTTTGTTAGCAGAGCACAAAGATGGAACGGTGGTAGCTGTCAGCCATTACTTTGTCATCTTGGCTATCATCTTTAAAGCTTTGGATTTACCGCTGGACTATCTTCCTAAATTCAAGGTAGACCCTGGAGGGGTAAGCATCCTTGAGTTTGAGGATTATGGACCGCGGTTGGTAGCATTTAATGACACTTCCTACCAAAGGGTTATTGCGAGGAGCGAAGCGACGAAGCAATCTCTATGAAAAAGATTGAGCTGGAAACAAGAGTCATAGATTTTATTCAGCAGCATAACCTGATTTCGTCTGGGGAGATAGTAGTTGTTGGGGTATCAGGTGGTGCTGACTCGGTTTGCTTGCTGCATGTCTTGGCAAGATGGCAGAGCAAGCTTGACATAAAGCTGCGTGTAGCCCATCTGAATCATCAGCTTCGAGGTGTTGAGTCTGAAGCTGATGCCAAATATGTAGCTAACTTGGCTGACAAGCTTGGTATTCCAATCACTGTTGGTAAACGTGATGTAGCTGCTTACAAAGCTGAAAGGAATTGCTCTACGGAGGAGGCTGCTCGGGAGCTACGCTATGACTTTCTTGCCAAAATAGCTGATGATATTGGAGCCAATCGAGTAGCCATAGGGCACACTCGGGATGACCAGGTAGAAACTATTTTGATGCATATATTACGGGGGGCGGGAACTTCCGGGCTGCGTGGCCTTGAGCCTTGTTCGCCTTTGCCCTATAGTAAAGGGACGTCATTGCGAGCACAGCGAAGCAAGCTGTTAGTAATAAGACCTCTCCTCAATGTTACTAGAGAGGAAACATTGAATTATTGTCAAGAACGCCAGATTGAGCCACGGATTGATTCCTCTAATCTTTCCTTGTCTTTCTTTAGAAATCGCCTTCGCTTGGAGCTTTTACCCTTGCTTAGAGAATATAACCCAAGTGTAGACCAAGCTCTGCTTCGCCTGGCTGAAATCGCCGCCGATGACATTTCCTTCGTGGAGCAGCAAGCTTTTCAGTTGTGGGATGAAGTGGCCAGGCAGGAAGATGATGCCATTTACCTGGATAAGGGGAAAATCGCTGCCTTACCTATAGCTTTGCAGAGGCAGCTACTGAGGTTAGCTATAGCTAGGCTGGTAGGGGATACTCGGGATATTGAAGCCAATCATATTGAAGCAATCAGGAGTTTACTAAGTAAACCGGTGGGTAAAAGAACTTCCTTGCCTCATGGTCTTGTGTGTTGGAATGAATATGATGAGGTGGTCATCGCGGTAAGCCAAAGCCCTGAGGGTAATGAATCTACGCGGGACTTAGGACTTTCGACTTCTAGACTATTTTGTCCTTTTCCTGCCTTGCAAGGTGTATTTCCTCTTAAAGTGCCAGGGGAGACGGTTTTATCCGGATGGCGAGTGGTAACTAGCATTTCTTCTGTCATCCCGAGGCAAAGCCCTGAGCATAGCGAATCGCGTCCTCCTTTTGTCATTGCGAGCGAAGCGAAGCAACCTCGCAGAAGCTTCGTTGCTGAATTTGATTTGCACCGAACTGGGACTGAATTATTCGTCCGTCAGCGCCAGCCGAGAGATAGATTTCATCCTTTAGGCATGGATAGGCCTAAAAAGCTTCAGCACTTTATGATTGATGCTAAGATACCACTTTTGTGGCGAGAGTGTATCCCAATAGTCTGTTCCCCTCAGCAAATCATCTGGGTAGTAGGCTGGCGCATAGATGATAGGGTCAAGGTTACCGAGGCTACCAAGGAAATTCTTCGCTTGGAGTTTATTAGGTTGTAATGAAAGCAGTAGATAAGGAATTGCATTTACGCTATCTTACCGTTGACGAAGCCTTGTTTCGGCTAGATCAGTACCTCAACGATGCCTTTATGGCTGGTTTGCCCTCGGTGCGCATTGTTCATGGCAAGGGTACAGGGACACTGCGCCAGGCAGTGCATGAAGTGCTAGCCAAGCATCCTTTAGTTAAATCCTTCCGCCCTGGTGACTACGGCGAAGGGGACTACGGCGTCACCGTAGTTGAGCTGGCACATCGTTAACTTCGCCTCTGAGACAAAAAGAGTCATGTAATTAAGATCGATTAGCAACCCCCTCCTGTCATTCTGAGTCCTTCGCTACTTGTCATTCTGAGGGAGAGAAGCGACCGAAGAATCTAGACCCTTCGCTAGCGCTCGGGGTGACAAAATAAACCATCTCATGTAATTAGCTATTGATTATTTTTGGATGGGTTTTTATAATGGGCTTGTCTTGATACTTGTTAGAGGATTTAGGAATGGAAACCTTTGAAGAGGCAATAGGGCAAGAGCAAGTTTCTATTGGGCAAAGGGAACTACTGAGCAAGGTCGAAGAATTACGCCGAAGTGTAGAATTCTTCAGTGAGAGGCTTAACCGGCTGACGAAGCTGGAAGCTCTTCTGGGAGAAAAGTATCGCAAAAAGCTGGAGGCTCTTCATGACGAATTCAATAGGACTGATAGATATCAAGGTGAGCTTAAAAGCTTGGCAAAACGGTTAAAAAAGAACAAGGAAAGGCGGTCGATTCTTAAGAAAGAGATAGCTGCCTTGAAAAAATATAAGAAAGTGATTCGCCAAACAGTGAAACAAGTCAGGGGATATGAAAAATCCGGTAGTGAACAAATTGAGGTGATAAAGGAAGAACAGGAAGTCCTTTATCAGCGGGTTCGTGATTTAATGCAGATGTTAGAGCTTGCCGAGCAAGCTGAGCTAAGCGAAAAAGAATTGGATATTGTTTGTCAACGAGTTTGTGCCACAAAAGGATTGTTGGAAGAGCATGAGACAGATCTTCGCAAACGGACTATAGACCTGCTTTTTGAATCTTACATACCACCCAGAAATAGAAGGTCGGTATGGTGAGCATAGTAAAATGGACTATAGACTAGCCTGATGGTTTCACTCATTTCAATCGAATGACATGGAGGTGACAACGGGAGTTGTTTTTGTTAAGCAGCACTACTACCATAAAATTACTTGAAGGCATACAGTGAAGTCGGCTAATGTCAAGGGAGGAGCAATGAAAAACAATAAGGCGTTTAGCGTAACGGTTGTTTGTACCCTGCTGCTTAGTCTGTCACTCGTGCCTCCTCTGATTCAGGCCTCACCTGATTCTTTTAATATGTATGTCACGGTAGACGAAGAAGGGTCAGATGTTGCCTTGAAGGTCTACCTGGCTGGCAGAGAAGGACCGCTAAGCGAGGCAACAGTGGAGTATGAGCTATTCAATGGACAAGGAAGGTCGCTGGGGGTCTGGGGTAGACTGACGAGATTAGCTGCTGGGCTATGGCAGAGCAAACTTCCGCCGTTAGAGGGTGGCACCGAGGTTTGCGCTGTGGTGAGAGCTAGTCCTCGAGGATATCCTCCTCAAGAAAGGAGATACTACTTCCCGATAGTCTCTTCTGTGATGTCGGCGGAAGACGAGTTATCCAACCCAGGACTGCTAGGGATACCCATATCAACACAAGCGATAAGGCAGGAGTTTGTCTGGGATGATGCTTCGGGAGTCTTTAAAACAGTAAATATTTACACTATAGGTATGGCTGAAGACTACATCGCTGACATGGAGCAGGTTCTTACTTCTGGTGCTCCTGGCGACGGCTTGATTCTGGGCAGGGATTGCGGGCTTTCCTATTATTATTGGCAGGATAGTGCCTCGTGGCACACCCTGGCTAACAGAACCCGCTACAAGGGATATGATATACGGACAGAAGCCACAGCTACGCGGGGGGACAATATATTCACTCAGGGATGCGCTGATGGCTATGATCGGGTGGTATCCTATGAGGCGTGGGCGTCTGTAGTGTTGGCCAATGACTGGGAGATTGACGTAACCCAGGAGTATACCGACTGGGGGCATGAAGCAAAAATCACCCATCCTGACGGTATTAGATATAGCACTGTCTGGGGAGATCCTCACCTTCTCCAAAAGGGTGGAACTGAACAACAGGAGCTAGCTGCAGTGGGTGAGTATGTTTTCCATCTCGGCCCTGATGTCGGCGCCGACTATACCCTCAACCTTATTTGCATGAAAATGAATGCTGGTTTCTCCTTGGTCACTGCCATGAATATAACAGGTCCCGACAATTATCTATTAACCATGGGACGCAACGGTGAGATAAAGATCGGCGGTGGTAGTGGTGGTGGCAACCCTCAGGCTAGACCAAGTCTGCCCGGCGAGCCGGAGATAGAATTCATTGAGGCTCCGAGGAATGGAACCACCCTGTATGGCTCTGAAGTTACCATAAGAGTGGAGGCTAACGAATGCCTCCAGAATGCAACTCTCCACTTTGGTGGTGATAGCTACCCCATGACCGACATGGATGTAGGCAAGGAGCTACGCTGGGAAAAGACCCTGAGCGGGTTTGACTTTGGCACCTATCCGTTCTATGTAATGGGAACGGATCTGGACGGCGATTCTGGCTCAAGCTCAGAACGTCAGGTCACCCTTCAGGCTGTTCCACCAGTAGGCGGCGAGGCTTATCCCGTGAACAAGCTGGCGGTTCTAGCACCTTGGATTGTTTTGGCAGTACTCTTAGTCAGTGGCATGAGCTGGTTTATGTTAATGCGTCGCAGGGCTTAGATGTTGCTTGTTTACTCGCACAAGGTGCTCAGCTTTAGAGGCTTACAGGTTACCAATTCTGGATGCCCGCAAGGCGGCATGGCTAATCTTGGGCAGGAGACATGACAATTAGCAGTGCAGCCGGGAATAGGCTTGAACTTGCCGTTAGCTTGTTTTTTGGCAAAAGGTAAGGGCAGGGCCTCGCAATGGGGAATACCTTTGGAATCGCTCTCCTCAGCACTAAGCTCCTGACAAGTGGCGTAGGTCATTCTTTTAGCTTCAACTAAGGCAAGTAATTTGTGATGGAGGCTAAGTCTTAAATCCTTTCTCAGGCGATAACCCCCTCCTGACCAGTGTGCTTCGTAGACATATTCTTGCTCAAATTTCTTGGCCGCTAGGGGTGATTGATCATGGATAACTTGGTATACTCGTTGCCATGCGCTTGTGCCGATATAATCACCAGTTTGAGAGCGTTTTTTAGATAATTTGCCCGTGCTGCTGATGATATGGCAAGCTCCAGTGGAAGCGAAGGCATTAACTAGCGCGGCTATTTTATCAAACCAAGAATCACCATAAAGAGCCTGGAAGAGATGGATGAAAATGGGATCGAGGCGAATAATGGTATCTATACCTAGGTTGGATAGCTTGCGCACAGTGGTCACCCTGGCATCAAGTGGCGGTGCTCCGGGCGAGAGTAGCTGCAGTATTTCCGGAGTTCCCTCAATGGTCGTGGCTATAAGTTTAGGTTTGTACTCCACAAAGCCCGGCAGTTCCAAAAGGAAGGATGGGTCTCCTTTGGTGGTGATGAAGAAGGCAACTCCATAGTCCATCAGAAGCTTTATTAATTTTTTGACCTCTCCCTTTAATTCAGCTATATCCTGGCAGGGGTCGGAGACATTGGACAAGGAAATTGGAGGGCATAAGGTTAGCTTTTTAAGGTCTTTCTCTACCAACTCGGGCAAGTTATTGTAAAGCAGAGTATCTTCTGAGTAGTTAGCATAAATAGCTTCTCTGGCATAGCAATAAATACAATTATGAAGGCATTGGTTTGGTCCTGGCGGTGTGACATTGATAATCCAGCAATGGAAGCATTTCCGCTGTGTGCTGGTGTAGGGGAAATCATGAAAGGTCGAGCCTTTCTTGGCGATTAACTTTATTGCCATTGCCTTTTATTTATTTTACCACTAGCTTAATTTTGCTGAACTTTTCCCTTCGATTTTCGTTATAGATATATAGATATTAGGTAAGGAGGGCAGAGGCATAATACTACAAAGTGGCTGTTAGCTGGTGTATCAAGTCTGCATAGAGAGGATTTTAGCAATGAATATGAAGTTATTGATTGGCTTACTGGCTTTAGGCGTAACGTTATTAGCTGTAGGCCTGATATTAATGTTATTTCGCCTGGTTTAGTCAAGACAAATTTATTAAGGTATCCAGCACGTTCCCATTATGCCTTCTCTACCTGTTTTTTCTCGGGTAGACTTAATCCTTTTAGCCCGTTTCAGTTATCCTTGACTGGGGTGAATTACATTATCTCTTTCAGCAAAGGCTATGGTGGAGCTAAACTTTTTACCGCTTGTTTCGTTTCTAATATTGCGGGTTAAATTATGAACATTCTAAAGAAGTTGAAAACAATGATAGCTGCCAAGGGCCTGGAGGTACTTCTCCTGGGCAAAGAGGTTACCATGCCTGATGGTGTTAGTCTGGGAGTGGTCGTTAGAATCAAGAAAGAATTACCTCAGGATAAAATATGGATGATAGTTGATAATCAAGGGCAGGAGAGCATAATACCTATCGAGCAGATTATAAGCGTGGCTAACAAAGTGGTTCTCTTTGATGATTTGACGGCTGGCTTAGCAGTGAGCAAGAACCAGACATAGCAGGTTAAAATGAGCAAAGTTAGTCGGTATTTAATGCTATTTGCCATCCTGCCACTTCTGGCCTTTATGGCTGTAAGTTGTACTCCTGCTGGGCCGACACCTACTGGTGTAGTTGTGGTGCATGTCACTGACCCTGGGCATGGCAGCAACGTAAGGAGCATAGACTTCACAGCCTCTGCGGTCGAAATTCATAAGGCTGGAGACGAGGGTGAAGAGGGTGAATGGATACCTCTAGATATAAACCATGCCTACCTTTGACCTTATTGAACTTAAGGAAGAAGGCTTAGAAGAGATTCTTGCCTCAGGAAATGTGACTGCCGGTAATTACACTCAAATTCGCATGACCATTGAAAAGGTTGAAGTAAAGCTAGGAGAAGCTGAGCCTGAAGAGGCTACACTCCCCAGTAGTGAGTTGAAATTCGTCCGCCCATTTGAGGTGGTGGAGGGGCAGACTACCATTCTTACGCTGGACTGCGATGCCGATAAATCTGTAACCGTTACTGGGGATACTAAGGTCATTGTTCGCCCTGCGGTCACATTAAATGTAACCATACCATCTGAGTAACTTCAAGCAAACTGAAAGAAATCAGGTATTAATTCCCCATCAGGTTACAGCTTGGATGATAGCTATTACCCCAACTATAATGAGGAAAGCCCCTATTAGATAGTTCAGGATTTTAGGAAAAATCAAGACTACAATGCCGAAGACAAGGGCCAGCACCCCCGTGGCTAATCCAGTTATACCAATTACATGCATAACAGCGTCACCTCCTTAAAAGCGCTAGTACACCAGCTACAATAAGATAGATTCCCACCAGCCATCTTAGGAGCTCAGGCAAGGCGATCACCAGAACACCAAAGACGATAGCCATTATCCCCATCCACAAACCTTTTATCTTCATAAGTGATCGCCTCCTCTCCTTGGGCTGGATTTGAAATTATGTCTTAAATAGTATAATAGCAGTGCTAGGAAAAACAATAGGCTTTACCCTAAGATGTCTTTACAGAATATAAACTTTTTATCAACTATTCCGTTTTTAAGATGGTAGGTTAAATTTGGAGGGGATAGGATGAAAATTGGGAAGGTCCTTATTTCTATTCTTTTAATTGCTATCTTTCTCGCCAGTGGCTGCGCAACTGGTCGGCCGCCCGTACCTTCTGAGTTTGCGATACCTTCAGTGGCTGAGGGTGAGGTATCGAATCCCAAGCTTGCTATGGCAGCTTGTTATGAATCTGGAGAGGTCTCTGTATCTCCTGATGCTCCGCGCTACTTATTGCCCTTGGATTTGGGGAAGGTAACAAACTTTGCAGAGGTAGGCTCAAGATTCGGGCTGACTAAAAATCAGGAGCAGCTTCTGGAGAAAAATGGCTTTGTGGTTATCCCTTGGCATGGCGATGATATTGTCCAGCCTTATAAGACACTTAAGGAGCAAGGTGTCCCTATCTTTGTTACCTCGGATACTTTGCTTCATCTATATCATATCCAGTTCAATGAGATACTGAAGCGTCTTGAGGAAGAAGAGTTTTTTGATGAACTGATTGATATGAGCCAGGCGATGCTGGAAAGGGCAATATGGGATTATGAATCCTTCACTGACTCTGACCTAAAGGAAGCTGCCAGAAGAAATGTGGCCTATTTTGCCGTGGCCTTGAAGCTTTTCCAGACTCCAACTGAAGGCTATGATGAAGAGAAAACCAAGCAGGAAATCGAGCAATGGAATCAAGAGCATCCCTGGGATGAGAAAGAATTTAAGCCTTTGAAGAAGGTTGATTTCTCCATTCCGTCTTATGTGGGGGGTGAAGTTAAGGCGGAGATAAAAAACATTGAAGCGCATGAGGGCTTCAATCCAAGTGCTATCTTCAACTCCCCTGATTCCCAAAATTCCTATAAAGAAGACTACTCCCAGTATGTTCCCAGGGGACATTACACCCGGAGCGAGGCGCTGAAAAGATATTTCAAGGCCATGATGTGGTATGGCCGGATGGCTTTCTTTCTCAAGGGAGGCCGGGATGCCTTGGTCAGTGAGAAGGATGCCACGATAGCTACAATTCAAGCGTCTTTGATTTCGGCAGAACTGCCTAATGTAAAAGTCAACGATGCCACTTGCTGGGAAACATGGAATCGGATTTACTCTGTTACCTCTTTCTTCGTGGGCACTGCTGATGACCTGACCCCATATGAATATCTGGAGGCTATAGGGAAGGTTTTTGGCACTGAGTTTGACGTCAGTCAGCTTGCTGATGAGGAGGCATTGCTCAATTTGAAAGCTGAGCTAGCTCAGATGAGAAATCCCGAGATTTACGGCGGCTCCGGCATTTGTCTTATTGCTCCGCCGGTGACTAAAGAGAAGCTCTATGAATGTCTGGCTGACACAAAGGGGATGAGGTTTATGGGACAGCGATTTGTGCCTGACTCATATATGTTTCAAAATCTGGTCTTTCCCGCTGTAGGTATGTATGTGGGCCAAGGTGAGCCATTTACCCTGAAGATAACTATACTCGGTCCTCAGAGATGTTTTCCCAGAGGATTGGATGTCATGGCAGTCCTGGGCTCAGAGCGAGCTTATGACATATTGAAGGCTGAGGGAGATACTGAATATCAGGGTGAAGACACTAGCTATGATAAGCAATTAGATATGCTCAGAGAAGAGTTTGATGCTGTAAGCGAGAAGGATTGGAATCGCAATCTTTACTGGAGCTGGCTTTATGCCTTAAGGCCTTTGCTGGGGGATTTTGGTGAAGGTTATCCTACTTTTATGCAGACTGATGCCTGGAAGGACAAGGAATTGCAGACCGCTCTGGCATCCTGGACTGAGCTTCGCCATGACACAATCTTGTATGCCAAGCAAAGCTACACTCCAGCGGCAACGGCAATGCCGCCTCAGGCACAGCCAGTGGTAGGCTATGTCGAACCAGTCCCTGAGTTCTACTCCCGCATGCTTACGCTTACTAGGATGACAAGAAAGGGTTTGGCTGAGCTTGATGCCTTGAGCAGTGAGGAGAAATCGAGACTGGAGAACCTGGAAAGCATTCTGGAAAAGCTAATCAAAATTAGCCAAGAAGAGTTGGAAGGCAAAGAGCTATCTGAAAGCGATTATGAGTTCATCAGAAATTTTGGCCAGGCGCTTAATTCTATAGTCGTTGGTGTTGAAGCTAAGGGCAAGGAAACCACTCTTGTCGCTGATGTTCACACCGATACCAACCCTCCGATGGAGGTTCTAGAGGAAGGAGTAGGCTACGTTGACCTTGCCTTGGTAGCCTATAAAGTTCCTGATGGCAGAATTATCCTTGGTGCTGGTCCTACTCTCAGTTACTACGAATTTAGGTGGCCTATGGAGCAGGGGAGATTGACTGACGAGCAGTGGAAAGAGATACTGGAGAGTGGTCAGCAGCCCCCAAGACCAGATTGGATAGATAGCTTCTATGCCGGATAGGCAGTGAGACAAGGCTCACTTTATCCCTTATAGGCTCTGTTGAAGCTGCACACGTCCATATAATTAGTGCCACATCGCCTCCTTTGTTGCTATCAGGCTGTTTAATTTTGATTCCCTGTTCAATTTCAGCCATCTCAGAGGTGTTTCACTCCCAAATTTTTGTAGTTGCCTGATTTATCAGGCACAGTCGCCCAATAAATTGGGCAACTAC
>JAUWOR010000011.1:0-25838 GCA_030612025.1 Dehalococcoidia bacterium | reverse complement strand
TCATCCTTATCTATTTTGACCACGATATCCTTAAGTTGCTTGTTAAGTTCTTCTTCTGCCCCCATGGTCTCATCCTTTAGTTACGTTTCTCTGCTTATCTTAGCCAAATTCACTTGGTTTAGCTACTCCTCTGGCAAAGGTGCAGTTGTCCAAATTTAGCATAATTGGTTGGAGGTATGGTCGGCAGTCTGCGCTTACTCTCCATTACAGGCTGCTCGCTAGTTCATCTAGTGTGATGACGCCTTCTTTGCCTTCATGTCGCCAAAACTTCCAGCCGTCAACACTATATCCAGTAATCTTTTGAGCGGCATTCGAAGGCGCAAGCTCCTGATCCTCGTAGATTATCTTACAAAGCCCTCTGCCTGTTTTGCCTTCTTTAAACCAGAATTTCGCCCATGCCTCGTAGCGAGTGTTATGGTGGGTGCCAAAAACGGCAGCAATAACCATGCCTGCATTACAATTAGGGCAGTTGAACGAAGCGATGCTTGATCGCTCTTTGGCATTATCCATAATATTAACCTCCTTTGGCTAGCCTTGTTCAATCTATCCTCTCAATTTGATGCACAGTTAAGCCTTCGTTTGAGAGAATTCTATTGAGCCTGCTGATAGCGCCTCTTTCTAGTTCTTCCTCATCTTTAGCATTCCCTTTGAATTCATCTGAGCTATATACCCTGCCTGTTTCACGGAATTCTTCAAGGAGTTCTTTATCAAGTCGCCCGTAGTATTCAAGGTCTTTAATTTCAAGTATAACCTTCAATTTCATAATTGACCTCCTATATTGAGAATATACCCGCCATCGGAAGCTTGTCAATATATGCAAAATGGCATATCTAATCCTCCTTGCCTGTATTCCTAAGCAGTGAAGCTCTAAGCTATGAGAGACAGAAGCACTAGTATCGGTAAGCCCTAGTAGGAGCAGGGCTGTAAGTACTGCTACAAGAGTGGCTAAAACGACTGGCCTCTTCACTCCGACCGCCTCCTAAAACTTATTATACTCCCAACCGACCTCAAGCAACCGACCTCAAATACAAGGGCTATTTTGAAGCAGTCTTGGCTGGTTTTACCTCCTGTAGTGGGATAAGCCCCTGCTGCATTGCCAGTGCTACAGCATGGGCCCTATTATTGGCATTGAGTCATATCCTATGTGCTTCCAACTTCACGTATCGACCTAGCTCCACAACTACCTCATTATAGAATCTGACCAGTTCAGCCTTAGGGCGCAATAGCTGCTGCGGAAAAAGGGTGCTACATTTCGGACATCTTAGCTCCACCCAAATGAGCCCTCTAACATTAGGCTTGCTTTCATCAATGGTGCTCAGCTGTGGGCTAAGCAATACAACATGATTAGGTAGGCTACTGCATTTCTCACAAATGAAGATTCGTAGAAATTTGTCTCTTTCAAAAAGGTTATCGAGGCTAGAGCTAGCAAGCCACTTACCCAATGCAGTCAGACGCAACTGGTCATCAAACTCCTCAACTAACCCACGCCTTTTTAAGTCACGTATCCAGTAGTTGTAAGTTCCAACTTCGTGATATGGTCGTTCATATCCGAAGCTCGCCCACGCCTCCTTTTGTATGCTCCTAATTCTTTTCTTGAGCTCGTGTCTACTGAGCGTACCTTTTTTCAGTAACCTAATAGTCACGTAAGCTTCGTGTGAATCTTCTGGATACATGTTAGGCGGGTTCATGTTGGGAAGTATCGGCATCGTAAACTCCTCCTCTCTACAGGGGGAAAAGGTAGTTTATCATAACACTTTTTCCTTCTAGGAAGGCAGAACACACTGGGTTCGCACTTGCTTCTGCCTAGCATTCTGGCAATGACTGCTATTAGCATTAGTAGACAGAATAAAATGTCTGGGCTAAGCAATGTCTTTGTATTTACTAGTTGACAAAACAACAGTGTGCCAAGTTTGTCTTGAGTCGGGTCTACGTCGATAGTACTTTACACCCTTGAGAGGAGTAATTTTAACCATGGTTTTGCTCCTAAGTCGATGTGAGGTAACCAAGAAGGGATATGACCAGCCTTGAGCTGCATACTCAGCTAGCTTCGGCATGATTTCGCTCTTAAGTCTGTGGATATCGAAAAGCCCGTACCAACCAATGACGTACCTTCCTCTTTTGAGGACGTCACCAGAGGAGTTAAGTCTACACTCATATGCACTGATTCGCCACTCTGAGTACTTCCGGCTAACTTGGATTGTTCTTGTTGTTTCAGTCATAGTCGTCCCCCTTTATATCGCTCCCCGGAGATGCAGTTGTCCAAGTCATCGTAATTGTAGCGCTTGCAGAATCAGGATTGTCCACTCCATTTACATCGTTAACTACTTCGCCACCGAGATGCTTCGCTTGAAGGAGCTTCCTTAAAGGAAAAAGCCCATGCTGATGCCAATATCAGTTACTCTCGAACTCTGATTCTATGAACCTCCACCGAAAGCAGCTTCCCTTTATAATGATTCACATCAGGATGGGCTGATAAGTAATCTTTCAATGTTGCCATAAGCTGTGGGATGATTTCTGGATGATTTCCAACTTGAAGGGCAATGATACCCTTATAACTTGCTGGAGGATAAGCCACTATATCAGCGAAATCTCCATTTAAAGAAACGAGAATGGAATCAAGCTCCTGTGCTTTTGAAATCACAACTGAATCAGCCGAACCTATGGGAATGTGGTCCCTTAATCGAAAAACTTCATAGCCTGCATCACAGAAAGTTTGGATTACAAAATTGGAGATGCAGTGGTCTGCAAAGAATCTCAAGCTCATGTGGCTGCTACTTCAAATTCCGATAACTCACGGGCATAATCCAAACAAGCAGCAATATGTTCCCTTGCAAGGTCTGGAAACTCCTCTATAATTTCCTCGGTGGTATTACCCGCGGCCAAATATCCGAGGACAAGGCTAACTGGGATTCTAGTCCCTTTAATTCGCGGCTTACCTCGAAGCACGTCAGGTGTGCTCACAATATAATCTTCCCAATCTACCTGCATATTATCCCCCTTTTGCAATAGCGATTAATATTATAAGCCTTACTCAATCTCCAATATGACCACATTTTATCATAACCAAGCTAATTAGAGCTACCCTTGATGCAACGCAAACTGATAAACTGTCTAGTAACAACAGGAGGTATGTAATGAAAAATACAAATGGCTCTATGGGGTACCCGCTCCCGCTGTTATTGGCTTGCTCGTGACAGCGCCTGGCTATGTGACAGTTTCAGATTAGAAAGTTATCTTATGTGGCTTCTATATGTTAGCTGTGCCTGGGTAGTTGGTGTATTTCTAGGTTCCAAAGTCGGCTTGCCACTTGTTGCCATCTTCTCTGGGCTTCTTCCTTTCTTACTTATCCCTCTTTTCCCTGACAGCAAGAAAACCTTGATAGTGACTGGATTATGCCTATTAGCCTTCCTCGGCGGCAGCTTACGCTTCCCATCAAGCCTGCCTCAAATAGATGAGCGTTCCCTTTGCTTCTACAACGATGAAGGAATAGCAGAAATCCAGGGCATGATAGCAGACGAGCCTGACGTGAGGAGCAACTTTTGCTTTTTAAAATTTTCGGCTAGCGAAATAAATACAGGGGGCACAAGGGAAGAGGTATCAGGGGCTGCTCTAATACGAGTGCCCAGGTATCCTGCTTATCATTATGGGGATGTGCTCCAAGTGATAGGAGAGCTGGAGACACCAGCTCCATTTGATGATTTCGACTACAAAAGCTATCTAGCTCAGCAAGGAATTTACTCTGTTATTTATTACCCCAAAATAGAAGTCCTCGATACAGGCAAAGGCTTTAAGCCCTTGCAATGGCTTTATTCCTTGAGAGAGCACCTTTCTAGTTCCCTGACCAGAGCCTTGCCTGAACCGCAAGGCTCGCTGGCTCAAGGTATTTTGCTGGGCATAAGGAGCCACATACCTGATTCCCTCAACCAGGCGTTTTCCCGGACAGGAACAGCACACCTATTAGCTATTTCTGGCTTGCACATCAGCATCGTCATCGGCGTGGTTCTCAGCCTCGCCATCTTGGCCTTTGGCAGACAGCGCTCCATCTATATCTGGCTAGCCCTTCTAGCTATCTGGCTTTATGCCTTGCTCACCGGGATGCGCCCACCAGTAATTCGAGCAGCAATTATGGGGAGTTTATTTTTGCTGGCCGAATTTTTAGGGAGGCAGCGGAATGCTATCACCGCCCTGGCTTTTGCTGCCGCAGTGATGGTAGGAATTAAGCCCCAGATTTTGTGGAGCGTTTCTTTTCAACTCAGCTTTTTAGCCATGGCGGGGCTCATTCTCCTCTATCCCTATTTCCAGACATGGGGAAGGAAAAGGGTTATTGCTATGTTTGGAGACAAAGAGGCAATAGCAGCCACAGGTAATATGGTAACTGCTAGCTTCGCCGTAACCTTAGCAGCCATTGTAGCGGTCTGGCCACTTATAGCTTACAACTTTGGCGTTGTCTCTCTGGTCGCTTTGCCAGCAAACTTTTTCTGCCTCCCCGCTTTGCCTGCTATTATCACCACCTCTGCGCTGGTCGCCTTCACTGGACTCTTCATTCCGATTGCGGCTCAAATACTTGGCTGGCTAGCCTGGCTCTTTCTTAGCTACCTACTCTTGGTAGTTCAGGGCTTTGACGCTTTGCCCTTCTCATCTTTTCAGGTGACTAGTGTTCCTACGTGGCAAATATGGGGATATTATGCCGGGCTTGCAGTAGCCATGGCACTCGTTAGCCATAGAAAATAAAAGGAGGAAAAATGGATTGGTCACGCTTTCCTAAAAAGTGGCTTATACCCCCTCTTTTGATAATTGCCATCCTGGTCTGGTTGGTAACCCTCACCATGCCAGATGACAAGCTCCATGTAAGCTTCTTCGATGTCGGACAGGGAGATGCCATCCTGATTCAAACTCCTAGCCATCAAAATATACTCATTGATGGTGGACCCGACCCACAGAAGATAAACTTGGAACTAAGTAAGAAGCTTCCCTTCTGGGACAGGACAATAGACCTTATGATATCCACTCAGCCTCAAGCTGACCATGTCACCGGCCTGGTGGAGATACTTCAGAGGTATAAGGTAAAACAGGTGCTTGAGCCAGGGGTGCCTTATGACTCCTCCATCTATCAGGAGTGGCTAAAGCTTGTTGATGAAGGGCAAATCAAGCATGAAATAGCCAGAGCAGGACAGGTAATTGACTTAGGCAATGGAATTAAGCTTGAGGTGCTCAACCCACCAGCAGAATTGCTTCAGGGAACCAGCCATGATGTGGATAACAATGGGGTAGTAATAAAGCTGAGTTGGGGCAAGGTTAGCTTTCTGTTTACCGCAGATATCAGAGAGGAAGCCGAGTTTGAGCTTATCAGACAGCGAGCCAATTTAAGAAGCACTTTGCTGAAGGTAGCCCATCACGGCAGCAAGACGTCTACTTCTCTACAGTTTTTGGCTGCAGTTGACCTCGAAATAGCCGTGATTTCAGTAGGTGCGGATAACCCCTTTGGCCACCCCAGCCCTGAAGTGGTAGAGAGATTAGTTGACAGGTTGGGTGATGATAAAGTTTATCTGACATCAAAGAATGGCACTATTGAATTTATTACCGACGGTGAGAAACTATGGGTGAAAAGCGAGCACTGATTTTGACTTTATATTGACCTTATTTCTTGTTTCATAAACCTTATGTAGGAGACAGCGAAGCATATAGCTGCTAAAGCAATTATGCTTACTACCTGAGGCCAGACAAGTAAAAGACTCTGGCTGAAAGGAAGAGGCGTTAACATCCTTCCACCAGCCAAGATGCTTATCATCATTAGCGCCGGATTAAGGCTACCAAGTTCCGGTGTTAATAAAGCACTGGTAGCTTCCCCATAAAGGGTACACGGGGAAATACGCCCGATCATCCCTTGAATTTCAACGTTTTGAGCTACCATTTCAAGGCTAGAATTTTGGTCGATCGGGACTCGGGCATCAGCAATGGCCCCAGCAATCATAGACATAAAGAAAAAAAAGAATATCCATAATGCTATGGAAGCTAACATAGAGGTAGCTACTCGGTCGAAGAAAACCGAGAAAAGAACGGCTAACGCCATCCAGAATGCCCCGTAAATTATGCTTATCAAGACAAAGGCCACAAGCCTCAAAACTTCTTCCGAGCTCGGCGGCACACCAACGATGCGGAGCCCCAATCCGGAGATAATGGCAATTACACTTGCTGTCATGATGCCCAGGACAGCTAGCCCGGCCAGAAACTTGCCATTGATTACCGAATCTCTGTAGATTGGCTGGGATAAAAGCCGACTCAGGTTGCCACTGGTTCGCTCACTGTTTATAGCATCGAAGCCAAGGGCTATGCCTATAATAGGAATGAATAAGGAGAGGAAAAAAAGAAAAGATGGCAGCGTCTCACCAGAGGTAGTAAAGATTTTCAGGAAGACAAACTCAGTAGTCGGGGTTACCACTCCCCTTATATTCTTAATAGCTAGATAAGTGGCAAACATTGCTGCCAATAAAACCAAAATGAAGAGGATACCGAATCTCTTACTACTCAGGTGGTCAGCTAGCTCCTTGCGAAAGACAGCATACATAGCTAAGCCTCCTTAGAGTATTTTTTATAAATTCTTTCCAGGCTATACTCTTCTATCTTCATCCCAAGCAATAGACTGCCACTATCAACAATTGTTTTGGCTATCTGCCCTCTCAAATCCTTACCACAGCTAATAAGCAGCGAGTTGCCAGAAGCTTGCACCTCTAATACCCCTTTAACCCGTTTTATGGAATCGCTAAGTTTTGGCTTCAACTGGGCTACCTCGGCCTCAATGCGATATCGTCCCCCACCTATGGTTCGCCTTCCCAGACGGTCTATCTCTCCTTCAGCTACCAGATGTCCCTTGGCTAATATCCCCACTCGAGTACATATTTTCTGAACTTGGTGCAGTTGATGTGAGCAGAAGACAACGGTTATTCCTTTCTTAGCCATACTTACTATAAGCTTAAGGACATCGTCAATGCCCTCGGGGTCTATGCCCGAGGTAGGTTCATCAAGAAAGGCAAGCTTTGGCTTTTTGACCCATATGTCCGCTATACCTAACCTCTGCTTCATTCCTCGGGAGAACGTGTTAACTTCCTGGTCCGCTACCTGAGACAAGCCCACTGTAGCCAAAAGCTCGCTTATCCCTTCCCCGGCCTCCCTTCTGGGTAAATTGTTTAACTCCGCCGTGTAGCTCAAGTTTTGCCTTGCGGTTAAGTCTTCATAAAAACCGACCTTCTCTGGCAGATAACCGACGATGCTCTTTACCTTTAAGGGCTCCCTAGTGGGGTTATAGCCACAAACTTGTACTGTCCCTGAGCTGGGCTCAGTAAGCCCCAAGAGCATTAATAAAGTTGTCGTTTTGCCGGCACCATTAGGACCGAGAAAGCCGAAAACTTCTCCTTCCTTTATAGTAAGGGTGAGCTTATCAACAGCGGTAAAGCCATTGTAGGTTTTAGTTAAGTTCTTCGTCTCAACAATTTGCTCCATTTTTTATCTTCGGCCCAACTGCCTAAAGCCTATTACTAAGCCAGCTATCACAGCAACTACAATGCCAGCCCCTATCCACCCCCATTTAGTGGGTGTTCCTACCGTTACCCTGATATCTAACTTAGGAGGTTCCGTTGAAGGTTTGGGGTCGCTATCAAATCTCAAGGTAGTCATATAATCCCCGGCTATGGTCTTGGATGGTGGCTTTATGGTAACCTCGACCTCTTGCTCATCCCATGGTGAAAGAGACTCTATCTTATCTGGCTCAAAGGTTATGCGCCATTCCTCACCGGCAATTCCACTTGGTTTGCTTGATGAGAGCCTAATTTCACCCAAGGTAGCTGTTCCCGTGTTGGTGATAATGAGAGAGAGGTGGCTCTCCTTCCCCGCGGTAGCCTTAATATTGAGCCGGCCGCTAGTTGTTTCCGCTGTAAAACCATATCTGGCAGTGATTTCAGCTACAAGATCGAAACTATTCCTCGGCTCTCCTGTCTCCCTTTCTACAGCCTCTAGCCGTATAGCGTACTCCCCTGGTTCTGGCGGTGCCCAAGGTGGTGCCATAGCCACAACTAAAATCGTTTCACGCAAACCTGGGGTAAGACTAATAGCTGATATTGTTTCCTCCTCATATTTCCCCTTTTGTATCAATGCTAGCCAGCCTTTCGGCCCTTCAACCGAGAGGTCAAAAGGACGTGGTTCAACACCGCCCCTATACCTCAATTCCACTTCAAAATTAAAAGTTTCGCCCGCTGCGCCGGATAGTACCGGATACTTGGTACTAAGCTCTAGTGTTTCCTCCGGAGGTGAAGTTTGCTCCTCTGGTTGAGCCCTAACCACTGCTTGGGCAATCAGCCCGCTAGATATTGCTAGACATAGGATAAGACAGCTTGTAAGGCAAGCTAGTTTGGATTTATTCATCCTTTACATCCTCCTAAGCTTTGATTTTACATCTTAGCTAAATTTGTTTAGTATATCAAGTATGAACGCTCAGCCGCTCTGTGTCACCCTGAGCAAAGCGAAGGGTCTCTAAGATTCTTCACTACGCTCAGAATGACAGCAAGGTGAACGATATCAAACATGTATTTTAGTGGCAAAACACCTTTATGACAAGAATAGATGCTCGAGCTAATAATGAGCTTCGCCCGGTGCGCATAACACTGGGCTATCAGAGCTTCGCTGAAGGCTCAGCTTTAATTGAATTGGGGAAGACAAGGGTGCTATGCTCTGTGAGCATGGAAGAAAGGGTGCCCCACTTCCTTAAAGGAAGTGGCCAGGGCTGGGTTACCGCTGAATATGCTATGCTGCCTCGCTCCACCCTGACACGCACATCACGTGGTCAGACAGGAGGAAGAAACCAGGAGATTCAGCGACTTGTTGGCCGCAGTCTAAGGGCAGCAACTAATTTATCAGTCCTGGGGGAGAGAACCCTCATTGTGGATTGCGATGTGCTTCAGGCAGATGGTGGCACCAGAACGGCAGCCATCACCGGTGGGTACGTCGCCCTATTTCAAGCCTTCCACAATCTGAGAAAGCAAGGTAGTTTGCCATTTATGCCGTTACATAGAACGGTAGCCGCCACCAGTGTTGGCATTGTAGACGGCGATATGCTGCTCGATCTTTGTTACGAAGAGGACTATCGAGCGGAAGTCGATTTCAATGTGGTCATGACCGACAAAAATGAGTTTGTGGAAATTCAAGGAACTGCTGAAGGCAAACCCTTCTCCAGAGAAACTGCTGATTCACTGCTCTCTTTAGCCCAGCAGGGAATAGAAAAGCTATTCAAAATTCAAAAGGAAACGCTAAGAGCTTTACCTTAAGAAAGTAGCAAGGTAATATTTCATAGTGAGTGAAGCGGGTAGGTTGTGAGTTCATCTATATGGATGTCACACGACACCCGCTTAAGAATTGGAGGTTTGAATGATGGACAGAGTTGAACGTGCAGTTTCCTGTTTTAAAGAAGGTTTCAGCTGTTCTCAAGCAATGCTTTCAACTTACGGGCCACAACTCGGCTTAAACCACGAACTTGCCTTAAAGGCCTCTGGGGCTTTTGGAGGTGGAATGGCGCGCATGGGCGAAACATGTGGAGCGGTAACCGGTGCGTTTATGGTCATAGGGCTTAAACACGGAAATACAAGGGTTGAGGATAAGCAAGCAAAAGAGAGGGCTTACAGCCTCGTTAGGGAATTTGTTGACAGATTCAAATCTCGTAATGGGTCAATTGTATGTCGAGAATTGCTTGGGTATGATATGAGCACTCCCGAGGGAATGAAGCTTGTAAAAGAGAAGAAACTCACCACTACTCTCTGCCCAAAGTTTGTCCAAGACGCAGCAGAGATTATCGAACAAATACTGGAATAACGAGCGTCCTGTAACAGCGTTTACAGTTCGCAAACACGCGGAACCTTATTTGGAAACACACCAAAAGGAAAGGTAAGTAAAGATGAGAAGAAAAGACAAAGAAATTGAAGATAAAAAGGTAATAGAATCTATAATAAAAAGGGCCACTGTTTGCAGAATTGCTTTATCTGAAAACAACGTTCCATATATTGTCCCTCTTAGTTTTGGTTACAAAGATAATTGTTTGTATTTTCATTCCGCCCCCGAGGGCAGGAAAATTGACATTATTAAACAAAACAATAATGTCTGCTTTGAGTTGGATATTGATTGTGAACTAGTAAAAAAACCAGAAGACCCTTGTAGCTGGAGTATGAAATATTATAGCGTTATCGGCTTTGGGAAAGCCTTTTTCATTGACGACCTTGAGGAAAAAAGAAAGGCGTTGAATATTATTATGGAACACTACTCGAGTAACTCCCATGAATATTCGGCAAATAAAATTAATAAGGTAGCGATCATTAAAATTGAAATAGACAGTATGACTGGGAAAAAGTCAGGATACTGATAGCACATCTCCTAAGGACGAATCTGTCCACTGCCGAAGATAATCCATTTGTAACTGGTTAGTTCCTTAAGACCCATAGGACCACGAGCATGAAATTTCTGAGTGCTTATGCCTATCTCAGCCCCTAAGCCAAACTGCGAACCGTCGGTAAACCTAGTGCTGGCATTGGCATAAACACAAGCAGCATCCACTTCGTTCAGGAACCTCATCGCTGCGGAATAATCCTCGGTGACAATAGCTTCGGAATGCCCTGAGCCATATTTCTCAATATGCTCCAGAGCTTCGTCTAAGGAATCAACCACCTTGATAGCTGCTTTCAGTGACAGGAATTCTCTTCCCCAATCCCCGTCCACCGCCGGGACTAATTTTAAAGAAGAGGCGGTCTCCAAAACAGCCTCGGCAAGTTCAGTATCAAGCTCTCGAGCAACTTTTGAAAGGACAAAGGACTTAAGTATAGCCATAGCTTGCTCATCGCAATGCATTTCAACTCCAGCCTTGGCCCACTCCTCAGCAATGGAAGGTAGATAAGTTTGAGCAATTTGACTATGGACTAAAAGGCAATCGAGGGCATTGCACACAGTAGGACGCTGAACTTTGGCATTATAGGCAATGGCTACAGCTTTACTCAGGTCAGCACTTTTATCCACGTAGGTATGGCAAACACCCACTCCACCGGTGATCACCGGCATAGCAGCATTTTCCGAGATAAGCTTTATCAACCCAGGCCCGCCACGGGGAATTATTAAGTCAATCACCCCTTTCATCTGGAGCATATGGTTGACTAAAGCACGCTCTGTAGATTCGATGAATTGAATTGCTCCCTCAGACACACCAGCATTTAGGCAAGCCTGCTGAGCTACTTTAGCTAACGCACTGTTGGAGTTTATAGCTTCCTTACCACCACGAAGAATAACAGCATTGCCCGATTTAAGACACAGACTTGAGATGTCTATAGTTACATTGGGACGGCTTTCATATACAGCTCCTATAACACCGAGAGGAACTCTTTTCTTACCTATCTGTAAACCATTGGGCAGAGTACGCATTTCGAATACCTCGCCAACAGGGTCAGGCAAGGCAGCCACCACCTTTACGTCTTGAGCCATAGCTTCCAAACGGCTCGGCGATAACATAAGCCTATCAAGCATAGCCTCACTCATCCCTGAAGCTTTAGCTTCTTCATAATCAATTTTATTGGCAGCCAAGATTTCACTTTGCTTATCAATAAGAGCTTCAGCAACATTGAGCAAAGCCTTATTCTTAACCTCGGTGGAAAGGAAAGCAAGCTTCCTCGACGCTGCCTTGGCTGCCTTAGCCTTTTGCTCTAGTTCCTTTATAGCTGATTTCATATTTTGCTCCTCTTATATGGTAACCCTATCCCCTTTAGTTATATAAGGGAGGCTTCGCCTCTCTTTCACTCTCCCGCATATCTAAGAGGGGCTCCGCCCCCTCTTTAACTCCCACGATTATTTGTTCGCTGTAGAGTATTGGCTAGCCAAAATAAATCCCATCAAGCAACCAAAACAGTTCCCGACTAAGCGAAACAGCAGGATTGCTTATGGGGCGGAAATACACTCGTCTTTTTTGAGAGATATTATACCAGTCCAACATTCTCAACAGAATGCCATTTAGTTTGGCGAATCCCTCACATTTGCCGGAACGAACATCTTGGTTAATCCTATCAATTGCTGTAGGTATTTCTGTATCTTCAATACTAGTGCTGCTGCTCTCAATGACCAAGATATAAGGGGCGTGTTCCTTATATTTTTCTATCTTGTCTTTCGCCACATCATAAACCTGCTCCCAGGCATGCTTACCTTCTAACGGAACTGTATCGCCATAGGGCACCAGTAAATCACCGGGCTCACTCATTTTAGCATCGTCAATTCTATCTTGCTCCTTCTTTCTAAAGTGTTTGACTTCTGCATAGAATTGTTCATTATTGAATCTGACAGCTAAGTCGGGAGATTCTCGCATGCTCACTTCGCAACCTGCTTTACTGAACATGAGTGCTGCCGTGCCCTCAAGACGAACATCCTCAAAATTCTTCTTATTATTGGCATTAGCCCGCAATTTTTTTATATACTCTGGAACGCCCTTCACATGTGCTTCTTCCAAACTGATGCGCATATTTGTGATAATGTCATCCATTTCCATCACCCTTATTACTACTCCATAGATAGCTGCTCCCCTTCCTTTTGAGAAACCTTCGGCGCTTTGGCAAAAGTAACATTTGTTTGGGTTTGTGGCGGCATATCAACAGCTTTGCTATGTAGTAGCTCTTCTATAGTCAATATCTGTATCTTAGGATAATCTTTATTCCAGCCCGGCGAGTGGTAAAAGCCAGCGCTTACCGCTTCAGTCTGCATTGGCCCGGTTGGTGGCTCCAAGGTAATAAAGATACCTAGAGCATCATGAGCTGCCACTGCTTTCAATTCCCTGACGGCATTGACGCCTACATGCCCGCTTTTTACCTGGACAACGGCTCGCTTTGCCTTGCCACTGGGGTCATCTATGAACTGGATAACGCCATCAATCCCTTTGTCAGCACCTTTCTTTTTCTCGCCAAGCGGTCTAGCTTTGATCAAGCCAAGTGCCCACCATTGGAACTGGTAGCGGTCTTGTCTTGCTAGAGCCTTAGCTGAAGCCAAATCCACCGGCTCGCCAATAACTTCGAATTGAATGCCAGGGAAGCTATCTCGGAGACGGTTGCGCATCAGGGTAATAGCCAAATGAGTAATATCAATGCCTATCCAGCGTCTATTCAGTTTTTGGGCAGCAACAAGTGCTGTGCCACAGCCACAGAAGGGGTCAAGGACAACATCACCTTCATTGGAGCTGGCTTTGATTATGCGCTCCAAAAGGGCGAGGGGTTTTTGGGTTTCATAGCCGAGACGTTCTTTTGCTACGGCGTTAATGGGGAATATGTCTGACCATATCGTGCCAACGTTTCGTCCCTCGTGTTCGTCAAGGTACCTCTTTAACCGTGGCTTATTTGGGTCAGTGAAAACTAGTAATCCTTCTTGCATTGCTTTATCAATGCGTTCCTGTGACCATATCCAGTGCTTGCCTTGAGGAGGCTCAAGCAATCGGTCTCCAAACCTGCGCGCTGATCCTTGGCCCCCTTGTATGAAACTAATCAGTTGGTATCTTCTGCCGGTCTCAGGTTCTACTTGGCTATAGTATTTATCAGTGTACTCTCCTGAGGGCGACAGCCGTTGTTGATTGAAAATATATTCGTCTGCTTTTGTATACCAGAATATTGTGTCCTGAAGCTTAGCGAATTGTTTACTTTGAGCTTTTTCGATGCGTATTTTTTGCCACACAATCTCATTCCTGAAATTGGCTGGGCCAAATATCTGGTCTAGCACCAACTTCAAATAATGGCTGGCAGTGGGGTCACAATGAAGATAAAGAGAGCCAGTTGGCTTGAGGACACGGTGGAGTTCTATTAACCTGGTGGTCATCATAACCAGATACGCCATGACGTCGTTTTGGCCTATGGCATCGTGTAAAGCGCCAATTAACTGCCCCACTTTCAATGGTCCATTAGTAACAATATCATGATAGGTATTCTGCGCACTCGGCCCCCACTCCCAGGTATCGGTAAAGGCTTTTATCTGGGCTTCAGACTCGACACCGCCGTTTTCCTTGAACAGGATGTTATAGTCCTTCTTGCTATTAAACGGCGGATCCAGGTAAACAAGGTCAATAGAATTGTCGGAAATATACTTACGCAAGATTTCTAGATTATCGCCATAATATAAAACGTTGGTTTTCAACGTATCCATATCAGTCCCTCAATATATGTGTAAACAGGGGGTATCGACAAAATTTAACATTATGCTATTATACATTTGTATAGAGAATTGGTGCATTGCTTGATAGGCAATGCCGCGGGTTTCTTTGAAGCCGCCAATTCTCTTTTTAGGTTTCTTCATTTGTAGCCTACCCCAAAACCGAGGTCCAATCCTGTACCGACAACCTTGCCACAGTATGGGCAACATACAGGCTGTTCCGCATCAGTAACAAGACTATGCCTTGCGGTGCATTCGTTATAGCCTTCCCCATTCCATGACCATTCCTCCGTCATCAGTGCCGTAAACCAAATGCGATCCAATATTCTATTGCAATTCTTGCAGCGTTTTCTTCTTGCTTCCTTTTTAGCAATCATCTTTTTCACACCTCTCTTCTGTTTATAGGCTGTTTAATTTTGTTTTCCCGTTCGATTTTGGGCGTTTTGGAGAGTTTTCACCCCCAAATTTTTGTAGTTGCCTGATAAATCAGGCACGATCGCCCAATGAATTGGGCAACTACATTTTTAAACAGCCTCCTTCACACTATCACCATATTATTCCGGTGAATCGCCTCGTCGCCGTAATCGTGTCCCAGAAGGCCGAGGATCTTATCGGAGTGTGCTCCTTTGATAATAGCCATATCAGCAGAGCTGTAATTACAAATGCCGCAACCAATATGTACGCCTCCCTCATCCAGAATATCCACAATATCACCACGCTGGAAATCACCATCCACCTTCATAACACCAGCAGGGAGCAAGCTTTTGTTTTGCTTCCTAAGAGCTAAAGTAGCACCTTTGTCCACAACCATTTTGCCTTTAGAAGCCAGTCCGCTGAGCATCCACCTCTTCCTACTTTGCACCTTACCCCCTTGCGCCGGGAAGAGTGTACCAATATCTTCACCATTGCTAATCCTCGCCAAAACATCAGGATCTCGCCCATCAGCAATGATTACGCTCACACCTGAAGAGGTAGCTAGTTTAGCCGCCTCAATCTTAGTTACCATGCCTCCCCTTGCTTGATGGCTAGTGGTACTACTAGCTAGGCGCTCGATTTCGGTATCAATCTTATCCACTCGACGGATGAGTTGAGCTTCAGGTTGCAGTCTTGGGTCAGCAGTATATAAGCCTCCTATGTCAGTGAGCAGCACCAAAAGGTCAGCATCAATTAAGTTAGCTACCATGGCGGAAAGGTTATCATTATCTCCAAACTTAAACTCTTCGATCTCATCAAGGGCAACAATATCATTCTCGTTGACAATGCAGATTACGCCAAGCTCAGTGAGAGCCAGTAAGGTATTGCGCGCATTAAGATAGCCACTACGGTCAGACATATCTGCTTTAGTAAGTAGTGCCTGAGCTATGATTATGCCATGCTGGCTAAAGAGTTGCTCATAAGTGTGCATAAGATGACTTTGCCCCACTGAAGCCAGAACTTGTTTAAAGGGTGTGTTCTTACGTTCTGGAATTCCCCTGAATTTCTCCCTTCCAGCAGCAATAGCTCCCGAGGAAACTATTATTATCTCCTTACCTTGGCGGTGAAGTTGGGCCACCTGCTGTACCAAGTTAGTCATAACCGGTAAATCAAGATGGTCTGTGCCTGAGGTGAGGAGACTAGTGCCAAATTTAACTACTATGCGGTGATAAGACATTATCTCGAATTATATCAATAGCAAGCAAGGTCAACAACCTTGTCATTGCGAGCAAAGCGAAGCAATCTTGTTCCTCCCCCTAGATTGCTTCGTCGCAAAGCTCCTCGCAATGACATTATGCTAAAATTATTTAGTGATGAATCTTTCTTGCTTGCTTTCTTTACTTAAAGAAGTGCCCGTCTATAGGCAATTGGTTGAGGGGCTACTTACTACTAAAGACGAGCATAAGGTAATAGTGCTTGATGCCGCCGAGCCTTATCTCGTAGCTGCCCTCTATGAAGAGCTTAACCGGTCTCTGATGGTAATAACTGCTCAGCCCGAAGGCGCTAAAAGGCTCCAGGAGCAACTTCAAGCTTGGTGTCCGCCTTCAGCTAATTTGCACGGGTTCCCCGAACTCGATTTCTCGCCTTATGAGTATTTTGTTTCTTATCCCAGCAATACGATGGTGGAAAGATTACAAGCATTAGCCACTTTAGCCTTTTATGAGCCTCTTGCTTCCCCTGTCATTGCGAGTGAAGTGAAGCAATCTCATTACGCTCAGGACAGGCCCCACGAAGAATCTGGAGACTCTTCCCCTCATAAAGTTTACCCTGAGCGAGATTCTTCGGTCGCGGAGTTTACACTGAGCGAAACCAAAGTGCTCCCTCAGAATGACAAAAAAGTGAAGGGGTCAGGAGCAGGGGTGACAGTTGAACGTCCTCCTTTGATAATAGCTTCCGCCCTGGCAGTGATAAGCAAAACTATCCCCCGGGAGGATTTCGCCACTTCCTGTCATGTGCTACAGCAAGGCATGACTGCTGAGCCACTGGAGCTGCTACGCAGGTGGCAAAATATGGGCTATGAAATGGAGGATGTGGTTGAAGTGCCCGGACAGCTAAGCCGCCGGGGTGGCATCATTGATATTTTCCCCGTTTGCAGCCAATCACCAGCTCGAATAGAGTTTTGGGGTAACCAAGTAGAGAGCATGCGGCTATTCAACCCCGAGAACCAATGCTCAACCAAACCAATATCCTCGCTAACCATTACTCCAGCCAAAGAAGTCCTTATATCCCGAGCAAAGCAAATAACCAATGCCTTAAATTTAGATAGCTGCACTGCTGAGATGAAACAGCGCTTCAAAGAAGATATAGCAAGACTACAGCAAGGGCAATGGTTCTCAGGTGCTGAGTTCTATTTCCCTTTGTTCAATAGTGAAAGCATCGTTGATTACCTAGGCGATACTGCCCTCATCATCCTCGATGCTCCTGAGGAAATCCAAGCTATCATTGAAAGGTTAAACAAGGAGACTCAAGAACTAAGAAGGGTAAAATGGCAAAATGGTGAGCTGCCCCAAGGCTTTCCTTCTCCCTATCTTACTTGGGGGGAATTACAATTGAAGGTGAAGGCAAAGCAACATTTAATCCTAGAACCCTGGGATGCTACTTTGGCCCCGGCTACTGGGAATTATATACAAGCCCTGCCTTTTACCTTGCCTCAAAGCTACGGAGGCAATTTGGAAAGGTTTCTCAAGGCAGCTAAGCAGATGATTCGAGAAAAACAACGCCTGATCATAGTTAGCCATCAGGCAAATCGTTTAGCTGAGCTTCTTCGGGAGAGAGACGTCCATACTTCTCCCACTTCAAAAATAGAGCAGGTGTCACCTCGTAGTTCAATCACCTTGCTTCAAGGTTCGCTAGCTAAAGGCTGGGTGATGGACGAAGAGCTAAACCTGATTACCGATGCTGAGCTCTTTGGCTTTGTAAAACAAAGACGCCTGAGTAGAAAGACTCCCATACGCGCTAGCTGGCTTCTCCCACAGCTAAGTCCCGGTGATTACGTAGTCCATGTTGACCACGGCATCGGCAAATTTAGCGGTTTAACCAAAATATCCACTGAGGGGACTGAACGGGAATATCTTGTTTTGCAATATGCTGCCGGTGATAAGCTCTATGTGCCTACCGAGCAGATCGGGCGTGTCAGCCGCTATATCGGCGCCAGTGACCAACCACCAACCCTGAGCCGGCTGGGGACTCAGGAATGGCAGAGAACAAAGAGAAGGGTGGAAGAATCAGTGGCTGATATTGCTCAAGGGCTGCTCGCCCTTTATGCCACTAGAGAGATAACACCTGGCTTTGCCTTCTCTCCTGACACATTATGGCAACAAGAACTGGAAGCCTCATTCCCTTACCTGGAAACACCAGACCAGGCTGAGGCAGTAGTGGCTACCAAAGAGGATATGGAAAAAACTAAGCCAATGGATCGGCTTATCTGCGGAGATGTGGGATATGGTAAAACTGAGGTGGCTCTACGTGCTGCCTTTAAGACGGTGATGGATAATAAACAGGTGGCTATACTGGTCCCCACCACCGTGCTAGCTCAGCAACATTTCACTACCTTTAGCCAAAGATTGCAAGCTTTCCCTTTAAGAATAGAAATGTTAAGCCGCTTTTGCTCCTCGGAAAAGGAAAGGAAAATACTTGTAGGCTTGGCTAATGGCACTGTTGATATATGCCTTGGCACTCACCGCTTGTTGCAGAAGGATGTCGCCTTTAAAGACATAGGACTGGTGATAATTGACGAGGAACAGCGATTCGGCGTGGTGCAAAAAGAAAAGCTTAAGCAAATGAGAAAAGAGGTGGACGTTCTTACCCTGAGTGCTACCCCCATTCCACGCACCCTTCACATGTCTTTGACCGGGATCAGGGATATGAGCCTTATGGAAACACCACCTGAGGAACGTCTATCTATTAAGACCTACGTTGGCACCTATGATGATACTTTAGTGCGGCAGGCAATACTGCGCGAGTTAGAGAGAAATGGTCAGGTTTTCTTTGTTCATAATCGAGTTCAGAGCATTGCCTTGGTTGCCAGCAAATTACAAACCCTGGTGCCTGAAGCGAAAATAACCATAGCTCATGGACAAATGCCCGAGGAGAAATTGGAAAGGGTAATGGCAGATTTCATCGCTGGTAACTACGATATCTTGGTCACCACTACCATCATTCAGTTGGGTTTGGATATGCCCAATGTTAACACGTTAATTGTCGACCAAGCTGATAAATTCGGCTTAACCCAACTTTATCAGCTAAGAGGCAGGGTAGGCCGTGGCACCAACCAAGCTCATGCTTATTTCCTCTTTGATAAAGCTAAGCAACTGACTCCTCAAGCTTATAAGCGGCTCAGGACCATCTTCGAGGCTACAGAGCTTGGTGCTGGATTCGGCATAGCTATGAAAGACCTGGAGATTCGGGGGGCGGGAAACCTTCTGGGTGTTAAACAAAGTGGTCATATAGCCGCCATAGGTTTCGACCTCTATTGCCAATTGCTAGCTGAGGCGGTTGATGAATTAAAAGCAAAGCAAGCTGGAGAAGTTAAGCCAAAGGAAGCCAAGTTGCCTTCCCCCAGCATAGCCCTACCACTAACTGCCTATATACCTGAAGAGTATGTTCCAAATCTAAGCACTCGCTTAAGTCTCTACCACCGGCTAGCAAAGATAGAGCGTACCGAGGAAATAGAAGATATGACACAAGAACTCAAAGATAGATTCGGTGACCTGCCACAGCCAGTGGAAAACTTGCTTTATATAATAGAAATAAAAATACTGGCAGCTAAGGTGGGAGTAGAATCTATCTATACTCGAGGAAAACAAGTGGTATTAAACCTGGCTGACGGGAAAACGTTGACTAATCTACCTTCCTGGCAAGAATACAAAGATGCCATCGAGGTCAGCACCAGACAGATGAGATTAGATACTAAACGTCTTGGGGATAAATGGCCGGAAGTGCTAGGAGCGGTTACTCAAGAGATAGGAACACAGATAAACAAGTGCTGAAGGCTTGATTTTGGTGGAGATAGAAATGTAGAATTGGATTGTCTTGTTAGCCACAAGTAAGCAATTAAAACGAAGGAGGTAGAAATGCCAGCAAAAATTCTATCGGGAAGAGAAATCTCAGCCGAGGTGAGAAGAGAGTTAAAGGAGAAAGTGGAAAAACTTAAGGCAAAAGGGCTTACCCCTGGGTTAGCCATGGTACGAGTAGGAGAGGACCCGGCGTCGGTGTCCTACATGAAGCAAAAGGGAAAGACCAGCGAGGAGGTGGGCATTTATTCGGAGACGCTTGTGTTCCCCGGGGATACCTCGGAGGAGGTGCTCTTGGCCAAAATAGCTGAACTCAACAAAGACCCCAAATTTCACGGGATTTTAGTCCAGCTCCCCTTGCCCAGGCACATCAATCAGGCCCGGGTGATAAACGCCATTGATCCCATAAAGGATGCCGATTGTTTCCATCCGATCAATGTGGGTAAACTCCTCATTGGAAAGCCCTACCTTTTGCCCTGTACCCCCCACGGGGTGCAGCAGATCCTCATCCGCAGTGGTTATAGTCCGGAGGGGAAGCACGTGGTCATCTGTGGGAGAAGCAACCTTAACGGCAAGCCTCTCTTTGCCATCCTAATTCAGAAGAAGACAGGAGCTAATGCCACCGTCACCGTGTGCCATACCGGGACGAAGAATCTGCACGAAATAACCCGGAGTGCTGACATCCTGGTAGCTGCCATGGGGTCTCCTAAATTCATCAAGGCGGATATGGTGAAAGAGGGAGCGGTGGTGGTAGACGTAGGAGTCAACCGTATTGAAGACCCGACCACAAAATCTGGCTTTAGGCTGGTGGGGGATACCGATTTCGAGGCTTTAAAGGAAAAGGTTGAGGCTATTACCCCTGTTCCCGGTGGAGTTGGTCCGATGACAGTCACCATGCTCATGTGGAACACAATAATGGCTGCTGAAGTCCAGACTGGGATAACAGCGGAATGAAAAGAAAGATGATTGGCGATGTGGACTTTGAAGCGGTAAAGGGAAAAACCGAGGCGCTAACACCAGTTCCGGGAGGGGTAGGGCCAATGCTGGTCACTATACTCCTGGTCAATACAGTGACAGCGACAGAAAGGCAAGCCAGCAGCTAAAGCTGAAAAAAATTAAATTTTTCCCGCTGAAACTCCTTGACTTCCCATAAAAATGGAAGATATAATGTAACGTTTGCAATATGAAAATCGCTATTAGCGGCAAAGGAGGGGCAGGTAAGACAATGTTAGTGTCCCTCCTTTCTACTATATTTGCCCAGTCTAGTTATTCTGTCCTGGCGATAGATGCCGATCCAAATGCCAACTTGGCAGCTACTCTTGGCTTTCCTAATTCTGAAAGGATAATACCTATATCTGAGATGGCTGATCTAATTGAAGAAAGGACAGGGGTGCGTCCTGGCGAGGTGGCAACCTTTTTTAAGTTAAATCCTAAGGTCAATGACCTCCCGGAGAAGTATTGTGTAGAACATAACGGGGTAAAATTAATGGTAATGGGTCGGTTAAAAAAGGGTGGCAGTGGCTGCTATTGCCCCGAAAATGCCTTATTACAAGCCTTAGTTACCCACTTGCTTTTGGAAAGGGATGAAGTTGTCATCATGGATATGGAAGCTGGAGTAGAACATCTAGGACGAGGGACGGCCAAAGCAGTAGATAAGCTAATTACAGTAGTAGAGCCAAGTAGAAGAAGTGTGGAAACAGCTTACAGGATAAGAGAGCTGGCAAAGGATATAGGTTTACAAAATATTGGCGTAGTAGGTAACAAGATTCGAAGCGAGAAAGACAAAGATGCCCTCATTTCCAGCATGCCAGGCTTCGAATTCCTCGGCTTTATCCCCTACGACCAAGCCATAGTAGAAGCCGACCTTGCCGGTTTTCCTCTGGTCAATTCGAGTCAAAGGGTCATGCGCGAGGTAGAGGACATTGTTGCTCGAATTATTGAACCAACACTATATAGGACAGCGTAAATGAGAGTGTTTAGAAATGTAGTGCGAGGCTTCGGACTCGTGCACGACCCTAAAGGGTCGCACTACGAGAATCCGGACGAGGCAAATCTAGTTTTCAATCTGAGACGAAATTAGACAGCTTCAACAGGGAAAGGAGGTGACGTGTCACTAAGATACTGAACGAGTACAAATTTGGCTTTAATTAAAGCTACACAGCCAAAAATATTAATCAAAATTCAACAAGGAGGTTACTAATGCCTTACGATGCTACAAAAATGAAGGACTGGCAGATTGCAGAAGCAGCTGAAGAGAACATGCCAACCCCTGACGAGTGGCGGAAAAGACTCAACCTGCAAAAGGATGAGGCCATTCCTTACGGGAGGCTATGCAGACTCGATTTCCTGAAGATTATCGAGCGTCTCAAGGACAAGCCAGACGGGAAGTATATTGAGGTAACCGCTATAACTCCTACACCACTGGGTGAGGGAAAAACGACGACCACCATGGGTATCCTGGAGGGTCTGGGCAAGCGAGGCAAAAATGTCGGCGGCTGTATACGCCAGCCCTCGGGTGGTCCGACCATGAATATCAAAGGAACCGCTGCTGGCGGTGGCAATGCTCTGCTCATTCCCATGACCGAATTCTCTATGGGGCTTACCGGCGACATCAACGACATAACGAATTCTCACAACCTGGCTATGGTGGCGCTTACCGCCAGAATGCAACATGAGCGCAACTATGATGATGCGACACTGGCTAAGCGCAGCAAGATGCGCCGCTTAGACATTGACCCCACCAGAGTGGCGATGGGCTGGGTAATGGATTTTTGCGCCCAGAGCCTCCGTAATATTACCATAGGCCTTGGCGGACGTATGGATGGCTACGCTATGCAGTCCTTCTTTGCCATCACGGTGAGTTCTGAGCTTATGGCTATGCTATCAATTGTCACGGATCTGGCAGACCTACGCCAAAGAATGGATAACATTACCGTAGCCTTTGATAAGAAGGGCAACCCAGTTACCACTGGCGACCTGGAAGTGGGCGGCGCTATGACTGCGTGGATGCGCAACACCATTAACCCCACCCTAGCTTGCACGGTGGAGTATCAGCCCTGCATGGTGCATGCTGGCCCCTTTGCCAACATCGCCGTGGGTCAGTCCTCCATCATTGCCGACCGCCTCGGCCTGAAAATGTTCGACTATCATGTCACTGAGAGTGGCTTCGGCGCCGACATCGGCTTTGAGAAATTCTGGAATGTCAAGTGCCGCTTGAGTGGGCTCCAGCCACACGTGTCGGTGCTCACCACCACCATCAGGGCGCTGAAGATGCACGGCGGTGGACCAAAGGTGGTAGCCGGTCTACTTTTACCCGAATCCTATTCCAAAGAGGATCTGGGACTCTTGGAGAAGGGCCTTCCTAATATGCTACACCATATCAATACCATCAGGATGGCAGGCATCAATCCGGTGGTGTGCATTAACGCCTTCCCTACGGACACCAAGGAAGAAATCGCCATGGTGCGAAAGGCGGCTGAGGCAGCAGGGGCACGCTGTGCCGTGTCCACTCACTGGGCCAATGGCGGCGACGGTGCCCTGGAGCTGGCCGATGCGGTTATAGAAGCCTGCCAACAGGAGCAGGAACTCAAATTCCTCTACCCCATGGAAATGAAGTTGCGGGAGCGGGTAGACAAGATTGCCAAAACAGTCTATGGAGCTGATGGCGTGTCGTGGACCCCTGATGCCGAAGCCAAGGCTAAGATGCTTGAGTCCGAACCCAAATATGATGAATATGCCACCATGATGGTGAAGACCCACCTGAGCCTCACCCATGACGTGGGACTCAAGGGTGTTCCAAAAGGTTGGATACTGCCTATCCAGGACGTGTTGATTTACTCAGGCGCCAAATTCCTGTGCCCCTGCGCCGGAACCATCAGCCTGATGCCCGGAACCAGTTCCAACCCCGCCTTCAGAAGGGTGGACGTGGATACTGCGACTGGCAAGGTTAGTGGTTTATTCTGATAAAATTGTATAACTAAAAAAGAGGGCTGGTTTTCAGTCCTCTTTTTTTTGTTCTAAGGTAGTTGCAGCCTCCCACAAAGGACTTTTCAGTGCCCCTTTACGCCGGGCTGGGGCCTATAACGGTGTAGAGGGAGGATCTAAAACAGTCAGAAAAAATGAACCGTCAGAACTTTTTATCACCTTTAGCCCAAACATTGTGATGGTCTGTGTAAGGGGTCTGCCAAAAAGAAATCCCATCTCACTTAAATCGATGCCCAGCTTTTTTGAGGTAAACGCCCTGATATGATGATCAAATCTTAATATTTCCAGGATTTTCCCAACAGCCTCCTCCCCCTCTTTCTTGATCTGACTTACACACTTATCAAGCTCACTATAGCTGCATCTCTTATCATGCTCGTTCATGAGGCCCAGGACGATTTTATCACGGATGATGTCCCTCCTGTCCACTTTAGGCCTGGCATAAACCCGCATGAATTCATTCTCATCCCAGCAAGCAAGGGCTTTACACTGGATGGGTCGGTATTCATATATGGTACATGCCTTTGCCTTTTCATCGTAATAGATACACCCCCGGTTTTTTTCCTTTTCCTTTATCTTAATGATCTCTTTTTCAGTTACTCTCAGCTCACCACGGATGTTGTCCCGGACAAGCTCTCCCAGCCGTATAGTGTACAGATTCCCTCTCTCAATAAACCCGTCATATACTAAGGAAACATCCGCTATCTGCAAGGTGGGGCTCGATCCGAGGCAGCACTCGCCACATCGGATACAGTGGGTTCTTTCATTAGTAACTGGTTGTTCCATTTATTACTTCAATCCTGCAACGGCCTGGGCGATGTTGTAACAGAAGTCTCCTATCTTTTCAAAGGCCGTAAGCGTATCTACAAAAACCAGTCCCGGATCGACCGCGCAGGCAGCGCTTTGGAGGCGCATAATGTGATTGCTTTTCATCTCTTCTCTCATGCGGTCAATGTTATCCTCCAATTCCTGGGCCAGTGCCATAATTTCCTTGTCCTCGGTCCTGATGCCTTCAACAACAACATCCAAAAACCTCCGAACCTCGGTGGATATCAGTCCATGATCGCGTACTGCTCCTTCAGAAAAATTTAGGTCCTCTTCAATAAGCTCTTCGCTCAATTGTGCGATATTTTCAATGGCGTCGCCAATTCTCTCCAGGTTGTTGGCCATCCGCATTAAGGAAGTTATTTCTTTGGACTCTTCCGGACTGATACGCTTCTGGACCACGTGAACGAGAAACTGGGTAATTTCCCTTAAAAGATTGTCGAGGTCGTCCTCCCTTTTTCTCCATTTGGATAGCTCTTTGGGTTTCCTTTCTGTGAAGGACTTTATAACGTCGTCATACATCACCTGAACAGCCTCACCCATTCTTACAATCTCTGCCCTTGCCTGCCCTATGGCTGCCGAAGGCATATCAACGAATTTGGTATCCAGGTACTTGATGTGGCGGAGCTCATCGAGTTCTTCTTCCTCCTTTTTGTGTGGTGTAAGCCAGATGGTCGCCTTTACTAAGTACGGTAGAAGCAGGAGGAAAAAAACAGCACTGACAAGATTAAACATGGTATGGGAATTGGCGATATACCTTGCAATATTGGGTTTTTCTCCACCGACAACAAGATCAGGAGGCCCAATACCCAGAAAGGAACTCGTGAGCCATTCGACCACTTGTAAAAACAGAGGAAAAAACAAAATGACTAAAAGAACTCCAATAACATTAAAAAGAGTATGAGCATTTGCAGTCCTGTGTGCCTTAACATTTGTCCCCATACTGGCCAACTGCGCTGTGATGGTGGTTCCAATATTCTCCCCGAGAATCAACGCTACGCTTGCCTCAAAACCCAAGAGGCCCTCTATTGCAAGGGCCATGGTAATTCCCACTGTGGCGCTCGAACTTTGAAGAATCATGGTGAGAATACTTCCTGCCAGGACGCACAGAAAGATGCCACCCTGGCTGTCTGCGTTGAATCGGGTAAAAAATGAGATAAAAGCAGGACTATCCTTTAACGGTGCGAAGCCCGCCTTCATGGTAGCCAGGCCGAAAAAGACCAGGCCAAAGCCCAGGAGGACATCTCCCACATATATCCATTTCCGACGACCAAGAAAGAATTTCAGGAGAACCCCTGCAGCAATTGCCGGCAAGGCGTATTCTGTGATATTAAAGGCAATTAACTGAGC
>JAUWOR010000007.1:0-96331 GCA_030612025.1 Dehalococcoidia bacterium | reverse complement strand
AGGACACTGCCTGGCTGCCAAACCAGCACCGCCAGAGGCTCCAGTGCTCAGGGCGAGGAGTACAGCTCGTGTTATGCCAGGCATGGCTAATTCTGATAAACTTGCCGTCCCCATCATCAAGGCGAAGAAAACTCCGCAACCGAAGCTTACTCACTACACTAAACCTGGCCCAGACCATCCCTGGCGTAGGCCTTTTAGAATCCATATCGATAGGGGGTGACAAATTCGCTGAACAATTAAGGTGACATTTTCGCTGGACAACAACATACTGCCTGTCAAGTATTGACACGAGTGATATACTTTTGGCAAATATCTCTTGGAGGTAGCGTGAGGCTCTACTCTCGTGCAAATAGAAGGATGAATATTAAACAGATGTTAGAGAAAACTGCTAGTGAAGTGTCGCAAAAGGAAGTTATTGTCCTTGGTTCTCAAAGGATTACTTATGGAGAATTGGAGGAAGCTTCTAGCAAGACAGCCAACACCCTTATAGGGTTAGGGATAGAGAAGGGTGACCATGTGGCTATTTTAATGTCTCATAGCCCTGAATGGGTCATCAATTATTTCGGGGTTATTAAGGCTGGTGGCGTAGCCGTACTTCTGAGTTCTATGCTCAAAGCACCTGAGATCAGCTCTTTATTGCGTGACTCCGATGCTAAAATCCTCCTAACTGAGAACAAATTCTCCCAGATGCTCTCTGCTGTTTTGCCTGGCATTCCCTTGCTAAGGCAGGTTCTAGAAGTTGAGGGAGACTCTTATAAAACAATGGTAGCTGGTAGTTCTGCTGCATCGCCTGATGTTGATATAGATGATGAGGATGAGGCTACTATCATATATACCTCTGGCGTGTTAGGGAAACAAAAGGGTGTGGTGTATACCCATGCTTCCCTTTTGGGGACTCCTGACATAGTTTCTGCCGGTATAAGGCGAGGCAGAGAAGATGTAGTTATAGATACGGTTTCTTTCTTCTATCTTTTTGGATTGAGCGAGGTTCTTTTTGGTTCCCTTATAAAGGGATCCACTGTGGTAATCATCCCTCATTTCACCCCTAGAGCTGTTTTAGAAGCTATAGAGAGGGAGAGAGGAAGCATACTTTTTGGGGTTCCGGCAATGCATAATGCTTTGGCTATGTTGCGGGATGAGGTCATTAAGAGCTATGACCTTAGTTCCTTGAGGGTGGCCTCTACCGCTGGGGCGAAGTCCTCTCCTCGCCTTATGAAGATGCTGGAGGATAAGTTCAATTTAACTCTCTGTGAGACATATGGTCTTTCGGAGCTTTCAGTTGTTTCTATGAGCACTCTTGCTAACCACAAACTGGGGACAGTTGGCAAGCCTATTTGTGACCTCAAGGTAATAGATGATGGTGGTAAGGAAGTTACGCAAGGCGAGATAGGGGAGGCTGTCTTCAAAGTCCCCTGGGTGATGAAAGAATACTATAAGGCGCCTGAGCTCACCGCGCAGGTCCTTAAAGATGGCTGGTTTCACACCGGTGATTTGGTCAGGATGGATGAAGATGGTTACCTTGAGTATGTGGAAAAGAAATCTTTCATAATAGTGACCTCATCGGGACTTAAAATTTCTCCCTGGGAGGTTGAGGAGGTGCTTTTGAGGCATCCCGGTGTGGCTGAAGCAGCCTATGTAGGAGTTAAAGATGCACAGGGTGGGCAGATTCCCATAGCATTTATAGTACTTAAGGAAAGGCAAGGTGCTACTGCAGAGGAATTAGCCAATTTTTGTTGTCAGAACTTAGCTGACTTTAAGTTGCCCAAGAAGTTTGAGTTTGTGGGTAGCATACCCAAGACTGGCTCAGGAAAAATTGATAGACAGCGGCTCAAAGGGGGGCTGCAAATCTAGAATTGGCTTGAACTAGAGCGTTGAGACTAGTAATGTCTGACTTTGGTTATTTGACTTCGAGATAGATATTGACAATGGTGAACCCATTTGCTAATGTTGCTTGCTTAGCTTTATGTCTCCAGTCCTTAATCATGAAGAGAGCATGATTTGAAAATACTTCTTGTTTATCCACAATATCCAGATGCCTTCTGGAGTTTTAAGTACGCTTTAAGATTCATTTCAAAAAAGGCGGCTTTCCCTCCTTTGGGATTACTAACTGTAGCTGCCATGCTTCCTAATGAGTGGCAGAAAAAGCTTGTAGATATGAACACAACAACCTTAACCGAGGAAAACATTAAATGGGCTGATTATGTATTTATCAGTGCTATGATTGTGCAAAAAGAATCGGTGAAGGAAGTTATTGCCAGATGTAAGAAATTCAATACTAAAATAGTTGCCGGTGGTCCCCTTTTTACCACGGCATATAAACAATTTGCGCTATATGAACAGTTTGAGCTTAGTGATGTAGACCATTTTGTACTTGGTGAGGCCGAAGCTACACTTCCACTCTTCTTAGAAGACTTACAGAAAGGACGTGCTCAACATATTTACACCTCTAACGAGCACCCTGACATAACAAAAACACCTATCCCACTTTGGGAGCTTATTGACATGAAAAAATATGCTGAAATGAGTGTCCAGTATTCTCGAGGCTGTCCTTTCAATTGTGAATTCTGTGATATTATCATCTTAGATGGGCACAGGCCACGGACAAAGGATAAACACCAACTAGTAGCTGAATTTGAGGCATTATATTGTCAAGGATGGCGGGATGGCGTATTTATTGTTGATGATAATTTTATCGGAAATAAGAGGAAGTTAAAGGCAGAAACGCTACCAGCGATAATTGAATGGTCACAGGAGAGAAAATACCCCTTTGGATTTTTTACCGAGGCATCTATAAATCTTGCTGATGATGAAGAGCTAATGCAATTGATGACCAAAGCAGGCTTTGATACAGTATTTGTTGGCATTGAAACCCCAAATGAGGAGAGCCTAGTTGAATGTAGCAAGTTTCAAAATATGAATCGTGATTTGATAGCCTCAGTTAAGAAGATGCAAAACTATGGATTACAGGTACAAGGGGGGTTTATTGTTGGCTTTGACAGCGACCCACTTTCAATTTTTGAAAGTCAAATCAATTTCATTCAGAGGAGTGGAATCGTTACTGCAATGGTTGGTTTGCTAAATGCTCCGCCTGGCACAAGACTATACCAACGACTGAAAAAGGAAAAGCGTTTATTGCCGGGCGGTTCTGGTGACAATACAGATGGTACAATCAACTTCATCCCCAAGATGAACTGTGAAACCCTCATCAATGGCTATAAGAATATCGTAAAGACAATTTATTCATCCAGACAGCATTACGAGCGGATTAAAACATTTCTAAGAGAATATAAACCTCGAAGAGTAAGGAGGGGCAAACTCCGCTTTTGCGAGATTAGAGCACTTGTTAAATCCATGTGGTTTTTGGGTGTCAAAGAAAAGGGAAGGAGATATTACTGGAGGCTTTTTGGTTCAACCTTGCTCAGAAAACCCCGGTTTTTTCCTTTATTCATAACTCTTGCCATCTATGGATTCCACTTCCGTAAGGTGGCTAAGAAAATACAGTAGCACCCCAATTTTGGCTCTGTATTAGTGGGTTAACCTCGTGTTACACCTTTCTATTTAGGAGCGGGCGTTTTGTGCCATGGGGTGGGGGCAGCGACTTAATTAATCACTACTGTAGAATCCAAACTCGATAAGCCCCTCTCCATTATGCACTGCTGTTGCTGCTGAGGCTTCATTAACATAAAGTTTATCACATTGAAGCTGGGATAAGACCTCTAAAAGATTCAATAAATCCGTCTAAGGCTTGGTTAGCAATATAGGTTTTGGGTGGCTGGGCTTGCAGAAGGGAGCGGAAGTTTTCACTTTCCAAGAGCTTTAGGTGCGGAGGCAGAGCGGCAGAAGCCTGGGCGGCACGTATCAGGTCTTTGTGCCTTGCCAGTTTTGGCCCCACTTCTACGATTCGTGTCATGGGCGATAAAGGATTGGTGTATTTGGTCGCTGTATTAATCACTTGCAGAACATCACAGAGATTTCCCTTATATTGGTGGGAGGAGTATGCCTGAGCAGCATTCAGTATCCACTCAGTGGACATTGACCTGCCACTAACAAGCGCATATCGCCCAACATCCTGTTATGTATTTGAGGTTGTTTAATTTTGCCTTAGTTTCAAAACTGAATTCACCTCATCCAGTTTAACAATCTTCGCCCCCAAGATTTTTGTAGTGCGACCCTTTAGGGTCATGCACGAGGCTAAAGCCTCGCACTACGTTTTTAATCACCCTCTGTACTTGTTATTCCCGTAAAGGTATCTACGATGTTAGCGAAATCTTAGTTGTCTCATGCTTTAGTCCTCACCATACCATGCGAGCCAGATACACCCCGGCCCGTTGTGAATTGCTAGCAGTGGCAAGACTGGAGTGATGTAAAGCTCGGCACAATCGAAGCGGGATAAAAGTCTTTTCTTTAGTTCCTCTGCCTCATGGGGTACATTAGCGTGATTTATTATAGCGTGCAGCTTTTTATTTCCGCTTCTCTCCTTCACTATCCCCAGCATCTTTTCCATCAGCTTGCTTTTAGTTTTGGCTCTTGTCAACGGCACTATCACTCCTCCGGTTGAGGCATCCAGTCCTAAGAGCGACTTCGTAGAGATTGTAGAGCTAGCCCAGTGGCGAGCTTTGCCTATTCTGCCTCCCTTTGCCAGGTAATAAAGGTCTTCGACTATGTAAATCTGGCTTACTTTCGTTACCATGTTGTTAGCTATCTCGGTTATTTCAGCAAGTCTCTTTCCCTTGGCAGCGGCTTTTGCTGCTTCCAGAGCAATGAGCATTTGAGCTCCACAGCAGGTGCCACTATTAATTATTTCAATGGTGACTTTATCTAACTCACCTTTGAGCATCTCTTTAGCTTGCGTTGCTGCATTATATGCCATGCCTAATCTTGGGCTATAAGTTACACACAAAATGGATTTTACCTTCTTGCCTAGCGCTCGATAAGCCTCTAAATAATCTGATGTAGAGGGAGACGAGGTTGTGGGGAATTTTTCTGCCTCCCTTAATTGAGGTAATTGAGCATAAAACTCACTTAGGTTCATGTCTGTGTCCAGATAATCTTTGCCATCCATCGTAATATGGGTTGATACTACTGTAATACCATAAGCTTCTGCTATTCCTTGTGTCAAAAGGGAAACTGAATCAGTCATTACGGCTACCTTGCTCATGTTAACCTCCTTATAGCATTATAGTATTAGTCGGGAATCTAACCTAATTAATCACTGACATAGAATCCAAACTCGATAAGGCCCTGTCCATTATGAACCGCTGCTACTGGCGGGACATCAACAACATAAAATTCATCACACTGGAGTTGGGATAAAACCATTTGTCTTAGTTGCTCTGCCTCCTTAGGGGCATTAGCGTGAGCTATAGCGGCATGCAACTTTCTTATTTCCTATTCTTTCTTTAGCTATGTCAACCATTCTTTGCATTATTTGAGTTTTAGTTTTAGCTCTAGCCACAGGCTTTGTTATACCTCCTGTGGAGGCATCAATTTCTACAGTAGCTCTAAAGCTGGTTTTTGATTCCGCTTCTGCCGAGGATTTGGCCTCGAATATCCTACCCAATCTGGCCAAATAGAAAAGAGTGTCTCGCGTTGAAAGCTGATTCATTCGGGGTATCATATTGTTAACGATTTGGATTACCTCATTGAGGCTCTTGCCCTGTCTTGCTGCCCTTGCCGCTTCTAGGACAATGAGTAACTCAGAGCTCTCAACAGTTTTGGAATTGACGATTTCAATTGCTGTTTTGGGTAGCCTTTCCCAAGCCAGCTCCTTAGCCTCTATCGCTGCCCCATATGCCATGGTAAAACTTGAGGTCATAGAGATATGCAAAATGGCTTCTGCTCTTCGGCTTAACTCTTGGTAAGCTTCCAAGAATTCTCCTACGGAAGGGGCTGAGGTTGTGGGTAAGTTTTCCCTTTCCTTAAGCCGAGCATAGAGTTGATCCATGTCTATCTTCGTTTCAAGATAACTTTTGCCATCCATGACGACATGAAATGGAATTACTTTGATGCCATACTCCTTAGCTATTTCGTGTGGAACTGAAGCGATAGTGTCAGTCATAACAGCCACTTTGCTCATATTGGCCTCCTTAGCCTTATTGCTAAGGGCATCGCAGTCCGATGTATATACCAAATAAAATATTCCTGTCAAGTCTTAATTAGGCGATTGTTGAGCAACACTTGCCTGTCATTTCCGACAAAGCGAGGGGTCTAGACTCCTCCCCCTTCACTTCATTTGAGAGTTTAAAGACTCAGGGAGACAAAACAAACGGTGTCACTTTGTGGGAATTTTGGGCAGCAAATCCTGATGAGGCATTATTTCAAGCTGCGGCTGGAATTTGGCAGATTTGGCCTCTATCCTCTTTGGGATTAGTTTCTCTACCACTGAACAAACATGGGCATGATTACGTGAACATAGTTGTCTACACCTATGGGGCGGATGACCCCGGGGCTTGATGGGGTGGTGACTTCCAGGGCAACTTGAGCTTGATGTAGAACACTTAGTACATCGGAGAGATATTTAACGTTGAAGGCGATTTTAGCCTCTTCTCCATCGGCAAGGGCATCAATTTCACCAACGTTGCCGCCGATTTCCTCAGCCTGAGCAGAGGCGGTTATTTTACCCGGGGTGAGCTCAGCACCCGGGGTGATGACCAAACGGACAATGCCGCTGGCATCGCGGGCGAATATGGAAGACATTTTGATAACCCGTAGAAATTCGTTGATGTCTACTACCGCCCTCGTGCTATAGCTCTGAGGAATGACCTGTGAATAGTCGGGGAAGGAACCTTGAATAAGCTGGGAGACTAATTCGGCGTTTTTGAGGCGGAAGAGAATCTGGCTTTTTTGCTGATTTGTGATGATTTCCACTGGTTCTTCTTGGTCACCAAGAAGACGATTTAGTTCGTTGAGGCTTCTTGCTGGAATGATTACCGTAGTTTTCTGGTCGACTGGTGAGACAAGAGTCATTTTGTGGACAGCTAACCTGAAGCCATCAGCAGCTGCCAGATCAAGCTGTTCACCTTCAAATTCAGCGTTAATCCCGGTTAACACCGGGCGAGATTCTTCGGTTGCGGCAGCAAAGACAACCTGTGTGATTCCTTCTCTCAGAGCGGCTGCTTCAATATTGGTGGTCATACCATCGCTTATCTTTGGGATAGGTGGGAAATCCTCGGCATCAATACCATTGATATGGGCTTGAAAGCGACCGCTTTTAAGCTCCAAAGTGTGGCTGTTAGTGGGCAGGGTGATTTCAATTAAATCGTTGGGTAAGGAATTAACGAAGTCAATGAGCAGTCGAGCCGGAATGGTTATGGCCCCGTCCTGTTCTACTTTAGCGCCAATCCAGCATGTAGTAGCCATTTCCAAGTTGGTGGCTGCTAGCTTAAGACGTGATTGCTCAGTAGCTAAAAGGATATTTTGAGTGATAGGCAAAGTGGATCTGGTAGCTACAGCTCTGCCGACTATGCCTAGCCCCCGGCTTAGGTTTTCTTGAAGACAAGATAATTTCATAGAATACCTCCGAAAAAAATTATAAGTAGCTCACAGTATACTATCAGTGGTTTTTATGGTCAAATAGTTTGGGCGTGAAGGCGCATTAATATTTGCCTTGCTTTCTGGCTAGCCTGACCTCGGTGGCTGATTTTGTTTTTTGTCTCCGGGGGGAGTTCAGCCATGGTTTTGCCCATCTCTGGGAGATAAAAAATGGGGTCATAGCCGAAGCCATTTTTTCCTTTGGCCTCAAAGGCAATCATGCCATGACACTCGCCATGCATTACCCATAGTTGCCCTTTTGGTGTAGCTATGACGATAACGCATTTGAAGTGAGCAGTTCTTTTTTCCCAAGGGACGCCGTCAAGTCTAGCCAGGAGAGTTTTTACCTTATCTGTATCTGAGGCATCCTTGCCGGCAAAGCGAGCTGAATGAATTCCTGGCTCGCCGCTCAAGGCATCCACCTCAAGCCCTGAGTCATCGGCAAGGGTAATAAGTTGGTTTAATTTAGCAGAAGCGACGGCTTTCAATTGAGCATTTTGTTCATAGCTATTTCCCGACTCAGTGGCAATTTTACTTATTCCTTGCTCAGCAAGTGTGGTTATTTGATAGCCAAGGTTACCAAGGAGAAAGCGATATTCCTTGATTTTCCCCGGGTTGGTGCTAGCTAGAAGGAGTTTAGGCATTTTATTGTGGTTAGATGTTCTGGAATCTGGAAGCTAATTTTTTACTCACTTCAGGCATGGTGGTGTATTCCATTTCCTCTAGTGGCAGGCGATGAGGCTCGAACGGACCCATACGGCGTAAGAAGTCAGCCATAGCAAATGCTTGCTGACGAGCTAAATCAAAGGATGGGTCATCGAAGAGATCGGCGGCTCCGATAAGCTTGCCATTTGCCAGTTGAAAACCAGCAGCTATCGCTCTTGGTGGGCCATCGAAACGAATAGCCCTAGCTTCACGGAAGGAAACCGGTACCAGGGGGCCATGGTGAGAGCCCCTCATCCAACCTTTCACTATATTGGGTGAGGCAAAAGGCTCAAGTATCTCGCCTACCGCAGGAAACATACCCTGAGCCCTGACAATGCACACCGGGTCATCCTTACCTACATATCTGCCAGCAATTAGAGCCAGCCTCTGGGTGGAGGAAGAAGCAGCAATCTCGCCAGTTTCTTTGTGGTATACGGCCTTAAGAGCGTAGCGACTTGGTGATCCCAGAAAGATGAGCAGGTCATAGGTTTCCTCGGGAGCCTTGAAGGTGATTTTTTTGGATTTCAGAACATCATGAACTTCGAAGGTAAAGCCAGAATGCATATTGGAGGCAATCACCAGTCCGATGGTATTAAAGGGATCAGCGAAGATCTTGTATAGTGGCAGATTCCAGGCGCCGGAGGCTGTCTTGTCTGCCATGAATATGACAATGGTTTCAGCTGTGCGCTCGGTAAACTGCATCTCAGCTACACCGGGTCCTAGTCCTTTAATAGTGCCAGAAAAGGCATCAGATAAAAGGTCTTGGCCAGCGCCATGAAGCTTTAGCCTTTTAGCTACATCGGTGCATCCCACGAATGTATCCCAGGCTAATTTGTGGATTTGCTCACTATCTTCACCTTGCTGATGAGTCATTATTAATTGAAGGTCATCGCCACAGACAGTGACATAATAGTCAATGAGCAATCCTTGCTCTTTAGCACGTTCTAGGCTTTCCTTGGCCTTTTGTATTACATCTGGGTGGGAGCTGGAATGCCCTACGTAGCCACCAACATCTGCCTTAATAACGCTTAAAGTTATATCCATCATGCCCTCCTTTGCTTAGTAGTCAATGCCCTTACGGGCTGATATTCCCTTGTCATAGGGATGCTTTATTTTGGTCATATTAGTGACCAAGTCAGCTAAGCTAATGAGCCTGTCATTGGCGTAGCGTCCGGTGAGGATAAGTTCTACCTTTCCCGGTCTTTCCTGTATTAGCTTTATTACCTCATCAACGTCAATGAGCTTCCAGGCTGCAGCCACATTGATTTCGTCGAGGATTACTATGTCATAATCATTGCTAAGAATTGCTTTCCTAGCTGCATTCAAAGCCTTTTTTGCTTCTTCTTTGTCTGCCTTGGTTATGTTATTGGGATCAACAAAGGTCTCCGGTCCAAATCTGACAAAAGTGACGTTTGGCAGCTGGGATAAAGTTTTTTGTTCTCCGCAAGGGAAGCTGCCTTTCATGAAGAACACAATGAAGATTTTTAAGTCATGTCCTAAAGCCCTAAGCGCTACTCCTAAAGCAGCTGATGTTTTTCCTTTGCCATCACCGGTGAAAACTTCCACCAAACCCCTGTCAGGGGACCCTTGAAAGCTGCCTGTTAGATTGCCTGATAACACCTACTCAGTTTAGCAAGGGAAGGATTGGAGGTCAAGGTAATTCTTCTAGCTTAGGTTCAGTGGTGACTCAGCTGCTCGAGTGGGATAAAAATTAATCCTTCTTCCTCATTGCCTACAGCATCCACCATATTTTGGCAATAGAGGAAAGCGGTGTAAGCTGCTATAGCGGCATCGCAGAGGTCATGGTTGAAAATGTCCAAATATGGTTTAAGAGCCGGTAAAAGGTTTGTTAGATGTTCTTTGAGGAAGGCTATTCCTAGGGGTGTATTTTTTCTTGGTATGGGTTTGCCAAACAAACGAACTTTGCTGGCATAGGGATAAACTTCGATAACTTTAAATCCCATTTGGCAGAGCTTATTTTTAAGCGCAATACCGCGATAAATCAAAGGTTTAATAAAAGTCTTTTTTGTCGTGGGATAACAGGAAATACCCCCTTTCCTCAATTCTTGGTCGCACTGCCTGTTTTTCCTCTTTGACCGTGGTTGGCAACTACAGCTCTCTTCAAGGCAACATAGCCCCAGTGGCAGACTCAAAGGAGCATCAATGGCTGTTATCTTCGGAGAATAGAGATTTATGATGTCAATAATATCGCTATCCTTAGCTAGTAAGCCGAGGTAAACGACTTGTAGCTTGTCATCTAAACCAAAGCAAGCAGTAGGTTTATTTTCAGTTGAGGTTAAATCGATGCCAAAGACTGTGAGACCCTTCATGGAGTTTACCCTGAGCGAGATTCTTCCCCTTCACTTCGTTCCAGATTCTTCATCGCTCCACTCCTCAGAATGACAGAAAGCGAAAGGTTCAGGACAATTTTTTACCCAGCCGCTTTAATATTTCTCTAGCTGCTACTACTCCCGAAGCTGAGGCTTGGACTAAGCCTCGGCTTATACCGGCACCATCGCCAGCAGCGAACATATTACTAATCTCAGTCTCCAAGCATGGGGTCAACTTCAGTTGACTGGAATAAAACTTAACCTCTGTTCCGTAAAGCAAAGTGTGAGGAGAAGCAACTCCCGGAGCTAATTTATCCATAGCTTGGAGCATCTCGATTATACTTTTGAGATAACGGTAGGGGAGAGCGAAGCTTAAATCCCCTGGGGTTGCCGCCTTTAAGCTTGGCTCTACAAGGCTATGTTTGAGGCGAGCATCTGTGGAACGCCGGCCATCCATTAAATCCCCCAGCCGTTGCACTAAGACACCGCCGCTAAGGAGATTGGTTAACCGCGCTAGATACTTACCATAGGCGATGGGTTCATGGAAAGGCTCGGTGAAAGCTGTAGATACTAAAATGGCAAAATTAGTATTCTTCGTTCTATGCTTGGCATAGCCAACCCCGTTAACTGTAACTACTGGGTCAGAGCCTCCGGTGGATTCCATGATTACCTCACCACCTGGGCACATACAGAATGTCCTGACCCGGTCATCGAAAGTCTTAGAATAGAACTCGAGTTTTGATTCATATAATACTGAAGTTAGTTCTTCCATGATTGCTGATGGTACTTCGATTCTGCAACCAACATCAATGGGGTTAGAGTTGAGGCTGAGTTTGAGTCTTTTGGCTTCGTTGGTTAGCCACTCTGATCCCTCTCTTCCCGGAGCCAATATTAGGTAGGAGCAACTCAATCTTTCACCATTAGCTAGTTCGATAGCTTTGACTGTGCCATTTTCAACTACGATGCTCTTAACCTCTGTTCTTAGCTTTATGTCTATTTTAGATGATAGTTGCCTCTGCATAGCCTTTAATACCTGACGGCAGCGCTCTGTCCCCAGGTGGCGTAATTTGACCGGGATTAGTCTGAGCCCGGCTAAGGTAGCTTGGTGCTCTAGCTCAGCTACCTTTTCTCCTATTCCATAAACTTTTTGCTGAGCGCCAAATTTGAGATAAAAGGTATCAATGTAATCAACAAGCATTTTGGCTTGGTCAGGGCCAATTAGCTCTTTGAGTCGGCCGCCCACCTCAGTAGACAAAGTTAACTTGCCATCGCTAAAAGCTCCAGCACCTCCGAAACCACTTACTAGATGGCAAGGTGAGCAAAGTATGCAGTGGTCGTTTCCCTTTTGAATTGGGCAACTACGAGCATCGATTTCTCTCCCTTTGTCTAGAAGCAGAACATCAATGCCGGCATCAGATAGCTCTAAACTAGCAAAGATACCTGCCGGACCGCCACCGACTATGACAACAGCGTATTTCTTAGCCATTGAGCATCATTCGACAATCTACCAACAGCTAATTATATGCCTTCAGAGTTGATATAGCTAGTTTTTACCGCTAATATTTCCAATTAGGTTATGGAAACATCTCCAGTTAAAGCCTTGCTTCAGCAGTTTGGCCTTAAGGCCAAAAAAAGATTGGGGCAGCATTTCCTTGTTGATGGAGATATATTGGAGTGTATTCTATCTGCTGCTGAACTTAGTCGCAAAGACATTATAGTTGAGGTAGGGCCAGGCTTAGGCATACTGACTAAAAGGCTAGCTGAGGTGGTAGGTAAAGTTATCGCTGTGGAACTCGATTTCAAATTAGTTAGAATGTTAAGGGAAAGTTTAGCTTCTTTCTCCAATGTCAAAATTATCCACGCTGATATACTCAAGATTGCTCCACAGCAGCTTTTGGGAGATTATTTGACTATTCCTGAGTTGGCACAAGCTTATAAAGTAGTAGCTAATCTTCCTTATTATATTACTTCACCAATGCTGCGTCATTTTTTAGAGGCTTGGGCTAAGCCTTCGTTAATGGTGGTAATGGTGCAGAAGGAAGTTGGTGAGGCTATAGCTGCTAATCCTGGTAAGATGAGCCTGCTTAGTGTTCGCACTCAATTTTATAGTAAACCGACTATCATAGCCTTTGTGCCAGCGGGAAGTTTCTATCCACCGCCGAAGGTGGATTCTCTTATTTTACGCCTTGATGTTTACTCCAAACCGCCTATCGAGGTCTGCGATGTTGACAGTTTTTTTGATATAGTTAGCTGTGGTTTTAGGTCACCACGCAAACAGCTCCGCAATTCCTTGGCTCAGGCTCTGGGAATGCCGCCCAGCCAGGTCGCTTTGTTGCTGGGAAAGGCTCGAATAGAAGCTAAACGACGGGCTGAAACGCTTAATCTGGGAGAGTGGAAAGAGCTAGGGGAGGTTTTTGCCCCCTTTAGGAAATAATCGCTATGCTAACTATTTATGCGCCAGCCAAAATAAACCTTGTTCTCGAAGTGCTAGGAAAGTATGACGGTTATCACCAAATCTCCAGTATTTTTCAGACAATAAATTTGTGTGACACCCTTAGATTTCAGCTAGCTGAGGAAATCTCTTTTAAGTGCAGTGAGCCAAGCTTGGAGCGCAATAATTTGGTAACGGAGGCTGCTACGCTTCTTAAGAAAGCTACAAGATATAATAAAGGGGTGCGAATTGAGCTTGGCAAGAATATACCCTGGGGAGTGGGATTAGGTGGGGGCAGCAGCGATGCCGCTAGCACCCTTTTGGCCCTCAATAAGCTTTGGGAGCTAAAGCTACCAGTTTCTGAGTTAGTTTATTTAGCCGCTAAGCTGGGTTCAGATGTTCCCTTCTTTATTTATGGCGGCACAGCATTAGTAGAAGGGAAGGGAGAAAAAGTAACCCCATTGCCATCCTTACCTCCAACTTGCTTTGTTTTACTAGTGCCACCATTAGCTAAAATTCAGGATAAAGCAAAGCAACTCTATAGTAGATTGGATGCTAGCCACTTCACTAAGGGGCAATTTGTTCAGGCTGCTTTGCCATCTTTAAGGCAGGGGAAAAAGCTTGCCCCAATTCTTATGTTCAATGTTTTTGAAAAAGTGGCTTTTGATTTTCTGCCCAACTTAGCCAAATATAAGAAGAGCTTTGAGGAAGCTGGAGCCGCAAGTGTTTATCTAGCTGGCTCTGGGCCGTGCCTTTTTACTTTTGTCTCTGAGGAAGGGAAAGCTAATGAGCTATGTTTACGCCTGAGAAGGCAAGGGCTAGAATGCTATGTAGCATCTTCCTCCCCCAAAGGTGGGTAGGTAGCTAATTCAGTTACAATTCTCTTCAACCTGTTTTATCGTTTGACATCGCAGGATTAATCGCCGGAGCGTCAAAAATACCGTTGTGGAGGTTCTTATTACCTTGCTGGGGGGAAGATTCCCTAAGTATATTTTGTTTCGTGATTATACCATAGAGACAAGTAAATGATAAATGGAGGTATTATGGTTATACAAGCGCAAGAGGACATAGTAGATGTTAAACCTAATTGGCAACCAGAATGGTTAGTCGATGTTGGACATAACTGCAAATGTGGTATTACCATAGATGACCATTGCTTTGTGGTGCTATCCCCTACGGAAACAGGGCAATGGCAGCCTGTTAAGCATATCCCTAAACAAGCCGCACGACAAATAGGGAAACTGGTCAAAAAAGGTCTACTAGATTATTAGTTACACGGGGTCGTATTGTTGGCAAGCAAATCTTTCTCTTCGTCTAATCTGGCACGACTATTGCTGTTAGTATGGGTGTGTACATGCGTACCCCCATTACGCTTAATACATGGTAATTCATTATGGGTGGGTAGTCGGTCCTTGAAGCTTTCCGTTTCACCTATGTATACGGCTTGCCACTTATGGGGTGAGGGCTCCTTCGCAAAGATATAGTTTCCTGACACATCATTCCAATCAGTATTTATTGGATAGATGTCGTATAAGTATTCCTTGCCAGATGCACCCATCCACGTACATTTATCCGCCATAATATCACCTCCTCTAATTGGGATTATACTACTATAATGGGGGGTGTCAAGCGTAGTAACCGACAAAATATGGAAAAACATGGACAAAAACTTGACAAATGCAACACAATGTATATATTGTTTCATAGAGTAACAATATCACTAGTATTTAAGGCATACCGATAGTATCGGTATGGGAGATAATCTGCGAGCGTTGTGGCACAAGATAAATCTGTGGAGTTTACGAGTTATGCATTATCTCGTATGTCTGCTCGTGTCCTTAGTGAAGCACATGTTTGGTTTTGCAAGTTTCACCAAACCAGGACATACAAGGTTGGAGGAGATACAGTTTGGGTATGCAAACTCCCAGATGGTCGGAATATGAAGGTTAGGGTGAGGAATGTTTGTGCTAAGCCTATTATTGTGGTGGACGTATTTACTTATATGTAATATAGGATTAGGAGGATAATATGTTACACGTAGAAAGCGACCCAGTAGCAGATGCTGTCTATATTCAGTTGAATAGTGAACCTATTGGATATACTAAGGAACTTGATGATAATCGTCTCGTTGATTATTCTATAAACCCTGGGAAACCTGTGGGGGTAGACCTACTTGCAGTAAGTGAAGGAGTCAAATTAAATGACCTGCCAGCGATTGAAATTGTAAAGAATATACTGAAGGGCCTTGGGGTCAAGGTATATACTGAGTGAATATAATCCAAGTCACTGTTTCTATGGGCTTACTGATAACAATACTAAGAGATGTGCTTGAATCTAGAGTTGGATAATCCGCAATGGTTAAACAAATAGATGTCAAGAAACTATCTCTACCAAGGCAGGATTTTGAGATTGCCTTAAAGAAGGCTTGTCGGCCTATTAAGAAGCCTAAACCTTCTCCAAAATCGTCTTAAACATAGGCTTCTCATCTCCACGATGATTGTATCTAAAGCTATACTCGTTGATATAACTTTGTAGATGCTTCTCACTTACGGCGTGGTAAACGCCATCAATACTACGTTTTAATACGCTCCAAAAGCCTTCAATTGTGTTGGTATGTGCATTGCCAGAGACATAGACTTTTGAGGCGTGCTGCACTCGTTTATGATGATAACCTTGTTTCTTCAAGCTGTCGTATGTAGTAAATTCATCTGTGTAAATCATACTCTGCGGGAGAATATGAGCCCTAACAAGCGGATAGACTGTAGCACTCTTTAAGTCTCTAGTTTTCAAAGCTTTAACTGTACCCTTACGTTGAACCATACCGAATACCGGCGTTTTGTTCTCAGCACCACGCCCACGCTTGCCACGTCCTTTCCCGCCGATATAGGTTTCATCCATTTCAACTTCGCCGGACATAGGTTTAATCTCTTCTTGTAATAATGAGCGGATTGAATGGAACATACGCCAAGCTGTTTTGTAAGTAACTCCTAACTCTCGTTGAAGTTGCTTAGCTGATATACCGCAGCGAGTGGAGCTTATCAGGAAGATAGCATAGAACCAGAGCTTGAGCGGTGTAACGGATTTCTCAAAGATAGTTCCTACCATTGGGTAAACATGGCTACCGCACCGACTGCAAGCATAGCACAGCCGTTTGCCTACTTTATGATGTGTTGTGGTCATTCCACATTGCTTGCAGAAGATACCACTTGGATAAAGATAGTTCTTTAACCATTCTAAGCAAGCATCATCATCTGGGAAATCTATGTTAAAATCTACTATTGTATATTTCTTCATGTTTCTATTATAGCATAGGGCTTACTTGTTGTCAAGGGATAATCACGTTTTGTTTTGTTACTTTGGTCAGAGAATCTTCCGTCTCTTGCCCTTGTGGTTTCCGTAATAGTGCTAGTTTTTCTTCTTCTGCCTTATTCTTGACCTCTCCATCCAATTTCGCCTTATGTAGTATTTGGAGGATTTTCCCTAACTCTGGCCCGGCGGAAATACCTAGCCTTTTTAGCTCCTCTCCGTTGAGGGAGGTCTTTACGTACCTCAATTTAGTTAAAAACAGCTCGAGATTGGAACACACAACTGAAGATTCTGAGGCTATGGCGTTGGTCTGGATAGCTAATAGGTCATACTCATGAAGTAAGTAATAAATTTCACTATATTTCAGGGAAGATTTGTCTAGGAGGTGAAGTTGACTCTTTAAGCGAAGTGTATCACGCAATGCGCAGGCTAATTTTTTGGGTATATTAAGACGGTGGATGAACTGCTCATTTCCCCTTTCATCAAGAGGGTAAACAAGAAGACATAGATAAAGTGAGGGGAGTTGGCTAGGTTTATTAAGTGACCGTGCTTTATCAAATTTCTTGGCAATCCAGCCATCATAGTTGAGAGACGGATTTATCCTCTGCAGCACTCCTAGCTCGCCAAGTCGTTTAATGGCATATTCGGGATATCTCTCCCTGAGTATTAGCTCCAGTTCATGTCTTATGCGGTCACCGCTTATGGCATTTAGCATAGGAATATCCCGTTTAAGCAGCTGTGCAGTTTGTGGTTCGAGCTCAAATTCCAGTCGTTGCTCGTAGCGGATAGCTCGTAAAATTCTAGTGGCATCGTCGCTGAAACTCCTTGGGTGCAGAATGCGGATAAGATGGTGCTCTAGATCGTTTTTACCCTGATAGGGGTCGATCAATTCTCCGTAATTGTTTTGGTTGAGGGATATAGCCATGGCATTGATGGAGAAATCCCGGCGAAAGAGATCGCCGTTGAGGGAACCTGGGGTAACTGTTGGTAATGCGCCTGGCCTGGCATAAGTTTCACCTCGCGCAGTAGCCATGTCTAAAGTGAAATTGCTGTAGCTAAGCTTAGCAGTGCCAAAGCGAGGATGTATAATCAACTTTGTGTCACTAATTTTAGCTATCCGCCGTGCTAACTTTACGGCATCACCTTCGATTACCAAATCTAGGTCGAAATTAGGATAACCTAGAAGCAAGTCTCGTACCACACCGCCAACAAGATATATCTTTTGCCCCAGTCGCTCAGCCTCCAAGCTAATATTTCTAGCCAACTCTAGGAGTTGTTGAGGTAGATAGTGTTCAATTTGTGAAGCAAGGTTCATTAGTTAGCTCATTTCAGGTTGATTCAAAATCCATTATAACTGATATCATTATATCATCACTCTTGCTTGTCATTGCTGCCTCCCTCCTCGCAAATCGTTATATCGCTTAAAGAGAGTGTTTATTAACAGCAAATTGTCATTCTGAGTCCTTCGCCTCTTGTCATTCTGGGGAAGAGCCGAAGCCCTGAGTATAGCGAAAGGGTCAGCGACCGAAGAATCTTTCTCAGGACAAGCTCCGCGAAGAGTCTATTAAGAGATTCCTCGCCCATAGGGCTCAGAATGACAAAAAACGAGGTTACTAAAACAATCTCGCCTAAGAATGCTTGACATAGTTAGGCTGTGATGGATAAAATATAGTGTTTTGTATGAAGACAGATATGCTGTAATATGGCTGATGTAAGACTTGGTTCAGGTGAGAGTTTTGAAAGTTTGCTGCGCAGGTTTAACAGGCAAGTGCAGCACGACAATATTTTAGCTGAGTTTCGCCGTCGCAGGTTTTATGAGAAACCCAGCGAAGAGCGCAAGAAAAAAGAAGCGATAAAGAGGCAAAAAAGTTCTAAGTAGCCAAGGTGAAGTGCGAGAAAAAGATAAGGGAAGACCTCAAAGAAGCGCTAAAGCAACATGATGGAGTCCGGGTTTCTATAGTGAGGTTGCTTTTATCCGAAATAAAGAAGGCTGAAATTGCTCAACGGACCCCCCTTGATGATAATGAAATTCTTGATGTTATTGGTAAGGAAGTAAAGCGACATCGGGAGAGCATTGAAGCTTTCAAGCGAGGGAATCGCAGCGATCTTGTAGCTCAGGAAGAAGCAGAATTGTCCATCCTTATGGGATATCTTCCCAAGCAGATGAGTCGTGAGGAGGTTGTAACTGTGGCACAGCAAGCAATTGGCGCAATTGGAGCTAAAGGGATAAGTGACAAGGGTAAAGTTATGTCTCAGCTTATGCCAAAGCTTAAGGGTAAAGCTGGTGGTAAAGAAGTTAGCGATGTAGTTTCAGAGTTGCTTGCTAACCTCTGAATTTATAGCAATATTTAGGGGTCCCCCCGTGGAACATTTATTCCACGGGGTAAAGGCTCTAGCAATTAAATGGTGCGTGGCGGTAAAATAATGCCGTCATTGTTTTTATTTGTAGTAAAGAGGGCAATGTTTTAGGCGTGATGCCCTATCCTGAGCGAGCTTGCGAGCCGCTTCTTGGCAATATAGATGGCAATCTCATTTGGGAGTCGATTATTGACTATCTCTAAAGAAGCTCTGGATAAAGTTGCTTTAAGCGAAAAGGAATATAACCTTATTGTGCAGCAATTGGGGCGAGAGCCAAATGAGGTAGAGTTGGGCATGTTCGGCTCTTTATGGAGCGAGCATTGTGGTTATAAACATTCTAAACCTTTGCTTAAGCTTTTGCCTTCGCGGGGCAAGCATGTCTTAATCGGTCCAGGTGAGGAAAATGCTGGGGCGGTGGATATTGGTGATGGGCAGGTGGTGGTAATGAAAATAGAGTCCCACAATCACCCCTCTGCAATTGACCCATATCAAGGTGCAGCTACAGCGATAGGTGGAGTTGTACGCGATATCTTTACTATGGGCGCTCGCCCTATAGCTTTGCTTAACTCGCTTCGTTTTGGTCCTTTAACCGAATCCAGTAATCGCTACTTATTTAATGGAGTTGTCGGTGGCCTTGCCGACTATGGTAATTGTCTAGGAATACCTAGTGTAGGCGGTGAAGTATTTTTTGCTGATGGGTATACTGGCAATCCGTTAGTTAATGGCTTATGTTTGGGCATTTGTGAGAAAGATAGACTAGTCAAAGCCAAGGCTAGTGGTGAAGGTAACTTGTTGATGCTAGTAGGAGCTGACACTGGTCGTGACGGGATTCATGGTGCTTCCGGTCTAGCATCGCGTGCTTTTGAGGGTGAGCCAGAGACGAAGTCAGTGGTTCCGGTAGGCAATCCCTCTCTGGAGAAACTGCTCATTGAAGCGTGCCTTGAATTAGCGCAGACTGATTGGATTGTAGGCATGCAGGACTTGGGGGCTGCTGGGTTGGCTGCTGCTACGGCAGAGTCTGCGGCTAGAGGTGGAGGCGGAGTGGAATTAGATGTGCTTAAAGTGCCTCGTCGCGAGGAGAACATGACCTCTTATGAAGTAATGCTCTCAGAATCACAAGAGAGAATGTTGCTAATAAGCAGAAAGGGTTGTGAAGGTAAGGTAAAAGTCTTGTTCGACCGCTGGGGACTACGCTCTAATATCATTGGTCAGGTTACCGATAACAATTTGGTTGTAATTAGAGAAGGAGAGGAGATCGTCGCTAAAGTCCCGGTGAATTTGTTGGTATCTCCACCTTTGTATCGGCTGCGAAGCAAAAAGCCAAGTTGGCTTGCTGGATTTCAATCTTTGGACATGAGCACTGTCCCTGATCTTAAGCCGAAGCAATGCAATTCCACCCTGCTTCGTTTACTGGCTTCGCCTAATATTGCCAGCAAGGAGTGTGTTTATCGCCAATATGACCATCAAGCAATGGGTAATACTGTGGTTCCTCCCGGCAGCGATGCCGCTGTTTTGCGCATCAAGGGCACTAAGAAAGGTATTTCCTTGACTACCGATGGTAATGGACGGTATTGCTATCTTGACCCTTACTTGGGTGGTGTGATTGCTGTAGCTGAGGCGGCTCGAAATTTAGTTTGCAGTGGTGCTGAACCTTTAGCTATCACCGATTGCCTTAATTTTGGTGATCCAGAAAAGGGTGATGTCTATTATCAACTGAAAAATTGTATCAAGGGCATGGCGAGGGCATGTCGAGAACTAGGAATTCCAGTTATTAGCGGTAATGTTAGTCTTTACAACGAGACTAAAGGTCAAGCTATCTATCCTACCCCGATAGTGGGTATGGTGGGGTTGCTCAGCGACATAAATAGACATTGCACTATGTCTTTTAAAGACGAGGGTGATTTGGTATTTCTGCTTGGTGGTGGTGTAGAAGATGGTCTTGGGGGCAGTGAATATCTGGAACTGGTGCATGGCTTGGTGAAGGGGAAACCTTCTATTGATTTAGATTTGGAAATGAGGGTGCAGCGTTGTTGTCTGGAAGCCGTAGAGCATGGGGTTGTCAAGTCAGCTCATGATTGCTCTGAGGGTGGAGCGGCGGTAGCTATTGCGGAAAGTTGCCTTGCTGGTGATATTGGCTTTAGGGGGACAAGCTGGAAGGTAATGGGAAGGCTGGATTCTGTTTTCTTTGGTGAGCTTCAATCGCGTGTTGTGATATCGGTAGCGCCTGGTTCGGTGGCAAAGTTAGATAGGATAGCTACCAAGTGGCATGTGCCGTTAACTTTGCTGGGGATGGTCGGCGGTAAGCGCCTATCAGTGAAAGGTTATATCGATTTGCCTTTGGCTAAGATAGGAAAGGCATGGCGGAATGGATTAAAGCAGTTATTAAATGTGGCTCCTTAGGGGATAAAATCATGAGTGTTTTTCTTCCCAGAGCTGAAGCCAAAATATGGGGTATTGACAGCATAGCGAGGGCGCTCTCCTTGAAGCACTGTCAAAACTTGCTCAGCGATGTCTTTGGCGACATTAGCCTGAGCTTCGATTGTGGAGGCACCAAGATGGGGAGTAACAACTATTTTGTCACTCTTAAACCGGGAGCTGTCGGTTACTGGCTCGGTGCTGAAAACGTCGAAAGCAGCACCGGCTATTTTCCCATCTTCAATTGCTTTAACTACTGCCTCTTCGTCAACCAACCCACCTCGGGCGCAATTAATAATCCGAACTGTTGGTTTTACCTTCGCTAGCTCTTCAGCACCTATTAACCCCTTGGTAGTTGCTGTTAGTGGCACATGAAGGGTGATAAAATCAGATTGTTCCAGAAGTTGGTCGAGGGGAACTAAGTCCACTTTGAGTTTGCGGGCATAATTTGTAGAGACAAAGGGATCGTGTGCGATAACACACATTTCAAATGCTTGAGCCCGTTTAGCTACCTCTGAGCCTACGTTACCTAAACCGATTATGCCCAAAGTTTTATTTCTAAGTTCAGTGCCTACTAGTTCTTTTCTTTGCCATCTGCCTGATTTAAGTTGACTATTAGCTTTAGGTATATTACGTGACAGGGCGAGCATAAGAGCAATAGTATGTTCAGCGGCGGAAACAGTGTTAGCAGTAGGAGCGTTAACTACCACTATACCTTTTTTAGTAGCAGCAGCAACGTCAATATTATCTAGGCCCACTCCCGCTCGGCCAATTACCTTAAGTTTCTCCCCAGCGTCAATAATTTCGGCGGGAACTTGAGTTTGACTGCGCACAATTAGAGCATCGTAATTGCCAATTATGGCTTTAAGCTCTTCAGGCTTCAATTTGGGTTTGATGTCAACTTGAGCATAATGGCGAAGGATTTCTAGTCCTTCTTCAGCGATTGGGTCAGCAACTAAAATTTGCATCTTCTGAGCTTCAATCCCGAGATTCTTCGCTTCACTTAGAATGACGGTAAGCAGAGGGCAAAGCCTTGGCTAATGCTTCTAATACTGTTTTAATGTCGTTCTCTTCAACCAAGCCAAGATGACCAATGCGAAAGATTTTGCCTGATAGTTTTTTTTGCCCTCCGGCAATAACTACATCATATTCGTCTCTGAGAACCTGAATTAATTTAGACACATCAAGCTTATCACTGGCTCTCACCGCTGTCACGGTATTGGAGGCATGGCTGTCTGGTGAGAAAAGAGATAATCCCAATGACCTTACCCCCTTTCTGGTCAGCTGGGCTACTCTAGCATGCCGGGCGAATATGTTAGGCAATCCCTCGCTTAGCATTAAATCTAGGTTGGCGTTTAGAGCATAACAAATGGAAATGGCTGGAGTCCATGGCGTTTGCCCCTTTTGTAAGTAATCTTTAGCTTTGCCGAAATCCCAATAATAGCGTGGCATTTTAGCGGTGACATAGGCTTGCCAGGCTTTTTTGCTCATACTGACCATGGCTAGCCCTGGAGGAGCCATCCATCCCTTTTGAGAGCAGGTGATAACTACATCGCAATGCCAGTCATCTGTAGGTAAGTCAATGCAGCCAAGGCTTGAGACGGCATCCACCAGAAGAAGCTTGTCAAATTCCTTGACTACAGAGCTTATTTTAGCAAGGTCGTTAGTTACTCCTGTGGATGTCTCATTATGAGTTACTAGCACAGCCTTAATGCCATTAGCTGCTTTTAATGCTTTGTCTATTGCTTCGGGGTCGGCTGGTTTTCCCCATTCAAAATTGAGGCACTTCACATTAGCCCCATATTGCTTGGCAATATCGGCGAAACGGTCACCAAAGACGCCACAAGATACTGCCAAAATCTTGTCACCTGGCGACAAGGTATTGACAATAGCTGCTTCCAGGCCACCGGTACCTGCACACGTAAGGGTAAGAACATCTCCCTTGGTTTGGAATACTTGTTTTAGTTTTTCTGTTATTGAGTTAAGGATGTTGCCAAATTCCTTACCTCGGTGACTTATCATCTGTTTGCCCATAGCTTGAAGGGCTTGCGGTGGGCAAGGTGTCGGTCCTGGTATACGCAGCTGCATTTATATTTACCTCCAGTTCGCCTCCTTGTCATTCCTTAGACCCTTCGCGGAGTTTACCCTGAGCGAGATTCTTCGGTCGCTTCGCTTCCTCAGAATGACAGGAAGTGAAGGGCTCAAGATGACATAAGAGTGCATTTTATTTGATGGCTATCTTGACAAAACGGCGCCTCCCTATTCTAAGGATGCTGCCACTATGAGCAGCAATGAGACTACTGCTTATCTTTTCACCGTCTAGCTCAATTGCTCCTTGAGTCAGTAAGCGCTTCAATTCACTATTGCTTTTAACCAGTCCCTCTTGAAGTAGAGTTGGAGCGATATCAATATGGTATAGCCTGTCCTTGGTATAGCTAGCTGCAAAAACATATTCGGGGATCTCCTCTGGTATTTCTCTTTTCTGAAATACTTTAGTAAAGTACTCTTCTGCCTCGCTTGCTGCCTTATGACCATGGAATTGTGTTGCAATTTCATAGGCCAACCGTTTTTTAAGCTTTATGGGGTTAACTGAGTGGGTATTCAACTGCTTCTTAAATTCAGCGATTTCTTCATCTGGGACATCAGTTACTAATTCAAAATAATCGATGATAAGATGGTCAGGAATAGACATTACCTTGCTATACATTTCCCGGGGTGGTTCGTCAATACCTATATGGTTACCCAGGCTCTTGCTCATCTTCTGGCTGCCATCAGTGCCAATGAGAAGGGGAACGAGGAAAACCTGTTGAGGAGACTGGCCCATGGACTGCTGTAGTTCTCTACCTAGGAGGCAATTAAATTTCTGGTCAGTACCGCCAAATTCGACATCAGCTTTGATAACTACTGAGTCATAACCCTGGAGTAAGGGATAGAGCATCTCGGTTAGAGAAATAGGATTGCCAGAGCTATATCTTTTATTGAAATCTTCCCTAGCTAAAAGTTGCGCTATAGTAAATCTGCTCGTGAGTTTAATTACCTCGTTTAGAGTGAATTTGTCGTACCACTCGCTTTGCCATCTTACTTCCGTTTTATCCTTATCTACCACTTTGAAGAATTGTCTCAAATAAGTTTGGGCATTAGCCTCTACTTCTTTTTGAGAAAGCATGGGGCGAGTAGCTGATTGACCGCTTGGGTCTCCAATTCGTGCTGTCCAGTCACCAACTATGAGAATGACTTTATGTCCTAGCTCTTGAAACTGGCGCAATTTCCTCAAACCAGCTACATGTCCTAGGTGGATATCTGTGGTGCTGGGGTCAAAACCTTGTTTTAACCTTAGGCGTTTTCCTGATTCTAGTAGCTGTATCAGCTCCTGTTCGACGATGACTTCAGCTACCCCTCGCTTTAGGAGGGAGCTAAATTTGAAGCCTGTCCTGAAGAATGAAGGATCGGTCATTTTAATTCTCTAGTTATTATTTTTACCTTTTCGACATCTTTTTTAATCTGAGCCTCTAGTTCTTTAGACGAAGCAAAGCGTTGCTCATCTCTCAATTTGTGTATAAATTTAACCTGGAGTTCTTTGCCGTATAAATTACCTTCGTAATCGAGGAGGTGAGTTTCCACGGTCTTTTTACCACTTTCAAAAGTGGGGCGTGTGCCAATATTGGTGGCTGAAGCAAATTGCTTTCCCTCTACTTGAGTAATAGTGGCATAAACACCGTTGCCGGGCAATGCTTGTCCTGGCCTTATATCTAAGTTAGCAGTAGGAAATCCTAACCTTTGGCCGCGTTTGTCTGCGGAGATAACTTTGGCACTAAGCTTGAAATAGCGCCCCATCAAACTTTCTACCTTCGTCATATCACCTTGAGCCAGCGCTCGACGAATAAGAGTGCTACGCACTATTTCACCATTGATTGTAAATGGAGGCATGACTTCCACGCTAAACGTCATTTCTTGTCCCAATGTGCGCAGTAAATTAGCATCGCCCTCGCGTCCTCTGCCTAAAGCGAAGTCAGGGCCGATTATAAGGCCACGCATCTTGAGATACTTCTTAAGCAAGGCGACAAACTCTCTGGCACTGAGTTGAGCTAGCTCTAAAGTGAAAGATAGCACTGCGATTAAAGCTACACCCAGTTCTTGAAGTTCCTTACCTCGGTCCTCTAGGCTGCTTAGCCACAGTAATTGATTACGGGGGCGCAACATAGATTGTGGATGGGGGTTGAAGGTGACTACGCCGCTAAGCAAATTTTCCTCCCTGGCTCGCTGGTTCAGTCTTTTAATCAGGTAGCGATGCCCTGCATGAACGCCATCAAAGACGCCGATGGTGATAAGTGTTTCCTTTTCGGGAACTATGCCGATTAATTCTTGCTCAATCCTCATTCGAAGCTTGGGACTTAATCTTTATTCAGAAGTAGCCAATTTTCTCCCGCTAGCTTGGACTACAGGTATTAATTGAGACGTAAATTGTCGGAAATGTTCAAAGGTAAGCGATTGAGCACCATCTTTAAGCGCCAGATCAGGGTTAGGGTGGACTTCTATCATCAATCCATCAGCCCCAGCGGCTATCGCTGCTAGTGCCAGTGGAGCTACCAAATACCACTTGCCTGTGGCATGACTGGGGTCAGCAATGATGGGCAGATGGCTAACTCTTTTAATTAAGGGGATAGCGCTGATATCCATAGTATAACGAGTGGAAGTTTCAAAGGTTCTAATGCCACGTTCGCAGAGGATAAGTTGTTCATTACCTTGGGCTAGAATATATTCAGCAGCTAATAGCCATTCTTGAATTGTAGCTGATAAACCTCGCTTGAGCATCACCGGTTTCCTCGTTTTCCCCACTTCGTCCAGCAGAATGAAATTCTGCATGTTTCGTGCCCCAATCTGGAGGATGTCAGCATAGCTAGCTACGAGCTCAACGTCATTTGGTGCCATTACTTCAGTAATGATGGGCATCCCAGTTTCCTCTCGGGCTTTTGCTAGCATTTTGAGCCCCACCTCACCTAATCCACGAAAGTGATAAGGTGAGGTACTTGGTTTAAAGGCGCCACCGCGTAAGATACTAGCGCCATTTGCTTTGACTTCCCGAGCGGTAGCTAGAAGTTGCTCTTCGCTTTCTACCGCGCAGGGTCCAGCCATAATAACTATTTCATCACCACCAATGGCAATGTCATTTATCTTGACTATGGTATTTTGAGGGTGGAACTCCCGACTGGCAAGCTTATAAGGCTTACTAACGGGGATAATCTCTTCCACCCCGGGCAATAGCAGCAATGTATCTTGGAGATTGGTAAGAACTTGGCCTAATATCCCTATAATTGTACGCTCGACACCTTGTGATACATGCGTCTTTAATCCTAGTTGTTGGATGCGCTCCACAACCCCATCAATTTCACCTTGGCTGCAGCTAGTTTTCATGACTACAATCATGTTTTACCTCCAGGTATTATTGCTTCGTCTCTTTTCAGCTTTCTTGCTTCCCTTAAGTAAATATGCTTAATTTCTTCGGCTCCTTTTCCTGTATTTACTAGCATTAAAACCCTCAAGCAGCGAGGTAGACTGTGGGGAACATTCATCTCGTGTCCGCAAAGTAAGGCAAGGTGCTGTGGCCATCCTAGCTCCCGTGTTGCCGCTGCTGGGAACTCAGCATTTAAGTCTGACGTGGTAGTGAAAAAGATGGCAGCTACCTCGTCAATCTCAATTCCATTGGCCTGTACCATTTCCTCGAGTAGCTCCTTGCTGGCAGCTATAATGCTCGCTTTATTATTTGCCGTAACTGTAATAGCACCTCTGATGCCGCGACACCACAATTTGGTTTTTCCTCCTAGCTTTGAGCAAATAGCCTATCCTATTTATTAGCTCTCGTCAAGAAAAGCTGGTTGATAAAGGGAAAAAGCAAGATACGTGGTAGAATAATGCCGGTGAGTGGATTTAGAGATATGCCAGAGGAGAGATTTGAGTCTCTTGTGGCCAAGGCAATTGAGGATTTGCCTCCAGAGTTTCAAAGCAAACTGGAAAATGTTGATGTGGTTGTAGAGGACTGGCCGACATCGAGGCAACTAAGGCAGGTTAAACTTAAACACCCCACCCAACTGCTAGGCCTTTATCAAGGTGTACCCCAAACCAAACGAGGTAGAGGGTATGGAATGGTTTTGCCAGACAAGATAACCATCTTCCAGAAGCCTATAGAGGCGCTGTGCCGTTTTGATAAGGAAATTGAAATGAAAGTACAGGAAGTAGTGCGCCACGAAATAGCCCACCACTTTGGCATTAGCGAGGGAACTTTACAGAGGATAAGAAGAGAGAAGCTTAGGAGAGGCAAGTGTTAGGTGAAATTTTTGTTCTGTTGGCAAGCTAGTTACTCATACACGCTGGGGATTTGGCAGCGGGCTAATTTTGGTTTTGGGGCGTTTGTGGCTGGCTGGCATTTAAGGTGACAAAACGCTGATGACAAAGCTCTCGGTAACAAAGAGCGGAGAAGTATCGCAATCTATTGTGGATAAAATCGTGAGCGCTTTAGATGGGTGCTATAAAATCATAGGCGAGCCGATGGCTGATTCAGTTGACCTCCACATAGTTGAAAAATCTGCCAGGGAAACTTTTTTTGCTACCCATGATGCTTTGTCTGGAAAATCGACAATCACTGTTTATGTGGATAAGTTTCTGGAAATACCTCAGCTTGTCGGTTTAGCTGGGATTAGACGCCAGGCGGCGCATTCCGTTTTACATGGCTCTTTAGAATACTACCTTATCAAGGTTCCCAAAGACTTGATAAGGGTGGCGAAGCAATACAATCTTTCCCAAGGTTGCGTAAATGCGCTTCTCTATAATATTGGAATGGCTGCCAAGGAATATAGAGTTACCAGGTTATTATATGGTAAGAACTTTGTTGTGGATCAGGCGGCTTATGCTAAGTATATCCTTGACCCGAGTGTTGAGGAGGTTCTAGCTTGGGAGGTAGCACTACGAAATAGATTGGAAAAGATCCTTTATCTAGCTTCAATTATCAGGGATGTTAGCTGTGCTGTGCCTTTAATTCAGGATGAGCAGTAAAGATAATTTATGAAAGGTTTTCATTGCTTGACACTGATACCTTTAGAAATATCGCTCTCGTCACAAGGTTCTTGGTTGATGAGATTATTGATTATGAGTTAGCCGACTGGCTTTGAGTTTATCATAACTGCTTAAAGCAGTGCTGCAAGTGCATATTAAAGGGCATTCAGGGGAGAGACGAGATTGACGAAAAGGAATGCCAGATAGCATTAAAGTGAAGTGGTGGATTTTTACTGGAAAAGTTTTTCACCGGTATTTTCCCTTATTACTGGGACTTTGGATATTGTTTGTGTTATATCCCAATCCCTTAAACTTGATTATTAGCGTGCACAGGATTTTTAGCCCAGATGTTGACCCTGGTGCTGTTGAACCCATGCTGGCGGGCCTTCCCTCCGATCCTGTAGCGATAGAAAAGACAGTTCAGGCGAGAATAACTTATAACTATGACTGGGAAGTTCATGGCATGCCGTGGTATTTCCCCGCCACCAAAGTGGTATTGGAGAAAGAAAAGGGGGATTGCAAAGCCCAAGCTTTAGTTCTAGCATCCATCTTTGAAGCGAAGAACATTCCCTACTACTTTAACTGTTCTCCCATACATATGTGGGTGGATTATGAGGGCAAAATGGAGACCTCCCTTGAGAATCCTAAAGTCAAGTTTTACCAACGGGATCCCGAAACAGGTAAGAGGTTCTTTCAGATTCCTGACATTGAACTGGGCGAGGTAATGGATTCCTTTTGGCGAAGCTTCTGGAATCCTATGCCTGAGGGCAGAAAGGCTCTTCTGGTTTTTGGTTTATTCATTTTAGGAGTGGTCAGGGTAATTTTGTTTAAAAAACAGGGCCTAGGGTATTGACAAGAGTTCAATCTTGCAGTAATTATATTAGTAGAAATAATTTTAGAAAAAGGAGGGCATCATGGCAACAGCGTATTGCATGAAGTGCAGGAGGAAAGTCGAAATAAGAAACCCCAGACAGATTACCCTTAAGAACGGCAGACCAGCAGTGCAGGGTGTCTGCCCGAGCTGTGGGACGAAGGTATTCAGAATAGGTAAAGCCTAAATACTCGCAGCCATTTGCTGAGCGTCTGGAGGAACTTAGATTTGATATCTAGGTTGCCTCTAGGCGCTCGAAATTCAGGGGTTAGAAAGAAGCTTGGTGATTTGGTCTCCGGCAAGTATGGTATTTGTTAGGCCATATATTTTTACGCCTTCAGTAAGTAAAGGCTAGCGATTTTGTTATTTCATCCAGGCTGTGGTCTAAGGCTTCCTTGTTTGCATACCTTACATTCAAAATTCTTGCCGAAATTTTGTCACTCTCTAATTCAAGATATCGGCACTCTGTCAACAATGGCTTGCTAATTAATCTGTTCCCCCCGAAGAAAATATAGTCCAGGGCGTGATTTTTAAATCTTTCCTTAATTCTATTACTAACTTTTCTCAGGAAGTCCTTTTTCTGCTCTTCAGTTCTCCGGGCAAATCTTTTTTGGCTTCTGCCGCCTTTCTTATGTTCCTTATGGATGTACCCGGTACCCACTTTTGATTCTATCAAGTCAGCGCCGTGGAAAATTCCTAGAGCGTATGAACCCCAGGTTACTAATACGACTCCTATAGTATATTTTCTCCCCAGTGTTTCCTGTAGAAGCGAAGTATCAAGCGCGCCAAGCAAAACTTTATTTTCTCTGATAGGGAATGGAGGCAGCACTATATACCTGTTTCCAATTTCATGCCAAAATATAGCTGCTCCCGTTTTATACCTCCCAGCTTCTTGGATAACGGCTTTAGTATTAACCGACTCTTTGATTTCATCAACGCATATACTATATTTAGGTTCTAGCAATAGTTCGTTTATAAAATTTGGAAAGGAAGAAGGTTTCACATACAGGGTTATATAATCTCCAGGGCTGGTTTTGAGTTTAGCCAGTAGGTTGTATAGCTTCCTTTTGCTAACAGCTTCTCTTTCCATATTGGTTCCTGTAGGAGTATGCCTAGCTAATGATTGGCTGAATTGAAACACATTCTAAGCCATCTGGAGAGGCATCATCGATGATAGTTTATCAAGTTTCTTGTTACCTTTTCTGGTTACTCAAGAGTTATCGCAGTTGCTCAATGATATAATAACGGAGAAAGCCAGTAGCTTTCACTTTGAACTAGGAGGATTAGCAATAATGGTTAAAGTAGTGACTGATAGTACTTGCGACATTCCTCTTGAGATAGCGCGCCAGCTCTCCATTACTATAGTGCCACTGTATATCCAAATAGGTGCCGAGACTTATCGCGATGGCGTAGACCTTAAACCTGACAGGGTTTACCACGAGCTAGTTCATGGGCGGGAATCCCCCAAAACCTCTGTGCCATCGCCAGGCGATTTTGTCACAGTGTATAACAATCTGGCCGTTGAAACTGATGAAATCATTTCTATCCATCTCTCCCCCGGCTATAGCGGCACACATGATGTGGCAAAGTTAGCCCAGAGTTACATAGGGGGTAAGTGCCGCGTGGAAGTAGTAGATTCGAACTCGGTCTCTGTAGGCTTGGGGCTGATAGTCATAGCCGCTGCCAGGGCAGTCCAAGAAGGGAAGAATTTAGACCAGATTCTTGACATAATACATCAAACTGTGTCACGGAGTCGCATGTTTGGGAAGGTTGATAACTTTGCTTATCTTTTTAAGGGAAAACGCTTTCGGCTAACGAGGGGGCTAATTCTCTTGGGGAAAATAAGCATGGCACTAGGTATTAAGCTGCTGGGCGAGGTCTACAATGGTGGTAAAATACGTTCTCCTATGTTGCTTATTGGTCGGGCAATGGCCTTAAATCGCTTAAAGCGGTGGGCAGAAAGCTTTCCAGGTGTAAAAGAGATAGCGATTGCCTATTCCACAGTAATTGATGAGGCAGAGATGCTCGCTGAGCGTCTGGGGCCATTACTTCCCAGAGAGCGTATTCTTATCACGAGGCTTGGCTGTGTTACATCTACATATGTAGGCCCCGGAACTTTGGTCATCGCCCTCATATAAATACACAATCTGGGGTCGTGTTATTCTACTAGGGCGGCAACAGCAAGGGTACCTGGCCCAGTATGTGTGCCTAATGTAGAACCAACCTGTGCCGTCTGGATACGAGCTTGAGGAAAAATTGGGTTTAACAAGCCGGCGAGTATTTTCACCTCCTCAAAGATAGTGGTATACATAATGGATAGCTCTCTAATATGTAGAAGGGACTCGGCGAAATTATATAAACGCCGTAATGCACCCATCCTGGTGCGCGCCCTTCCGAATGGCTGAACCTCACCATCCCGGACTATAATTATGGGCTTTACATGCAGCAGTGTGCCGAGAAGTGCTTTGCCTTTGCCTATCCGTCCCCCTCTCTCTAAATACTCCAGTGTCTGGAAAAAGGCCACCAGATGTATTCGTGGGATGCTATGATGCACTATATCTATAGCTTGCTGGAAACTAGCTCCATCTCGAATTGCCTTGGCAGCGGCAATGACTGTGAGTCCTGTGCCCATGGACACTGATTCAGAATCCACAACTTCGATGCGGCAGTCTTTCGTCATAGCCTCCTTGGCTTGTGACGCGGCATTATAAGTGCCGCTCAGTTTACTGGAAAGGTGAATGGAAATTATCTCATCGCCCTTCCGGGCAAGCGCCTTGTAGGCATCGATGAAATTTCCTATCGATGGCTGGGAAGTTACGGGGTGTGTCTTGCTTTGAACTAATTTGGAGTAGAATTCCGCGGCATTGAGGTCAATGCCATCTCTATAAACCTCCTTTCCAAAAGAGACTGTTAAGGGCACAATGCTAATCCCTAGCTTCTGTGCGACCTCGCTTGGAATATCTGATGCACTATCGGCAACGATTCTAATTGTCATTAAATCCTCCTTGGCCTGCTCTACTGATTGGCAGACCTATGGCAAAATAGTTACTCCGAATATTATACGGACCTTTCTTTATTTTGTCAATTTTTTCGAATAATAGCAAGCTTGGAAGTATTATTGACAAGCCTGCTAATTTATGAGAAACTTATGTTACGCAACGAGGCTTTTATGGGAATATTAGAAGAAGTTCTTGGACGAAGTGCGCGGATAACTATTCTAGAGACGCTATTAAAGAATCGAGGTAAAATCACATATCTATCAGGGCTTGCTGTGGAAACAGGTCTATCTCATTCCAGTGTTTCTCGTGTGATTGAAGACTTGGTAAGAATTGGGATAGTGGAGGAAGAGCCTCTGGGAAAGCAAACTAAAATCTTTAGATTAAACGAAGGGAATAAGTTAACTCAACTTATGATTCGTTTTTACCAGGATTTGGAAGATTTATGAGGTAGGAATTGCTAATAGTAGGGTTGGGAGGCAGCTAATCCTCAATGAGGGATAAAACCAAAGTATAGGAGTGCCTGGAGTGGAACCTTCATATCTTCGCTTATATCATAGCGGTGAGCTTGAGCGCCGGGCGGAGGCGCTGGAAATGCAGTTGGCATCGTGTGATATTTGCCCTAGGAAGTGCCATGTCAACCGTCTAAAAAATGAGCAAGGGTTTTGCCATTCTGGATATTTGCCCATCGTCTCTGCGGTCTGTGACCATCATGGCGAGGAGCCAGCTATCTCAGGCACTAGAGGGACCGGAGCTATCTTCTTTGGTAATTGCAACATGAGGTGCGTTTATTGTCAGAACTATCACATTAGCCAGGATCCAGAATACCAAGCTTCTAGGGAGATGGATTTTCATACTTTGGCTGAACGTATGATATATCTTCAAGACGAGTTAGGATGTCACAACATCAGTTTTATTTCGCCCTCTCATTTTGTGCCTCAGCTAGTTCGAGCAGTTTTAGAAGCAGTGCCTATGGGACTTAGAGTGCCCATAATTTATAACACTAATGCCTATGATTCTGTGGCATCCCTCCAGGCGCTGGACGGGATTGTGGATATCTACCTGCCTGATTTGAGATATGCTTCTGATGCTTGGGCAGCAAAGTTCTCTCATACCAGTGATTATGTGATGCGAGCTCGCCGGGCTATTCTGGAGATGCATCGGCAAGTCGGGGATGAGTTGGTATTAGATGGCTGGGGGCTGGCTCAGAGAGGGTTAATTATACGTCATCTCATTCTCCCCAATCGATTGGCAGGCAGTTACGATTCACTTACCTGGCTGGTGCATGATATTTCGCCCAACGTTACTGTAAGTATCATGTCTCAATATTATCCCACACATCTGGCCACCCAGATAGCCGAGCTGTGTCGTAAAATCTCTGCCTCAGAGTATTCCGAAGTCCTTGAATTGGTTGACAAGCTTGGATTAGAAAATGGCTGGATTCAACAGATGGACGCAGCAGAAAACTACCTGCCGCATTTCGAACGTGATAGTCATCCCTTCCAGCCAGAGAAGCTGGAGGTCTGAGCTATATTCTCTCCTCACTCCTCAGCATATGCACAAGGGTGCTAGTCAAAATCGTTGCCATCAGCTATACCAATTTCGTTGCCAGCGTAGCTCAGGGGCAGAGCAGCAGTTTGGCATTCCTCTGGGTTAAACAAATGTCGAGCTTGTTCAGGTTTTCTATTTGGTTGGTTGAGGGTATAATTGATTTAAGAGGCGGTGGCGGTGAAAAGGCCGATTGGCGTTATGCCAGTGTGACTGGTTGATTGTAAAGAGGGAGACGTATGGAGCCGTTATCAGTCGTTGTCATAAGCGCAGCCGTTGGCGGAGTAGCTGGGAAGTTTGTTGGTAGAGCATGGGATTTAGGTGAGAAGTGGCTTTCAACGTATTTTAAAGACCATGCACCAAAAGCAAGTGAAGAAGCTCAACAGAACTCGCTAGACTTTCTAGACCAGTTGGCCAAGAGAGTAAAAGCACTGGAGCAGCAAGGAGAACAATACAAGAAGATTATAGGCGATTCTCTAAATCACCCTGATTTCTCTGTCCTTTTGCAAAAAGCTCTGATTTCAAGTGCGCAAACAGGCGATAGGCAAAAGCATGAGCTGCTTGCAAGATTAGTCTCGGATAGATTAACACAAAGTCCAGAAAGCTTATTTGCTTTATGCAGTAAGTTAGCTTGTGACGCAGTCCCAATGTTAAATCTCAGGCAACTGAAAGCGTTGGGTCTATTGGCAAACCTGTGGTTTCTTCGACCAGTTGGTTGTCCACCCAACATGCCGAAGGAAATCTCAAATGTTTGGGCGTCAGAGTGGTTAGAGAGGAGATTATATTTCTATCAGGACCTTACCCTGACCACCCTCGATTTTCTCCACTTGGCATCGGTATCGTGCGTTACATATGACCCCCTAATTTCACGTGACCTCAAAAAAGTGCTCTCAACTACAGCTCAGAACGGCTTCGCTTTTGACTACGAAGCGCTCTGCAATAGTGAGGTCGGTAAGAAAATAATAGAGCTATGGAAACTGGGCCTAAACCACGCTACACCCACAACTGTAGGGCAATTAATCGGAGTCTTCGTTTCTGATATGCTAACTAATACCAGTTCTTCTCTTGACGGCTGGGGCGAACTATAACGTAGACGGAGATAATGAAAAGCCTGATTGTTTTGGTCGCTTAATTTGGTTGCTTAATAATGTTAGCAGGCTTCCTCTTATCAAGTATTGCCGATGATGAGGTGAATACCAGTGTAGATGTATCAGATAATACCAATTCAGTACAGTAATTGACCTAAGATAATAATTATGGGTAATAGTATAGCCAACAAATACATTAATAATGCAATAGATGAGTTAGTTAACCTACTGGGAGTCAAAGAAGAGATTCCCAGGGAGATACTACATAAACCCTTCCGCGCAGGAAATATAAAGGGATGTATAAGAAACATCGCAAATTATTTGGGCTTACCCATTGCAATCAATCTTTCCTATGTGCCGGCAAAATATGAGCCACGAAGTTACAGTAATAGATTTGAGAGTACTGATTTAGCCAAGACAGACCATGCTGGCCGAGGGATAGAGAGCATTACTGCTCAAGTCTCTATTCCAAGTTATCTCCCCTTATATGGCACATCAGAGTTAAAAAATTTCCCGATAGCCGTAAAGATCAGCGATAATTGCCTAGAACACCCTGAAACATTTATGGCTATTATGGCGCACGAACTTTCTCATATCCTTTTGCATTCCTTGTGGCATAAAGAAAAGGATAACGAGGTCTACACTGACCTTACAGCTATGATTTTAGGCTTTTCGAAAGTCATGGAGATTGGCCGCAAAGTTGAGGAAACAAAAAACTATGTTATCTTAACACAAACATCCACAACAACTTATGGGTATTTATCAGATAAACAATTTTACTTTGCTTCTAATAAAATAAGTGGAATTCAGAAGAGAAATATTAATTTAAAGAAAAAGCTTCTTAAAAAACTAACTACCTATAGAAAGCAACTCTGTTCTTACAAAAAAGAACTTTTTCGATTCAAGAAGTTTGTTGAATATCTTGACAAAAACCAGAACAAAGCAATTAGAAAAGAAGACATCCCTAAAATTGTCCTATTCCATCAGCTAGATTATACCGACAAATTCACAGAAGTGATAAGAAGCAACGAAAAAAAGTTGAAGGGAATCAACGATTTTTGCGTAGGGCTCATTCATTATACTCAGCAAGTTTCGAATTCATTGCGAAAATTTGATGAGGGAATAGACACTTTAGTTGCAGATTTAGAAAGTAATTTGGATTTACTCAACAACGATGTAAGTATTCTAAGAAAATATGTGGGTTTTATCTATAAACTCAAGTTGGCACAACTTAGTAATAGTACTTTAAGTAACTGACTTGGGTTTGTTAATCCTTTTCAATTGCGCAATATAGCGTACTGTTGTGTTTGCCACCAAGAGCCAAATCCGTTCTCAAAAGTTACTCCTCCATGCTCCAACACCCTTCAGATCTGATTTAGTCTTTTTCGCCATCTGTAGACAGAGCCTCAAGCCTACGACAAAGCCTTAACTTATCCTCAAACCTTACCGACCTAGTGTATCTCTGATTCCTCAGCAAGTGCTACAATTACGATTACTTGGTGAACTCTGTCTTTGCCTGAGCAGTAGTTCAGTTAATTGAGTCCCAAGACTGTGGGACCCACGGCCGCCATGAAAGGAGGCTGGTATTGACAAATATCACCTAAGGGGTTATATTAGACGTGTACCAAGTTGATTATTATACAAGGCCTAATGGTGACAAACCTATAGTTGATTGGATTGATAAATTGGAGAAGAGGTCAAGGGCTGTCATTATGGCTAAGATACAGAAGCTTGGAGAATATGGTTTGGAGCTTCTTGGTACAAACATGCTAAAGTCGGTTATCGGGGAGGGTCACCTATATGAATTAGTAGGGGGCCAATGTAGGGTTATTGTGTATTACGACAAACAAGACAATAAATTTGTCTTGTTGAATGGCTTCTTAAAAAAGAGGAGGCGCGAGGCTGGACAGATTAACGAAGCCCGTGACCTATTGAATGAATATCGCTCAAACAAATAAGGAGGGCTTATGAACAGAACATTCAAGGAAGATTTAGAGAGAGAACTCGCAGATTTGGAATTCGCTCAAGAGTTTGGTGCTGCTGCCGCAAAAAGTGAGTTTGCTTTAACTTTGGCTAGAGCACGTCGCATCGCCAGTTGTACTCAGACAGACTTGGCAAGCTCTTTAGGGACAAGCCAATCATACATAGCCAAGCTAGAAGCAGGAGACGCAAATCCTACAATCGGAAGGATTGGGAAAATCTTAGCGATCCTAGGGCTACGTCTTTCAACAAAGGCAGTTCCCTTAATATCCAGTCCCCAACCTAGTGTAGAGAGTCGCAAATTAGAAGAGGCTGATATACTGGACTATAGATGGGCTGGTGAAAAGAGCGAAGTCGTTGTATCTAGTTCAGAAAATAGTGTTCGGGATTTTACTCCCGTGGAGGCATGATAATAAATGATTCGGCATATTTGGACAGTCATATGTTTACGTGCTGTCATAGATAAAGAATCAAATAACGTAAGTTTGTTTGACGTTCTTGAGGAAGTGCGCATAACGACGTCGGAAAGCAACATAGAAGAGCCTATGATTCCGTTTCCTGTGAAGATCGCATGGGTAACCACGTGGCAACGGGAACCAATTGAGTACCCCGGCCATAGTCGTGGTAAAGATACCATCTTAAGTCCTACTGGGAAAGTCGTAGTTGAGAACGAATATCCTATCGACCTTTCCAAACATAAGCGATTACGAACAAAAAGGAATGTGGCGAACTTCCCGGTTAGTGAATCGGGGATGTATAGCTTTCGTACCCAAATTTGGAATGAAGAAAAGAATGCCTGGGAAGGCGTTTCTGATATACCCGTAGACATCTCTGTTGAGACGAAAAAGAGGAATAGGGAAACATAGCATTTCTTACTGCACAGGGTAAATGCCACGAAATGACCTCAGACTAATCTTGACCTCCTGATATGGTTGAAAACTCTAGGATTATGGGCTATCCCTTGAAGGTGAAACCTTAAGCCCACAGTAAAGCCTCAAACTATCTATCCCCAAACTTAACGGCTCTTCTATTTGAGGTTTGTTGAGGGTATAATTCGGCTAAAATGATTGATACGACAAAGGAGAAAGACATGTCAGGGGAGCAAAATAATGATAACGTTACATTAGCTGATATTCAAAATAAGATTCAATCTATGAGGGAGGAAGCTAAAACACAACATAAGCAGACCGCTATTATGAGTGGTCTAGGTGTAGGGGGTGCAATTTGCTTTCTGGGCATTAGTATTCTCGTTACAATGCAAGCAAGTCCTCATTGGCGATGGTTCGACGCATATTTTTTCATAGCACTTGGCTTCAGCCTTGTAGTATATTGTTCGCTAACGTGGCGGAAGCTCAGGAAAGAGAAAGCCCACACAGGCAAAAATGCTAAAGCCAATACCTTAAATACTAGGCAGCAGGATAGCTAGAAATTGAGTGAACAGGAGCCAGACTAAGTAGGAATGATGGAAAAGTTGATTGTCTTAGTTACTCTGGTGTTGATAGCAGTTTGCTTAGGTATCTCTGATAGCAGTGCTTCTGCTACTGATACCAGTATTCCTGATAATGAGTAACTAGCAATCTGAGTGAAGCGAATAATTCCTCTGCAAGTGTTACAATTACGATTACTTGGACAACTGCACCTTGTGATGGAAGCTAAAAATGTCAGAAGCTGGTTGGATCAAAAAAGCATTACATAGAAGCGAACTGAAAATTACAGATAACAGGATTTGCCCATTTTGTAATCCAGAACTTAAATCTGATGGAATAGCCAAGATCAATGCTTGTGAATGCCATAAATGGGTATATAGGGCATGGTTCAGGAATAAATTTCCTTTTGAATATGAGGCGATAGCCAAGGGCCTTGAGAAGCAAGGATGAGATAGCCCAACTAGCGGATTTGGAGCGGGCGAATGAGGAACTACGAAGGATAAACGATGGAAACAATAGAAACAGTGCTTTTGGGATTGGATACTTATGCTAAGAGGCTTGGTATTCCAAGAAAAGAGCTCGCTAACACGCTTGGGATTCCCTATAGCACTATTAAGAAGTGGTTTCAACATGGTAAAGGTGCCAGGAAACCCTCTGAAGCTAATTTGACTAAGATTAGAACTTTCCTAGAAAGCAAAGAAAGGCCCGAGGTTTATCGCCAGATTGAAGAGGCAAGGCACAGAACAGAAAAAATTAAATATCTTTTACTTCTACTTGAAGACGAACTACGGTGGTTTCGAGACAATAACCCTGATGCAAGAGAGGTATTTCGCAAAGAACTTGATGCATCTGATATAGGCTATATTTCTAGTCTCCTTGCTATGATGAGTGAGGAGGATAAATTTATAAGGTGGCTCGCCCTCACCACAATCCAATTTCAATCCTTCAAAGGGAGGTAAAGAGAAATGGCAAAGAAGAAAATCCGAGGAAACATGGCTAACCTTCTCACCTATATTGGAAGCCTTTATCGTAACCCTGCTGATGCTATCAAAGAATATATTAGCAATGCTGTGGATGAATGGCGAAAGGCTAGAGATAAAGGAGAAATGGAAGGACCCTGCGAGGTAGGTTACCTTCTTGAGAAGGGAAAGATAACTATTGACTATAATTCCCCGGGAATGGCCCAGAAGGAATTTGAGGCAGCACTTGATAAAGTTGCTGATTCAGTAAAGCCGGGATTAACTATACCTCAAATTGGAGAATTAGGCATTGGGATTTTTGCCTTCAACCAGGTTGGAACAAGTTGCACTTTTTATAGCAAGAAAGCAAAAGGCATGCCCACTATTAAGGTTGTTCTTAGAAAGCAGTCTGACGATGCTGAGATAGAAACAGCGACTAAAAGAGAATCTCGCAAGGAACCCGGGATGACTATCGTTATCGCTGGGTTACAGCATGACCCTACAAGGTTGCGTGGCCCCTTAGGAGCGGAACGACTACAGCATGTGTTCGCTGAAAAGTTTGATGCTTACCTAAGGGAAGGGAATTTAAAAATCACGATAACTTGCGCTGGCAAGATTTATAAGGTGGAACCATTAGAAATAAGTCTCCCCGGTGTTGGGGAAGCGTTTAGAGAAGTGCATTTTTCAAGCGACTGGCAAAAGGTTTTTAATTGTCAATTTTGGTTTGATGCTTCCGGGAAAAGCAAAGTTTCCATTCGGCACACTGGGATTCCTGTAGTTGATGATGTGAAGGCGATTCAAGCCTACGGTCTTGAGGAAAGCGTTTATGCAAGCGGATTTCTCAAGGGTTATATTGATGCTGACTTTCTTAAGCCACTTCCTGCAAGGACTGGTTTTGAAGAAAATCAGGACTGGATCCAATTTTTGTTAGAACTTGACAAGCTCCGCCCTTCGATTGAGGATGAGGTAGACGAATTAAGGCTGGAAGCGGAGGAGAAAAAGCTTACACAGATTCAACGGAGGGCGATTGAGCTTGCGAGGGAAATCCTTAATCAAGGAGATTTCAAAGGTTTAGAGCTTCTTGGTGGACTACGAAGGCAAAAGGCACCTATCAGTCAACATACGGGAACCCACAAGGGAAGGGAGACAGGAACTCGGTCAACTAAGCCTGGTGACACTTCACGCCCGGGTGGTATGCGAATTGCTTTTGCGGAGGTGCCTTTCGAGGATGGCCCTTCGCATCATAGTCGTTTCCTGAGCGGCGTTGTCCAAGTTAATAAAGTCAACCCTGACTACAAGCGGGAAATGGCAGGGTCAGAAGAGGCAAAACTCGCTTATGCTACCCTCATGATTGGTAAAGAGACGATAGCCTATAATGACAAGTCGAAGGCGGTAAATGACTTTCTCGAGAAACTTCTTTCATTCACGTTTCAGGTGCGGCGAAAAACTAGGTTTTAGGTAGAGCTCAGAGCCTTCGATAAATCTTTAGGCTCTCCTTAAACTTCATCGGCCTAATATGCCTTAGCGCCATTTGAAGATATACTTTATGCGTTGAGAATCATAGAAAAAAGAAAACGGCCTCTTCACGAGGAAGAGACCGTCGGAGCAAAGTTACTCGCCCTGGTGATATAACCGGGCGCATGTTACATAAATTCTTATAGTCTTCCGCATAGTATCGTGAAAAAATACCTCTCATGTAATGAATTTTTCTTCCTTACAAGAGAGGTTAGGTGAGGGTGAATTTCCCCCTCCCTCTAACTCCCTCCCGCTAGGGGAGGGAGGATTATAAGGAATTTTGTGATTGACTATAGTTTTCATCAAGCAGGCGATTTTCTGAGTGCAGCGCTTTAGCTGAGGTAGTGCCAGACCTGACTACCCTCTCTTTATTTCTGCCGAATATCGTTGCATTGCAGTCTCAAACTGCCTTTTGTGTCTCATTTATGTCCCACAAACCTTCTTGTGTGCCATAAATCAAGAATTGTGGCACACTAATCGTCTTTGCATTCCAAAATGGCACACAAATCTTTTTGTGTGCCAAAAATTGCCGATTATGATGCACAATATCGCCCACAAGTCATTTTTCTAGGGATATTGGACAAAAAATCGATTTGCGAGCCATCTATGTCCCACTAAATTGCTTGCACGCCATAATTTCTATTTTGTGGCGCACTATTGGGGTTGCACGCCATTTATGACACGCACAAATTCTTTACCCAACGATTTCGATTAATTCTGAAAATATGAAAACTGGCGGTCTTGTTCCCTTTCCCTCTTTAATAATTTTACGTGATTATCCCATCAACGCAAGTTGACAAATAATTTTTGTTAAGTTATATTTTTACTCCAAATATATCATAACATAATGTAAGGAGGAAAGTTATGACTGTGAAGGTGGCGAAGTTGACTATTAGTGTGCCTCGTGACTTAATCGCATTGATCGATGAAATTGCAAACGAGTGGAATGTAAGTCGTAGCAAAGTGTTTTCTACGTGTTTGCAGGAGTTTGCAGATAAGCGTTTACGTGAGGAGATGGTAGAGGGTTATAGAGTCATGGCAGAGGGAAACCTGCAAGTTGCGAGAGAAGCTATGGAAATAGCACACGAGGTCTTGCCTGAGTGGAAATAATGTGGCAATGGCGATTAAGTGTAGGCGTGGGGAATTATATTGGGTAGATTGGAGTCCTGGTAGGGGTACTGAAATAATAGGCACAAGACCAGCCTTAATAATTCAAAATGATATTGGAAATGAAGTCAGCCCAACAACAATTGTTGCTAGTTGTAGTACTGCCCCAGAGAAGCCATTTCCTTTCCTTGTGCCTGTAACGGCTCAGGAGAGTGGGTTACCGAAGGGTTGTAATATTAATTTGGCAACAATAATGACGATAGAAAAGTCACGACTGGGTGATAAGTGTGGTGAACTGAGTAAAGAGAAAATGGACGAAGTCGATAAAGCTCTACAAATAAGCCTAGGACTCGATGACAGGTTGCGTATTATAGAGCCATGACAAAACCGATAGACATAAAGCAAATCTCTACTACAAAGAAGAGCTTTAGCTTCGCCCTAAAGAAGGCTTGTCGCCGAATAGAAAAGCCTAAATCTTCTCCAAACCCGTCTTAAACATAGGCTTATCATCTTGCCTGTGATTATACCTGAAACTATACTCGTTGATATAACCTTGTAAGTGCTTCTCACTTACGGCATGATACACGCCATCAATACCACACTTTAATACACTCCAAAAGCCTTCGACTGTATTGGTGTGTGCATTGCCAGAAACGTAGACTTTTGAGGCATGATGCACCTGTTTGTGATGATAACCTTGTTGGTTTAGGTTATCGTACGTCGTAAATTCATCGGTGTAAATCATACTTTGGGGTAAGATATGCTGCTTCATAATAGGATAGATAGTTGAGTGTTTGACGTTGCTAGTTGCAAAGGCCTTCAGGTCGCCCTGTCGTTGTGCCATGCCGAATACAAGGGTCTTATTCCCGGCACCACAGCCACGCTTGCCATGAGCTTTCCCACCGATGTAAGTTTCGTCTATTTCAACTTCTCCGGACATAGGCTTGGTGTCCTCTCGTAGTAGGGAGCGAATTGCATGGAATATACGCCAAGCTGTTTTGTAAGTAACTCCTAACTCTCGTTGAAGTTGCTTGGCTGATATACCGCAGCGAGTAGAACTTATAAGGAAGATAGCATAGAACCAGAGCTTGAGCGGTGTAACGGATTTCTCAAAGATAGTCCCTACCATCGGGTAAACATGACTACCACATCGGGCACAGGCATAGCACGGCCGTTTACCTACTTTGTGGTGTGTTGTGACCATTCCACATTGTTTGCAGAAGATACCATTAGGATAAAGATAGTTCTTTAGCCATTGTAGGCAAGCGTCATCATCGGGGAAATCTTTGTTGAAATCTACTATTGTGTATTTCTTCATGCTTCCATTATAATATAGGGATTACTTGTTGTCAAGGGATAATCACGTAAGTTTAATTGTATTTTGTTCATTTAATTTCTCTAGAATTCGATTGGCGCTTCTTTTCGGAATAGCAGAACGTTTAACAAACTCCGTTAGGAAAAAGAAGCGGTCTCTCCTTGAGGAAGAGGCGGTGGGCTAGGTTTACTCGCCCTGGTGATGTAACCAGGTGCATGTTACATGAATTCTTATAGTCTTCCGCATGGTATCGTGAAAAAATACCTCTCATGTAATGAATTTTTCTTCCTTACAAGAGAGGTAAGGTGAGGGTGAATTTCCCCCTCCCTCTTCCTCCCTCCCGCTAGGGGAGGGAGGATTATAAGGAATTTTGTGATTGATTTTAGTTTTCATCAAGCAGGCGAATTTTTGAGTAGCTAGTAGAATTCGTGCTAAAATTCAATGTTGTGGCAGATTCGATAGCCGTGAGTTTCTCCAGGCAGAATATGCCTCTGAGAAATGATTAAGATGCAGTGATGAACAACGAGATACAGATTGACATTCTTCGAGAGAACATAGTTGAATTCTGCCAGGAACACCATATCCGTAAACTTTCTTTATTTGGTTCGGCCCTGCGTGAGGACTTCCGCCCTGAGAGCGATGTGGATGTACTGGTGGAATTTGAGCCGGGGCATGTCCCCGGATTTATCCGTCTGGCAAGTATGGAATTGGAGCTTTCCAAATTATTTGGGGGGCGTAAGGTGGATATAAACACGGCGCAATGTTTGAGCAGGTATTTCCGCGATGAGGTGGTTAGAATAGCAGAGGTGCAATATGCCAAAGAATGACTTGATCCGATTGCGACATATGCTTGACGCTGCAAAGGAGGCGGTGGAATTGGCAGCCGGGAAAACGAGGCATAACATTGAAAACGAGCGAATGCTCAACCTTTCGCTGGTGAGATTGATCGAGGTTGTTGGAGAGGCAGCTAACCGCGTCTCCACGGAAGGGCAGGCCAAGTATGGTGGCATTCCTTGGCTACAAATCATCGGGATGCGTAACCGTCTGATTCACGGCTATGACGACATTGACTTTGACATCCTTTATCAAACGATTATCGAAGATCTCCCTTATTTGATTGCTGAACTGGAGAAGTCCCTTGCAAGTGAGAAGAGGGATTCTTAGCTTTACTCAGAGTGACAGTTAGGTGTTGCGAAACAGCCTTATAAGAAAGGCTGTTTAAAAATGTAGTTGCCCAATTTATTGGGCGACTGTGCCTGATGAATCAGGCAACTACAAAAATTTGGGGATGAAACACCTCTGAGATGGCTGAAATTGAACGGAGAATCAAAATTAAACAGCTTTATAATAAAGAAGGAGGCAAGCTTATGACAACTGGCGGTCTGTTCCGAATAGCTGGCATCATCTTGGTTCTGCTAGCACTTCTTTCGACGTCATGTGCTGGTGGAGAGCCAAAGCCTAAAACTTACTCAGCCTCACCACCGATGACAATTGATTCCAGTAAGCAATACATTGCTACCATTCAGACAGAAAAGGGGAATATAGTGCTGGAGCTGTTCGCTAGTGATGTTCCAGTAACTGTCAACAACTTTGTCTTCCTTGCCCGCGAGGGGTTTTACGACGGTACCACATTCCATCGTGTAATACCGGGCTTTATGGCTCAAGGGGGAGACCCTACGGGAACTGGAACTGGCACTCCTGGTTATTCCTTTGCTGATGAATTCACCGAGCATACCCATGTTGCCGGTGCCCTATCAATGGCTAATTCTGGACCTAATACCAATGGCTGCCAGTTCTTCATTACTTATACACCCCAGCATCACCTTGATGGTGAGCACTCAGTCTTTGGTCAGCTAATAGAGGGAAGGGATATCCTGGAAAAAATTGAACAGGGTGACACCATAATGCGAATAACTATAGAGGAATGAATACGGGCAAATTCTAAATAAATTCAAGTATCAAAATGCAAAAGGAAAAATGACAGAGCAAAATTCAAAATAGATGGTCAAGAGCGCCCGCAATTTTAATTTTGAGCTTTGATTTGTAATTTTGATTTTTTATCTTTGAATTTAGATATTGCTTAGGATTTAATCCCTGCACAGGACTTCGTCCTGAGGGCTCAGCCTGAAGGGTCTATGCGCAATTATTTAGGACGCTATATATAGATTGGTGTGCCCATCATTCTGAAGTCTGTTTTAGAGAAAACCGTTGTTCAACTCCCCTATCTGAGTAGCTTTGGCGATTTTAGTAAGACCGTTTGTCAGAGCCTATCTCATCAGCTATACTAATCTCGTGCCAGCGTAGCTCAGGGGTAGAGCAGCGGTTTCGTAAACCGCCGGTCGTCGGTTCGAATCCGACCGCTGGCTTTGGGGGTAAGATGAGCAAATTTGTGGATAAATTGCATAACCTTTCCAAGTCTTCAGCATCACCCATAGGTTTCCATGCGGCTGCCAGCAAACTGAAAAGCTCACCGATGTTGCTTGTTGCCGGGTTGGCTGGGGTAGATGTCAAGGAAGCTGATGCCTTAACTGGTAGCAATGTGGATGCTGGGCTGATATTGAAGCAAAATTCCAAGGTCGAAAGCCTGAAGGAAATGGTCAAGGCTATGGGCGATATTCCTCTGGGAGTGGTTATAAAGGGGATGAGCAAAAAGAGGGCTGCTGAGCTTGTTGACTCAGGCTGCGACTTTGTAGTTTTTGATATGAAGGCATCTGTGGCAGCACTGCGAGGAGAAGGGGCGGGTAAATTTCTGGTGATAGAACCTTCGTTGGATCAGGGCTTGGTTAGAGCTATTAATGCTCTTGAGATAGACGGTGTGTTTATTAACAGAGGCGAGGAGTCATTTATTACTGTGGAATATCTGCTCATTTGCCGAAGGTTCAGTGAGCTATTGGATAAGCCGCTTGTGGTAACTTTACCTTCACTGATCACCAGTGCCGAGCTCGGTAATTTATGGGAGGCTGGGATGGATGGCATAGTTATTCCGCCAGCACAGCCAGTAGAAGCATTCACAGAATTAAGGAAAATGATTGATAATCTGCCTAAAAGGGCTAAACACCGACGAGGCAAGGTGGGTGTGGTGCTTCCTCATTATGGAGGGGACATAACTGCTGAGGAGGAGGAAGAGGAGGAAATCTAGCCTAAATCTGCATTTGCCCCAATAAATTATGGAGACAAACCTTGGTTTATTTCTATTATCGGCAGTTGGTATTTCCCTTACTGGTGTTATGCTGCCAGGGCCACTTACTGCCGCCACAATAGCCAAAGGTTATGGTGATAAAAATGCCGGTGCCTTGATTGCCGTAGGGCATGCTGTCATCGAGATACCGCTCATAGCAGCAATTTATTTGGGGTTGGGGCATCTCATCGGCTCTCCGCAGGTTGTGAAGGTTATATATATAGTGGGCGGCCTGATGTTATTTTACCTGGGTTTCCGGGTGTTTCGAACTGCTGGCAATGCGGTTGGAGAAATAGGCGGGCTGCCAACTAGTTCTTTAGTCACTGGCATTGTGATCACGGGAGCCAACCCCGCTTTTTATATATGGTGGGTGACTATAGGCATAGTCCTGATAGTTGGCGCTACCAGGTTTGGGCTTATTGGCATTGCTCTTTTCACCTTGGTGCACTGGCTTTGCGATTTAACCTGGTATGAAGTTCTCTCTGCGGGTACGTTTAAGTCGAGGAAGTGGTGGACACGAAAGGTGCAGAGAGTTGTGTTTAGTGTTTGTGCTTTTGTACTGGTTGGCTTTGGAGTCTGGTTTTGTATTAGTGCGTTTCTTTAAAAATCAAGGAATACTTTGGGCTGCCTGGAAGTATTTTCCTTCTGTCTTTATAGCTGGAGCAATGATCATCTTAACTTTATGCATTTCTTTAATGGTTCGAGCACCGCAGATTCCCATGCTGGTGTGCAAGGCACCAACCAGGTTTTGCGTCCCATCGGTAACAGTAGTGGGTCCGAAGAGAATTTGTTCTAAGGGAGCAGCGGTGCCAACTTTGATACGTGTCCCTCTAGGCAATACTGGGTGAGGCTGAGACATACCCCAATGATAACCTCTACCCGGAGCCTCCGTAGCCTGAGCTAGTGGTGAACCAACCATGACAGCATCGGCGCCAGCGGCAAATGCTTTACACAAGTCACCGCCAATGCGAATGCCTCCATCAGTTATGACTGATACATATTTACCACCCTCTTTAAAATAAGTCTCTCTAGCAGCAGCGCAATCCATGGTGGCAGTTATCTGGGGAACGCCAACGCCGATGACTTCTCTGGTGGTACAGGCAGCTCCAGGACCGACGCCGACTAAAATGGCATCAATCCCTGTTCTCATCAACTCTAATGCGGCGCTATAGCTGCAGCAGTTGCCCACTATGATGGGCAAGGACAGCATCTGGCATAATTCGGACAAGATAAGCCCTCGGTAGCTCTTGGAGATATGCTTGGCGGTGGTAATTGTAGATTGCACTACTAGCACGTCAATCCCGGCTTCCTTGGCTATTGGAGCTAGTCGTTTGGTATTGGCTGGGGTTAGTGAGGCGGCACAGGTGACGCCTCCTTGTTTGACCTTGCTGATGCAGTCAGCGATAAGATTTTCCTTAATAGGTGCGGAGTAAATCTTTTGCAGCAGAGAAGTAACCTCGATTTCCAGAGCTTGAGCAATTTGCTCCAGAATTTCGTCAGGATTTTCATACCTTGTCTGTACTCCCTCGAGGTTGAGGACAGCTAGGCCTCCCAGTTTGCCAAACTTGATGGCTAAGGTGGGATCAACAACAGCATCCATGGCTGAGGCTAGGATGGGGATGGAGAATTTAAAATTACCAATAATAAAATCTATATTTGTCTGGTCAGGGTTGATGGTTACATCGCCAGGGACAAGGGCTACGTCGTCAAACCCATATGTTGGCACCATTTCTTTGAATTTAAGCTGAGGCATTTTTTTCTTCTTCGGAGAGATAATTGTTGTAAACTATACAAGGGTGACAGTTTGGAGTCAAGACGGGTGGATGGAATTGTAATTAAGGGCTATAATTATCGGCTATGTTTGTTTTTGCCTATTTTCACCGCTGCTATTGGTGGACGACAGGGTGATACCTTCTTAGGCGTCTTATACCTTTAATGGGAAGCGAAGTTTGTAGCAGGCTGGACAAAGCCTGCTGAAGGAGATTAAATTGCGTTGTGGCTGTATCGCTATAAGCAAAGTGCAATGCGACATCTGTCATAGATTTCTGGAATATGGTGAGCGTTATTTAGTGGCTGATGATGTGGGGGAGCAGAGTCAACGTTTTTGTCTTGATTGCTGCTTAAGCCGCGGTTATGCTTCCTATAAGACGGAAAAGGGAGAGAAAATAATCACCTTTTTCCCTGAGGACTAGGCATGATAAGAAGCGGTCAGCACTCAGTGGTCAGATGTTACTTGACAGTTGATAGCTGAAGACTGAGAGCTGAAAGCTAAATTTGGAGGCTTTCTTGAGTGAGCGTATCTTTATAGGTGTTGCTTGGCCTTATGCCAATGGTTCTTTACATTTAGGACATATTGCCGGGGCTTATTTGCCAGCAGATATTTTTGCTCGTTATCATCGCCTCAAAGGCGACGATGTGCTAATGGTTTCAGGGAGTGATCAGCACGGAGCACCCATTACTATTCGAGCTGAGCAGGAATCCAAGTCGCCACAGGAAATAGCATCTAAATATCATCAGCAATTTATCGATTGCTGGCAAAAATTGGGCATCTCCTTTGACTTATTTACTACTACAGGCACTGCAAATCATGCTCAGGTTACGCATGATATATTTCTTACTTTGCTCAATAATGGCTATATTTACAAGGATAAGATGCTTCAGGCTTACTGTCCTAAGTGCCAGAGGTTTCTTCCTGACCGTTATCTTGAGGGTACATGTCCTTATTGCAGCTTTCCCAAAGCGCGAGGCGATCAATGTGATGAATGTGGTAAACCTTTAAATCCCTCAGAGCTTGAGAATATTCGCTGCTATCTTTGTGGCGCCCCAGCGCGGTTTGAGACCTCGGAGCACTTTTTCCTACGCCTTACTTCTTTTCAGGATAAATTGACGGCATGGATAAAAGAGCAGTCTCACTGGCGGCATAATGTACTTAGCACCACTTGGAAATTTTTGCATGAAGGATTAAGGGATAGGGCTATAACCCGTGATATAGATTGGGGAGTGACTGTGCCGCAATCGGGCTTTGAGCAGAAGCGAATTTACGTCTGGTTTGAGGCAGTTATTGGTTATTTGTCAGCCAGTAAAGAGTGGGCAAAGCTGCATGGCGATGACGCAGCTTGGCAACCTTTTTGGACAGGGGAGTCCAAGAGTTTTTATTTCATCGGCAAGGACAACATTTTTTTCCATACCTTAATCTGGCCAGCGATGCTGATAGGCTATGGCGGATTAAATGTTCCCTACGATGTTCCCGCCAATGAATTTTTAACTATTGAAGGCAAGAAGCTTTCCACCAGCCGGAATTGGGCAGTTTGGCTACCTGATTATCTGGAGAGATATGACCCGGACCCTCTGCGCTACATTTTATCCATAAATATGCCTGAGGCCAGGGATAGCGATTTTTCTTGGGATAGATTTGTTCGCCGCAATAACGATGAGCTGGTAGCTACTTATGGTAACCTAGCGCATCGTATCCTTACTTTTGCTTATCGCAATTTCAACGGAATGGTGCCCGCGCCAGGCGAACTTGATGAGCAAAGCCAGGGGTTGCTTCATAAGGCTGAGACTACTCTAAGCGATGTTGATAGAGCGCTTTATCGCTGTAGTTTCAGAGAAGCGATTAGACAGATTATGTTCTTGGCTCAAGAAGCTAATCGGTATCTTGATGACCAGGCTCCCTGGAAAACGATTAAAAAATCCCCAGAAACCTCGGCCAAGTCTGCCTATACTGTCTTGTCCGTATTATCAGTTTTAAAGACTGCTTTCTACCCCTTTCTTCCCTTTAGCTCTGAGAAGCTCCACACTTCTCTTGGCTTTGTGGGGAGCGTCAGTGAGGCAGGTTGGAAGCTTCAGTCGCCAGTGCCGGGGCAGAAACTTCGCCAGCCCCAGCCACTATTTGTTAAGCTGGATGATAGTGTTATTGCTCAAGAAGCCAGCCAAGTTGGCCATGTAGCTTATTAGTGAGGTAAGGGCAGAAGAAGTTAACAAAACCTTTTAGCTGGAGGCTGTTTGTGGTGTTAATCCTTCAAATAGCTTATTGAGCGCTGGTTCCTCCAGAGTTTCGTGAGCGATGAGTTCCTCAGCGATTTGCTTTAGTTTGGCTTTGTTTTTGGTCAGTATTTTCTTGGCAGTATTATAGGCACGCTGAATAATATCGTGTACCTCTTCATCTATCTTTTGAGCTGTCTTATCGCTGTAATCTCTTTGCTCGCTAATCTCGCGACCTAAGAAAACAAGTTCCTGTCTTTGCCCGAAAGTTCGCGGTCCCAATTTATCGCTCATCCCGTATTCAGTAACCATCCTCCGGGCTAATTTAGTTGCCTCGGCTAAGTCATTTTGTGCCCCGGTAGTTATTTCTCCAAAGCTGATTTCCTCGGCAACCCGTCCACCTAAGCTTACTGCTAATCTGTCATCAAATTGAGAGCGGCTCCATAAATAGCGGTCCTCGGTTGGTAAGAAGCGCGTCCAGCCTCCCATTACTCCTCGAGCAATAATGGAAACTTTGTGCACCGGGTCAGCATTGGGCAACATCCTGGCTGTCAGAGCATGTCCACTTTCATGATAGGCGATTATTTCCTTTTCTTTCTGGATGATTACCCGGCTTTTTTTCTCAGGCCCAGCGATAACTCGATCGGCAGCATCCTCTAGCTCCTTTAAGCTAATATCTTTGCGGTTGCGTCTAGCAGCCAAAATAGCTGCTTCGTTAATTAGGCTGGCTAGGTCAGCGCCGCTAAAACCAGGTGTTCCCTTAGCTACTGTTTCCAGGTTGACTTCTTTGGCCAGGGACATGCCCTTGGCATGTACTTCTAAAATAGCTTTGCGGCCATTGATATCAGGTAAATCGACGACGATATGACGATCAAAGCGGCCAGGGCGTAGTAAGGCTGGATCGAGAATATCGGGACGATTGGTGGCAGCCAGGACAATAATGTTAGTATTGGTGTCAAAGCCATCCATCTCAGATAGGATTTGATTTAGAGTTTGCTCTCTTTCATCATGTCCTCCACCCAAGCCAGCGCCACGGTGTCGGCCTACGGCATCAATTTCATCCATAAAAACTATGCATGGTGAGTTACGTTTGGCTTGCTCAAAAAGGTCCCTGACTCTAGCAGCGCCAACGCCGACAAACATCTCCACAAATTCACTGCCGCTAATGGAGTAAAAAGGCACATTGGCCTCCCCAGCTATAGCTTTAGCCAGCAATGTTTTGCCTGTCCCTGGCGGTCCTACTAGGAGCACACCTCGAGGGATGCGAGCCCCCAATGTGCGGAATTTCTGGGGTGATTTGAGAAAATCCACCACCTCTTGAACCTCTTCTTTGGCCTCCTCAGTTCCAGCGACATCGGCAAAAGTTACCGTAGGTTTATTGCCGGAACTTAGTCGGGCGCGGCTTTTACCAAAATTGAAGGCTTGCGTGCCGGCTCCACGGGCTGAGCGGAATAAAAAATAGAATAACGCCCCAATCAACATAATTGGTAAGAGGATTTGCAGGGCTATCATTCCCCAATCAATGCCGCTAGCTTTAACATCGAGGCTTATCCCACCTTCGCCGACGTTAACTCCGTTATCGCTAAGGATAGCCACCAGGTCATTGGTAGTGCCATAATAGTCGGCAGTATATCTTTCCTCTTCACCATACGAACCAGTAAGGGTGTTTTCCTTCTGCACGATATGGTCAATTTCCCCTTGTTTAATGTAGGTGATGAATTCGGTAATTCCTACCTCTTGAGGTTTACCACTGCTTGGTAAAAAAACAAATACAGTGGCTACTATCACTGCTAGAAGTAGTAAGTAGACAAGGCTATTGGGCCACGATTTCGGTTTCATAGTTTAACTCACGTTTATTATAGCACAAACACTATAAATGGAAAAAATTGCTGGAAGTAGCGAAGCATCACATACAGGAATTGTAAGTCTCCTGTAAAAGGAGGGCATCTTCTTCTAGGTTGGGACTTTCACTGATAACCAATCCTTTAACCTTATAATCTTTCAAGGCTTTAACTAGGTCAACATAATTGAAGTCGGATTCTTTCATATTTAAGTGTTTAATTTCGCCTTTTTCCCCATAGGCTATTCCCGAGGCATGTATGTGCATATTATCCAAGGTTGCTCTTCCCAGTTTGTTTCCTATTTGTTCCAAGGTAGCAGTAAATTCAGGGTAGGAATTGAAATTCCCTGTTCGAGCATGCCAATGAGCGAAATCGATGCAAGGGGTTATTCCCTCAATTTCTTTGCTTAGCTTTATCACCTCGTCTAGGGTGCCGAATTGGCTAACTTTCCCGGTGTTCTCCGGTCTAATCCAAATTCTATTGCTTTCCATTCTTAGTCTGTTTGTTACCTCCTGTAGTTGTCTCTTCACCGTGTCATAAACTTTATTTGGTGGGTCACTTAGATAATAGGCGGCGTGAAAAACCACACTTCTAGCACCACACAGGGAGGCAATTCGAGCAGTGTGAAGCAACCTTTCTTGACTAGCTCTTATCTTCTCTAACTCTTGAGCATTAAGGTTTATGAAGTAAGGAGCGTGGGCACTGAGTGCCACTCCCTTTTCTCTGGCTAGTTGCCCTATAGCTAGAGCACTCCTTTCGCTCATCTTCACCCCTCGGACGAATTCCAGCTCCATACATCCTAAACCTAGCTCAGCAACGCGTTGGATGCCACTTTCTGTGGAGCGTTCCTTAGCGCTTAGTGAAACTCCTGCCGGACCAAAGAGTAAATCTGCCATTTATACTTATAATTTAACTAATTAGGCGGGCCTTAGTCAAAATTCCGCAGTTTTTGTGCCAAGAGTTCATTACCAAGGTAGTGGTTTATTGGAGCCCCGGCGTTCTTTTTTCTTGCCTTATAAAGGCCTAGGGCTTCTGCCTCAGCCTGCTTAGTCAATCTTGAGTGGAGAGGCACAAGTTCCACACCCGCGGTGGCTGTTTAATTTTGATTCCCCGTTCAATTTCAGCCATCTCGGAGGTGTTTCACTCCCAAATTTTCGTAGTTGCCTGATTTATCAGGCCTTAATGAATGGAGGGCCAAAGTTGCTTGATTTATCAGGCACAGTCGCCCTGTGTAGTAATCTTCGCTACTACACAGGGCAACTACATTTTTAAACAGCCCCTTTTTGTCTCTGTGGTTCTTACCACCTTACCATTTTCTACAAAATTCAGTATAGAGCCAATAGAGCCTAGAATTTACTGCCATCGGGGTATATAATTGTAAAAATTGACGCAAAAGGAGGTAGAAGGTGTATTCAAAAGAGATTGTGCTGGGAATACCAAAAGAGATAATGGAGGGTGAAAAAAGAGTATCAGCAATCCCTTCTACTTGCAAGAAGTATGTAGAAATGGGAATCAAGGTGCTGGTAGAAAAATCGGCTGGAGAAGGTGCCCTTTTTGGGAATGAGGAATACAGGATAGCCGGGGCTGAAATCATAGATGATGTGGAAGCCCTTTATGATAGGGCCAACGTAATTTTAAAGGTTAAAGAGCCCTTATATAATCACGAAAAAAATAAGCACGAAATTGATATGATGAAGGAAAACACCGTCCTTATTTCTTTTCTCCATCCTGCTTCTCCTACCAATCACGAGATGGTCAAAAAGATTAGGGATAGAAAAATAATTTCTTTCACCATGGATAGCATTCCCAGAATAACTCGAGCTCAGAAGATGGATGCTTTAACCTCGATGAGCACAGTTGCCGGATATAAGTCAGCTATAATGGCGGCTAATTGTTTTCCTAAGTTTATTCCTATGACCATGACTGCCATTGGTATGATAGAACCAGCCAAATTTTTGATAATCGGGACGGGTATAGTAGGACTTCAGGCTATAGCTACGGCTAAAAGATTAGGAGGGGTTGTTTCTGCTGTAGATATTCGACCTGATGCCCGGGAGCAAGCAGCTAGTCTTGGGGCGAAAGTTGTCGGATTTGATGTTCCTCCAGATTTAGCCATAGGGGAAGGAGGATACGCTAAAGCTTTGCCTGAGGAGTGGCTAGAAAAAGAGAAAGAGGCTCTAGTACCCCTGGTTGAGGAGTCTGACATAGTGATAAGCGCTGCCTTGATTCCTGGTGAAAGAGCTCCAGTTTTCATTACTAGAGAAATGATAACAGGAATGAAAAAGGGTTCCATCATCTGTGATGTGGCTATAGATCAAGGGGGGAATTGTAGTCTCACTCAACACGGAAAGCAGATATGGGAACACGATGTCCTCATAAGTGGGATAGCAAACATACCTGGTAGGATGCCTAGGGATTCTACCAGGCTTTATGCTACCAATATTTCTAACTTTCTTGATTCGCTGATTAAAGCTAAGGAACTCAAGATAGACCAAGAAGATGAGATTGTTAAAAAAGCTTTGGTTACCATTGATGGGAAAATAGTTCACCAGGGCACTTTAAAGGCTATGGAGGAAGTTAAATAAACCCTGAGAGAACTATAATTTAAAGCTAAAATCTATGCTTGTTCTTGTCTTTATTCTTTCGGGCCTTATAGGATACTGGGTTATTACCAAAGTACCTTCCCTGCTGCATACTCCATTGATGTCTGGAACCAATGCTATTTCAGGAGTCACAGTTTTAGGTGCTCTCATAGCTGTTGCTGTTGCTGCCACTACCTCCAGCAAATCCTTAGCCATGGTAGCCATAGTTCTGGCAATGGTAAACGTGGTTGGTGGTTTTCTTGTCACTGGAAGAATGCTAGCTATGTTTAAAAAAGGAAAAAGCAAGGGGAAAGAATAAAGCGTTGCCTTCTACTATTTTTTATCTTTATCTAATTGTTGCTGTAGCAGTAATCTCCGGGATAAGACTTCTCAGTTCCCCTGAATATGCGCGCTGGGGAAATATTATTGCTGCTATAGCTATGTTAGCCGCGATTGTATTAATTTTAGCTCAGCAGGAATTATTAGGCGTTGGCTCTGTGGCAGTAGCTCTTCTCATTGGCAGCATAATAGGAGCTGCGCTTGCCATCCAGGTAAAGATGATTCAAATGCCCCAGTTAGTTGCTTTTCTAAACGGATGTGGGGGGGCTGCCTCTTGCCTGGTTTCTCTAGCCGAGACAGCAAACCCGGCAACAACTGCGAATATGTATATATGCGGCTGGGCGGTCATTGTGGGCTCTTTTACCTTTAGCGGCAGCCTAATAGCTGTCGGTAAACTAAGTGGGAAAGTGAAACAACAACCAGTAATCCTGCCTCACCATTCCTGGCTAACTTCAGGAATAGCTCTTCTCCTGATTCTCTATTGGGCTTTTGCCGTCTACCTAAGATTTACCTCTTTCTTACTCTACGGTATAATTTTGTTACCTTTCGCCCTTGCTCTAGGAGTAATCTTTACTATTCGGATAGGTGGAGCGGATATGCCTGTTGTTATTTGTTTTTTAAATGCTTTATCAGGGCTAGCTGCCTCTTTGTGTGGTTTTGTAACGCAAAATCCTTTATTGGTAGCTTGCGGGGCAATGGTTGGAGCCTCGGGAATTTTACTCAGCCAAAAAATGTGTCGGGCGATGAACAGAAATTTAGCAAATGTTTTTCTGGGGCTGGGAGTCACACCAGTGAGCGGTAAGAGGCTGGAACCGGATTCCTTGCAATTGAAAAAAGAAGCTGAAATGACGGAAGAGGACAAATTCAGTTTTTCTTTGAAAATTCTAAAAGAGGCTGATGAAGTCATTATTGCCCCTGGTTACGGAATGGCACTTTCTCAAGCTCAATTCAAGGTGTGGGAGCTGGCAGAAATCCTGGAAGCAAGGGGGGCTAGGGTAAGGTTTGCCATTCATCCTGTAGCGGGAAGAATGCCAGGGCATATGAATGTTTTATTAGCCGAGGCTGGGGTTCCTTATGATAAACTCCTGGAAATGGATGCTATAAATGAGGATTTTAAGAATACAGACGTGGCGGTGACAGTAGGCGCCTGTGATGTAGTAAATCCATCTGCTATTAGAGTTGCCGGAACTCCTATCTCTGGCATGCCTATACTGAAAGTTTTTGAGGCAGAAAACATATTGGTCTGTAATCTCGATGAAAGACCTGGCTACTCTGGAGTAGAAAATCCTCTCTATAAAGAAAAACACGCTATTTTACTGTGGGGAGATGCCAAGGAAACCCTTGATAGGCTTATCAAGGGTTTGTCTGACAGAGGATAATAAAAGGGTGTTTAAAAATGTAGTGCGAGGCTTCGGCCCTGTGTAGTAGCGAAGATTACTACACGGGGTAGCCTCGTGCACGACCCTAAAGGGTCGCACTACGAGAATCTTTGGGGTGAAGATTATTAAAACTGGATAAGATGAACCTGCCCTGTGTAGTAGCGAAGATTACTACACGGGGTAGATTTTGAAGCTGAGGCAAAATTAAACAGCCCTGATAATAAGAGGAGGGGCATAAATGCAGAACCAGGGGTTGGCATGGCTAGAGATTGACCTTGATGCCGTAGGCCATAATGTTAGCATGATAAAGAAGGTGGTAGGCAAAAATTGCGAAATTATGGCCAATTGTCAAGGCAAATGCCTATGGGCATGATGCTGTGGAAGTATCCCGGGTAGCTTTAAAAAATGGTGCTGCTAGGTTAGGAGTTGCCTTGCTTGAAGTAGTTACTATGGCTATCTCTATTCATAGCCACACCAGTCCATGATAGATAAGGCCAAGACCTTGGTAGCAGTAACCAGATAATCAATATCTACCCACTCATTAGTAGCATGCATCTGTTCTGTCAAACCTGGTCCAAAAATTACTGTCGGTGTATTGCCGTATTTTATGAGATATCTGGTATCAGCCGCTCCTTGCCTTCCGGTGATCTGAGGCTGTTTACCAGTAACAAAGGCAAATCTTCGAGCTAGGGTACGGACAATAGGATGATCCGGAGGTATTTCAGCAGGCTCACCACAATAGCCAACAAATTTAACTTCAGGTGGGTTGTCCTTGAGCCAAGGATCTGTTTTTGAAAAAGTCGAGATCTGTTCAACAAGACTTTGTTTTACTTCATTTGTGTTTTCCCCAGGCAGAGAAGCGATACTCCCTTTGAGCAAGCAAGTATCAGGAAATGAACTAGCAAAGGATCCAGATTGAAACATACCAACCATGCAAGGGATCGCACTTCGATTTTCAGGGTAAAGAGGGTGGCTCACTTCATTGATCCTAATATCTTCAAGGTTTGAAACAACCTGCACAATTGCGTATCCCTTCTCTATCGCATTTACCCCTTCCCATCTTCTCTGGATCCCCGCTGGTTTCCCCCGAACAGAGATTTCAAACCAGATCCTCCCTAGGCAAGCTGGCTGAACATGAAGGCTGCTACTCTCACAACAAATACCGGCATCAGTATGATATCCTTTCATTACACAGTCCAATGTTCCATTCCCACTCAGCTCTTCATCCACCACATATTCAAGAATTACATCTCCTCTCAAGCTAATATCCAAACGTATTAAGCTATCAAGAGCCATTGTCATTGCAGCCAGACCACTTTTCATATCTGAAGCCCCTCTTCCATATAACCGATTCCCCACAACATCTCCCGACCATGGTTGGTGCTCCCAAGCATCTAAAGGCCCTGGAGGGACAACATCAACATGACCGTTGAGAAGCAAAGACTTCCCACCTTCTGTCCCTTTATATGTTCCAACCACATTCGGGCGATTTGCGTATCCATATTCAACCGGTACATAGGCAGGATGTTTCTTCAGCTTCTCATGATCAGGCTCCCACTTGTCAACTACAAGACCCATACTTTCAAGATTGCGAGCAGTAAACTTCTGAATTTCAAGCTCATCCCCTGTCACACTAGGAAAAGATATTAATTCTCTCAGAAATTCAACGATTGCATCTCGCCTTTTTTCAATAAGTTTGAGAACCTCGCCTTCTATACCCGGTTCCATTGCTCCTCCTTGACTTTGAAACACTTTAAATAGTTATTATCCTAGCACGTCTTCCACAGAAGTTAGAACTTTTTCTCACTCTATAATCTCCCAACCTGATTGGTATTTATCAAGTTCTGCAATAGTATAATCATCAAATGGGTGCTCCCTCTCTGGAATTTCAATGTGCTTTTCAACGCCACATAATGGGGTAGAGAAATAACGCTGCCCTGTATCGTTAATCAGAGTAACGATTACCTTAAGTTCTGGATGTCGTTTAGCTAATTTAATGGCCCCGACTACATTTGCCCCAGAAGAAATCCCACAAAATAAGCCTTCCTCCCGAGCTAGTTTCTTCCCCATTTCAATAGCTTCTTCCGAAGTGACTAGAAAGACGCCATTGAGTAAACTCGCATCCAAATTTCGAGGAACAAACCCATCACCGATACCTTCGATCCGATGGGAGCCCCATTTTCTTCTGGCCAACATTGGTGCTTCAGACGGCTCACCAGCATAAAGCAAAATCTTAGGATTTCTCTCCCTCAAATACCTTCCCACCCCACTAATTGTCCCCCCTGTTCCCTGAGTAACTAAAAAGGCATCCACCTTACCCTCCGTTTGTTCCCAAATTTCAGGGCCAGTAGTAAGGTAATGGGCCACAACATTGTTTTGGTTAGTGTATTGACTAGGCACCCAATATTTCCCAGGGTTTTCTCTTATAATTTCTTCCTGCTTTATTAGGCAGAGGTCTACGTCTGATTCTGCGCCCGGAGTATAGATAACCTTTGCTCCATATGCTTGCATAATTTTTGCTCTCTCAGCACTCATTCCATCAGGAAGAATAATCGTTACCGGATAACCTAATAAACCACCTACGAAGGCACAAGCAATTCCAGCATTGCCAGTAGAAGTTTCTAAAATTTCCATACCCGGTTTTAGTTCCTGATTTTTTATTGCTTGCGTAATCATCTGATAATAGATTCTATCCTTCAGCGAACCAGTGGGAGAAAACCACTCCAATTTCCCCAGAATATCAGCATTTATCCCTTGACTTACCTTATTGAGTTTTACCAATGGTGTAGAACCTATTGTTTCAAACACATGCTGAGCAACTTTTCCTCGCATTTCCCAATCTTTCACTTTACCTCCTAATAATTTCTGAGGCTTAAATAGATTAGGGCCAGCATCAATATACAGGGAATGGCTGACATAATGCTTTAACCTCCTGTTGGATTTTTTCTAACTTTTCCCGATTGTCTTTCGCGTCTATTGCCGCGGTTATAAAATTTCCAATCTGTTTCATCTCTGCTTCCCTCATTCCTCTGGTTGTTACCGTCGGTGTTCCCAATCTTATGCCACTGGGATCAAAAGGTTTTCTTGGATCGAATGGAATCGTATTTTTGTTTACGGTTATACCAGCAATATCTAAGGCTGTCTCCGCCTCTTTCCCGGTAACACCTTTACTCCGCAAATCAACAAGGATTAAATGGTTATCAGTCCCTCCAGTTACTAACCTAAAACCATTTTCCATTAAGGATTCCGCTAATGCTCTGGCATTTTTCATAATCTGTCTGGCATAATTTTTAAACTCCGGCTTTAGAGCTTCGCCAAAAGCAACAGCCATTGCTGCTGTAACATGGTCATGTGGTCCTCCCTGCATCCCAGGGAAAACTGTTTCGTCTATATCTTTAGCAAATCTCTCTTTGCACATTATCATTGCTCCTCTTGGGCCTCTAAGAGTTTTATGTGTCGTTGTTGTTACCACGTCTATGTAAGGAAAGGGTGATTGATGGACACCACCAACAATAAGCCCGGCAATATGAGCAATATCAGCCATGGAAATAGCTCCGACTTCCGCTGCTATCTCATGAAATGCCTTGAAATCAATCTCACGCGGATAAGCAGTGGCCCCGCAAACAATCATTTTGGGTCTTACCTCTAGAGCAGTTTTTCTGATTTCGTCATAATCTAATAGCTCCGTCTCTTTATTTACTCCATATTGAACCGCATTGAATAGCTTACCAGTGAAACTTACCTTATGCCCATGAGTTAAATGTCCTCCCTGGTCCAATTTCATTCCCATAAAGGTATCTCCAGGATTCATCAAAGCAAGATAAACTTCCATGTTAGCTGGACTGCCGGAGTATGGCTGGACATTTACATGCTCTGCTCCAAATAACTTCTTTGCTCTTTCAATAGCTAGATTCTCGATAACATCGATAAACTTATTCCCCCCGTAGTATCTCTTACCTGGATATCCCTCGGAATACTTGTCATTGAAAACAGAGCCAAGCGCTTCAAGAGTTGCTTCGCTAGGAAAATTCTCTGAAGGTATCAATTCAAGACCAGTGTTTACTCTCTCTATCTCCTTCAGCATTGTGGCATAAACCACCTTGTCACCTCTTTTCAAATTTTCGTACCCCATCTTTAACTTACCTCCTTCCTTTCTTTAGGCTGTTTAATTTCACCTTCTCGTTCAATTTTGAGCATTCTAGAGATGCCTCACCGCCAAATTTTTGTAGTTGCCTGATTTATCAGGCACAGTCGCCCAATAAATTGGGCAACTACATTTTTAATCGCCCTCCTTTCTTTTTAGTTAGTTCTATTTCGAAGACACATATTGCAATTTTTAATTGCTGTAAATTATAGTAGTATATAAATTATTATAGCACGAAAGGTTACTAATTAGAGGGGGTTTGCTATGCAGAATTTAGGACCTATCTGGGCGGAAATTGACCTGGATGCCATAGTTAGCAACATTAAAGCGATTAGGGGGTTACTTGGGGAAAAAGTAAAAATTATGGCCACGGTAAAAGCTAACGCTTATGGACATGATGCTTCAGAAGTGGCCCATGTGTTGTTAAAGAATGGTGCATCTTACTTGGCTGTGGCTCGGCTGGATGAAGGAGTAGAGTTGCGCCGGGCTAATATCAAAGCTCCTATTTTGATTCTTGGTCTCACTCCAAAAGAACAGGCAGAGGCGTTGCTTTTATATGACCTTACTCCAGCAGTTTGTGACATTGAAATGGTAGAGTTCCTTTCTCAATTAGCAATTAAGATGAATAAGGTAGCTAAAGTTCATATAAAAGTGGATACAGGAATGGGAAGGATAGGAGTATTCCCTGAAGATGCTTTGAATTTTGTCCAAAGAGTACAAGCTATGAAAAATATCCAGATAGAGGGTATATTCACCCATTTTCCCGTAGCAGATGAAAAGGATAAAAGCTATACTGAAGAACAGTTTGAAAAATTTACCACCGTATTAAACACCTTAGAAAAGAAAGGTATAAAAATACCATTAAAACATGTCGCTAATAGCGCCGCTATCCTTGACTTACCTCACATGAATTTAGATATGGTAAGGCCGGGAATTATTATTTACGGATTATATCCTTCTGCTGAAGTTAAGAGGGTAATAAAATTAAAACCGGCTTTAAAACTCAAGACCAGAATTGTTTATCTCAAAAAATTACCAGCCGGCAAAAGTGTTGGTTATGGCAGAACCTATACTACCACTTCTGAGACTTTAGTAGCTACTTTACCAGTAGGTTATGCTGATGGTTACTCTCGCCTCCTCTCTAATAATAGTGAAGTTTTAATTAGAGGAAGCAAAGCTCCGGTAATAGGACGAGTTTGCATGGACCAAACTATGATAGATGTTACCCATATCCCTGGCGTTGCGATAGGAGAAGAAGTGACCTTGTGCGGAAATCAAGGTGTAGAGGAGACTGCCGAAAGAATTGAAACTATTGTTAATGAAGTTGTGTGTATGGTGGATAAAAGGCGCGTCCCTAAACTCTTTATTAAGGATGGGAAACCTTACAAAATCAAGTCTATGTTAGGGGAAAGGTTACTATAAATATATACTGGATTATCAATGTATCCCTTTATACTCATCCAGAACTTCAAGCACATAATCTACATCGTATTTAGTGTGCTCAGCACAAGTCTGGAACCTTATTTTCTTTCCCGCAAAGCCAATGTGAGCTCCGAGCCAATCTGACCACAGGCTCCTGTGACTAAAATTCTTTTCACGAGCACCTTTAATTAAACTTTCTCTTCTAACTCAAGAGATTATTTCTTCAATTGCTCTATCACTTCAACAAGTCTTGAGACTAAATGCTCATGAAGCTTCTTTCCTTTTTCTGTAGAGGCTTGTGAAGGATGTCCGATGGGGCCACCAGAGATTTCCGCAATTTTTCTCGTGGCTTCCTCTGTACTAGGAACATAGCACAAAGTATCTCTGCGGTCCCTTGGGTCTATATGATACAACTTCGCCTCTCCTAGGACATAATCCCTTGCTTTGCTTATATCAACTAAGTCTGAATATTTATACATCATCTGTGAACCTTCTGATTCTTCAGCGTGTCCTATAGCCCCAAATCCTAACTTATCGGCAAGCTCCTTTTGCATATAAGCAGGGTCAAAAATAACAACTTTAACACCAAGCTTTCTTTGGGCTCTCTCAGCAGCAATTTGCATCCATATCAAGTTGACTATTCTATGTCCATTTATAGTGAGGAAGTTCTTGAACCCGTGTTTCGCTAAGGATTCTATTTCATCATATAAAAGCTCTATAAGAATCTCAGGCCTTATGCTTATGGTTCCCGGTAATGCCATATGGTGCGGTGACCATCCAAACCAATTTGGTGGAGTAACCATGACTCCTGTTTTCTCACTAGCATCCTCAGCCAAAGATATTGCAGTAAAGGTATCAGTGCCCATAGGCAACCAACAACCATGCTGCTCTGTACTGCCAACAGGTATAATTACCCTGTCATCCTTAGCTAGGTAATCCTTTACCTCTGGCCATTTCATCTCTTGCAAAAGTAAAGCTGACATAAAATCACCTCCTGTTTAATAAATTTGACTTAATATTATCATAAACCCAGGTAAGCCGTTTTAATACGCTCATTGTTAAATACTTCTTCAGCAGCCCCTTCTAATACTATAGAGCCATTCTCCAAGATATAGGCCCTGTCAGCTATTTGTAAGACTTGAGGAATATGTTGTTCGACGATTAATATAGTCAAGCCTTCGTCATTTAAGGACTTAATAGTGTGAAACAGAAAGACAACTAGGTTTGGAGCTAAGCCAAGGGATGGCTCGTCGATAGAAAACAAAAGGGCTTTTGTCAGCAAAGCACCCCAGCTACTGGTCGCATCACTGAAATCAACCAATGCTTAGGTCTACTGGCACTGTCTGAGGGGTATTTGGTGCCTTTTCAGCCGTGATAGTAATGGTGGCGGAATAATCGCCAGTGCTCATTCCTGAGATATCTACTGTTACGGTTACCTTATCAATTTCGCTAGACGAAGTTCCAATAGGTGGACTAAGGCTGAGCCATGCGGCATCACTACTCACTGCTACTGCCCAAGGCATAGCTCCTATGCCAGCGTTCCTGATTTCTAAAGTCTGGCTTGGTGGATTTTGCCTTCCTTCTTCAGCAGCGAAGCTAAGGCTTGATGGGTCGAAGCCTATAACAGGTCCCCGTATAGCCTCACTACAAGCCACAAGCGAGCTCATTAGTATAAGAATTAATCCTGGCAATAAAAATAGCTGCCAGCTCAATTTACTTTTCATCCGGACCTCCTATTTACCGCAAAATGAATTAAAGGATTATTGCTCAATCAATCTCAACTGTCAAGGGCGATGACAAAATAAACAATATAGCCAAAGGTGAAATGGGGCAACTGCAAAAAATTATGGTAAAGTCCACAAAACTATTGACAAAATTTACCCCTTGTTGATACTATAGTATTACATAGTAAACAAAAGGAGGTGTTATATGGAAGCCATAATGGCGGCATTAGGCTGGTTTAATGGAATTGTGTGGGGGCCACCAATGATGGTCGTGTTGGTGGGAACAGGCTTGTATATCACGGCTAGAATTGCCGGAAGGCAGTTTAGCAAGCTTGGTTATTCAATAAAAATGTTCTTCAGTGGTTGGAGAGGGAAAGAAAAGGGTGAAGCGACCAAAGGAGATATTACTCCTTTTCAATCCTTAACAGTAGCTATAACCGGTACGGTAGGGAATGGTAACATTGCTGGTGTAGCCACGGCCATAGCTATGGGTGGTCCCGGAGCGGTATTTTGGATGTGGATCACCGCCCTTGTTGGAATGGGTACTAAATTCGCTGAGGCCTCATTAGCAGTTAAAAGTAGAGTAGTAGATGCAGATGGCACTATTCTTGGCGGTCCATTTATGACTATAGAAAGGCTAATAGGACCAAAGTGGAAATGGTTAGCCATATTGTTTGCTTTTTTTGGGGCAATATGTGCTTTTGGAATTGGTAACGCTGTTCAGACTAATTCCATGGCTCTGGTTTTGAACGAGTACTATGGTATTCCCTTTATGGCCACTGGCACTACTTTAGCTATTCTTATTGGCCTGGTAGTTGTCGGCGGAATTAAGAGAATTGGAAGAGTAGCTGAATACTTGGCTCCCTGGATGTGCGTCGTTTATATAATTGGAGCCATAATTATACTGCTTATTAATATTACTGCAATACCGGCAGCAATTGGAGAGATATTTAAACATGCTTTCACTCCTCGTGCTGGCTTTGGTGCATTTGCCGGTGCTACGGTAATGATGGCAATGAGATACGGTGTGGCTCGGGGTATATTCTCTAATGAGGCTGGTTTAGGCACCGGGGGTCTTTCTCATAGCCCAACTAGAATACCTATACCAGCTCGCCAGGGAACCCTTGGCTTCTTTGAAGTTTTTCTTGATACCATAGTAGTTTGTTCCATGACCGCCCTGGTAATTCTAACGACCGGCGCTCTGGGAACAGGCTATACCAGCACGGCTTTAACTGCCTGGGGTTTCCAATCAGTCCTTGGTGGTGCTGGTGTCGCTATAACAGCTATGGGTTCCCTTCTCTTTGGTTATTCCACCCTGCTTGCCTGGTATTATTATGGTTCACAGTGTGGTCGTTATTTATTTGGCAAAAAGATTTCGCCAGCGGCTGTAAAGAGGTTTAAGCTGGGATATGGAGTGGTATGGATAATATTCGCCTTTATGGGTGGAATATGGAAGGTTGACTTTGTCTGGCTACTCACCGATACTCTCAATGGTGCCATGGCCATACCTAGCCTGGTATCGCTTATGATCCTGGGTGGTCTGGTAGGCAAAATGGCCAGAGATTACTTCGTAGAAGGTAAGGAAGAGTATACGCCTGAGGTACATATAGAAGAGTTGTGATTAAGTAGAGGAAAAATCATGGCCTAATTAAATAAGCCCCTTCTTTTAAGGAGGGGCTTATTTAATTTAAGACGGGGGGCCAGTTTTGCCCGGCATAAAGATTTTGATCTAGTTCAGATAGATGAGTGACACTTTACACGCTCACGCTGCCTCTAGTGTTGCTTTATTTTGAGATTGCTTCGTCGCTTTGCTCCTCGCAATGACGAGAGAGCATGTGCTTTACAATAGCAAGGAGAAAAGTGATGTGTCACTAATCATATGGACGAGTACAGATTTTGACAAATAGCAAACTAAAGGCTAATCTGAATAATGGAAAGTATAATATAAATAGGAGGAGAGATGGCAGTTAAAGTTATCGAAGGTCTTTATTATACCCAAACTGATGAATGGCTGAAAGTGGAAGATAGTGTAGGGACGGTAGGAATTACTGATTATGCCCAGGATAAGCTTGGCGATATTGTCTACCTTGAGAAAACGGAGAAGGGGAAGAAAGTAAAACAAACTGAAACGCTTACGGCCATTGAATCGGTAAAGGCGGCATCTGACATCTACGCCCCTATCTCGGGAGAGGTAATCGAGGTAAACGAAAAAGTTGTTGCGGATAGTTCTATTATCAATAAAGATCCCTACGGCGAAGGATGGATTGCCAAGATAAAGATTGAGAATGCTGATGAATTGAAGAATCTTATGGGAGCTAAAGAATACTCAGAGTATAGAGAAGAGTAGAGGTGCAGTATGAGATATATTCCAAGTACTGAAGAGCAGAAAAAAGCGATGCTGAAAGAGATTGGCGTCTCTTCTTTTGAGGATTTAATTGAAGCTATTCCCGCTGGTTTTCGGTTTAAAGGAAGGTTAAATGTCCCCGAGGCAATTTCAGAAGCTGAACTGGAAGAAAAGATTTACCAGATTGCTAAGAAAAACTCAGATTTTTTCTTAATGAAACCCCTTATTGGAGCGGGTGCTTACAGGCATCATGTTCCTGAGGCAGAAAAATTTCTCTTGCAAAGAGAAGAATTTTGGACCTGTTATACACCATATCAACCTGAACTTAGTCAAGGCACCCTGCAGTCAATATTTGAGTTTCAGACGTATATTGCCCGACTTACCAAAATGGATGTCGTAATACCTTCTATCTATGATGGTGCTTCGGCAACTGCCGAAGCGGCATTAATGTCCTTCAGGTTAACACATAGAAATAAAATTATTATTTCGGCATTACTTCATCCTCATTATAAAGAAACTGTTAAGACATACATAGCACCACACGAGCCAGAAATTGTCGAATTGCCACATAAGGATGGTTTAGTTGATATTGATGGGCTGAAGAAATTAGTTGATGATGATGTTGCTTCTGTTATCGTTCAAAATCCTAATTTCTTTGGTGGCATAGAGAACCTAGCTGAAATCTGCGAGCTTGTTCATTCTAAGAATGCTTTAGTAATAAATGCCATTGCTGAAAGCATGTCACTGGGGGTTTTAAAAGCTCCTGGGGAAGTGGGGGTTGATATCGTAGCCGGGGAGGCTCAATCATTTGGCATGGACTTGAATTACGGCGGTCCTTATAATGCTTACCTGGCAACCAGGAAACAATTCCTCAGGCAGCTTCCCGGAAGAATTATTGGTGAAACAAGAGATTTAGATGGTAAGCGTGTTTTCGTGATGACCATGCGCGCCAGAGAGCAAGATATAAGGAGAGAGAAGGCGACTTCTAATATTTGTACTAACCATTTTTTAAACGCTACCGCAGCCAATATTTATCTTTCTCTTATGGGAACAGAAGGGCTTTACAAAGTTTCTCTTCTTAACACCAAAGCTGCTCACTACTTAGAAAACTTGTTATTGAAATCGGGGAAATTTGAAAAGGTTTTTCACTATCCCTTCTATAATGAGTTTTTGCTAAAGAGCAAAGACAGTGTGGCTACTTTAAATAAAAAACTGCTAGAGAACAATTTCATTCCTCCTCTGGAAGTAAGCAAATTCTATAAAGAGGAAAGGTTTAAGGATGTTTTGCTTTTTGCCGTAACCGAAGTATTGTGTAGAGAAGATTTGAACCGTGTGGTTGAAATTCTTTCGGAATAAGGAGGAATAAAGATGAAGTTAATATTTGAGAAAAGCGTAAAGGCTAGAGATGGTTATTCCCTGCCCAAAGATTTATTCGACGAGGTAAACACTAAAGATTGCATACCTGAGTATGCAGTTAGCGATAGCAAAAAGGTGCTTAGTGAAGTTTCCGAGGTTGATGTTATTCGGCACTTCACCAAGCTTTCCAAGTTTAATTACGGCGTTGATGATGGCTTATACCCATTGGGGTCATGTACCATGAAATATAACCCCAGAGTGAATGAGGAACTGGCATCACTAAGGAACTTTGTCTACGCCCATCCATTAGCTCCTGAAGAGACTGTTCAAGGTTGTTTAGAGCTAATGTACGATTTAAACAAGTTACTTTGTGAAATAACGGGCGTCGACCAATATACTATGGCTCCTGCCGCTGGTGCACATGGTGAATTAACTGGTGTTCTCATTATGAGGCAGCATTTTGTCGATCATGATGATAAAAGGCATAAGCTGTTAGTGCCTGATTCTGCCCATGGTACCAATCCAGCTTCTGCTACAATGGGTGGTTTTAAAATGATAGAACTAAAGTCAAACGAAAGGGGGACGGTTGACATCAGACGGCTTGAGGAGCTAATGGATGAAGATACCGCAGGATTAATGCTGAACGATCCTAATACAGTTGGGTTATATGATGAAGGGATGCAGGATATTGAAAGCATTGTGCATGGTAAGGGCGGATTGCTTTATTATGATGGTGCCAACCTGAATGCCTCATTTGAAATTGTCAGACCTGGAGATGCCGGTTTTGATATCGTCCATCTCAATCTGCACAAAACATTTTCTACCCCACACGGAGGTGGTGGCCCAGGTTCAGGAATTATCGGAGTAAAGAAAGCTCTTATTCCGTATCTTCCTACACCTATAGTTGCTTTTGACGGGGAGAAATATTACTTCTCGGACGTGGGAGAAAAAAGCATCGGTAGGGTGAGGGCATTTTGGGGCAATTTTCTCGTGCTGGTTAAGAGTTATGCCTGGATTCTTTCTATGGGGCCAGACGGGCTTCGTAATGTCTCAGAAACAAGTGTTATTAATGCCAACTATGTGCTGGCTAAGTTAAAGAAATATTATCGACCGGCATATGATCGCTATTGTGGGCACGAATGTGTGGTTACAGGAAGAGACTATAAGAAGTATGGGATAAAAACTTTGGATATTGCCAAGAGATTAATGGATTATGGTTTTCACCCACCAACAATCTATTTCCCTCACTTTGAGCCTTACGCTGAGGAAACAATAATGATAGAGCCACCTGAATCCGAAAGTAAGGAAGTGCTTGATGAGTTCATTGATGCCATGATCAAAATTTCCCACGAGGCGAAGACAAATCCTGAATTATTAACAGGTGCACCGCATAACACCCGTATAAGGAGAGTAGATGACGTACTGGCAGTAAAGAGACCAATCTTGAATTACGGCGATGAGCTGAAACTTAAAGATGAATTGAAATGGAGAGATGAAGATATTAATTTTTAGTTAGGAGGTGGATATGGAAGAGTCGTTATTGACCCCTCTTCATGAGGAACACCTAAAGTTAAAAGCGAGGATGATACCATTTGATGGTTTTGATATGCCGGTGCAATATACAAGCATTATTGAAGAGCACTTTGCTGTAAGAGAAAAAGTAGGCATCTTTGATGTCTCCCATATGGGGGAGATTGAATTACGGGGCAAAGATGCACTTCCTTTCACCGACTACATTGTAACGAATTCAGTAATGAAGATGAGGGACGGAGATATAAAGTACTCTCCATTGTGTTATCCCAATGGTGGCCAGGTGGACGATCTTTTTGTCTACAAAGTAGAGGATGATTTCGTATTATTGGTTGTCAATGCATCTCCTAACTATTCCGTGAAGGATTTCACTTGGATTTCACAGCAAAAGGGAAGCTTTGATGTAGAAATTTCGAATAAGAGCCAGGACTACGGAGAGGTAGCAGTACAGGGACCTATGTCAGAAAAATTGCTGGGGCCTTTAGTAAAATTAGGCGGAGATATGCCCCTTAAAGAACTGAAGCGTTTTAAGTTTATGTATGGGGAGTTGTTTGGTAAAAAGATTCTTATCTCGCATACAGGTTACACAGGAGAGGATGGGTTCGAAGTTTACTCTAAGGCAAAAGACATTGTAGACATCTGGAATGGTATTCTTGAGGAAGGTAAAAGGTTTGGCATAAAACCTGTAGGATTAGGAGCAAGAGATACAACAAGGTTTGAGGTTTGCTACTGGCTTTATGGCAATGATATTGATGAAACAATAAATCCGCTCGAAACAGGTCAAGGGTGGACAGTAAAATTTGACAAGGAGAAGTTTATTGGCAAAGAAGCACTTCTTAAAATAAGAGAGAGGGGAATTAGCCGGAAGCTTGTGGGCCTCTATATTCCCGCAGGTGGTATTCCCAGACATAAAATGGAAGTGAAGAAAGACGGAAAGAAGATTGGATACATCACCTCAGGGAGTTACTGTCCTTCTCTAAAGAAGGTATATGCGTGGGCCATCATTGATCTCCCTTATACCGAGAAAGGCAGTAAAGTAAATGTTGTCATCAGGGATAAAGAAGTGGAAGCTGAGGTTGTTGATACGCCTTTTGTCAAACCAGTTAATAAAAGGTAAAGGAATTGCAGAACCAAAAGAAGCTGTTTAGAAACTAGTGATTGAGGAACTTTTCGGAAGTTTTTCAAGCTGAGAAAATTTAATCTTTATTTAGTTTGCCTTACCTTAAACGAGATAGCTAACCTGGGTAAGAAACCAATTCTTTAGGCAAAGCAGTAAGCGATGGAAACTGAATATGATGTCACCATAATTGGCGGCGGCCCTGGGGGATACGTAGCAGCTATTTATGCCTCCCAGCTAGGAGCGAGGGTAGCTTTGGTGGAAAAGGATCGCCTCGGTGGTACATGCCTCAATCATGGTTGTATCCCGACAAAGTCATTGCTTAGAAGTGCCGAGGTACTACAGCAGGCTAGGAGAGCGAGTGAGTTTGGCCTGGAGATTGACCATATTGAGGTGAATTTGCCCCAGATTATTGCCCGCAAGAATAATATAGTAGATGGGCTGTTAGCTGGAATTAACCACCTAACGCTGGCTGGTAACATAAGTATTTACAAGGGTGCGGGGCGCATTGTGTCTCCCACGTTAGTGAAGGTAAACGATGAGGAGATTCCAACCAAGAGGATCATTATCGCCACAGGCTCGGAGACTGCTTCACTTCCTATCCCCGGTTTAGACCTTCCAGGGGTGGTTACCACTGATGAGATGCTAGATGTGACCAAACTCCCCAAAAGCCTGATAGTCATCGGGGGAAACGTCGTGGGTGTGGAATTTGCCACCATCTTCAATGCCTTTGGCACTAAGGTGACTATCCTCGAGATGCGACCCTTCCTCCTGGAGTCAGTTGACCTGGAGATCAGCCAACGTTTTGCCCAGATCCTAAGGAGACAAGGCATTACGATCATAACTAGCGCTACAGTCAAGGCAATAATGCAGGAAGGGACAATGACTAAAGTGGTCTGGGACACACCGGAGGGAGAACGAGGAATCGAGGCGCAAATGGTTCTCATGGCTACTGGGCGTTCCCCCTATACTGAAGGACTGGGCTTAACTGAACTAGGGATGAAGATGAAAAGACGAGCTATCACGGTGAACGAGAGACTGGAAACAAATATCCCTAATATTTACGCTATCGGAGACGTAATTGGCGGGCATATGCTAGCTCATGTTGCCTCCTACGAGGGGAAGATTGCTGTAGAGAATGCTCTTGGTCACTCTCGCTGGGTAGACTACCAAGCTGTTCCTATTTGTGTCTTCACCCACCCTGAGATAGCAGGTGTTGGCTTGACCGAAAATGAAGCCAAAACTAGGGGGCTTTCTTATAAAGTGAGTAGCTTCCCTTTTAGCGCCTGTGGCCGTGCTTATACCATGAGGGAAACGATAGGCATGGTTAAGATGGTTTGCGAAGCAGAAAGTGGAAGGGTACTGGGGATGCACATCATGGGGCCTCATGCTGACGATCTGATAGCAGAAGGCGTGCTGGCAGTCAAATGTGGCCTCACAGCCAAAGATATCGCCGACACCATGCATGCTCACCCCACACTGCCTGAGGCAGTGCTGGAAGCGGCTTTAGGACAGTTGGATGGCTTGATTCACTTTCAAACTAAACAGGCTGGCTAAACTCGAATTCGTAGGGGATTTTGGAATCAAAGAAGTCTTACCAAGCTTATTACTTGGGGGTGGTGCCATACCAACTTGCCTTAAACTTGCAACAATCATTGGTAGAGGCAAGAGTTAAGGGAATTAACCCTGATGTGCTGCTGCTCCTCCAGCACCCCCCAGTTTTCACCATAGGACGCTTTAGAGGAGAAGAGGACATAATTGTCCCCCCAGAGAGGCTGGCTCAAGAGGGGATAGACGTCTTTCACATCGGTAGGGGAGGAGGCATCAGCTACCATGGCCCAGGACAGCTTATAGGCTATCCTATTCTCAGTCTTGAAGAAAACGGGCTTGGTGTGCGTCAATATGTCTGGAAACTAGAGTCAGTTATCATTAACTTGCTGCATTCTCTTGGTATCCGAGGTCATCGGATTAGCAAGTATCCTGGTGTCTGGGTGAATGTGAAAAAAGTTTGTTCTATAGGGGTGAAGGTTAACCATGGTATTACTATGCATGGTTTTGCTCTTAATGTAGATACGGACCTACGCTATTTCGAATATATAAACCCTTGCGGCATGAAAAAGGCGGGAATAATGACCTCTATTTCAAAAATATTGGGGTATCCTATAGAGGTCGAATCCATCATAGGGGGGTTGCTTCATTCCTTTTCAGATATATTTGGTTTCGAATACAAACAGGAGGTCGATAGATGTCCAGTTATGCTAGACGCCCTGAGTGGCTAAAGCTAAAACCCCTGGATTCCACCACACTGAGCAAAATGAGGAAGCTCACCCGGGGGCTAAAGCTGCATACCATCTGCGAAAGTGCTCGCTGCCCCAACCGGACAGAATGCTTTGCTCAAGGCACAGCCACATTTATGATCTTGGGGGATATTTGTACTCGCAACTGTACCTTTTGTGCCGTAAAGCACGGAAAGCCTGAAGCTCTTGACCCAGAAGAGCCAGAGCATATCGTGTCAGCAGTCAAGAAATTGGGGCTACGCTATGTGGTCATTACTTCTGTTTGCCGCGATGACCTCCCTGACGGAGGTGCAGTGCAGTTTGCTCAGGCTATAAGAGCCCTGCACCGCCATAACTCAAGTATAGGGGTTGAGGTGCTCATTCCCGATTTTCGAGGTTCCCTATCGGCACTGGAGGAAGTGATTGCTGCCCAGCCCACCGTCTTGAATCATAATGTAGAGACAGTCCCCCGGCTCTATTCAGAGGTGCGACCTCAGGCGAAATATCACCGTTCCTTGGAGCTTTTAAGGAGGGCGAAATCCTTGGATAGGGGGCTTTTGACCAAATCCGGGCTCATGTTAGGGTTGGGGGAAAGGGAGGACGAGGTGATGGGGGTTATGGAGGATCTAAGGGAAGCTGGGTGCGATTCTATTACCTTGGGGCAGTACCTGAGGCCTTCTCTAAAGCATCACGGGGTGGTAAGATATGTTACTCCTGATGAGTTTGCCCAATATGAGGCTATCGCGAGGAAAATGGGGTTCTTAGGCGTGGCGTCGGGGCCGCTGGTGCGTAGCTCCTTCAATGCTATTGACTTTTATAATGAGGTAAGATTATGTAAAAGTACAAACCATTCCATATGAGTTATCTGTTTACTCATGGTAAGCCTTACCTACTGATGAAACTTGTCTTAAAGTGAGGGAAGGGTTTATATCGGGCAGTTGTAAACATGAAAGTGTTATAATATAAATGAAGGAGGCTAATTCTTTCTGGAGGCTGAAGAGCTAGCGAAGTTAGCTGTGGAAGCTGCTTCTGAGAAGCAAGCAAATGATATTGTGATGCTTGACGTAAGAGGGTTATGCTCCTTTGCCGATTATTTCGTTATTTGTAGTGGAGAAAGCGACCGTCAGATAGAGGCCATTTGGCGAGGCATTGATGAGGTACTGAGGAGCAAGGGCGTTATGCCCCATCATAAAGAGGGCACCCCTGATTCAGGTTGGCTCCTTGGTGATTTTGAGGCAGTTATTGTTCATATATTTGGCTCAGCTGAGCGGGATTATTATCAACTAGATAAGCTGTGGGACAAGGCAATTCCTGTGGTTAGAATCCAATAGATAGTGACTCTTAGCTAACCCATCTATCAATATCTTTATGATAGTCAAAAATTTCTTCTGGTGAGAAGAAGAGATTTATTTCCTTAGAGGCATTCTCGGCTGAGTCGGAGCCATGGATTAGGTTATGCTCAATATCGAGGCCAAAGTCACCCCTGATGGTGCCAGGGGGAGCTTTAGCCGGGTCAGTTTCGCCCATTGTTTGCCTTATTATCTCCACAGCATCTTTTCCCTGAAAAACAAGGGCGATGATAGGGCTAGAGGTAATGAAATTAACCAATTCATTAAAGAAGGCTTTGTCTTTATGAATGGCGTAGTGACGTTGAGCCAAGGTTTTATCCATTTGTAACATTTTCATAGCTACAATTTTGAGCCCTCTTCTCTCAAGGCGGGAAATTATTTCCCCGGCTAATCCTCTTTGTATGGCATCGGGTTTAATAAGCACTAAGCTTCTCTGCTCGTTGGGATTGCTTTGCTTCGCTTGCAATGTCAGTTCCTCTTTACACCCTTTGTATCAGGGTGATTAAATCTACTTTTTCTAAAGAATCAACTACTCTGTCAGCGTCTTCAAGGTCTTGTTTGGGATGGGTGTTGGTTACCGCTAGACATCTCATTCCAGCAGCTTTAGCTGCTTTAACGCCGAAGGGGGAGTCTTCAATTACAATGCAATCCTTGGGCTCCGCCCCCAACTTCTCCGCAGCTAAAAGAGATATCTGGGGACTGGGCTTACTTTCCGCTACTTCCCTACCAGAAACAATACAATCGAAAATTCCCTCGAGGTTAAGTTCGCTACTGAGCAAATCTATGTTTTCCTTTGGTGCTGAGGAAACCAGGGCTTGCTTGAAGTTTCCCCTCTTAATCGTGTTTAGTAGCTTAACCACCCCGGGAAATGGCTTGATATTCCCCTTTGCCTTCTCTCGAAAACTTGCCTCCTTTTCCTGTACTATGCTTTTAACATTCTCTTCTGACAATTCTTCTCCGAGAACGTTACGAATTATGAAGTCATTTCTAGTGCCAAAAAACTTGGTAAAATCTTTTTTAGTAAAGTTTATTCCCCTCTTGGCGAAGGTTTCCTGCCAGGCAGCAAAGTGAAATGAACCAGAATTAGCAATAACCCCATCCATATCCCAGAGGATTGTCTTTTTTGATCGCCTCCATACGTAGAACAAAGAGCTGCCTTCAGCTATAACTGTGTTATCTTTAAGGGCAAGCACTCCCTTGGTTTCCACTAGTCTTCTTGTCAATTTGGTGACCCAGGCGGAGATTTGGATTGGCTCATTGATGGGGGCTACTTGTTTGAATCTCACCTCGCTTTTAGCAGTAACGCCGAAATCGATGCCGCAGCAGAGGATGACGTAAGCAGTTACTTCATCAAGGAGGGTATAGAGAATACCCGCATGAGTTACATTATCCCAGCCTTGGTGGTATTCTCCTGGGGTGAACTCTGCCCTGACCTTTTCTCCATCGTAAACAGGTTTCAGCTTTAACCCTATGGGATTATCTTCGCCACAGCCAAAGCAAAGCCTGGTTGAATACTCAAGGTCTAATTTTGGAATTTGCATTTCCCTTTCTCCTTTCATTTGGTTTCGTTAGCTAAAGCCCACTGTCATTCTGAGCCCTTCGCTTCACTCAGGGTGACAGAGGGATACCTTTTTTTGGGTTTCGTTATATGGGGAGGGCGAAGATATAAAGGTTGCAAGGTAGCCGGGTCATCTTGCTCTCCTTTGCTCAATCTTTGCCAACCTAATATAGCTAAAGAGCCAGCTCGAGACAATGTAGAAGTTTGCGGTATTATAGCTCGCTGGCCCAACTTCTGTTGTATTTCATTTACCATATCAGGCGGGATTTCACCACAAAAAAGCGTCTTTTGGCGTATTCGTTGGCATAAAGCATCGAGCGTAGTTAAATGTTCCTCTTCTAAACATCGCCATTCGTTATTCTTTTGTTGATAAAAGGCAGTAGCTATTTCCTCACGACCAGCCTTGTGGATGGGAGACAATGGCAAGCCAGTATAAGCAAAAGGATAAGCTTCGGCTTCCAAGGTACTTATACCAAGCAAAGGAATGGCTAAGGAGAAGGCTAGTCCCTTGGCTGTGCCTATCCCCACCCGTAGCCCGTTGAAACTCCCCGGACCTTTAGCTACGATGATGGCTTCTATAGAGTTCGGCTTTGCCTTAACTTGTTTTAGCAGATGAACCAAATTGGGCATCAATTCTACAGTGTGGTTTTGGGCTGATTCCCAAGCTAGCTCGGTTAGAATTTCACCCTTATGCGATAAAGCAATGCTAGCGGTATTAGAAGAAGTATCTATAGCTAACTCCATACCTTTTCCTTATTTAGAGCAATTATTTAACACTCCCTTTTGTCATTCTGAGCCCTTCGCTCCTTGTCGTTCTAAGGGAGCGAAGCGACCCAAGAATCTCCTCTTCACTTCGTTCAGAGCTTCGGCTCACCAGGATAAACTCCACGAAGAATCTCACACCACTCAGGACAGGCTCCGCGAAGAATCTAGAGACCCTTCACTTTGTTCCGGGTGACAGTTAAACACCCTGCTTAAAGTCGATTTAAGCTGTTTTATTAATTCTAAGTAGTGCTCACCCCTAGGTTTAAGACTAATAGCGCGTTGTGTTTCACAATTGGAGACGTAGTTTAATTCTATAAGCAAATTGTTCTGGGGTAGTACTTGTAGCCCCTTTTCTGCCCATTCAACTACGGAGACTCCATCGCCATAGAAGTATTCCTCTAGCCCCAAGTCAGCAATTTCGCCAATATGGTCGAGGCGATAGAAATCAACATGGTACAGGGGAAGCCTACCATGGTACTCCCTGACTATGACAAAAGATGGACTGAAAGCGTACTCCTTTGTGCCTAATCCATATGCCATGCCCTGGACAAGGCAAGTTTTGCCTGTTCCTAAATCACCCACAAGAAGAAAAATATCGCCTCTTTGAGCTAGCTTGCCTAGGTAGTTTCCTAGAAGCTGAGTTTGCTCTGGGCTATGCGATTTCACCTTTAGGAGATTCATCCCGGAAGTGCTCCCAGCCCCCCTTTTTAAGGGGGATAACATTTCCTTTGCTATTTAGCAACGTCACTCGATTTGGCAACGTTTCTTCTACTATGTCACCGATTACAGTCACGGGACAATTTAGAGCCTGTCTGACTTTGTCCATAATAGTCTTGTTAGCGGTAAAAAGCAGTTCATAGTCCTCTCCCCCATATAGAGCTAACTCACGATAGTTTGGGAAATTAACCTTGACTAGTGGATGTGTGGGCACTTGCTCCATTCTTATTTTGGCACTGACCTTGCTAGCTTGGCAAATGTGGTCAAGGTCAGCAATCAATCCGTCGCTTATATCTATGGTAGTCTTGACTCTCTGCTCGACTAAGATCTGTCCCTCTTTTACTCTAGGCGTAGGCTGAAGATGACCACGTCTCAAGATACTGGTTGTTTCAGGGTCAAAGCTCATTTTCCCCTTAAACATTTCCAGGCCAGCTGCTGATAATCCTAGCCATCCTGTGACAGCTATTTGCTCACCGGGTGTTGCTGTTGACCTCTTAAGTATCGATTTGCCTTTTGAGTGGCCTAGGATAGCGATAGTGATAACTATATTAGGGGCGGCAGCAAGGTTGCCACCGACTATAGCTACCCCAAATTCTGTGGCTAGGCATGCCATGCTATGGCAAAATTTGGTAATATTTTCTACTTCAAGTTCACCAGGTGCTGCTAAAGAGACTAAGGCATATTTGGGAATGCCACCCATAGCGGCTATATCGCTTAAATTTACCGCCAGCGCCTTCCAACCTAATTCCTCCCATGTAACGGTGTTTAGGTCGAAGTGTATACCTTGGACTAAACTATCTGTGGTAGCCAACTGGATGCGGTTATCACTTTGCCACGCTGCCGCATCATCACCAATGCCAACCAAGAGTTGCTGCCAGGAAGCTTGTTGAGGATTCTTGAATTTGTCAGTGATGTTACGTATGAGGTTGATTAAACCAAATTCCCCTAACTCCAATAGCTTCATCCTTGAAATTATAGCATTGGCTTTATCGTGACCTCAACTTTAACAATTTGGCTGGTAAATGCTATAGTTTGCTCCCATGAAGTATGCCATTCTTGGTGATATTCATGCTAATTTAGCTGCTTTCGAAGCTGTGTTTGAGGACATTGAAGCTAAAGGGGGATTTGATGAAATATGGTGTCTAGGAGACATAGTGGGATATGGTCCTGAACCTCATGCTTGCATTGAGCTTTTGCGGCGGTACAAACATATCTCTGTTGCTGGCAATCACGATTGGGCTGCTATTGGCAAGATTGATACCTCAGATTTTAACCTGGACGCTGCCCAAGCTTGCCAGTGGACAGCACAGCAGCTAACTGCAGAGGATGTAAATTACTTACAGGGCCTCGCTATTAAATTAAGGCGAGACGACTTTACTCTGGTTCACGGGAGTCCCCGTCAGCCCATCTGGGAATATCTGCTATCGGTGAATGCCGCTCGTGATAATTTTGGCTATTTTGATACCAATTTCTGCCTCGTGGCGCACTCTCACGTGCCACTAATTTTTGGGCAAAATAAAGATGGCAAATGTTTTGCGGCAAAAACTCCTAGTGCACTAAGATTGGGATCTAAAAACCGTCGCTTAATTATTAATCCTGGCGGTGTGGGACAGCCTCGCGATGGCGACCCCAGAGCGAGTTATGCTCTCTATGACAATGAAGCTCAAATCATGTATCATTGTCGTGTTAATTATGATATAACTGTTACCCAAAAGAAAATGATGGAGCACAAATTGCCTTTACCACTGGTTCTTCGCTTAAATTATGGTTATTAGCATGCTATAATGGGGTGAATCTAACAATGCGTAATTACGAATTAGTGATTGTAATTAGCCCTGAGGTTGACGGAGAAGAGTTGCCCAAGGTGGTGGAAAAAGTGAATCGGTTTATTAGCGACAGAAATGGGATTGTGGAGGAGACAGAGCAGCGGGGGAGAAGGAAGTTAGCTTATCCTATAAAGAAATTTATGGAAGGTGATTACATTTTGACTCGCTTCAAGTTAGAGCCGAAATTGGTTAAGGCACTCGAAGCAGATCTTGTGGCTTCCGAAGAAATTCTACGGCAGCTTATAGTGAAAGTGGGTGATTGATATGGCAAGCTTAAGCAAAGTAATACTCATTGGCAATTTAGGTAGTGATCCTGAGATGAGGTTTACACCTAATGGCAAAGCGGTTACCTCTTTTCGCCTAGCTACTAATTATCGTTACACTACTTCTGCAGGGGAGAGCAGGGAGGAAACCGATTGGTTTAGAATTACTGTTTTTGGCAAGCAAGCGGAGAGTTGTAATCAGTTCGTAACCAAAGGAAGGCAGGTTTATGTCGAAGGAAGATTGCACGCGCGCAACTGGCAAGGCCAAGATGGGCAGATGCGCACTAGCCTTGAGGTAACTGCAAATCGGGTGCTTTTTCTTGGTCAGCGAGCTTTGGCTCCTCTTCCAGAAGAGGGCGAGCTTGAACCTGAGGACATACCTTTTGAGCAGAGTGAAGGAATTGGAAGTTGATTAATCGTAGGAGAGCGAGAAAACCGAGAAATTATATTCCCAGGCCAGCAATTTGCCCCTTTTGTACTGAAAAAATAAATATAGATTACAAGAATGTTTCTATGTTGTCTCAATATATTTCCGGTCGTGGCAAGATTGAATCGCGGCGGAGAACTAGGGCTTGTGCTAAGCACCAGCGGCGTTTGGCACATGCTATAAAGAGGGCTCGATTTTTAGCTCTATTACCTTATGCCCCAAGCCATATTTGGAAGACGGGGGGTGTAGGTCTACGTTAATAAGTCTCTTGAAGGAACTGCATGCCAAAACGTACTTACCAGCCAAAGAAAATTTCCCGCAGACGTAAATTGGGCTTCCGCGCCCGAATGGCTTCTCGTGATGGGCGGAAGGTGCTTAAGGCGAGACGTCTTAAGGGGCGATGGAGGTTGACTCCAGCTTAGTTACATTTCATGAGGGGGCCTTGGGCTTTAACTAAGCGAGCACAGTATGCTCTAGTTTACCAGCAAGGGAGCACATATATAGATAGTTTAATTGTGATGAAAGCGCTGCCTAACGGATTGAACTTGAGTAGATATGGCTTTTCTGTAACTAAGAAAGTGGGTAAGGCGGTACAGCGCAATCGTTTGAAGAGGTTGCTTAAAGAAGTAATACATTTGCAATTGGTAAAGCCGGGATGGGACATCGTCTTTGTCGTTCGTCGAGAGGCAGTTACTGCTGATTACCATCAACTGGAAAAGGCAGTAATTAAGTTGCTAACCCAAGCAGGGCTAATTACAGAGGGTGATGAAACAGCTAGCGCTAAAGTTAATTAAATTATATCAGGCGACGATATCAGAGGTTACCCCTCATTCTTGCCGCTTCCAGCCAACATGCTCGCACTACGCCTGCGAGGCGATTAAGAGGTATGGATTTATCAAAGGTAGCTGGCTAGTAGCTAAGAGGTTAGCTCGATGCAATCCTTTCTCTAAAGGTGGTTATGACCCTATGCCTTAGTTATGGGCTCTAATGTATTGCAATGAGGATTAAAATATTAATTTTCCTTGGCATTTTTTGTTTCCTTGCCTTAAGCGCTGGTGGTTGTATAGGAGGACAACAAAAGCCTCTAGGATTCTCTGGAGTTATTTCTTATGATGGAATTCTCTATTTAGGTTCCACAGATGGCAAAATAGTGGCAGTAAACCCCTCGGCTCGAAATCAGGAAATGTCGTTTCCCTCTTCCGATGGGGAGTGGTCTTTTGCTATTACTATGCCCTCTAAAGGCATATCATGTGGCCCCTCATCTGTGCCAGTCAATATATATGGCACACCTGTTGTAGTTGGTGAATCGGTTTGTATTGGCACCTATAATGGTAAAGTCTTGATGATGAGCCCTTCAGCCAGGAGCCAGAATTTGCCTTTTCCTCAGACAAGAAGTGGTGAGTGGGCTTACCCTAGGACCGAGGATGTAATCGAGCCTATTGTAGGTAGCCCTGTGGCAGCCGATGATACTGTCTATGTGTGCAGTTCAGATGGCAGGGTCTATGCTTTGGATATGACCTATGGTGATGAAAAGTGGAAATCTGACCCATTAGGTGACAAGTTATGGATAACACCAGTGCTAAAAGAGGAAACTGTGTATGTGAGTACCTTTGACGGGCATATTTATGCTTTATCAGCTAAGGATGGTAGCCTATTGCCTTGGGCTTTCGAAGCGGAAGCGGGATTTGTCTCTTCTCCAGTGCTTTATGAAAACACTATATTTGCTGGTTCATTTGACCGTAACCTATATGCTGTAAGGGTAGGCGATAATGAGCCATTGTGGAAATTCCCTGGAGATAATTGGTTTTGGGCTGCTCCCGTGGTAGCCAATGGTGTTGTTTATGCTGGCTGCCTCGATGGCAAAGTTTATGCTATTGACTCGAAGACGGGTAACGATTTGTGGGAATTTGATGCTGGAAGTCCCATTGTTTCTTCACCAGCCTTAGCAGATGATTTGCTGGTGGTAGCTTGTGACTCAGGCGAGGTGTATGCGCTTGATATATTTAATGGTAAGCTGATTAATGAAGTATCCATCGATGCTCCCATTCAGGGGTCTCTTTGCATCCAGGAAGGCATAGTCTATATCCGTGCCCAGGATAACTGTCTATACGCTATGGATGTGGGCAAGGGGAAAACAAACTGGAGATTCCCTCTGACAATTAAGTAAGATTTGCAATTATGACATACTTGTGGAATTTAATTATAGTTGACCCAATGCTTAATGGCTTGATTGCTTTATCAAGCCTTCTACCTAAAGCAGTGGAGTTTGGTTTGGCCATTATTATCCTTACTATTGTGGTTCGTTTGATACTCACGCCCCTCACCTTAAGGCAACTCAAGTCTACTAAAGCTATGCAAAGCATGCAGCCCAAGATTCAGGAGCTGCAAAAGAAATATGCCAAGAATAAACAGAAACTTCAGCAAGAGATGATGAAAGTCTATAAAGAGGCGGGAGTGAACCCTATAGGTTGTATATGGCCTATGCTAGTTCAGCTTCCTTTCTGGATTGCTCTTTATCAATCTATTATGAGAGCCCTGGCTACCACGCCGGAGAACTTACTGGATCTATCTCGACATCTTTATTTCTGGCAGATAGCGAATCAGGCACTTCCCTTAAATAGTCATTTTTTGTGGCTTGATTTAGGTCAGACTGACCATTATTTAATCCTACCCATTCTAGTTGGCGTCTCGATGTGGGTGCAGCAGAAAATGACCACTGCACCATCTACTGACCCAAGGCAGCAATCCATGAGTAGGATGATGACATTAATGATGCCGTTTATGTTTGGTATGCTTTGCATGATGTTTCCCAGTGGTTTAGCTCTCTTTTGGCTGGTTTCCACTGTGATTGGTATTGCGACTCAATATTTCATTGGTGGTGGCTGGGGTTACTTAAAATCTTCCACCGCTAGGCAATCAATGCCAAGGCAGAGAGACAAGTGGTGAGCAAGGTAAAAACGACATTAGGCTGCATGGAAGCAAATTGCTAAAGTGAGAACTTAAAAGATGGAAGAGTTGGAGATAACTGCCAAGACAGTAGAGCAGGCAACTGAGGAGGCAGAAAAGCGGCTGGGGATAGGTCGTGATCAATTTGAAACAGTGGTTGTTAAAGAGGGCAAATCGGGAATTTTTAGGGGCGAAGGAGCCTTAATCAGAGTAAAACCACTAGTTCCGCTGGAAAAAGATATAGTCAGAGTAGCTATAGAGGTGTTGGAGAACTTGCTGGGGTTAATGGAGGTAACAGGTGCTATTAAAGCCTCATCTGGTGAGATACCAATAGCTTTGGATATTGAGGGTGATGATTTAGGTATTTTGATTGGGCGACGAGGTCAGACTTTAACTTGCTTGCAATACATCGTTAGACTCATAGTAGCGGGACGGTTAGAGGCTTGGTTGCCATTAAGTATTGATATTTGTGGGTATAAAAAACGCCGCCGTGATTCTTTGCAAAAACTGGCCTTGAGGTTGGCAGAGCAGGTAAAATTAAGACACCGTGCTATGACTTTGGAGCCAATGCCACCTGATGAGCGCCGTATTATTCATCTAGCTTTGGCTAATCATCCTGATGTTGTCACTCACAGTGTAGGAGAGGGCGAAGATAGAAAAGTAGTTATTCTGCTGAAACGAGGCTAGCCCGTGTTCCGCAAAGTAAGTAGTAAGGTAAATTTTCCTCGAATGGAGCAAGACATTCTTCGTTTTTGGAAGGAGCAGGGCATTTCTGACAAAAGCATCGAGGCAAGAAGAGGGAACCAGCATTATGTTTTCTACGAAGGTCCACCTACAGCCAATGGCAGTCCTGGGATTCATCATGTGCTATCCCGGTTATTTAAGGACATCATTTGTCGCTACAAGACAATGAAAGGTTATCATGTGCCACGTAAGGCAGGGTGGGATACCCATGGATTGCCTGTAGAACTGGAAGTAGAGAGCTCTCTTGGTTTCAGCAACAAGGCTCAAATTGAGCAATATGGGCTGGCGCAGTTCAACCAGAAGTGTCGGGAAAGTGTCTTTAACTACATTAAGGAATGGGAAGCCATGACTGAGCGCATTGGTCATTGGCTGGATATGAAGCATCCCTATACAACTTTGGACAATGGCTATATTGAGTCTTGCTGGTGGATAGTGAAAAAACTATGGGACAAAGGCTTGATTTATCAGGGCTATAAGGTAACGCCGCATTGTCCTAGATGTGGCACCTCACTTAGCTCTCATGAGGTGGCTCTGGGTTACCGGGACGATGCTGAGGATCCTTCAGTTTACATAAAGTTCAAACTCTTCATTCCTTCATTATTGAAGCGAGATTCAGTTCTTCGCTCTATTCTTAAGCCCGCGGCTTTAAGTGAGAAGCCTGCTTACTTTCTTGCCTGGACAACTACCCCTTGGACTTTGCCCGGCAACACTGCTCTGGCGGTGGCTCCTGAGGCTGATTATGCTGTCGTAGAAGTAGATAATGAATATCTTATTCTGGCTTCAGCCTTACTTAAGCAAGTCGGGTTAGAGAGTTATAAAGTGGCAGGAAGGGTAAGGGGGAGTGACTTGGTAGGAGTGGAATATGACCCGCTTTATAAGTGCAACATTGGTGGAGGTGGTTGGCACGGTAAACGACCTTATCGAATGATTGAGGGCGATTTTGTTGCTCTTAACGAAGGAACCGGAATCGTTCATATTGCTCCTGCGTATGGGGAGATTGATTTAGAGATAGGTGAAAGAGAAGGCTTGCCGCTCATTCATTGTGTCGATCTCAAGGGTTATCTATATGACCTTCGGACTAGGTTCACATCAGAAGAGAGTGAGCAAATGACAACAGCTTATGGTGTTGGGATGGCAAGATTTGAATGGGAAGCTGACCAGCTGCCTGCGATGGTTGCACCAGAATTCACAGGGGTAGGCATTCCTCGCGAGTTACCCTTTAGTGGCAAGTTTGTTAAGGATGCTGATCCTCTTATTCTCGAAGATCTTAAATCACGTGGGTTGCTCTATCTCAGCGAGAGAATTATTCATACTTATCCCTTTTGCTGGAGGTGTGAAACGCCTGTTCTCTACTATGCTAAAAGGGCGTGGTACATCAGAACAACAGCAGTTAAGGATAGGCTTGTTTCTGGCAATGCTGAGATAAACTGGTATCCCAGCCATATTAAGTATGGTCGTTTTGGTGATTGGCTGGAGAACAATGTCGATTGGGCCTTCTCCAGAGAGCGCTATTGGGGGACTCCACTTAATATTTGGCGCTGCCAGAGTTGTGGTCATGATGAATGCATTGGAAGCATGAAAGAACTGCAGGAATGGTTTGAAAGATTAAGGAAAGTAAAACCAGAGAAATTGACAGAGGAGATTTTGTCCGGGAGGCCAGTTAGAAGTCCTGACGGACTTAAGGATCTTCACCGACCTTCCATTGATGAGATCCCTCTTCTTTGCCCTAAGTGCAGCGAGATAATGTGGCGTGTTCCTGAGGTAATTGATTGCTGGTTTGATTCCGGAGCTATGCCTATTGCCCAGTGGCATTATCCCTTTGAAAATAGGGACAAGTTTGAGCAAAACTTCCCCGCTGATTTTATTTGCGAGGCTGTTGACCAAACCCGAGGTTGGTTTTATAGCTTACATGCTATATCCACCTTGCTCTTTGAGCAGCCTTGCTTTAAGAATGTTATCTGCTTGGGACATGTTGTTGATGCCCAGGGTGAGAAGATGAGCAAGGCCAAGGGCAATGTAATTGATCCCTGGACAGTGATTAATGATTATGGCGCTGATGTTCTCAGGTGGTATTTGTTAGCTTCCGTGCCAGCGGAAAATATTCATCGCTTCTCTACTCAAATGGTTGCCGAGACCATGCGGAAAGTTTTGCTTACTTTATGGAATACTTATTCCTTTTTTGTCCTCTATGCTAACATTGACCGTTTTGTTCCCCGGCTCTCAGTCCCAGCTATCTTTGCTGAGCTGGATAATTGGATTATCTCGGAGCTTAATCGGCTTGTAGTCGAGGTAACTAAGGCGATGGATAGCTATGACCCTACATCGGCGGCGCGCTATATTCAGAGCTTTATTGATGATCTTTCCAATTGGTATGTGAGACGAAGTCGGCGCCGATTTTGGAAAAGCGCGAATGATGCGGACAAGTTAGCAGCCTATACTACGCTGTATCAATGTCTGGTGACCTTGTCTCAGCTTTTGGCCCCTTTCATGCCGTTTATTAGTGAGGAGCTTTATCAAAATTTGGTGTGCTCTATTAATCCTGAAGCCAAAGAGAGCGTGCACTTGACTGATTTCCCTGTAGCTGATAAAGCTAAAATCAATGATAAGCTAAATAACGATGTCAAGTTAGCCATGAAAATAGCAAGCTTGGGTAGGGCAGCACGGGCAAAGGTAGGGATTAAAGTGCGCCAGCCTTTGGCAAAAGCCATGGTCAAGGTGGAATCTGAAGAGGAAGGTGAAGCTTTAGGCAAGTTAGCCACTGAAATAGAAGAAGAGATAAATGTCAAGGAACTCGTCATTCTGAGCCCTTCGCTTCCTGTCATCCCGAGCGAAGCGAAGAATCTTGAAGAATTTTCTTTAGACCTGCCTGGCTATAGCATAGCCAGCGATGGTAGGTATACGGTAGCTATAAGCACTGAATTGACCCCTGAACTGGCTGCGGAGGGGATAAGTAGAGAGATTGTGCGCCGTCTTCAGAATATGCGCCGTGCGGCTAATTTCGATGTTGCTGACTATATTACCAGTTATTATCAGGCAGAAGAATCAATTGAGCGAGTAATAGCCGCTTTTGGTGATTATATTAAGCTGGAGACATTATCTCGGGAACTTATCGCTGGTTTCCCTCCCAACGGGGCTTATACCGAGAAATATTGCATCTCGAATAGTGATGTTTTACTAGCAATTAAGCGAAGCCCTGAACCCTTCGCTCCTTGTCATTCTGAGGGAGCGAAGTGACCGAAGAATCTCGCTTCAGGGTAAACTCCGTGAAGGAACTGCGAGCTAATCCCAGGGTGGTGGACTTTCCTGTAGTTGTGCCCAAGTTGTTTTAGTATCTTCACCCCTGGCGAAGGTTATTTCGACCCCCTGGCCAATTTGGCAGTCATGGATAGCTAGGATAAGGTCATCTGTATTAATTATTTCCTTGTCTTGAAACCGAATGATAACGTCTCCCTCTTTTAGTCCAGCAACATCGGCAGGACTATCAGCAACTGCCTCTACAATGAGTGCCCCTTTGTTAACGGAAAGATTGTTCACTGCAGCTACAAAAGAGTCCACGGTGTATAATCCCACTCCTAGCCAGGGGCGGGTGACATAACCCTGGTGGATTAAAGCTTGGATAATGGGCCCGGCTTCGTTGATGCTTATGGCATAGCCCATGCCTTCTACTCCAATTGTAGCCACCTTAACGCTGGTTATACCCACCACTTCGCCTGATATATTTACCAACGGTCCACCGCTGTTGCCTGGATTGATAGGCGCATCAGTCTGGATTAAACCACGAAGGGTATTCCCCGAAACGGCGACTGAGACATTCAGGCGGCTGACAATACCGTGGGTCGCTGTTATCCCCTCTCCTAAAGCATTGCCGATAGCCACTACCCAATCACCTACAGCAAGCAGGTCCGAATCGCCCAAGTAGGCATAAGGCAAATCTGTTGCCTCTATCTTCAGCACTGCCAAATCAGTTAAAGCATCAGTGCCTACTATGTTAGCCGGGAAAGTTCTGCCATCAGCTAATTCCACTTGTACCTTTTCGGCATTTTGCACCACATGGTTGTTGGTAACAATATACCCTTCATATCCCTCTTCACTACGAATTAGGAATCCAGAGCCAGCGGCAAACTGCGTATACTCTCGCTGAAAAATATCATAAACTACCATCTTGGTGGTGACAGAGACCACAGAGGGCATTGCCTCGCTAACGACACTGCGGATATCGGGCAGTGGCTGAGCTGTCTGGCTGCTTCCTGAGGGAAATGTCCAATCAGGGTTAGTGTATTCACTCGAGTTAGCGGGTGGAGATGGAGTGGGTAGAGACTGAGCGGGTGACCATGGTAAGGGTATGGAACATCCGCTAGCACCCAAGATTAGGCTTATCAATATTAATGCTATAAAAATATGGTTAATCTTCTTTAGCATCTTGCGCTGTGATTTATTATATCAACTACTATCCTTGTGGTAAAAATTTTGTATCGGGGTTCATAGTTAGCATGACTTAATTTGCTACTGATGGTATACTAGTAAAACGATGTCTCAATCTCATCTAGAGCAGCTACTAAGAGGTGTAGTAGAGCCTTTGATGCTCTTTATTATTGGCGAGTTGCCTATGCATGGTTATCGCATTGCCAAGGAACTAGAGAAAAGAAGCAGTGGCTATTTTAAGCTTACGGAAAGCACCGTTTATTCTGCCTTGCGCCGTTTGGAGAGGGAGGGGTTGGTGTTAAGCTCGTGGCAACTGGTAGCCAAGAAACAGAAGCGGCGATGCTATGAGCTAACTGAGAAGGGGCGTCAAATTCTGGCTAAGAAATTAGCTGAGTGGCAAAGATTCTCTAATGCTACCAGCAAGGTTATAAGTTATTAGCTAGAGTGGAAGTGCACATTCTGGGTGCCCATAATATTGAAACTGAGAAAACACGCCTCACCTCTTTGCTAATCGATGGATGTCTAGCTATAGATGCTGGTGGACTTACCTCCACTCTTTCCTTATCACAGCAAGAGAAAATCAAAACAGTGTTGCTCACTCACCATCATTTTGACCATACTCGGGATTTGCTTACCCTGGGTTTCAACACTGCCCTATGGAAAGGTCAAATTGAGGTTTATGCCTTGCGTTATACTCTTGATGTTATCATTCCTTGCCTTCTTGATGGCAAGATATATGCTAACCTTCTTAAATCTCCATCTGCAGAAAAACCGCTTATAAGGCTTAATACTATTAAGCCTTATAAGAAAGAAGCTATTGCCGGATATGAGGTTTTACCGCTGCCGGTAAAACATAGCGTGCCCACAGTAGGTTATCAGATTACCTCTTCGCAGAGCAGAAGCCTATTTTATACCGGTGATACAGGTCCGGGGCTAACTGATTGCTGGCAGCATGTTTCCCCTAAACTACTTATTACTGAGGTTACGGCACCCAATGAATTTAGTGGTGAGCTTACAAGAAGCGGCCATCTTTCCCCTCAGTCTCTAAAAGAGGAGCTTATTCAGTTTCGCCAGCTCAAGGGATATTTACCACGAGTCATCATTATTCATATTGCGCCTCCATATGAGCAGAAGGTGAAAGAAGAGATAGCCCAGGTAGCTGAAGAGTTGAGAGCAGACATAAGCTTGGGCTATGAAGGACTGAAGGTTACTTTGTAATAAGCGATTTACTTCCAATCGTAGCTAGATCTAATCTTAAGGCTTCGATTAAGTTAGTTTCGACAGTATATTTTGCTCTTGCTATTGCCTTGCTCACTTGTTTTGCTCGGCTATGCCCATGCATTAAATGAACTACGCCATTGACCCCCCACAGCAGACCTCCGCCGTCGCTTTCGTTTTCAGTTATTTTAGTGAACGAAATCATCTGGTCAAGCAGTTTCTTAATAGACCCTACTAATGGCAAATTGCTCAGCCTGCCTTCCAGCCACCTGACAATATAATGCCCTAAGCTTTCATAAAACTTCATTAGTATGTTGCCTACGATGCCATCACAGACAATGACGTTAGCCCGCTCACTGAGAACATCATTGCCTTCTATGGTGCCAATAAAATCCAAGCCACTATCTCTAAGGAGTGAATAGCTCTCTTGGATCAACTTGTTGCCTTTACCCTCTTCTTGCCCAATGCTCAGGAGAGCTACCCTGGGTTGGTTAATATTAAGTAATCTCTTGGCATAGACAGAACCTATGACTGCGAAGGAAAGCAAGTGATGTGGCTTACAATCGATATTAGCTCCACCATCTACAAGCACTGTGTTGGGAGCAAAACCAACAAGAGGTACGCAGAGTACGGGGCGTTCTATTCCTGGCATCAGGCCGAGGGACCTAATAGCACTAACAGATGCTGCCCCGGTGGGGCCAGCGCTGATTATAGCGTCTGCCTCTCCTGTTTTTACCAACTCTATTGCCACAGCTATAGAGGCATTAGGCTTGCGGCGAATGGCGAAAGCCGGATGCTCGCCTTCTTTGACAACTTCGTCAGCCTTAACACAACTAATAGGGAGATAGGAAACTTCGTACTTGGCTAGCTCCCTTTTCAAGATGTTTATCGGCCCAACCAGTATGATTCCTACATCTCCCTTTCTGGCAGCCGTAACTGTCCCTTTGATTATCTCCTCAGGGGCGTAATCACCCCCCATAGTATCCACTGCTATCCTTACTGCTTTACTAGTGGTTGACATAAAAATATATATCTCCTTTGCAATTCCAAGACTATGGCAAGAACTCGGCTACTGCTTCAGCTATAAATGTTTTCCTCCTCTTTTTGTAGCCGTTGGTAGAATATTATACACCCTCTTTACAAATTTAGAAGAGGCAATAAAGCATATCGAAGAAATTTTTATTGAACGCAGCAAACTCAACATTTGCAAGAGCATTCCGCCGGTTGATTAATTCTATTTGCCTTGATTTTGTTGTAACTATGTTGATGATTGGTGCCATAGCAATTAACTGCTATGGCACCAGTAGTCTACTTTAGCCTACTTTCGGCAGCTGAGCCAGAGCCTCCTGTATCTTCTCATCAGGATACTCGTAGTCCTCGAGTTTGCCTGAGAGATAGGCATCGTAGGCAGCCATATCAACATGTCCATGTCCGCTATGCGCTAGCAGGATGGTTTTTGACTCACCAGCCTCCCTGCACTTCAGGGCTTCGTCAATGACTACCTTGATGGCGTGGTTTGGCTCTGGGGCGCTGATGATTCCCTCAGTGCGGGCGAAGGTTATGCCAGCCTGGAAGGTGGCAAGCTGATGTTCAGCTCTGGCTTCAACTAAGCCTAGTCTCAGAAGGTGGCATATGATTGGTGCCATCCCATGATAGCGCAGGCCACCAGCGTGAATTGGAGGTGGAATAAAGCCATGTCCCAGGGTAAACATCTTGATTAGGGGGGTGAGGCCAGCTTCATCGCCAAAGTCATAGGCATAGGGTCCCTTGGTAGTGGTAGGGCAGCTTGCCGGCTCTACATTGATGATGCGCAGGTCTGGTTTTATCCCGTCGATTTTGTCTTTTACAAAGGGCAAAAACAGGCCGGCGAAGTTTGAGCCACCGCCGATGCAGCCCACGATAATGTCTGGATAGGCATCTGCCTGCTCCATCAGCCTTTTTGCTTCCTGGCCATTAACGGTTTGATGCAGTAGGACATGGTTAAGCACGCTGCCCAGGGCATAGTGAGTATCATCGCGAGAGACGGCATCCTCTACTGCCTCACTGATAGCCAGCCCCAGGCTACCGGGACAATCAGGGGCTTTTGCCAGCATAGCTTGCCCTGCCTTGGTATCCGAACTGGGACTGGGGATACATTTAGCTCCCCAGGTCTCCATCATGATGCGGCGATATGGCTTTTGGTTGTAACTAATCCTGACCATGTAGACCTTGCACTCCAGACCAAAGGTAGCACAGCCAAAGGAGAGAGCGCTGCCCCATTGACCAGCTCCAGTCTCGGTGGTGATACGCTTGGCTCCTTCTATCTTGCTATAGTAGGCCTGAGCTACAGCAGTGTTAGGTTTGTGACTCCCAGGAGGACTTGTCCCCTCATATTTATAGAAAATCTTGGCCGGCGTATCCAGGGCCTTCTCCAACCTATGTGCCCGAAATAGAGTTGTGGGCCTCCACAGCTTATAGACCTCTCGCACCTCCTCAGGGATTTCAATCCACCTTTCAGTGCTTACCTCTTGCTTGATTAATTCCATAGGGAATAGAGGAGCCAGATCATCGGGGGTTACCGGCTTTCCTGTGCCTGGGTGCAAAACTGGTGGCAGTGGCTCGGGCAAATCTGCCTGGATGTTATACCAATGAGTAGGTATTTCTTTTTCGTCGAGGGTAAACTTTGTTCTCTTATCCATTTTTATCTCCTTTCTTTGTTAATTTGATTGCTTTTTAAGTTTTGATGTTTCGGCGCCGCTGGCCGGCGCCAGAGCTGCAATGTGATAAACATGGTCAAAACCTCCTACCAATAAAATAAAAAACCTCTCGCCTAAGGGGCGAGAGGCTCAACCTTCGCGGTGCCACCCTATTTCGGTCTTACGACCATCTCTTTTCGGGTACAGCTAAAAATACTAGCGATACCCTGGGCTGTGATAACGCTGCCCTTTGCGACAAAACCTACTAAGTGTAATAGCCTTTCGGTTTGCGGCTCCCATGTCCATTCCAAATTTGCGCAAGTATCGGCTCACACCTACTCCGACTCTCTGAACTCCGCCTCAAGCTGTACTAGTCCTGTTCTCAGCCTTTCCCCTATTTAATTTGATGGCTTATTTTTGCACAGGGTGTCTAAATTTGTCAATAGTGAAATTTGCCCTCAATATCACATCGCTAATAATCAAAGTGTTTGCTACAGTCGCCAAATTTGCAGCCTAGTTAGGCAAGATTTCTGCAGTAATCTGTAACATTTTTTAACTAATTCAAATCAAGGCATCCTTATCCCGAGACAGATAGAGACGGGGCAATCAGAGCAGTGGCAATCAGAGCAGTGGAAGGTTCTTACTTCAGGAAGCTTTGCTGAAGTGGGAGAATATGTATAATACTATCCGCCCTCATCAGGCATTGGGATATCTTACTCCACAGGAATTTCTGGAGCACCATCAACAAAATCAGAGAAAGGAGAAAGTGTCATTAATCATCTGAACGAGTACAAAGCCTTGCATTTTCTCCAAATGTGTTAAAATTGTCTCGGGACAAGAGATTTTTAATATTTAAATAGAGGTGGAATATGCCCACAATCAAAAATATGTTAGCAAGAAAAGTTTTCGATAGTAGAGGAGTAGAGACTTTAGAAATTGATATTATTACAGAAAATGGTTTTGGAAGAGTAGCTGCTCCATTTGGTGCACCGGGGAGCAGGGGGAAATTTGAAGTGCCTGCTTATTCACCAGAAGGACTTAACAAATCAATAGAAATTATTGAGACCGAAATTAAACCAAAAATATTGGGATTATCTTCAACTGACCAAGAGAGAATTGATTCAATTTTGAGGGAAATTGATGGTACGAATAATTTTGAACGAATCGGGGGAAATACTTCCTCATCCATATCCTTGGCAGTTGCCAAGGCTGCAGCTTCAGCATTAAAGATGCCTTTATATAAATACCTTGCTTTAAATAATAATTTTACCTATCCATATCCTTTGGGCAACATGATTGGTGGTGGGGCACATGGTATGGGATCAGCCCCTGACATGCAAGAACATCTTGTGGCTCCTATTGGTGCTCGGAATATTGAAGAGGCAGTAACAGCTAATATTAAGGTTCATGAAAAGATAGGTAAAGCTTTGGAAGTGAAGGATTTGAGTTTTGCCGGTGGCATGGATGACGAAAGGGCGTGGGTAGCTAATTTAACAGATGTTGAAGCTTTGGATATTATTTATGATGTTTGCCGTGAAGTAACAGAAAAAACGGGTATTAGATTTGGGATTGGGCTTGATCTGGCTGCAGACCGACTCTGGAATCCTGAAACAAAGGAATATGAATATCAGCGTGAAGGCAAAAGTAGGACTGCTGAAGAACAAATAAATTTTTTATCTTCATTGATAGAAAGGTATAGTTTATTTTATATTGAAGATGCTTTTCACAGTGATGATTTTCTATCCTTTGCATTGTTAAATAAAAAATATGGAAAATGCTGTCTTATCTGTGCAGATGATCTTTTTGCCAGTAATCCAGAAAGGACTAAAAGGGGCATAAAGCTTAACTCTGCAAATGCAATGATTTTAAAACCTAATCAGGTTGGAACACTTACCGCCACATTGGAAACTTTTAAAATCGCTCAAGAAAATGAAGTGAAAGTCGTAGTTTCTCATCGTTCAGGCGAAACATATGATGCATCTATTGCCCATATTGCCGTAGGGTGGCAGTTAAGCATGATTAAAACCGGAGTGTTGGGAGGTGAGAGATTAGCAAAATTAAATGAGTTATTGAGAATTAGTGAGGATTATGGCATGGCTGATTTAAGACTTTCCCCTTATTTTTAAAAGTTGGAAATTCCTTTGGTTTGCATGACAGGTTTCGTTTTCACTGTGATTTGTTTGTTTTCTAATTGAAAGACGATGTTTTTCGACCACCCCTCGTCTAATTCAGGATAATCTTCTCTACGGTGTGCTCCGCGTGTTTCTGTTCTCATCCTCGCAGCTAATGTAACAAATCGCCCAATCATCAGGAGATTTACAACCTCTAAAAGCTTAGCAAGTGTTTTAAACGACCGTTCGCCCACAAGACATAGGTTACCTATTTTGTTTTCCTTAGTCTTATCAAACGTTTGAATAGCCTTTCGAAGTCCATCTTCGTTTCTAATAACTCCCACATACTTCCCCACGATCCCTGTGAGCTCTTCCTTTACCTCGAGAGGATCAAAACCTTTGTCTCGCTTGAAAATTTCCACGATGAGATTTCTGACTAAGTTAATTTGACCTGGAGGTATAGGTGTGCGCGAGACTGAGAGTGCCCTTTTTGCTGCCCACTTACCTGCTATTGTTCCAAAGACCTGGGTTTCTGTTAAGGCATTTCCTGCCAGACGATTGGCACCATGGACTCCAGAGGCCACTTCACCGGCAGCGTAGAGCCCATGTATTCCTGTCTCACACTTCTCATTGATGACAACCCCTCCCATAAAGTGATGGGCTCCAGGGGCCCACTCATATGGCTGCCACGTAGGATCAAAACTTTCTCCAGCGCAGGCCTTCATAAATTTCCTAAACTTATATAATTCCTCTTTTGGAACACCTGATAAATCACCAAACATTCCTCCATGTGGGCTACGCCGCCCGGCCTCTATTTCTTTCTGGGCACATATTGCCATTGCGTCGCGGGTAACAAGCTCCAATTTCTCAGGATAATATTTCCTCATGTAACGTTCACACAATCCGTTATAAAATCTTCCCCCAAAGGTCACCAGCCCATCTGCTGGAGGGGGTGTTCCGCGCATCGCTTTAGGATAAATCATACATACCCTGCTCTGTATAAATTCCATGTCTGATAACTGGGCGCACACCTTATATGCCAGAGCATATCCATCTCCGGCGACATCAGATGGATTGGTTGTAAAAGGATATAAATTCCCAGCTCCCCCGGTAGCAAGAATTACCGCTTTAGCATTTATTATTAAAATGGTATCTGTTTCGAGTTCTAAACCTACAGCACCCACAACTGCATTTTTCTCTTTGATCAAATCAATTATCATCACGTGACTAAGGAAATCAATACCGAGCCTTTTCACCTCCTCAATCAGCCCCTCGATATATCCTCCTTGGTAAGGCTCAAGCGCTAAAACACCCCGCGGGACCGAATTGCCAGTAAACGGAAAAGGCTTGTAACACTCACCCTCCTTTTCGAACTCAGTCCTGTACCGCTCAAGATCCTTAACTCTTTTGGGGGCATGATTTACAAGTATTCTCACTAATTTTTGGTTATTCAGATAACAACCTGCACGGATCGTGTCCCTAAAGTGGCGGTCGGCACTATCTTGCTTAGCAAAAGCCGCTGACATCGCCCCCATCGCAACAGTCGTACAACCAGAGGAAAAGTCTCCCTTCGAGACAATCAAAACTTTGGCACCCACATTCTGGGCTTCGATGGCAGCTCTCAACCCTGCACCACCAGCGCCAATGACTAAAACACCTGTTTCTAAAAACCCCTCCTTTATTTCTGGCATTTTTTACCTTTTCTCGAATTTTTCATTAAAAATATTCTTCGGAATATACGCATAACCCTTCATCAAACATCGAGCTGTTCTGTCCGCTGTCGCTTTCCTAAGCACAAAAGCTCCATTTTCATTATCCACCTTACCCTCACTGATGATAACACCTGCAGGATGACCGATACGGAGCTCGCCTTTCTCAATGATTCCGCGCCGAGCTACCTGGTTTGCTATAGTGCCGGGAATCATTGCGGCTGCTACTGTGCAAATTGTTCCTGTGACAGGGTAAGTCTTATGCATTTTTTGCATGAAAAGTAGTCGAATAGATAAGTCCATGGAATTTTCATTCACCAGTTTGCCAGTAGTCCAATCTCTATAAGACATGGGAGGAGCACAGATAGCGAAAAATGGTATGTAAGGCCGTTTGCTTGTTGCTTTCCTCCAATCATCCACAAGACCGATTTTTTGTGCTGCAAAACTCCTTATCTTTTCAATTCTTGCTAGCAATTCCGCATTAGAGTCTATTTCTTGAGGCGTTTCGGCACCAATAAGGCCTAAATCTTTCGCTCGGATAAAGACCAAAGGATTAGCTGCATCAACAAGAGAAACCTCAATATCTCCTTCGTCCTCTACGTGTAGAACATCGGTAACATTTCCTGTGGGGAGAAGTTTACCCGTGATAGCCCCGGCACTGTCCGAGAAATCTAAAACTATTTTTGCACCAGTTCCGGGAACTCCTGGAATAACGTGGCTACCTTCGACTTCAGCTTTATTGCCTTTCACTGGGACCTTGGCAATAATAACGCTGTTGGTGTTTACCTGATGGATCCTAACTGTCGTTATTGGCTCTACAGCATCCACAAGCCCTTCATCAATGGCAAAGGGGCCTACAGCCGATGAGATGTTTCCACAGTTTCCCACGTAATCAATCATGGGCTCCACCATATTTACCTGGCCAAAAAGGTAGTCGACATTGCAATCTTCTCGGCTTGACGGTCCGATTACGGCTAACTTACTCGTTAATGGGTCGGCTCCCCCCAATCCATCGATTTCGCGGATATCGGGAGCCCCAAATATGCGTCGGATAATACGATCCCTAAGCTCCTCGTCTTTCGGAAGATCGTTTCTCATTAAAAAAATGGCTTTACTAGTACCACCACGCATAATACAACATTTGATTAACTCTTGATTTTCCATTTTGTTGCCTCCTTACTTTCAAAAATGGTACCTGCTCATCAAAGCCCATTTGGGCCATTATGGCTGCAATGATTCCGCTTCCATCCGGCTTACTGCCATGGCTATAAACTTCTTGGAATGGGTAGGGGTAAGAGTAATTATCGCTTTTACCATTCTTAACTTCCCTCTAGAATTTCAGGGTGTTTAATTTTGCCTCAATCAGATTTTCGTAGTGCGACCTTTTAAGGTCGTGCACGAGGCTAAAGCCTCGCACTACATTTGTAAACAGTCGCCCAATAAATTGGGCAACTACA
>JAUWOR010000005.1:0-112604 GCA_030612025.1 Dehalococcoidia bacterium | reverse complement strand
CCCATATCACGCCAGAATGGATCATCTACTAATTGGGTTACATAAGTGATGAATACTCCAGCGAACCGTGCATGACGTAGCTCTTGTGCATTTAACCGAGCAACATTTCTGTTCAACCTGTCAAAACACTGATTTAAGTCTACTCTATTCGCGTCCTTGAGATATTCTATTGTAAACTTATACCCCCAGAAACCAGCTTTTACTTTGTCTGGCAGTTGTGAAAAATACTTACCGGCGTAATCAGGGTCACTATATTTCTCTGATGATATAGCTAATTCATCTCTTACAAATTCGAAAACTGTTAAAAGTCTTTGCTTACCATCAACAACATGGTATTTAGTAATGCCGGTCGGACTAATCTCAACTGCCAGGAATATGGTTGGACAAGGGAAGTTCCGAAGAATTGTATCAATGAAATAGACTTTGTAGTCATTATTCCAAATACTTTTTCTTTGATACGGAGGCTCTAAATCCAGATTCCCCATTCTATGTTGATCTGTAAACCAAGACAGCATTTGAAAGTTTGAATCCCGTTCCATTTATATTATACCCCCCTAAGCTATTCTTTTATTAATTAAGGCCACCTCTTTCTTAATAGGTTGCCATATCTCTATTTCTCACCATGCACTTCTATCAAATCACTTAACTTCATTTATTCTCATTTTCCTCAAAGCCATCCCAGCAGTCAAGGTGGCAAGCATATCGGACACAGGAGCCCTGGAAGTTTAGCTCCTCACCTGATTCTGTAACATTGCCTTCTGCTACAATAAGGATGGTTTGCCCTTTTTCCATTAGCTTCCCGCATTTATCACATGTAGTAACACCTAAGCGAGCTTTCATCATTTTAGCCTCCCTTTTCACCAATACTGAGGCTCAACGCTGTTTCTGAGTTCAACGTCGTCCTTGAACTTCCATAATCCCTTCGCAGGGCTTTCAATTATTATATTGAGTTCTTCTATTGTTCTGTCACTTAAAAGAACTTCGTTCTCTATTTCGGAAATAACTAGAGAGCACTTTACAGGCTTAGAGATTTTATCCCCTGTAGCCGCCTGAATTTCGATAGCCTTAGAGATGCGATACATTCTAGCTATGCCCCCAGTAGTCTCATAAGCTTTGACCATTGCGCCTTCAGGGAGCTCAGGCCAGAAGCTCAGTTTTTCGGCCACCTTCACGGGCACAAGCACCTCAGGCTCCTCAGTTCCAAAACCGGTGTTCAGTAATGAACTGACCTCCAAAGGCGGCTTACCCTTGAGAGAATTTATTTTTATCCTGATTCTTACCATGCTGAATACCTTTTTGCTTAGCCAAAAACTCAAGGGAGATAATTTTACCTATCCTCGGCACAACCTTGATTTCCTTTATTTTTCCTATCCTTGCCATGTTTACCTCCCACAGCAATATTTGTATTTCTTGCCCGAACCACAAGAGCAGGGGTCATTGCATCCCTCATTGAATTCTCATTACTCTCGATAAATTTCCCTACGGTGACCGACACGCAGCACTACGATTTCATCACCTTCAAGGTCAAAAATAACTCTGTAGTCTCCGACTCTAAATCTGTAACTTCCTAAGGAAGGATCAACCATTCTCCTCGCATAACCCAAAGGGTCTTTACTATATCTTATTAGAGCATCTCCTATCCTTTCTTTAACGTCTGGCTCCAACTTACGAATATCCTTCACCGCCCTTCTAGTGAAAACAATTTTATACTTCATCCAGGTTGAACCTACACCTTGAACAGCTCTTCATAGGAAACGGTTCTTCCCTCTTTGTAATCCCTCCGCGCCTCATCAATGCTTTTCAAATATTCAGGGCTTGTAGCAGCTAAGAGGTTTTCAATAAAGAATTCTCTGTCCTGATCGCTTAGCTCTCGTAGTGCGGTGGCTAAATCCTCAACAGAAAAACCAATCTTGACCTCAACTTCCGACGATTTCTTCATGTGACTCCTCCCTATCTACAGTAAGCTGAGATTGCTTCGCTTCGCTCGCAATGACAAGTATAAGAACATTGCTTACCTCCCACAGCAGTATTTGTACTTCTTGCCTGAGCCGCAGGGGCAAGGGTCGTTGCGACCAACTTTCTTACCAGCTATTACCGCTGTCTTTTTGCGTGGAGGTTCTCTGGTAATGCCAACATGGTAAATGCTGTGGGCAACATCATGCTGGATATTAGCCAAGAGGCTATCGAAAAGAGCATGTCCTTCCCTCTTATAGACTACCAGCGGTTGTTGTTGACCAGCAGCACGTAAACCTATTCCCTGCCGCATGTGCTCCATAGCAGTAAGATGTTCCTTCCATAATCCATCGATGACACGAAGCATCACCAACCTCTCTACCAGGCGCATATTATCAGGGCCTAGCTCCTGCTCCCGCTGATTATAAAGCTCGATGGCATAGTCATTTAGCTTCTCCGTGATTTGCTTGCCGTTGGACTGAAATTGCTTCACTCCGCTCGCAATGACGGTCTGGGGTACTGGTAAAATACGAGAAACGTCTTCAAGCAAACCAGGTAAATCCAGCTCGCCCAAATTATGGTCAAAGTGAGTGGTTACCAAGCCTTGGATTTCATCTTGAATCATAGAGATTATGTTCGCCCTTAAGTCGGCGCCACTCAATATCTTTTTTCTCTCGGCGTAAATCACTTCACGGTGCCTGTTGACCACATCGTCATATTCCACAAGATGCTTACGAATATCAAAGTGGTAGCCTTCTGTCTGAACCTGAGCATTTGTTATGGTCTTGGTGACCAGAGGATGCTCAATAGGAGTGTTCTCATCCATGCCAGCCCATTGCATAAGTCCCTTAACACGGTCACCGCCAAAACGGCGAAGGATCTCGTCCTCCAAGGAAGCATAAAATCGAGAGCTGCCCGGGTCTCCTTGTCTTCCCGCTCGACCACGAAGCTGATTATCAATGCGCCTGGCTTCATGATGCTCCGTGCCAATAATATGAAGCCCACTAAGCTCAACCACTTTATTATGCTCCTCAAGCCATTCCCCTTGCTCACGCCCCTCAGGGTTGCCACCAAGAATGATATCTACACCACGCCCGGCCATATTGGTAGCCACAGTCACCGCTTCTGTACGCCCAGCTTGAGCAATGATGCCAGCTTCCTTTTCATGATTTTTGGCATTTAGCACCTGATGCGGTATGCCTTTCCTTCTTAACAGGTCGCTTAAATATTCCGATTTCTCAATAGAAGTTGTGCCTATGAGGATTGGCCTACCCTGATTATGTAATTGGTCAATTTCCCTGGTTACAGCTCCAAATTTGGCTTTCTCATCTTTGTAAACCTGGTCAGGATGCTCAGTGCGAACCAATGACTTGTTTGTAGGTATGACTACTACTTCTAATTTATAAATCTTGTAAAATTCCTCAGCTTCAGTGGCGGCAGTGCCAGTCATGCCAGCTAACTTCCGATACATACGGAAATAATTCTGGAAAGTAATAGTAGCCAGGGTAACACTTTCCCTCTGTATCTTTACTCTCTCTTTAGCTTCGATAGCCTGATGCAGTCCCTGGGAATACCTTCGGCCAAACATCAGCCTACCGGTGAATTCATCTACGATGATGACTTGCCCATTTTTAACTACGTAGTCACGGTCCCTCTTAAACAAGGCATGAGCCTTGAGCGCGCTCTCCAAATATTGGGTAAGGAAATAATTAGAGGGGTCATAAAGGTTGGGCGCTTTAAGTAGGCCTTCCTTTTTTAGCATCTTCTCCACCTTGGTGATGCCAACGTCATCCGTAAGATGGACTGTGCGCGTTCGCTCATCAATAGAGTAATCCTCATCCTTTTTAAGCCCGGAAACCAGATAGGCAAAGGTATAATACCTTTGAGTAGCTTCCTCAGCAGCTCCGCTGATAATTAGCGGGGTGCGGGCCTCGTCGATGAGGATATTATCAACCTCGTCAACGATAGCGTAGTTAAGCGGCTGTTGTACGCATTGAGATAAATCCAAAACCATATTGTCCCTGAGATAATCAAAACCAAACTCATTGTTTGTGCCATACGTTATGTCCGCCTCATACGCCTGGCGACGAGTTATAGGACGGAGAAAATTCCATTTCTTATCTTCTGATTCATAATCTGGGTCATAGATATAGGAGGGGGCGGGATGGTCCGGGGTTTGCCGAGCATGGATACTGGCAACGCTTACTCCCAAGGCATGATAAATAGGGCCCATCCAGTGGCAATCACGCTTAGCTAGATAATCGTTAACAGTGACTAAATGGCAACCTTTCTCGGTAAAAGCGTTAAGGTAAAGAGGCAAGGTAGCTACCAGAGTTTTCCCCTCACCAGTCTTCATTTCAGCTATTTTGCCCTGATGAAGGACAACGCCTCCCATTAACTGGACATCAAAGTGCCTTTGCCCGATAGTTCGCTTAGCTGCTTCTCTAACGGCAGCATAGGCTTCGGGTAAAAGCTCATCTAAGCTTTCGCCACCCTTTAGCCGAGCCTTAAACTCATCAGTTTTAGCTCGAAGCTCAGCATCGCTGAGCTTTTCAAACTCAGGCTCGATTGAATTTATATGAGCAACCAGAGGCTGAAGGCGCTTCAGCTCCTTCTCATTAGAATCAACTAGACCACCAAGCCACTTAAACATTGGTCACCCACTTTCCCTGAACTAGTTTAGACTCAACACCCAGATGAGTGATCCTACCCATAGGATTAAAAAGATTGCTGGTATACAATAAGCGTATATTATTCTATTCCTCATTCTCTTAAGCAACCACCCCATCTTTGCTTTTTCCACAGATTGATAAACCAAGTGAGGAACCATCTGTTTCTCCCTCATGTAAGCAAAGCTACAGCCTCCCTTTTCTAGCTTTTTCTCATGCTCCTCCCAAAAATCTAGACCTATGCCAGTACGCCTATTAGAACAAAACGCAAGTAAACATAACCCAAATCCAAGTATAGGTATAATGATACAAAGTATTCGAGAACTTTGAAAAAACTGAACTAGCATAACGAAGCCTAAAAACAGGATTGAACTACCTGCAAGGAATGCAAAACTTCTCTCTCCCATTAATCGGTCATCATTTATATGTCGCCGTACCAATATATTGTAAGCCGTCATTTCATCCCCGGGTTGATTAGTATCCTGTTTTTGTTCCATTTCAGAAACTCCTTCTCGCGAGCTTACTCAAACATAGCACCGATAGACAAGCCAGTGTGAATACGGTGGATAGCTTCACCAAGAAGCGGAGCTATAGGCAAGACGGTAATTTTGTCCAATTTTTTACTTCCAGCAACCGGTATAGTATCGGTAACTACTACCTCCTTTACTGGGCAGGAGGCTATTCTCTGAATAGCAGGGCCTGAGAAGACAGGGTGAGTACAGCAAGCATAAACTTCGCTGGCGCCATACTCCAAAAGAGTATTTACCGCACCAACTAAAGAGGCAGCAGTGTCAATCTCATCATCCACAGTCAAGGCACGCATTCCTTGAACCTCACCAATCACATTAAGGGTTTCAGTAGCTCCAGTATTTCCCAAGCGTCTCTTTTCAATGATAGCCAGAGGGGCTCCAAGGTTAGCAGCCATATCGCGGGCACGCTTGGAGATGCCAATATCAGTAGCTACTACCACTAAATTATCCAAAGCTTTTTCCTTGAAGTATTGGTTAAGAATAGACAAGGTGGTTAGCTCATCAACCGGTATGGTGAAGAAACCCTGAATTTGAGGGGCATGGAGATCCATCGTGAGCAGTCTATTAGCTCCAGCGGTAGTAATCAAATCAGCAATCAAGCGAGCGGTAATAGGCACTCGAGGCTGGTCTTTCTTATCAGTGCGACCATAGCCATAGTAGGGAATGACAGCGGTAATTCGCCCTGCTGAAGCCCGCCTGAAGGCATCAAGCATAATAAGAAGCTCAATCAAGCTTTTATTAACCGGGGAGCAAATGGGCTGAATCACGAAAACATCTCGCTGGCGGACATTCTCCAGGATGCGAACAAAGATATTCTCATTAGAAAATTCAAAAACATCAACTTCGCCTAGAGGTATACCTAAATAATCGCATACAGACTTTGCTAAAGCAGGGTAGGCATTGCCGGTGAAAACTTTGAGTTCATCCATTGTTATTAGCTCCCTCCAAATACAAAAATGCTAAATTAATTATAGCATGAAGCCGCTTCTATTTCTTAATAATTAACAGTATTTTGAGGGTAAGGAGATTAAGAGGGAGCATTACTTCAGACGCTGGGGCGCCTTAATTGCAAATGAGCAACCCAATGCTATAAAGAGTACTATCACCCCTATGATAATGGCAATACTGTAGCTTCCCCTGGTGTCATAAATATAGCCAGCTAATAATGGAGCAATCGCCCCACCAATACCAAGTGCTACCCCCAACATCCCAAAAATACTCCCATGAGATTTCGTTCCAAACCAATCACCAATCACCGCCGGGAACAAGGGGACTAAGCTGCCATGGCCAAAGCCAAAAGCAATTGAGAAGAGATAAAACTGCCATGGCTGCCTCGCTTTTATCAACCACAGCATCATCACCGCCATCAAAAGGTAAGCGACGAAGAAGCATGCCTTCCTTCCAATTTTGTCTGAGAGACTACCTGTCACTATCCTGCCTGTAATGTTACCAGCACCTATAAGACCTAAAGCAGCAACAGCAGTCATCTCTGCAATACCAAAATCGACGGCATATGCTTTCAGGTGAACCATCACCATCTGAACAGCGAAAGGATAAGAGGCATACATCACAGACAACAACCAGAATTGACTCGTTTTGGTCGCTTGCTTAAGGGAGAAACTAATCTCACTAGATAGGGAATTACCACGCTGCTCATTTTCTGTAGCGATTTCCTCCCTGCCATAAGGGAGGAGCCCCTTTTCTGACGGATTAAGCCTCATTAATCTGGAAACTGGAAGAACTACGACCACAACAAGACCAGCTAAAATCAGGTAAGAGGCACGCCAGTCAAATTTGGTGATAAGAAATTGGGCAAAAGGTGCCAGCACTAATGTCCCTATTCCTATTCCAGCCATGGTGATTCCCAATGCAGTCCCTCTTCTTTTCACAAACCAGCGGGATACCGTTGAGGTTACCGGCATATAACCAAAGCCCACCCCAGTACCTATTACGATCCCGTAGAATATATAAAGCTGCCAGGGTGCTTTTATGACAGACATCAAGGCATAACCCAGACCCATGATAACAGCAGAAATCGCAAGGGGGAGCCTGGGGCCATATTTGTCATTCAAGCTACCAGCCACAAAGTAGATAATGCCATGCCAAAGAAAACCTAAAGAATAAGCTCCAGAGACCATTGCTCTTGTCCAACCAAAATCTGCACATAACTCTGTGAAAAAGACGCCATAGGAATAGTGACAGCCCCACTCCACCAATAAAATTAGGCAGCCAGCAGCTACTATTACCCAGCCGTAGAAAATCCCTATGTTTGATTTACTAGCCATATTCAGCTCTATCCGAGAGATAATATAGTAAGGCCAGCTATATTAAAATAAAAGGCTAGACTTGCGGAGAAAGAGATGCCTTATGCCATCCTAGGTATGGGGAAATGCTGGCACATTTCTTTTACTTCTGCACGAACTTGCCTCTCAACACGTTTATCACCAAGAAAGGAATGAACCTATACCACTTTCCTGAGAAGCTAACCTTGCGCCGTGGGTAAGATGTCCACTATAGCTGAGACTCATGCCCATGACAACATCCCCATGTTCTAATAGAGCTAAATAAGCAGCCAAGTTAACCTGACTGCCACTATGGGGGTGGACATTAGCGTGCTCAGCTTTAAATAGCTTCTTGGCCCTCTCAATAGCTAAATTTTCAACTGTGTCTATATAGGCGCAACTACCGTAATAACGATGCCCAGGATACCCCTCAGTATATTTGTCATCATGAGGCAACCTTGAGCTTCAAGTATGGCGCAGTCAGCATGATTTTCCGAGGCAACGAGGTCTACAGTGCTTGCCTGCCTCTTTGCCTCCGACTCTAAAATTTGAGCTACTTCCCTATCATGCTGTGCGATGCAAGACATAGCTTCCACTTTCATGTTTATGCCATAATACTACTTCACCTCATCGTCGGTCAATAAAAGAGCTGACAAAAAGATATTCTAGCGTCGTTGACAGAGCATATTTAAAGTGGTACATTTCCATTGCTTAGCAGTCACAGAAGGAGAGTGCTAAATGGCGCTGGGAGAAAGAAAAGAGGCGATTTTGAAGATAATAGTTAATGAGTATATTGCTGGAGCAATGCCCATAGCTTCAAAGGATATTGCTTATAATTATAACTTGAAAGTAAGCCCAGCTACCGTGCGAAATGATGTAGCATACTTAGAGGAACAGGAATATGTCATACGTCCTCACCCCTCGGCTGGCACTATACCCGCAGACAAAGCTTACCGCTATTATGTAGAAACGATAAGCCGAGATGCCAAGCTTCCTCCAATAGAGCAAGATCTGCTTTACGAGCTACTCCGAGAAGCAAAAGAGGAGATCGAGCAATGGCTAAAACTGGCCGCGGTGCTTTTGGCACATTTCGTTCACAATGTAGCTGTGATAACCCTGCCCAAGGCACCCCGATGCCGCTTTAAGCACCTAGATTTAATAGCCTTGCAAGATCTTGTAGCTTTGCTAATTTTGGTTCTATATGAGGCAAGGGTCAGGCAAAAAATTCTGTCTTTCAATAAGAGGATTACCCAAGATGACTTAACAATGTTAACTGGCAAGCTCAACTCAGTTTATGCCGGGATGTCTAGTAGTGAAATATTGGCGAAGAAAACAGAACTCTCTCCTGAGGAAAGGCAAGTAACTGCGTGTGTAGTGGATATGATGACTACTGAAGATAAGCTGGAACATGGTAAGCCTTTCCTCGAGGGATTACATTTAATGCTAAGTCAGCCCGAGTTCGCCCAGAATCCTAGAATGGTTAGCTTACTAGAATTACTAGAAGAAGGAGCTTGGCTGGAAAATATACCTCGCCCAGAACTCGATAAAAGAGAGTTAAAAATAATCATTGGCAAGGAAAATCCAGATGAAGCACTGCAAGACTTGAGCTTGATAATTGGTGAATATGGAATTCCTGATAAGGCAAGGGGCATTGTTGGTGTGGTTGGCCCAAAGCGAATGGACTATGCTAGAGCAATCTCTTCGGTTAACTGCCTTTCATCATTGTTAACTGAATCGGTAGCGGAGTATATCTAAAGGAGGTTTAACATTGGCAGAAAGGGAGGAATCGTCCAACAATAAGCCAACCGAAACAGGAGTTGAGCAAGTAGAGGATATAGAAGCGCTGAAGCAAGCTTTAACAGAGGAAAGGGAGAGGTCAGAGAAGTATTTAGCTAACTGGCAAAGGACTCAAGCAGATTTTATTAACTATAAGAAACGTGCTGAGCAGGAAAAAATAGAGACGGTCGAATTTGCCAATAGCACACTCATCCTAAACTTGCTAACTATAATAGACGATTTGGAAAGGGCTTTTGACTCATTGCCAGCTCAGCTTACCGGATTCAGTTGGATTGATGGCATCAAGCTCATCTATAATAAGCTTAAGGCGACCCTAGAAGCACAAGGGTTAGCTGAAATTAAGGCTAAGGGAGAGCCATTCGATCCCTATCTCCATGAAGCAGTAATGCGACAGGAAGGAGAAGAGGGGGTAGTTATCGAGGAAATCCAGAAGGGTTATAAGTTGAAAAATAAGCTAATCCGGCCCAGCCTGGTGGTAGTGGGCAAGGGCAAAGGAAAGGGGAAAATAGAACAGGAAGGGCAAAAGGAGGAATAGATATGGCTAGAGCAGTAGGCATTGATTTGGGTACTACCTTAAGCGTTGTAGCAGTTATGGAGGGAGGCGACCCCAAAATTATACCCAGCGCTGAAGGTGGAAACCTTGTGCCTTCAGTAGTAGCTATAAGCAAGACGGGTGAGAGGTTGGTAGGGGAAATAGCCAAGCGTCAAGCAGTAGTCAATCCTGAGAATACTATCTTTAGCATAAAGCGCCTTATTGGGCGCAAGTTTAAAGATCCCACGGTTCAGTATGATATAAAGCGACTGCCTTACAAAATCACTGAAGCCCCCAATGGCGATTGTCGAGTGGTAATGGGTGATAAGGAGTATAGCCCTCAAGAACTCTCGGCTATGATATTACAGAAATTGAAGGCAGATGCTGAGGCTTATCTGGGAGAAAAAGTCACCGATGCTGTGATAACGGTGCCAGCTCATTTTAATGATAGCCAGAGACAGGCAACTAAAACTGCTGGTGAAATAGCTGGACTTAACGTTTTGCGTATCATCAATGAGCCTACAGCATCATCCCTAGCCTACGGAATGGACAAGAAAAAGGATGAAACTATTGCTGTCTATGACCTTGGTGGCGGCACCTTCGATATCTCCATCCTTGATATAGGCGAGGGCACATTCCAAGTTAAATCAACTAATGGTGATACCCACCTTGGTGGTGATGACATTGACCAAAAGATTATGGATTGGGTATGTGACGAATTTAAGAAAGAGCAAGGCATTGACTTAAGGCAAGACAGGATGGCATTACAGCGGCTAAAGGATGCTGCCGAAAAGGCAAAGAAGGAGCTATCCACAGTGGCTCAAACAGAGATAAGTCTTCCTTTCATCACCGCCGACACCACTGGCCCAAAGCACCTTAGCATGATGTTAACTCGCGCTAAGTTGGAGCAATTATCAGATGACCTGATAGAGAGGAGCATTGGACCCTGCCGCCAAGCTTTGAGCGATGCCAAGCTCACAGCGGCTCAAATCAATGAGGTCATTCTAGTCGGGGGGCAGACAAGGATGCCCAAGGTTCAGGAAAGTTTAAGGCAATTCTTTGGCAGAGAGCCTGTAAAAGGAATCAATCCTGATGAGGCAGTAGCTTTAGGCGCCGCTATTCAGGCTGGAGTGCTTAAGGGTGAAGTGGCAGAGGTTCTCCTCCTTGATGTTACTCCGCTTACCCTAGGTATAGAGACCCTGGGAGGAGTAGCCACATCTCTTATTCCTCGCAACACCACTATTCCCACCTCCAAGAGCCAGATTTTCAGCACCGCTAGTGATAATCAGCCAAGCGTGGAAATACATATTCTTCAGGGGGAGCGGCCTATGGCGGTGGACAACCGAACTTTGGGACGCTTCATACTCGATGGCATCTTGCCAGCACCACGGGGCCTACCTCAGATTGAGGTAACCTTTGATATAGATGCCAATGGCATCCTCAATGTCAGCGCTCGCGATAAAGGCACAGGTAAAGAACAAAAAATTACCATTACTGCCTCTAGCGGGCTTAGCAAAGAAGAAATAGAAAAGATGAAACGAGAGGCTGAAAGTTTTGCTGCTGAGGATGCCAAACGCAAAGAAGAGGTGGAGATACGCAATTCTGCTGATAGTTTAGCTTACACTGCTGAGAAGACACTTCGTGATTATGGAGACAAGATACCTGCCGATGTAAAACAGGAAATAGAAAGTAAGATAGCTAATGTGAAGTCAACGCTGCCAGGAAAGGATGTAAATTCTATCCGTAATGCTATGCAAGAGCTATCACAAGCCATGCAAAAAGTTGGAGCCTCCATTTACCAGCAGCCAGGGCAGCCACCACCCGCTGACGAGTCAGGCCCCGGTAGTAAGAAACCAGGCGAAGAAGGCACAGTGGAAGGTGAATTTCGTGAAGTATGAAGGCGGGGAAGCACTAGGCATCATTCTCAGCTCCGTAATAATACTTGACTAGTTTGCTTTGAAACTCAGCATAGGTTAAAATAGCTTTGGTTAGGCAAATAAAGGCAAGGTTAATGAAATGGTTAACTATAGTGAGTTCTACGAGTGCTTAAAGAAGGGGGAAAAACAAATAGCCGAAAGACTGGAGCAGCTAAGAGCTCGCAGACAGCCACCGGGGGAAAGGCGAGAGGGTAGCCCTTTTGGCAAAAGAGAAGAGGAGGCGAGCGAGGCGTTCGAGCTAGAGAAAAGATTAGCTCTAGAGAAAAAGCTAAGAGGCACACTTGCTGAAATAGAACACGCCTTAGAAAAATATGAAACCGGCACTTACGGACTATGTGACTCCTGTGGGCAGCCGATAGAACTAACTCGCCTCGAAGCATTGCCCCAGGCAAACTTATGCTTGAGCTGCAAGACACATCAGGCAAAGGATGCAAAAGGAGCAAGGTAAGAAGCAGGCAGGATTATCTCTAATCGCTGCCGCTCTATTGATTGCCTTCGACCAGTGGAGTAAATCGTGGATTAGAAGTAATCTGACGCCTGGAGAATCACTACCTGAAGGCGGTTTTTTACGACTAACATATGTGACCAACACGGGGGCTGTTTTTGGATTGCTCGCCAATCAGACTGTCCTTATCGTCGCCATCACCATAGCTAGCTTAATTATCATCTTGCTGCTTCTCCGTCACCTACCCTCAGCTACTACTTTAAGCATTGTGGCTGCTGGCTTGATTTTCGGCGGTGCTATAGGTAACTTGATAGATCGCCTCCGCTTAGGTTATGTAATCGACTTTATCGATATCCGCTTATGGGGCGATTTCCACTGGCCAGCCTTCAACTTCGCAGATGCCGCCATAGTAATAGGCATCTTTACCTTTATTTATTCCCTGCATCGAACAGGGTTATTCAGGAAAGTCTATGGCCACACCGGCAAAATCAAAAACTGAGACACTCCAGCTTATCGCCCCTATTTCAGGCATCCGTTTGGACAAGTATGTAGCTGAGGCCCTCCCCAAATTTTCTCGGTCTTACATACAGAAGCTAATTGCACAAGGCCATATCATGGTCAACGAGCAAAAAGCAAAGCCAAGCCAAAGGTTAAAAGACACCGACAAGATAACAATCAAACCCCCTCCGCCCATTTATCCTACAGCCGAGCCAATCCCCTTAGCCGTAATTTATGAAGATAAGGACATCCTGGTCATAGATAAACCCGCTGGATTAGTTGTTCATCCAGCTCCAGGGCATCCCAGCCATACCTTAGTCAATGCCATCCTAGCCCGCTGTCCCAGTTTAGCTACCAGTGAGGACTTAACACGCCCTGGCATAATCCACAGGCTGGATAAGGACACGTCAGGGCTTATAATCATCGCCAAAAATGACTACGCCCGACAATATCTAGTCAACCAGTTCAAAAGTCATGTCGTAACAAAAGGCTACCTCGTCCTGGTTAAAGGTAGGCTATCCCCTGAACAGGGGGTGATTGAAGCGCCTATCGGGCGAGATCCCCACAATCGGCAGAGGATGGCAATAATAGAGGCAGGAAAGGAAGCCAGCACACAATATAAGGTCAAAAAATACCTGAATGGCTACACTTTACTTGAAGTCACTCCCAGAACTGGGCGCACGCACCAAATCAGAGTGCACCTATCAGCTATCGGTTATCCCGTAGTTGGTGACCTCGTTTATGGGACAAAACGTAGGCTCGAGGCTAAAGCCTCAGGCCTTAGCAGGCAATTCATCCATGCCTACCGCCTTGGCTTTCGTCTGCCATCAACTAACGAATATCGGGAGTTTACCTGCCCCTTGCCAGCAGACTTGAAGCAAGCCTTGAAGCTCTTTGCTCACGATGCCCAAAAGGCTTGTGTAAAGATATAAGGATATGCTATATTCCAACACAAAATTAAATTAGAAAGGAATTAATAACTTGAAGTCTTTTGGCCAACTTACTAATGAACAAATACAAAGAGAGGATGACTTTTTATCCCGCCTAATGGGCCAAACCGGGATGGAAGATTTAGCTTATTTTGAAGCTGACTTATCTGAACGGCAGAAGCAGGTTCTGTTCGAGATAACTACCGAGATAGAAGATACTGAAAATGCTCTGAAACAAGCTGAGCAGCTTATCCAGAGACTTAAAAAGCACTTGGAGCAGCTAAAAGGTTTGCAACGAGTCCTTTCTAAATAGCACTTTTAGGTTTCCCACCTTCTAGTGATACTACAATGGCTAAATATGCCATAATGTATAATTATGGAGTCCAAGTTACAAGCTCAAGTCAGAGTCCGTTTTGCCCCTAGCCCCACGGGCCACCCGCATTTAGGTAATATTAGAACGGCCCTATTCAACTGGCTTTTTGCTCGCCATCATGGCGGTAAGTTCATCTTGCGTATTGAAGACACCGATATCGCCCGTAAAGTAGAAGGGGCAGTAGATGTCATACTGGATAGCTTAAGGTGGCTTGGGCTGGATTGGGACGAGGGCCCCTATTTTCAATCACAAAGATTATATTATTACCATGAAATCTCGAACAGTTTGCTTAAAGATGGTTATGCTTACCTATGTTATTGTTCTCCACAACGGCTAGAGGCGATGCGTCAAGAACAGATGAAACGAAAGCAACCACCAAAATATGATGGGCACTGCCGTTATTTAACACAGCAAGAAAAAACTCAACTAGAGGCAAGCGGCATTGTACCCGTAGTCCGTTTCAAAATGCCGCTCGAGGGAGAAACCACCTTCCACGATGTAATCCGGGGCCAACTGACTTTCCAAAATAGCACTCTAGACGATTTCATCCTGCTCAAGTCCGATGGTTATCCAACATATCATTTAGCCAATGTAGTGGATGACCACTTAATGGCTATTTCCCACATCCTTAGAGCTGATGAATGGCTTCCCAGTGTTCCTCGCCACGTGCTGCTTTATCAATCTTTAAACTGGGAACCTCCACAATTTGCCCATCTACCTATGATACTTGGTCCTGACAGATCCAAACTTTCCAAGCGACATGGTGCCACCACCGTCATCGAGTATAAAGAACAAGGTTATCTTCCTGAGGCGATGATTAACTTCCTAGCACTGCTAGGTTGGTCACTCGATGATAGAACTGAGTTGCTAAGCCGAGAGGAATTGATAAAGCATTTCTCTCTAGGAAGAATAAGTAAGACCGCGGCTATCTTTGATAAACGTAAGCTGGAATGGATGAACGGAGTTTACCTACGCCGACTAAGCCCAGAGGAGTTTGCCCGGCAATCCACTCTATTTTTAGATCGGGATTTGCCCCCCCAGATAAAACGCCCATTGGATAGGGATTACGTCTGCCGAATTACACCTTTACTCCAAGAACGAGCTAAGACTTTAGCTGAGGTCCCTCAACTTGCCGACTTTTTCTTCCTTGATGAGTTGCCCTATGATACTAGCCTGCTATTAAGTGGTGGATTAGATGCTACCCAGGCTATTAAAATTGCTCTGCAAAGGCTGGAAGTAGTAAAAACATGGGATGCTGGCTCGCTTGAAGGCATTCTACGCTCCCTGGCTACAGAGTTAAACTTAACCACAGGAAAATTCTTCGGCTTATTGCGAGTGGCTATCACAGGGCGCACTGCAGCACCACCCTTATTTCAAACCATGGCGGTATTGGGCAAGGAGAAATGTCTCAAACGGCTTAGCACAGCTTTAGGAAAACTAGCTACCCCCACTATAATCAACTATTGACACAGGACAGATTTTTTAACTATATTTCATATGAAAAATTTATTTTAAAAGGAGGAGAGGAATGCCAAATATGATTGTCTGTTGCAAACAGGTGCCCGATCCAGAGGCACCGCCAGTGGTATTTAAGGTTGATTCAACTACTAACAAAATGACTTTGCCACCAGATGTAAAACCCGTGATTGGTCAATATGATGAGTTCGCTATGGAAGCTGCCCTGAGGATTAAAGACAAGGCAGGCGGCAAAATCACCATACTTAGCCTGGGTAATAAGCTAGTCCGTGATGTGATTAAGAAAACATTAGCTGTGGGCGGTGATGAACTCATCCTTCTGGAGGATGAAGCTTTTGAAGAAGGCGATAGTTGGTCGACTGCTTATGCTTTGACAATGGCAATCAAAAAGATAGGAGAGTATGACCTTATTTTCTGCGGCCGGCAATCCTCCGACTGGGATGCCGGGCAGGTTGGCCTGGGCATCGCTGAAATCCTGGGTATCCCTGCTGTAACCTTGGCCCGAAAGCTAGAGGTTACTGATGGAAAGTTAAAGGTAGAGCGAGTCATCCCCGATGGCTATGAAGTAGTGGAGGTAGGGTTTCCTGCTTTAATTACTGTGACTAGTGAACTAGGTAGTCTCCGCTACCCCGCCCTAAAGGGAATCATGGCAGCAGCTAAAAAACAACCTACTATATGGAAGCCAGCCGACATAGGGCTTGAGCTATCCCAAGTTGGGGCTGCTGGAAGGCGGGTCAAGTTAGCTAAACTTTTCCAACCGGTTAAGGAAGTTAAATGTGAAATAATTGGGGGGGAGACCCCGGTAGAGGCTGGTGTTAATTTAGCTACAAAACTCAGAGAGGCAAAAATAATTTAAAACCAAGGAGGAAATAATGGCTGAATATAAAGGTGTGATAGTCTGCGGTGAGTTAATAAACGGAAAGTTACCCTCTATTACTACTGAATTGCTAGGATGCGGCAGGAATCTTGCCGATGGCTTAAAGGAGGATTTGTCCTGTCTATTAGCCAGTGATACAGTGGCTGAAACCCCCAAAGAGGCAATCGCTTTCGGAGCTGACAAAGTTTATACGGTAGAAGACCCTTCACTCAAGGAGTATCAAGCAGATACTTACCTCCAGGTTGCGGAAAAGCTAGCTAGCAAGATTTCACCTCGAATTATACTCATGGGGCAAACGTCTACAGGCCGAGACTTAGCCCCTCGCCTCGCCTTTAGATTAGGAACTGGCTTATCAACAGATTGTATTGACCTAAGCATAGATCCGGAGACAAAGCTGCTTCTGCAAACAAAACCTGTATACGGGGGCAACGCTCAAGCTATATTTAGCTGCAGCACTATGCCCCAAGTAGTTACTATTAGAGCAAAGGCGATGTCGCCAATGGAGCGTGACGACTCAAGAAAAGGAGAGGTCATACCGACAAAGGTTGAAATAGATATGGCACAGGTAAGGACAAAGGTGACAGAAAAAGTAAAAGAAGAAGTAACCGGGGTTAAGCTTGAGGACGCCCCGGTGATAGTTAGTGGAGGTAGAGGCATTGGCGGTCCCGAGCCATTCAAAACGACCTTGAAGGAGCTAGCTGACGTATTACATGGCGCAGTAGGGGCTTCACGCCCACCGGCTGATAATGGTTGGGTACCGGAGGCACTACACGTTGGCCTCACAGGCAAGATTGTTGCCCCTGATATTTACATTGCTATAGCTATATCAGGGGCTAGCCAACACATAGCAGGTTGCTCTGGCTCAAAAAACATCATAGCGATTAACAAGGATCCAGAGGCAAATATATTTAGGGAAGCAAAATTCGGAGTGGTAGGCCGCTACGAAGAGGTGATACCCGCTTTCACTAAGAAGCTAAGGGAATTACTAGCTGGCTAGAGTATTATTCCCTACTCTGCTTTCCGCCCAGTAACGATCTTTTGGCTAATATGGGCTGGTACTTCTTCATAATGGCTAAATTCCACGGTAAAGCTGCCACGCCCTTGCGTCATTGACCTCAAGTCTATAGCATAGTGAAGCAGCTCTGCATATGGCGCCTGAGCTTGAATAGTATTATTGTTTTCCTGAGGGATCATCCCAAGAACACGCCCCCTTTTAGTATTAAGATCACCAATAATATCCCCAGTATATGCTTCGGGCACAGTTATATTAAGGTTCATTATTGGCTCAAGCAGTATGGGCTGCCCTTGAGACAGTCCCTTCTTTAAAGCCTGTGCTCCAGCAATCTTGAAACAAATATCGGAAGAATCTACTGGGTGGAAGCTACCATCATAAAGCGTCACCTTTACGTCAACTACAGGATATTTAGCTACAACACCCTCTTGTTTCGCCTCATTGACTCCCTTTTCTACCGCGGGAATATAATTCTTAGGCACCGAGCCACCTACTACTTTCGCTCCAAATTCAAAGCCGCTACCCCGAGATAAAGGCTCTAGCTCCAGAAAGACATGCCCATATTGGCCATGTCCCCCTGACTGTTTCCTATGTTTATATTCCGCCTTAGTTGGCACCGTAATAGTTTCCTTATAAGGAACCCTTGGTGGCTCCAACTTCACCTCCACGCCAAACTTGCGACGCATCCTTTCCTTAACCATCTCTAAATGGCTATCACCGACCCCAGAAACAATGACCTCCTTAGTATCAGGATCACGATGTACCTTCAAGGAAGGGTCTTCCTCGCAAATTCTGGGTAAGACAGTACTCATCTTATCCAGATCAGCTTTTGTCTGAGGTTGGATCGCCATACTGAAATTTGCTTGAGGAAAATCAATGCCTTCAAAGGTCACGGGACGCTCATGAGCACAAAGAGTATCCCCGGCAGTGGTCAAGTTTAACCTGGCTACTACCCCAATATCTCCAGCAGCTAATTGAGGCACCGGCTGCTGATTTTTACCCAACAAGGTAAAAAGTTGACCAATACGCTCCATGCTCTTCTTGTTAGCATTCCAAACTTGGGAATTACTGAAAATAATGCCCGAGTAAACTCGGAGATAGCTCACCTTGCCGGTAAATGGATCAGCGCTAGTCTTAAAAACGAAGCTGCTTAAGGGTGCCCCTGCCTCTGGTTTAACTTCCTCCTTATCGCCAGTTATTAAATTTGTAGCTACAGTAGTATCTCTTTCTTCAGGCGAAGGCAAATAGTTACTAATAGCATCAAAAAGCGAACTAATGCCAATATTACGCGAGGCGGAACCGGTAAAAACAGGCACTAACTTACCGGCTATAGTCGCTTGCTTTATAGCCGTAAAAATTTCCTCGTCGCTTATATCCTCACCCTCCAAATACTTAGCGATGAGTTTATCATCAATCTCAACCACGGCTTCCACCAGCTTCTCACGGCTAATTTTCGCTTGCTCCACAAGCGAAGAGGGTAGCTCTATTTCCTGTAAAGTAGCGCCAATATAACCTTTCATAGTCACTAAGTCTGCAATGCCTTGAAAATCACTCTGCGCCCCTATAGGTAGCTGAACTGGCAAGCATCTTGCTGCTAATTTAGCCTGGACTTCCGTCAAAGTTCGCAGGAAATCAGCATTATCTCGATCCATCTTATTAATGAAAATCAAGCGAGGTAGATTCATCTTTTCAGCATAAGACCATACTTGCTCAGTGCCTACTTCCACTCCTGAAGCAGCACAAACTACAATCACTGCTCCCTCACAGACACGCAAACCTGCTTTGACTTCACTAGCAAAATCAACATAACCAGGAGTATCAATGAGATTTAACTTGCTTCCCTTCCACTCTTGCGGCAACAAAGACAGGCTGATGCTCATGCGGCGCTCAATTTCGCTAGGATCATAATCAGAGGTAGTAGTGCCGCTTTCAACATTGCCTAAGCGTTTGATAGCCCCCGAGGTAAATAGCATCGCTTCAGCGAGGGAAGTCTTGCCAGCACCATAATGAGATAGCAGCACAACGTTACGGACTTTGCCTGGTTTATATGAGTTCATTATTCTATGTACCCTCTCTTTTTTGACTTCGCAGTCTTTCCCTGCATTATTACAATTATAAGCTCCCACCCAGACGATAAGCAACAATCTAAAGTCGGGTTAGCTACTTAAAATAATTTGACACATGCTACGCAATTGTCACCGAGAAATTAAATTAGTGCTATAATTATTATTCTTAACGTAAAATGAAATTAAGCTACGAACAAGTAAAACATATTGCCTGGCTAGCCCGTTTAGGCTTGAGTGAAGCTGAGAGCGAAAAATTTAGCTTTCAGCTATCTAACATCTTGGAAAACTTCGAGGTACTCGAGGAAATAGACACGACCAATGTGCCACCAGTAACCCCGTCTATCCCCCAGCAAAATGTTTTCAGGGAAGACAGGATAGCTAAATCATATCCCCAGAATGCGGTTCTAGCCAATGCCCCTAGACAAGAAGAGCATTGCTTCAAAGTGCAAGCAATATTGGAATAAGAGCGTTTAGCTGTCACCCTGAGCCGAAGCTCTGAACGAAGCGAAAAGGCAAGTGAAGGGTCTCTAGATTCTTCGCTACGTTCAGAATGATAGGGGGCGAAGTTAGAGGGATTGTTTGTAAATGAACGAGCTACATCAGCTAACTATTCATGAGGCACACGAGCTTCTTAAACAGAGGAAAATTTCCTCGGTTGAACTCACCAGATCTGCATTGAAGCGCATCGCTGAAGTGGAAGATAAGATTCATGCTTGCGTCACTATTACCGAGGATTCGGCCTTAAGACAGGCAGAAGAGGCAGATAAGCATATCAGTAGCGGTGATATTGCACCTTTAACTGGTATACCTACCTTGATTAAGGATGTTATATGCACCCAAGGGATACGAACCACCTGTGGTTCGAAGATGCTGGAAAATTTCATTCCACCTTACAATGCCACAGTAATAGAAAAATTGAAGGCACAAAAGGCAGTAATACTAGGCAAAACAAATATGGATGAGTTCGCTATGGGCTCCTCCACTGAGCATTCCGCCTTCTTTCCCACCCATAACCCTTGGGATTTAAGTCGTGTTCCCGGAGGCAGCAGTGGTGGCTCAGCCGCTGCTGTGGCTACCGATGAAGCTATCTATGCCCTTGGCTCGGATACCGGGGGGAGCGTCCGTCAACCAGCGGGATTTTGTAATATGGTCGGCCTCAAACCAACCTATGGCCGCGTAAGCCGCTTTGGTTTAGTCGCTTTCGCTAGCTCCCTTGACCAAATTGGACCGATAACTAAAGATGTGCCCGACTGCGCTTTGGTGATGAGTGCCATTGCTGGACATGACCCTAGAGATTCAACCTCGGTTCCCTATCCTGTTCCAGACTATAGCCAGCACTTAATTCCTGACCCTTCGGGCTCGAGCCCTCGAGGGCAAAGCCTCGAGGGACTAAAGATCGGTATTCCCCAGGAGTACTTCGTAGAGGGCATGCAGAATGAAGTAAGAGCAGCTTTGCAAATAGCCATAAGGAGGCTAGAGGAACTAGGTGCAGAAATAGATTGGGAGGCCTCTCTACTATCTACCAAGTATGCCTTAGCCGTCTATTATATACTTGCTCCCTCCGAAGCTTCAGCAAATCTGGCTCGCTATGATGGAGTAAAATATGGCTTCTCTGAGCGAGGGGCCAGCAATGTGATAGAAACAACAGAAAAGACACGACAATTCGGTTTCGGCCCTGAGGTTAAAAGACGTATAATGTTAGGCACTTATGCTCTATCCGCTGGTTATTATGATGCCTACTATCTCAAGGCACAAAAGGTGCGCACCTTGATAAAGCAAGAATTTGACCAAGCCTTTAAAAAGTATGATGCTTTGGTCACTCCAACCTCGCCAACAGTGGCTTTCAAACTGGGCGAAAAAATAGAAGACCCAATGCAGATGTATTTGAGCGATGTGTGCACCTTGCCGATAAATATTGCTGGCGTCCCAGCTATTTCCATCCCTGCTGGGTTCGCTAGAGATCCTTCCCCTTCACTTCGTTCAGGGTCAGGACAAGGCCTGCCCATCGGCATGCAGATTATAGGTAAGCCTTTTAGCGAGGAAACACTGTTGCGCATTGCTTTTGCCTATGAGCAAGCAACTGACTGGCACAAAAAAAGGCCACCATTATGATGAAAATGATTCAAGTCAACTGCTATTCCGGCCATACTTATGCTGAACGACCACAATCTTTCCTGTGGCAGGGTACAAAATATAAGGTTGAGGAGATAGAAAAAGCATGGCAAGCACCAGGCAAGAAATTATTTAAAGTCACTACAGCGCAGGGTAAGTCATTTGAGTTATGCTACAGTGAAACAGAGGACCAATGGTCAGCTACTGAATTGGTAACTTAGTGAAAATAGAGCAGATTCTTTAAATTCTTCAAGGCAATGTCTGCGCTCCAGCAGGATAACAGCAACTCAGTCACGAATATGTTCTAATTGAACACGCTGAAGAAGCCTCATCTTCTCTTTAACCTCCCTGATAGTCTCTTTGGCTATAGCCTCAGCTCGGTTAGCTCCATCAGCCAGAACCTCAGTAATATAATTAGGTTTGGAGGCTAAAATAGCCCGCTTTTCCCGGAAAGGCTCAAGAGTTGAGCTAATACTTTCAGCTAGCATCTTTTTGCACTCAACACAGCCAATGCCGGCACAACGACATTCAGAAGCAATCTCATCTACTCGTGCCGGGGTGAAAAATTTATGAAGGCAGAAAATGTTACATATGTCAGGGTGTCCCGAGTCAGAGCGGTACCTCCGCGCTGGATCGGTAAAGGCAATCATCACCCGCTCCAAGATTTCCTGGGGAGAGGCGGCTATTTCAATATAGTTGTTATAGCTTTTACTCATCTTCTGTATTCCATCCAAACCCAAAATCAAAGGAAAGGAGGTGAGCTTTGCTTGCGGCTCGGGAAACACAAATCCATAAATGGAATTGAACCGGCGTACTATCTCTCGAGCTAATTCAAGATGAGGAAGCTGATCCTCACCTACAGGAACAATCTCTCCTTTATAAAGGGCAATATCTGCCGTCATAAGAACAGGATAACCTACCAGTCCATAATTAACATTATGTGGCTGCATCTTCACCTTCTCTTTAAACGTGGGCACACGCAATAACCAGCTTAAAGGGGTCACCATACTGAATAAGGTATGAAGTTCCATCACTTGAGGGACATGAGATTGGACGAAGATAATGCTTTTCTGCGGGTCAATACCGGCTGCCAGCCAATCAAGCACCATCTCATAAATATCCTCCCGAAGACTTTCTGTACTCTCAAGCGTAGTGAGGGCATGAATATCCACTACACAGTAAATGCAATCGTACTCATCCTGAAGGGAAATGCAATTCTGAATAGTCCCCAGGTAATTACCAATATGCTGTTTACCTGTGGGGCGGAAACCAGAAAAAACACGCTTCATTGTTTGTTTTGGGACGAAGTTTAACACAAAGGACAAATAAGCAACAAGGCTAAAGGAATCTGGTTTGACATGTCACCTAATAAATTAACTTAGCCAGCTATATTTACACCAGCCTAAATATGGTGGTAGCGCATACCGGATTCGAACCGGTGATCTCCTCCTTGAGAGGGAGGTGTCCTAACCCCCTAGACGAATGCGCCGTAGCTGGCTGGGGATCCAGGGTTCGAACCTGGCCTAACTGATCCAGAGTCAGTCGTCCTACCGCTAGACTAATCCCCAACGAGTTAATTATAACTGCATAACGCCTACGAAGCAAGAAGTTGAGCTAGCTAGGCTTTGTTGTTATACTTGAGAAGGAATTATAGAATGACTGACTGGGACAATTGCCAAAGAGTTTTAGGGATACACTTTAACAATGAGTCTTTGTTAGAGCAAGCTTTTGTGCACCGCTCCTACCTTAATGAAAATCCCGACTTCGCTCTGCCCAGTAACGAGCGACTGGAGTTTTTAGGCGACGCTATTCTCGACTTCATAACAGCTGAACAGCTATATGGCGAGTTCCCTGAGCTGCCTGAGGGGGAACTAACTAAGACCCGTGCTTCCCTAGTTTGCCGTCAGACCTTAGCAGAGGTAGCTTCTTCACTCAAACTTGGCGACTGGCTTTTGTTGGGACAGGGCGAGGAGGCAAGCGGGGGGAAGAGAAAGCAAAGCAACCTGGCAAATGCCATGGAGGCGCTAATCGGAGCTATATACCTCGACCAGGGACTGCCTAAAGCTAAGGAATTTATCCTCAAGCAACTCAAGCCATTTCTAGAGAGAATAAAACATGGAGAGCTAAGCCCCAATTACAAAGCATTATTACAGGAGTTCATCCAAAGCGAAAAACATTCCCCGCCAATCTACCGTCTGATAGAAGCCATCGGCCCCGACCATGATAAGCAATTCACTGTGGAGGTGCTCATAGAAGGCAAGATTTTGGGCCGAGGTACAGGAAAGAGTAAGAAGATCGCTGAAATGGAAGCAGCAAAGTCAGCCTGGGAAAAATTAAAGGCAACGGAGGCCCTCAACAACTACCCCTTATCTGGCGAGGGACGTGAGGTATAGCCATGGGTAGACGAGATTTCAGGTGGAGAGAGACCAAGAAACCTAAAAAGGGAGCTAAAAAATCAAAGGTAGCTTCTGAGTTCATGCCACCCACAGAGGTAGAGGTGGTTAAGAAGAAGAAAAAGCCAACCACCGAGGAATACGAAGAATAGATGAAATGGGAAAAGGAGGCCCTCCTTGCATCCACCCTTTATCTGGCAAGGGACGTGTGGCAGCTTACACGGAACTTTTCCACAGGGGCAAGCTGAAGGAACGAATAGAGGCGGCTAAATCCCTATTACAGAGTTGCCATCTTTGCCCTCATCACTGTGGTGTCAACCGCCTCGAGGGTGAAGTAGGAAGGTGTCGCACAGCAAGCGAAGCCATAGTATCCAGCTATGGACCTCACTTCGGTGAGGAAGCACCGCTGGTGGGCAGGCGTGGTTCAGGTACTATTTTTTTCACTAACTGCAATCTGAGATGCCTTTTCTGCCAAAATTACTCCATAAGCCAGCTAGGCGAAGGCGAAAAGGTGAACAAGCAAGAGTTAGCTTGCATGATGCTTTCCCTTCAAGCTCAAGGATGCCACAACATAAATCTGGTATCGCCCACACATGTAGTCCCCCAAATATTAGAGGCGCTAGAGGTAGCAGTAGAGTCAGGATTACACCTCCCCCTAGTGTACAACTCTGGTGGCTATGACTCAGTGGAGACCCTGAACATCCTTGACGGCATTGTTGATATTTATATGCCTGATATGAAGTATAGCGATAAAAGCATTGCCAAAGAACTATCAGGGATTGAAAACTACCCGCAGGTAAACAGGGCAGCAGTTAAGGAAATGCGCCGCCAAGTAGGCGACCTAAAAATAGACGAAGATGGAATAGCTCAACGGGGGCTTTTAGTGCGCCATCTGGTCTTGCCCAACGGATTAGCAGGAACAAAAGAGGTGGTAAATTTCATTAGTGAGCAAATTTCCTTAAATACTTACAGCAACATCATGGCTCAATATCACCCATGTTACAAAGCTTATGAGATCCCAAGTTTGGCACGGCCAATTTCAACAGCAGAATTTCAGGAGGCTGTAGAGCTAGCTCACCAAGCAGGGCTGAATCGGCTGGATAGAGCCAGACCTATAATTGTGAGATTTTAAAATGGCGGAAATGGCTTGTTTCTCAGCTAAAGTTTATGGTCGCGTGCAAGGCGTCTTTTTTCGCTATTTTGTAAAGAATGTAGCTAAAAAGTTGGGACTAAAAGGTTATGTGCGCAACCTACCCAGTGGCGATGCAGTAGAAGTTCAAGCCGAGGGAGATAAACAGCAACTAGAGAAACTAATAGAGCAACTTAAAATAGGCCCACCAGGGGCTTGGGTCAATAGGGTGGAAGTAGCTTGGTCAGGTTATTCAGGAGAGTTCACTGATTTTAGCATAAGATACTAGCGTAGCAGAGAATTAAAAGTCGAAGGTCAAAAATCAAAATGACGCCTCAAAATGCAAAACTTTTTGATTTTTGCTCTGTATTTTTGCTTTTTGCATTTCTTAATCCTCAAGTTGACTTCTACTCTCGTCAATCAGATTTAAGTACTCACACTCCACCTGGGCCAATTGTGCAGCTTCACGATCAACTTCATGCGGTTCACCAATAAGGATCTTGCCACATTCCTCTATCCTCCCCTTCCTTGGATCATCAGTATAGAAAAACTTTTGACGGGCTTCGATAATCCCCAAGTCGAAGGGCAAAGTGTAATAAAGATCAGCAAGCACTCTCTCTATTCCTAATTCGCACAAGGCGCCCCATCCTTCTTCACCGATCCGATATTTACTCACTGGCAGTAAACCTAGCAGATTTGCTATACTAAAACGACCTCTATTGCCACAAACCTTAAAGGGAGTCACACTGATCAAGAAGTCGCTGCGTAAGACTGCATTAGGCACCCAGAAAGTAGGCGTGGCAAAAAATTTGGTCAGCGGATTCTCTATCTCCAAGAAAATGGAATCCCTGACATCAAGCATAAGCACATGGCGAAAACTATATCCTAAAGCTTGGTATATTGGATATATTGACTCCCCACCGGGAATCCCATCAGCAATGATGATATCAGCATCGCTGACTTTCCTGATGCCCTCGATAATGATATTCAATATTTCAGGGCTGGTAGTCACCGGATACGGCAAGGGGTAACCAGCGCAAGGTTTGATTAACACGCGCCTTGCCCAGGAAAGCCGTGGGGGAGGTGTAAAAACAAAATCAGAGGTTTTAAAAATCATTACTTTTAGCTATAGACCATTTACCCAATGCTCCCACCATGATTGCTTCGCTTCACTCGCAGCTAACATTGTTTTGTTAATTACAAAGCTGGCTTCAAGACCACAATCTGGGTGACCGCCGGTAGCTCATCAAGTTTAAACTCAATCTCGCTAGAATCCATTTTTTCCACATTCACCTTACCGCGGAGAAAATCATCAACGCCGGCTATAGGATAAGTACACTGAGGCGTCTTAAAATGCATCGGGATTATTACCTTCGACTTTAGCTGATCACATACTTGGCTAGCATTAGCAGCAGCAATAGTATAAAAGCCACCTACAGGAATAAACAGTATATCTACGGCACCAATTTCATTGACTTGCCCTTGGCTAATCAAATGTCCTAAGTCACCCAAATGGCAGAGTTTTATGTCATCCAAGGTAAAACAAAAAACGGTGTTGGTTCCTCTTTGCTTACCTTGAGCGGTATCATGATAAGTAGCCACGCCTCTAAACTGAACTCCTTTAGCAGTTTTTGTGCCGCTATCTTTAACTACCTCTGGTTTTCCTCGCACCGCTGAAACATTATTGTGATCAGCATGACCATGGCTTACCACCACAATATCAGCAACTTCTCTAATAGGAGAATAATTAATACTTCCGCCCACGGTATAGGGGTCAGTAATTACCTTCAGCCCCTCCTCAGATGTAATCAAAAAACAAGCATGACCTAACCACTTTATAATCATAATAACCTCCTCTACCTCGCCAGATAAAGGGATGGGCGGGCGAGGATCACCCTATTTAATTTGCTTCGCTCCACTCACAGCTAACATTACTTGGCTAGTGATAAAGCTAATTCGACCAAAGTTCTGACTCCTACTCCAGTAGCTCCTTTCACTATGCAGCCACTTTCCTTACTGCTTGAGGCAGTGCCTGCTATGTCAAGATGAACCCAAGGAGTATTATCTACAAATTCAGCTAAGAAAAGAGCGGCGGTGATAGCCCCCCCATACTTATCACCGGTATTCTTAATATCAGCAATTTCACTTTTATTTTGCTCCTTATATTCCTCAGGCATAGGCAATTGCCACAACTTCTCCCCAGCTTCGCTACCAGCCTTAAGAACTTTATCTACTAGCTCTTGGTCATTGCCAAAAACGCCACTATATCCAGTACCTAAGGCAACGCGACAGGCTCCTGTTAAAGTAGCCACATCCACCAGGGGAGAAAAAGCTTGTTTCACAGCATAGCTCAGGGCATCGGCTAAAATAAGCCTTCCTTCAGCATCAGTGCTTATAACTTCTATAGTCTTGCCACTCATCGCCTTCAATACATCTCCTGGCTTCAAGGCACTGCCACTGGGTAAATTCTCAGTAGCGGGGATGATACCAGCAACGTTAATCTTTAGTTTCAATTGAGCGATAGCACTAAGTGCCGCCATGACTGCAGCCCCACCAGCCATATCATCCTTCATCTCACCCATGCCCTCCGACGGCTTAATGGAAATCCCTCCGGAATCAAAGGTAACGCCCTTGCCGATAAAGCCAATGGCGTTTTTAGAACTTACATCTCCTTTATAGCTGAGAGTTATTAACTTTGGGGCTTGGCTGCTTCCCTTTGCCACACCAAGAAGTGCCCCCATGCCTATCGCCTCCATGTCATTTGAGTCAAGCACATTAAATACCAGGTTATGCTCGTTGGCTATTTCTTTAGCTACTTCAGACATACGGCTGGGCGTCATGCAATTAGCCGGCTCATTAACCATATCACGAGCCAGAGCGGTAGCTTCCGCCATTACTTTCCCCTTTTGAACACCTCGCTCCAAGGCTGGAAGTTTATCCACTTCTCTTTCCACTATCAGTATTTCCTTAACACCCTCGTACTCAGGCTTCTTATATCTGGTGAAGCTATAGAGCCCGAGAAGGCTACCTTCCACTATTGCCTCAACTGAAGCTTCAGGCTCAATGCCACCAATGCCAGCACCATGAAGTATTGTGGCTATCCTATGACAATTTAACTTCCGTAAAGAACGGCAGAACTCCCCCGCTACTCCCCGAACTTTATCCAGAGTGAAATCCTGGCGCTTACCTAGCCCAGCAACAGCCACTATTCCCGCTGGCAGCTTGCCAAGGGTATGAATAATACCAACCTCCCCAAACTTGCCCTTAATCTCGCCATTGCTAATGAGCCGAGTTACGCCCCCATCCAAAGCTTTATCTACAGCAGCAGTGGCACCACCAAGCTGCTCCACTCCTTCAAAAAGATTCACTACAATGGCATCAGCCTCGATCTGGGTTATATCTCCAGCGATAACTTTAACTTCCATATTTATCCCTCAGGGTATATACAATTTTTCGAAACATATAATTTTACTCGTTTTAGCCAAAGAATTGAAGGGGTTGAGGGAAAAAATTTGTTTATTTCTTTATTAGGCGCACAATCTTATCGATTGCTGGAGTGATATCTCGTGAAGTATCAACGACAAAATAATTACGGGAAATCTTTTCCTTCCGGGGTTTCATTTTCTGATACACACCCCAGCCAGCTTGCGAGTCATCTTGCGGGTCCACTCCCCTTTCCCGTGCAAGAAGACGTTGCCGCACTACCTCTGGAGGAGCTTCAACACCAACCAGGATGAGTTTCGCTCCCGTCTTGTCAGCAATATGATAGAGGTGTTCCCGATGCCTCTCCAATAGGTTTGTAGCATCAAAAATAATCGGTATTCCCCTCTTTAGAAGCTCCTCAATAAGAGCATGGCAAGCAGGGAAAAACTGCTTGTTTTCATCCTTATCATACATTGGGCAGGGAAACAAGATTTTGCGCAAGACATCACTTGCCAAGATAATAAAAGGTTGCCTCTCAGCTAACTTACAGCAGAAAAAAGACTTGCCTGTGCCCGGCAAGCCACTAACTACAACAAATGGAGGCTCTACTTGAGGTGAAGGCAAGCCCTCAAGGCCTTGTCGCAATCTCTCTACATCCTCACTTAAACTACTTGCCATCGGTATCACAATTATTAGTAACGCTTAATTCATATGTCAAGAGGTCAACTACAGCGTGTCTTATATAGAAAAGCCAGACCAAAGATTCGAGGGCTATCCATCAATTTACCTGAGTTTGGCTAGAGGTGAGATCAATTCCTCGTCCCTTCTTAATTCCATGATGCGGTCACGGATGAGAGCAGCCTTCTCAAACTCTAGATTCTTAGCCGCTGCTTTCATCTGGGATTCAAGCTGTTTGATGAGGCGAAGCATCTCTTCTCTGGAAATAGGGGTGACCATGTAAGGGATTCGAGTTTCCGCCACTGCTTGAACTCGCTCAGTTATGTCCTTGATTGCCTTTTTAATCCCTTGTGGGGTTATACCATGCTCCTTGTTATAAGCTTCCTGAATCTTCCGTCGGCGGGAGGTTTCCTCTATCGCTTTATGCATGGAGGTAGTAATAGAGTCAGCATACATTATGGCATGAGCATTCACATGTCTGGCAGCCCGCCCCATTGTCTGGATAAGCGCTTCCTCTGACCTGAGATAGCCTTCTTTATCGGCATCGAGTATGGCTACCAAACTTACCTCGGGCAAATCCAGCCCCTCACGAAGCAAATTAATACCCACAACCACATCATAAACGCCGAGACGAAGATCACGGAGAATCTCCACCCTCTCCAGCGTCTCAACCTCAGAGTGAAGATAGTGAGTCTTTATTTCCATCTCCCTGAGGTAGTCACTTAATTCCTCAGCCATCCTCTTGGTCAAAGTGGTCACCAAGCAACGTTCCCCTCTATCCACCCGGGTCTTTATCTGATAAATGAGGTCATCAATTTGCCCTTTAGTTGGCTTGACCTCTATGCTAGGCTCCAGCAGCCCGGTAGGTCGGACTAGTTGCTCAACCACCTGTTGGCTATGCTCATATTCGTATGGTTTCGGGGTAGCTGAAACATAGATAACCTGGTTGATGCGTTCCTCGAATTCCTCAAAATTCAGTGGGCGGTTATCTAAAGCTGAAGGAAGACGAAAACCATAATCAACCAGAGTTTGCTTCCGCGAGATGTCGCCATGATACATGCCTCTTATCTGAGGTAGGGTCATATGTGATTCATCGATGAACATCAAAAAATCACTGGGAAAATAATCCAGCAAAGTCCATGGCGTGCTTCCTGGAGCGCGCCGCTGAAGGTGTCGGGAGTAATTTTCTACCCCGGTGCAATAACCCACTTCCTGAAGCATCTCGATATCATAGTTAGTCCGCGCCTCAAGCCGCTGAGCTTCCAGCAGCTTATCATCAGCCCTTAACTCTTTTAGCCTTTGCTCTAGCTCAGCCTTGATATCTTCGATTGCCGCCATCAGCTTATCATAAGGAGTAACGAAGTGCTTAGCAGGATAAATATCCACTTGCTCAAGGTGAGCCAGTAACTCGCCAGTAAGGGGATCAACCTCTACAATGCGGTCAATTTCATCCCCCCAGAACTCGATTCTCAGGGCTGTTTCCTCATAGGCTGGCTGGATTTCCAGGGTGTCACCTCTGATACGGAATTTACCTCGGGTGAGCTCAAAATCGTTCCTCTCATATTGCATATCCACAAGGCGGCGAACCAGCTTATCTCGCTTGTAATTCCCGTTCCTTTTTACCGTGACTGCAAAGCCATGATATTCCTCAGGTGGCCCCAAGCTATAAATACAGGAGACCGAAGCCACTATAATTACATCCCGACGCTCAAAGAGAGCTCTGGTAGCTGCATGGCGTAGCTTATCAATTTCTTCATTGATATCGGTTTCCTTCTCAATATAGGTATCAGTACCGGGAATATAAGCCTCTGGCTGATAGTAGTCATAATAACTAACAAAATACCCCACAGGACTATTGGGGAAGAATTCCTTGAATTCCGTGGCTAGCTGAGCAGCCAAGGTTTTATTATGGCAAATAACCAGAGTTGGTCTTTGCACTCTCTCAATAACATTAGCCATAGTAAAGGTCTTGCCGCTGCCAGTGACACCAATCAGCGTTTGCTGTTGATAGCCTTTCTCCAGCCCACTAACCAGCTTATCTACTGCCTGTGGCTGATCAGCGGTAAGACGAAAATCAGAGGTAAGTTTAAACCGAGGCATATTTCACTCACCACAATAAAAAGCAACGCCTAGTATATCTGGCCCAGCGACAATTTGCATAACAGAGGTAAATTGTGTTATGTAAAGTTCAGCAGGTTGAAATTGCTCTTTGACCATATTTGCCAGCTCTTCTGCTTCGTGGGGACATTCAACATCCATTATAGCCACATGCAATGGCTTTTCAGACTCGATACTGCCACGCATCGTCTTGACGATATTTCTAATAGCCTGTGACCGATTTCTAACTAAGGAAAGAGGATGTGCCTCGCCCTGGGAAAGGCCAACGAGCGGCTTCACTTTGAGCAAAGAGCTTGCCCAGGCAGCTAATTTATTGATGCGCCCTGTCCTAGCTAAGTAGTTCAGAGTATCAAAGGCGAAAATTGAATTTACCTTCAATTTAATGGCATTGGCAGCTTCAACTACCCCATTTATATCTTTGCCATTGGCAGCAGCCCGAGCTGCTGCTAAGGCGATAAAGCCTTGAGCCATAGTGGTTGTTGCAGAATCAAATACTTCTATCTTTAGATGGGGTATAGCTTCTTGTGCCATCTTTGCTCCTGCCTTGGCTAAGGAAATTGTTGAGGTAAACTGAGAAAAGCAAACAACGTGAACTATGTTATCTGCTTTCTGACTCAGCTTCTCATATTCCTGAAAGTAAAATTCTGGGGGCCAGGGAGTTGTATCAATCTGCGGCAGTCTTTGAAACTCGTGAACTATCTCTGGAGGTAAGTCTTCATCAGTATCCCGATAGACCTTGCCCTCAATTGTGAGCCGCACAGGAATGATATGAATATTGTATTTGTCAATCACTTCCTGTGGCAGAGAGGCAACGCTATCAGTGACCACAGCCACTCTGTTCATTTTGCCGCCAATTGTTGTAGTGCCATTTTAACCTTCTCCTCCAGGCTCAGTTCTGCAGAATCAGGGAGATTAGAGACAGCCTGGATGGCTTCCCTTAGGGAATAGCCTAAGTTAGTTAAGGCAGCTATGGCATCAGTATTTTCTGCAGCTAAAGGCAAGACTGCCCCCTTCTTCCACTCCCTCTCTAGCTTACCCTTAAGTTCGACAACTAGGCGGCCGGCTATTTTTTTGCCAATGCCAGGCACCTGGCTGATGACATCCACATTACCGCTGGCGATAGCCATAGCAAGTTGCTCAGGATTCAAAGCAGACAGCAACGCTAAAGCTGCCTTGGGGCCAATTCCTGAGACAGAAATGAGGTTCTTGAACAAAGCTAGCTCTTCCTCAGAGGCAAAGCCATAGAGAGAGACATTATCCTCTCTCAGGTGGAGATGAGTATAAAGGGAGACTTTATCGTTGATGGCTCCCAGTTGACTTAAAGTTGAGCCGGGTACATGTACCTGAAAGCCTATGCCACCCACATTGATGATGACCGAGTCAACGCCCCGATATTCCAGCGTCCCTTCTAGAATAGCTATCATTTCGATATCTGTTTAGCGAGCCACCGATTAAGGCGGCTCTGCTGAATATGGCAAATGGCTATAGCCAAGGCATCGGCAGCATCACTGGGCTGAGGAAGTTGAGGAAGTCCAAGCTGGATTTTCACCATTTCCTGTACTTGCTGTTTATCGCTTCGTCCGTAGCCGGTTACCTGCTTCTTTACCTGGGCTGGTGAGTAATAGTGGATGGGTAATCCTTGGTTAGCTGTTGCCAAAATGGCAACAGCTTCTGCCCGGCCAATAGCCAACGCTGAGTGTACATTACGACCAATAAAAGGCTCTTCAATAGCTACCTCGTCTGGCCTATGCTTGGCAATAATTTCGCTTAATCCGACATATAAAGAGCATAATCTTTCCTCTATAGGCATTCGAGGCGGGAAATTGAGTACCCCATAATCCACCACCTGTGTCTCTTCCTCAGCATCCACTATACTATAGCCTAACTTTATAGTCCCGGGGTCAATGCCAAGAATGCGCATGCTATGCCTAACCGCGCAGCTTCTCTAGAGTGGCATCAGAGAAGTCAACATTGGAGAACACATGTTGTACATCGTCTAGCTCCTCGAGATGGTCGAGGAGGCTCAATGCCTGAGCTGCTTCCTTTTCATCCAATAACATTGTCGTTTTAGGTATCAGGGAGAGCTCCGCAGAGATTATATGTTTTCCCTCTTCAATGGCTTTTCTTACCTTTTCCAAATCCTGTGGTTGAGTGTAGATTTCAATATAGCCCCTTTCCGTCTTAACATCTTCGGCTCCAACATCGATAGCCTGCAAGGCTATTTCTTCAGCATCCGAGCCATCGCTTTCTACAGTAATTACTCCTTTACTTTCAAAGAGCCATGAGACACAGCCACTCTCACCCAGATTACCACCGTGGCGTGTGAAAAGGCGACGCACATCCTGAATGGTACGGTTACGATTGTTGGTCAATGCTGCTACCAAAACCGCCACGCTGTTCGGTCCGTAGCCTTCAAGGGTTACCTCGGCTAAATCAGATGCCTCAACTCCACCGCTGGCACGCTTTATAGCCCTGTCAATATTCTCCAGGGGCATGTTACTATCACGGGCCTTCTGCACTGCTAACCTTAACTGGAAATTGCTTTCTGAATTGGGCCCGCCCTGCCTCACCGCCACCATTATTTCCCGAGCAAGCTTGGTAAATAACTCCCCCCGCCTGGCATCAGCTACCCCTTTCTGCCGTTTAATCTGTGACCACTTAGAATGTCCCGACATAGTTACTCCTTAAATTGATTTTACATCGCAAACCCCAAAAGGTAAAGTGAATAGATAAAGTAATACGTGCTATAGTATTAATTAACTTTTTATAGCCAAAGGTTTTATGTTTGAGTTAATTCCCTCAGGCACTATTACCTCAGCAAAAGGGTTTCTAGCTGGAGCAATTCACGCTGGGATAAAGACCAAGGATGAGCTTGATTTAGCCATTCTTTACTCTGAGATGCCCTGTATCGCTGTCGGCTTCTTTACCACTAATCGGATTAAGTCAGCACCAGTTATTCTATCCCAAAGACATTTATTAAGAAGACAAGCACAGGCAATCGTGGTAAATTCAGGATGTGCCAATGCCTGCCTTGGTGAGCAAGGCATAGCCGATGCCTCAGAAATGGCGAGCCTAACAGCGAGAAAGTTAGCTATCAAGGCTGAAGATGTCCTTGTAGCTAGCACAGGCATAACCGGGATACCATTGCCTATGGATCGTATAAGATATGGAATTAAAGAGACAGAGCTTAATGAAGATGGAGGTCACGATTTTACTAAGGCAATAATGACTACCGATACCAGGCCTAAGGAAATAGCAGTTAGGGTTGATGTGGAAGGAAGTAAATTCATCATCGCTGGGGTAGCTAAAGGGGCAGGCATGATCCACCCTAATCTGGCTACTATGCTCTGCTTCATAGCCACTGATGCTTTAATAAATGCCGACTTTTTACAATCATCACTGCAGGACGCAGTAGATACCTCTTTTAACATGATTAGCATTGATGGTGACACCAGTCCCAGCGATTGTGCATTTTTACTAGCTAACGGTTTGGCTGGTAATAAAATCATCAGCTTTGGCAATGGTGGAGCTTTCCAAGAGGCCTTGGATGAGGTTTGCACTTATTTGGCTAAGTCGATCGCTCGAGATGGCGAAGGGGCAACCAAGCTTATAGAAGTTACCGTGGAAGGAGCTATACAGCAGGCTGAAGCTCGCCAGGCAGTTCGAACTATTGTTAGCTCGCCGCTGGTGAAAGCAGCCATACATGGTAATGACCCTAATTGGGGGCGCATTGTTGCTGCTCTAGGAAGAAGTGGGATAGAGCTAATAGAAGACAAACTGGATGTCTATTTGAACGACACTTGCGTCATGAAGCAAGGTTGCTCCGCACCCTTCAACAAGGAAGAAATGAAAATAGCCTTGAGCAACAGTGATAGCGTGATTATCAAAGTATGTCTAAACTTAGGAGAGGCCAAGACTACTGCTTGGGGCTGTGACCTATCTGAGGAGTATGTTACTATAAATAGCGCTTATTCAACGTAATGCAGAAGAATACTATTGTAGTAAAGATTGGTGGCAGCATTTTGGGCAATCAGGACACCACCTTGGAAGACCTGGTAGAGCTTCAAAAACAAGGAAAATCCCTAGTTGTGGTTCATGGTGGTGGTCAAGTGGCTTCTGAGTGGCTTGCCAGGCTTGGTATCTCCACCAGCTTCATAAAAGGATTAAGAGTTACCGATGCTGAGACTTTAAAGGTAGTGGCTGCAGTGTTTGGCGGCTTAGTTAATAAAGAATTGGTAGTAGCCATTCAAGCTTTGGAGGGGAAGGCAGTTGGTTTAAGCGGTGCTGATGGCAATTTGCTCTGGTCAACTATGAAGAACCCTGAACTAGGTTATGTTGGTGAGATTGTGGCTGTTGACCCCAGCCCTTTAAGGACGTTATTAGAAAAAGGCTATATGCCCGTGGTGGCACCAGTAAGTTTTGGCTTAGTTGGGAACAGGACAATGCTGCTTAATATTAATGGGGATGCTGCTGCTGGAGAAATTGCCGCTGCCTTGGCTGCTGAGAAACTTATATTTTTGACCGATGTTGATGGCATACACGATGACTCAGGCAAAACGCTATCCAGGCTTAGTGCTGCTGAGGCGAGAAAAATGCTTACCAACGGCATAATCTCCGGTGGAATGGTCCCTAAAATAGAGGCTAGCCTCAAAGCCTTGACTACAGTGCCTGTGGTACGCATCATTGACGGCAGAATGCCTCACGCTTTGCTCAAGGAGGTTGAAAAAGAGAGTGGAGGAACAAGCATTGTACCACGATAACTGGCAAGAATTAGAGCAAAAGTTGTTTCTCAGAACGTTTAACAGGTTTCCTGTGACCTTGGTTCGAGGTGAAGGAGCTTGGGTCTGGGATGATCAAGGCAAAAAATACCTCGACCTTGTTGGTGGTTGGGCAGTCGATAGCCTGGGTCACTGCCCACCAGTGGTAGTTGAAGCTTTGGAGAAGCAGGCTAAAACCCTTATACAGGCCTCGAATCAATTTTATACCATTCCACAGATACAATTAGCCCAAATCTTGATACAGAATAGTTGCCTCGATAGGGTTTTCTTCTGTAATAGCGGCGCTGAGGCTAACGAGGGTGCCGTGAAACTAGCCCGCAGATATGGGAAGCTCCGCCTCAATGGTGCTTATGATATTATCACCACTCATAGTTCCTTCCACGGGCGAACTTTAGCTATGACTGCTGCCACGGGTCAAAGTAAATTCCAGCAGCCCTACATACCTTTGCCCACCGGTTTCATCAATGTTGATTACAACGATGTAGAAAAAATCAGAGCAGCCACTACCGCCCGCACCTGCGGTGTAATGCTAGAGCCAATCCAGGGCGAAGGCGGAGTCAATGTGCCAGACGACAACTACCTTAAGGAGGTAGAGGAATGGTGTCACGAAAAGGGTATTCTCCTTATTCTGGATGAAATCCAGACAGGCATTGGTCGAACAGGAACGCTTTTTGCCTATGAGCAATATAATGTGGAGCCAGACATAATGACTCTAGCTAAGGGATTAGGCAGCGGTGTGCCTATCGGTGCTTTCTTAGCCAAAGAGCATGCTTCTGTCTTTGCCCCTGGTGAGCATGGTTCTACCTTTGGTGGTAATCCTTTAGCTTGCGCTGCTGCTTACGCCACCATGAAATACATTATCGAGGATGATATACCGGGAAAGGTTAAACAGGTGGGAAAGTATTTTATGGCTAAGCTGGAGAGCTTGAAGCAGCAATTTGATTTCATCACTCAGGTGAGGGGTAGAGGACTCCTAATAGCTTTGGAATTCAAGGGTGAAATCGCTGAGGAAATAGCCTTGGCTTGTTTAAAAAGGGGCTTGCTAGTTAACAAAGTGAAGCCAAACACTATCCGTTTTATGCCCCCCCTCATTATTACCGAAAGGGAGGTGGGCAAGGCGATTGACATTTTAGAAGATACTTTAATGTCATTGCGAGCGTAGTGAAGCAATCTCATCACATCTGGGAATCGCTTCACAGGTTCTTATAATGAGAGGGTGTTTAAAAATGTAGTTGCCCAATTTATTGGGCGACCGTGCCTGATAAATCAGGCAACTACAAAAATTTGGGGGTGAAACACGTCCGAGATGGCTGAAATTGAACGGGGAATCAAAATTAAACGGGCTCAATGACAATAGGAGGTAAGATGTCAGACAAAGCAGTTTTAGCTTACAGTGGTGGTCTGGATACCTCTGTAGCCATAAAGTGGCTCAAGGAAAGATATAACCTGAAGGTTATTACTCTTACTGCGGATATAGGTAGCTATAGCAATCTCGAAGCTATTAGGCAAAAGGCACTCGATATAGGAGCGACAAAAGCACTGGTAGTTGATGCCAAAGAAACTTTTATAAAATCCTTTGTTTTCCCCGCTCTTCAAGCTGATGCCCTTTATGAGGGTCAATATCCGCTAGCCACCGCGCTAGGGCGCCCCCTCATCGCCCGACTTTTAGTGGCTACAGCTAAAAAAGAAGGAGCTACCATTGTAGCTCATGGCTGCACCGGCAAGGGCAACGACCAAGTAAGATTCGATGTAAGCATAGCCGCTCTGGCTCCTGAGCTCAAAGTGATAGCTCCAGCCAGGGAGTGGAATATGACCAGAGAGCAAACAATTGCCTATGCCCAGGAGCATAATATCCCTGTTCCAGCTACAACGGCTAGCCCATATTCCGTTGACGAAAATTTGTGGGGAAGGAGCATTGAATGCGGCGCCCTGGAAGACCCCTGGAGTGAGCCTCCCAAGGATGTCTTTGCCTGGACAAAATCACTTGAAGAAACACCAGGACAACCTAGCTATGTGGAGATCGGTTTTGAAAAAGGAATACTAGTAAGCCTTGATGACGAAAAATTGGATGGGGTCACGCTTGTTCAGAGAATTCACGAGTTAGCCGGTGAGCATGGCATAGGCAGGATTGACCATGTGGAAAACAGATTAGTGGGCATAAAATCGAGGGAGGTTTATGAAGCACCAGCGGCTACTGTGCTGCTCAAAGCTCATCAAGCTTTAGAGGATCTGGTGCTGACCAAAGAGCAGCTCCGCTTTAAGGCAAAAGTAGTTAGCGAATATGCTGACCTTATTTACAATGGATTATGGTTTACCGGTCTTCGCCAAGACTTAGCTGCTTATGTGCAAAGTTCGCAAAGATACGTTACTGGCATAGTGAAGGTCAAGCTTCACAAAGGTAATTGCCGAATAGTGGGTAGAAAGTCTCCCTATTCCCTCTACAATTTCAGCCTGGCTACTTATGATAAAGGTGATGTCTTTGACCAGAGCGCCTCTCCCGGCTTCATTCATATCTGGGGTTTGCCGGTGAGAACCCAAGCGAGAGTGCAACCTCCAAAACCATCCGAATAGTAAAGGGGAATTCTTTGCTTTTGCCAAAGGGGGCAAAATTGACAAAACTTGGCTTACAGCCAAAAAGCGGGAAAGGGGTTATGCAACGGGAACCTCAGGAGACGCCTAAGGCAAGCAATCCTCAATTAACACGGGAAGGGCATAGAGCACGGCTACGGGAGAAATTCAATCAGTCTGGACTGGCGGCATTCCTTGATTACGAGATTGTTGAACTATTACTGACCCTGGGTGGTACGCGTGGCGATTGCAAACCACAGGCCAAAGAAGCAATAAAAAGGTTCAAAACCTTGCGGGGAGTTTTAGCCGCTTCTAGTGAAGAACTGCAAGAGATTAAAGGTATTGGTCCAGCCAACGCCTTCGCCATCAAGCTGATACAGGAACTATCCCAGAAGTTCCTCGAGGAGCAGATTCTTAATAAACCCTATTGTAAGTCCTCAAAAGAGGTTTTCGATTATCTCTACCTCTCTATGCGAGACCTCAAAAAAGAGACCTTCAAAGTTATGTTCCTCAATGCCCAAAATCAAGTTATCGAAGTGGATGACCTCTTCGAGGGAACATTAACTGCTAGCGCCGTCTATCCCCGGGAAATCATCGAGAGGGCCATCAAATACAATGCTGCCGCTCTAATCTTTGTCCACAATCACCCCGCGGGAAATCCTGAGCCCAGCGATAATGACAAACAAATAACCCAGGATTTAGTCTTCGCTGGCAATATTATGCAGATTAAGGTCTTAGACCATATCATAATAGGCGATAATAGATACTTTAGCTTTGCCGATGAAAAGCTGATTGAAGAATACGAGTTGAATTTCTTAAACTTAAAGAGGCAAGGATAATTATGGAGAGCGAATTAGGCTGCTTAAATAAAAGAGAAGGAGCAGTAATAAACTCCTTTGTAAAAGAGCTAAAAGAAAAATTAGGAGATGAAATTGTATCTATACGGCTTTTCGGCTCTAAAGCAAGAGGAGATTTCTATCAAGATTCGGATATTGACATATTTATCCTGGTGAAGGAAAAGACATCATATATTCGTAGTAAATTAGCAGAGATAACTGCTAATTATGATATCGAATACGGCTTACCTCTATCTCCTGTTCTTTACGACCTATTTGAATACCAGAAGAACAAAGAATTAGGCTCTTTCTTCTTCGAAAATGTGGAAAAGGAGGGAATTCTTTTATGAGCCACGTAAATTTAGCTAAATACAGGCTGGAGAAGGCAAAGGAGATGCTGAAAGAGGCTGAAGATTCTTTCAAACAAAGACATTTCAGCTTGGCAGTCAATAGGAGTTATTACGCCATGTTCACCTCAGCAAGAGCGCTTTTAGCATTAAAAGAACTGGATAGCAGTAAACATTCTGGAGTCATTTCTTTGTTTAACCAGCACATTGTAAAAGCTGGGCTTTTCCCCACAGGATTTAGTAAGTTCCTCAGAGAGGCAAAAGGGATAAGAGAAGATGCTGACTATGGAGATTTTGTTAAAATCACTGAGGAGGATGCGGTGGAGCAAATTGACTGTGCCCGAAAGTTTGTAGCAGAGGCCAAAAGGACGCTACTAAAAATGATGCAAGGTGCAAAGGAATGATTTTCACACTCCTGCTATCGGAGTTTGAAAATGGAACGACTAAGTCAGAGCGAAATTGAATTTATCACTCATTGTTTGAAGGAAGGCAAGCCTTTGCCAGATAGCTATCGCAATATAGTCCTGCTTGCTCGAAAGTCCACTGACAGCCGCATATCGCCAGTAACTGCTTTCTTCCAGCGATAAGGGTAAGAGAACCCATAATCTGGCTTATAGGTCTTCCCGCAAACAAGAGATGTCATTGCGCGCGAAGCGAAGCAATCTCAGGGAAAAAGGAACCGACAAGAAAGCAGTCAGCGTGGCATATCATATGAATAAGTAGAGCTATTTGACGACAAGTTGCTTTGTCGTTAAACTTAGCCTGGAGGTGATAGAAATGGCAAACAAAGCAAGGCTTGGCCTCTATCTTGAAGATGAGGAAATTAAGAGACAGATTAAAGTAGCAGCAGCCAAGCGAGGAATGACTGTGACTGATTATTGTGCCCGGGCTATCGAGGAGCGCCTCGTCAGGGATGGCGAGAGAAGCGCTGAGGCCGATGACAAGAATAAGATGGCTTTATTATCTCGTATGGACAAGCTCAGGCAGGAGATAGGCCCCATTGGCATTTCTACCGCTGAACTCGTTGAGGAAGGCCGGCGGAGATAGAAAATATGCCACAAGAACCAAGGCTGGTAGTCGTAGACACCTCAGTGGTCTTGAAATGGCAGCTTGACGATGAAGAGTATATTCCGCAAGCCACTGCGCTAAGAAACGATTTTTATGCCCTAGAAGCTGTCAAAGCGATAGCCCCCTATCTTTTAATCTACGAGGTGGTAAACGGCATCCTTACTGCCACCAATATGAAAAGACTAGCTTCAGACAAAGCACTGGAAGTTATGGATACCCTCTTGGAGCTAGGAGTAGAATTAAAAGAGGCGGAGCCGGAGAGGATTTTGGAATTAGCGTTAGAGCACAACCTGTCTGCTTACGATGCCTCTTATCTTGCTCTGGCTGAAAGCGAGGGTTGTGAGCTCTGGACCGGGGACAGACCATTTTACCAAGCAGTCAGGGGCAAATTACCTCAGGTAAAATGGATCGGCGATTATGTTTTGGTAGGAGACACCGAATATGAAAAACGATGAGAAGCTTACTAAGCTTATATGGGCTGGCGAACTATGGTAAGGTTGAGTCGAAATGTCAAAGCCGTCTCCAAAACAGCGACCTTGCTCTGATATAATTAAAGAGAGATGTTTAAGCCAAAGTTCAAATACACCAACAAAGCAGTGTAAGGGATTAACGGGAACAAGGGATTCTTATGGAACGACTAAACCAGAATGAAATTGAATTTATCACCCAGTGCTTAAAGGAAGGCAAACCTTTGCCCGATAGCTACCGCTACATAATCCCGTTTGAAACCAAGAAGGAATATGAGCTTACCTAATTTGCCATTTGTGCTTTGGCTATATGATAAACTAGATATGCAAACAGCCACATTAGCAAGGTAGTAATTGTACTTCTACGGAGATTTAGTCCAAAACGAAGAGCTGAATAAAACTGCGAGACAACGAAAGAAGAAATATCACGAACTAACAGTCTCTCAAGCTGCGCGGGATTCCTATTTACAACACGGATGGGAGCTCAAACCGAAGCAACCGAAGAATAAGGCAAGATTATCTAAAGAGAAGGAACTCGATGAATTGCTAGAAGATGAGGTTTGGTTGCTTTTTTACGATACGGGCTTTGCAGAAATGAATAAAGACAGAAACTTTAGAATACAGGCAGGGCCGATCCAGAAACAGATTGATGTGTTTGCTAAGAGTGGAAACGATGCATTTGTTGTGGAATGTAAAGCTAGCACCCATGAGACACAAATCTCACGGAGGGACATTCACGAAATCTCCGATTTAAAGAGGGATATTACCGCTTCGATTAAAGCGAAATACAATGATAGACATATTCGAATTTCTTTTGTAATAGCAACACGAGGTATTAAATGGAGTGAAGGTAATGAAGTTCTCGCTAAAAATAACCAAAATGCTGTGTGGAAGGAAGGAGACCTCAAATCTTATGGTGACCTTATTAAGCATTTAGGAGCAAGTGCAAAATTTCAAATTTACACCATCCTATTCAGGAATAAGAAAATCCCAGCCCTAAGGAATATCAAAGTACCCGCTATCCTTGGTGGTAGAGGAGATGCAAAGTATTATAGCTTTATTATTAAACCTGAAGAATTGCTTAAAGTTGCTTATGTGCATCGCAGAGAGAGCTCTCCTAGCGAAGTCAGTGATTCATATCAGAGAATAGTTAAAAAACCTCGTTTAAAGAAAATCGATGAATTCATATCAAAAGGTGGGTATTTCCCAAATAACATCATCCTTAACTTCACCCAAAAACCGACTTTCCATAGGTTTGAGAAGGAAAAACAGGCAGGAAATGTAGTGTGTGGAATGCTTGAATTTCCTCACTATTACGGAAGCGCCTGGATTATTGATGGTCAGCATAGACTATATGGATATGCCAATAACGAAAGGAAAATGAAGGATACAGTTCCTGTTCTTGCCTTCGAGTCTTTATCTCCGAAAGATCAAGCAAACCTTTTTGTTGATATAAATAGGGAGCAAAAAGCAGTTACTCCTAACCTTCTGTGGGATTTATACCCAGTCATTTACGCAGACTCAGAGGAAGAGGAGCATCAGATTAAACGGGCTATTTCATTGATAGCTAGGAAATTGAACTCGGATAGTGACTCACCTCTTTATAATCACACTAAAATTCCAAGTATGCTTCCCAAGGGCAAAGAGATACCCAATCTGACAATGACAACAGTATGCGAGGGAATCAAAGAGAATAGGCTAATTAATAAAAATGAGGTGTTAGTTTATAAAGATGATTATGATTCGACAGTCGATTTTGCCTGTGAAAGGTTGAAAGCATACTTTGATGTCATTAGGGTGTCCTTCCCTGAAGACTGGCAAAAGGGAGAGGAAGGGCGGCTTCGCTCGAATATCGGCGTTCGCATACTTTTTATTATCTTCAGACAGCTTATGCTTTACCTAAGGTATGCAGGACAAGAGGGAATTTATAAGAAAAAAGACCTGAGCAAGTTCCGGGATGAGACAAAGAAATTACTCAACCCCATAATAGCGAAGTTAAAAAATAAGTCCGATGAAGAGCGAAGTGCGATTAGGAAGCAAGTCGGTAAAGGGCCATTGACTGAAAACGCTAAACAAATGACATGGTGGATTAAGGAAGAATTTGATGGATTTGGTCTTGAACTGCTGCGGACCTGGACGCCTCCAAGGCCAAAGAAATTAAGCAATGAAGATATTAGGCGGCTCTTAGGAGATACAGAAATAAATCTGAGGAACTTCATAGCCAAAGAATTGAAAAGCCTCCATGGCGAGGCTTGGTGGCGGCGGGGTATCCCTGAGGGCATAAAGAATTATGCTAATGAGCGTATAAAAGAAAGAGGAGAGAGAGAACCGCGGCAAAAAGATGTTTTGCTTTTACTCCCTCCAGAGAGAAGGTTAGATTACATTGCTACCCCACACTTAAGAGAAATCATAGTTTACAATCCGAATTGGGAGCAGCGATTTAAGCATATATTCACTAAGGATAAGGATATAACCTCAGTTCAATTTAAATCCTTCGAGGAGCTAAGAGATACTTATGGACATCACCGTGAACAGCAATGCACTGAAGTTAGCAAAAATTTGGGGTATTGGGGAATGAAATGGATAAGGGAATGCATTGGGTTAGAAGAAACGGAAGAGTCAGGGTAGCAAGATGTTAAAGGACAACAAATTGAGTTTAAGCACTGATCTACCAATCAGAGCTAATATTCGAGTCAAAAAACCGAAGAGGGTGCTACTCATAGAACCAGCCTACAAAGCCAAATATCCACCCCTTGGATTAATGAAAATCTCGACTTACCACAAGCAGCAAGGGGATGAAGTGAAATTTTGGAAAGGCATGAATAAAGAATTAAAAGACCAAAAATGGGATGCTATTTACATTACTACTATGTTTACATTTCAGTGGAATATCACAATAAACACGATCAAATTCTATCAACGGAACAAGGCTAACGAAAGTAATATTCAAGTTGGAGGAATTCTTGGTTCCCTCTTACAGGATGATGTAAGAAGGGAAACTGGCATAACACCTCACTTTGGACTGTGGGAAGAAGTTGATAGGTTGGCACCAGACTATAAACTATTTGATGGCATATACGATTATTATACCAATGACGCAAGTATTGGGTATATGACCAAAGGATGTATATGGCATTGTCCGTACTGTGCAGTGCCCAAACTAGAACCCGAGTATGTTCATTTCATACCTTTGGAAAAACAAATCGACCCTGATAAGAAAGACTTAATCCTCCTTGATAATAATGTTTTGGCATCCTCCAAATTTCGAAAAATAATAGAGGAAATTGGGAAATATGGATTTTACAAGGGAGCTAAGTTTAAAGGAAGATTTCGTTATATCGACTTTAACCAAGGAGTAGATGCAAAATTGCTCACAGAAGAAAAGATGGCACTTCTAAGTGAGATTGCTATTAAGCCTTTAAGGATAGCTTTCGATCATATTGAACTCAAAAGACTATATATAGAGAAGATACGCCTCGCTCATAAATATGGAATTAAACACCTTTCGAACTTCATATTATTTAACTATAACGATACCCCTGAAGACTTCTATGAAAGATTAAGAATAAATATTGAATTAAACGAAGAATTGGGTCTAAACATTTTTTCCTTCCCGATGAGATTTATCCCCTTGGATGCTAAGGATAGAAAGCATGTCAATAATCCTCATTGGACTAAGCAGCAATTGAGAGGCATACAATGCATTTTACATGCTACACATGGTGTAGTGGGGCCCAAAAGGCCATTCTTTGAGAGGGCCTTTGGAAAAGATGTAAATGAATTCAAATATATCATAGAGCAACCTGAAGAACACATTTTCCACCGAGAAAAAATGAAGGCATATAAAAGCTAAAGTGGAAAGCTATGATTTGTTCTTCCAAAGGCTAAGAGAGGGAAAATATCAGGATTTCACCTCGACGCTTGAGGCAGATTTAGACGAAGAATAAAGCCACGTTGAAATTGAAAATCCTAGGCAGGGCATTCAGGATAGACGGGAAAAGTTGATAAATTCCTGAGATAGTATAATTAGGAATATTATTGCTTTGCGAATCATCATTAGAATTCACAAGGCGTAACCTGTTCAGTGAAAACTGGTTGACAAATAGGAGGGTAAATAGCAAGGCTACACCCCAGTGCTTGAAGGTAACTAGAAAACTGCACTTTCCATCATGTTGTTACCAATTAGGCGACGTACTGTGAGGCAGTAAGCGATAAATCACGTCATCAGTGTCCAGCAAAAATCATTGGATTTTAGTTGTGGCGTTCTTCTTACTAACAGGGTTAGGCTATTTATTTGCAAAGTGGGTCGCTTTGGTGTATAATTTACTTAGTAGTTTCAGTTTAGGTTGTTACATACTTGAATCACCACAGATTTCCCAAAGTGTTGGATGACCGGAGCTCTAACTAAAATTTCGAAGAGAGGAGGTCATCTAATGAGTTTTCAGGACAAGTCGATCCAGTGTTCCGATTGTGGGACTGCCTTCACTTTCAGCGCTGAGGAACAAGAGTTTTTTCAATCTAAGGGCTATACTAATGAGCCCAAGCGCTGTCCCTCGTGTCGCCAGGCAAGGAAGGCAGAGCGATACGGAAATAGTGGCCACAGCTACGGGGCCCCACGCCAAATGTTTCCTGCAATATGCGCCGAGTGCGGCAAAGACACCGAAGTACCCTTTGAACCTCGCGGTGATAAGCCAGTGTATTGTAGCGATTGCTACCGTAAAGTCAGACCAGGTAGATAAACTGGTTTGAGCCCTTAGACATACATGGGCTGGAGATATCTGGCCCGTGCATGTCTCTAGAATGTGGTGATGTGTCATGTCAATGGAAGTTTCGATACGTGAAGGTGAATCCCAAGATTCCCTGCTGCGTCGCTTTCAAAGGATAGTGCAAATGAGTGGAATTCTGCGCGAGGCAAAGGCCCATAATCATTTTTTATCCAAGGGGGAGGTGGCACGCATGAAAGCGCAAAAGAGCGCCAGACGAAGGCGCCGTTGTGGGTAAACCAGAAAGCAACCAAAAGGCTGATGACTATGGTCATACTCTGCTTGGGTACTTGATATGCTGGCGAGACCCTCGGCAAATAGTTACGAGATTAAGCGAAAGGAGCACTAATATGAAAATCTATGTGGGTAACTTATCATATGAGGTAACTGAGGAGGAATTACGCCAAGAATTCCTGGCTTTTGGGAAGGTTGAATCTGTAAATATCATAACGGACAAGTATAGTGGACAGCCAAAAGGATTCGGGTTTGTTGAAATGCCATCGGTGTCTGAAGGTCAAGCTGCAATTACTGGCCTCAACGGGAAAACTTTAAAGGATCGAATGTTAACTGTTAATGCGGCTCGACCTCGCTCTGATAACAGAAGCGACGGGTCGTATGGTGGCAGGAGAGGCAGCGGCTTTAGCGGAGGAAGACAGAGAAGATATTAAACTCCCTCTTCATTTATTTCTGCTTAAGGCACATAAAATGTATTCATAACTCCAAAGGGCTATTAGTTCAGGCGTTAGTGACAAACAGCGGGCCAAGAATAACCCCGTTACCGCGAAAGGGGGGCAACATGAATATATATGTAGGTAACTTATCTCTCGAGGCGACTGAGGAGGAACTGCGACGAGAATTCATGGCTTTCGGAGAAGTGCTATCTGTAACCATCATGAACGACAAGTATATTGGTAGTGGCCAATCTAGGGGATATGGATTTGTTGAAATGACATCACAGTCTGAAGGTCAAGCCGCAATCACTGCCCTCAATGGAAAATCACTAAGGGATAGGGCGATTGATGTTATTCAGGCCCTCGCTCTTTCTAAGAACAGAGGCACGGGCTCCTATGGTGACAAGAGAGGTGGCTGCTTCAGTAGCAGAGTAAGACAAAGAAGAAACTAAACTGCTGGTCATGATCTATATCCTTGAGATGTGTAACAATCAGCCATAGTGTTAAAGTAATACGCTATCGTTTCTCTTCAGCAATAAGTTCCGCCAGCTGATCCAGCACCGCCTTCAGGGCATCCAGTTCTTCCCCGTAGCCAGTCCAATCACCTGCTTTGAGGTACTGCTGAGCCCTGTCATAATGCTGTTGCGCCTCCTCAATTAGACTGGCTATCTCCGCGCTTAGCGCTTCCTCTGGCTCTCCCGGAGTCGGTGGCTCAACCTCAGGTTCCTCAGGCGGTATCGCCTCCGTACCAAAGATAACGGCAAGGCTTTCCTCCAACGTGGGTTCCATAGCTATCTGGTCGCCGGCAACTACAATAACTCGCTTTAGCTGTGGCAGCCCACCGCCCTCCGCCTGGAGGAAGACTGGCTCCACATACAGGATGGACTTGCCTAAAGGAATCAGCAGCAGGTTGCCTCGGATAACCCGAGAACCACCGCGACCCCACAGGGCAAGCTGCTCAGTGATGACGGTATCCTGCTGGATTCGGTTCTCGATCTGGCTAGGACCATACACCAGCCGCTCCTTGGGGAAAAGGTAGGCAAGCAGCTTCCCGTAGTTTTCTCCATCAGAGCGGGCAGCCAGCCAGCCAATGGTATTATTCTTGTTCACCGGGGTGAAGGGCAACATCAGCAGGAACTCCTCCCTCTCCTCATCTGGCAGGCGCATGATGATGTAGTAGGAATCCATAGGCTGTTCTTGGCCGAAATAGAGCTCTTTGGGTATAGCCCACAGGTCTTCCTTATTGTAGAATACCCGGGCATCTCTCATATGGTAGCTTTGGTATACCGAGGCCTGAATATTGAACATATCTTCGGGATAACGGAAGTGGGCTCGCAAGGACTCGGGCGCCTGTTCAGCGGGGACAAAGAGCTCGGGGAAGATAGCCTGGTATGTCCGTATCAAAGCATCCTCTGGGTCGGTGATATAGAAGGTTACACTGCCATTGTAGGCATCAATAACTGCTTTAACGCTGTTGCGAATATAGTTTAGCCCACTCCCATGCGGCTCAGAATAAGGATAGCGCTCAGTGGTGGTATAGGCATCCTGTATCCAGAATAACCTCCCATCCATTATCACTAGATAGGGATCATTGTCCAGTTGCAAAAATGGTGCCAGGTGGTTCACCCTCTCTCTGATATTCCGATAATAGAGGACACTGCTCTCAGGAGTTAACTCACCACTTATAAGGATATTAAAATCAGCAAATTGCCAGGCATACGCCACTCGGCGGACGAAGCTGCTGATGCTAACTCCGCCTGTCCCTTCATAGTGACCGTAGACATTCTCATCGCCCATAGGATAGTCAAATTCCTGGGTATTTGTTTTCACAATCACGTAATTATCAGTCTTTTCCCCAAAGTATATCTGCGGTCGCTCTATATCGAAGTTACCAACGGGGGGGATATCCTTTACCAGCAATACCGGCAGCCCCTCAACAGTGACCTCATTTACCGGACTCAGGGCAACACCATAGCCATGGGTAAACTGTAACCGACGGTTGACCCAGGTCTGCGCCTCCTCGGCCAATTTCTCCGCCGATAATTCCCGACCCGATAGCATGACCTGCCGGTACTCACCATCAATGATATAGCGGTCGATATCAACATCATGGAAGTCATAGTAAAGCCGAAAGGACTGGATCTGGTTATAGGTGTCCTTTAGCGGGCGTGGGTCCCAGAGCCTGATGTTATTGATGGTCTCCTCATTTTGGACTATATCCTGGTAACTCGGAGTTCCCTCCGCAGGAAAGGGCTCCTCCTCAATCCGGCTCAGGGCGAAGGCCTCTCTGGTGGATTGGATATTGTACTCGATGTAGGGCCTCTCGCGGGCCAGCTCGTTGGGCTCCACTTGAAGACGCTGTACCACGGCGGGGAATATCCCTCCAGCGATGATGGCTGCTGCTATCCATCCCCCAATGGCGTAGAGAGGCCAGCGAAATTTGTGTTTCAATACAGAAACCAGCATGACTCCCATGACCACGAGCACCACTACCAAGAGTATCCACTGCGCTGGAAGTTTGGCATGCATATCAGCATAGCTGGCGCCGAAGACCACTCCTCGTTCGGAGAAGACTAACTCCCAGATGCCAAGCCAGTAACCCCAGGCGAAAAGGCCAAGTATAGCCATGGCCAGTCCACCAACATGGGCTAGCACCGGCCTGGCAAAGTCGAACTTAAGCCGCTGCGCCGCATAGCTCAGAAGATATACTCCAGCACTGCCAAGAAGGGTGATTATCAGCGCGCCCAGGACCCAACTTCGCAGCATGTTAAGGAAAGGCAACGAGAAGACGTAGAAGCCAATCTCCTTATGGAAGATTGGGTCAGTGATGCCAAATGGCTGCCTGCTGAAGAACCGCAGCACAACCTCCCAGTTGCCCTGGGCCACCAGTCCAAATATTATACTGAGCAGTGCTGTTCCCAAGATAACACCTAACTTGAGGGTCTGTTGTAGCCGACGTACTATAGCCCAAGGCCAGAAATGTGCTTCAGTCTTGGGTGCCAGGCGCGTAGCCAGGACTAGGTTCCCTAAAAGCAAGATGCAAAAGATGATAGCCGCGGAGAAGAAGAGCAATATTCTGGTTCTCAAGATAGTGGTATAGACACTGCCATAACCCAGGCTGCTAAACCATAACCAGTCAGTGTAGAACCCCTTTGCTATACCCAAGACAATGAATAAAGCCAAGACAACGGCTATGATTATGATTGCCTTGGGGGCGCCTCCGCGCCGGGCAGGTCGTACAGGTTCCTCGCCTCCGATCTTGGAAAACCAGCGTTGCCATTTCCTCTGATCAAATGAACTCAATCTATTCTACCCAACCTTTCTAAACCATAGCTGACATGGTTACACTACTCGCTGGCTTCCATCTCACATAGATTATTGAACGAACCTGAAGCCAGTATAAGCAACACAATAACACATCCATCCTTATAGAGCAAAGCCGTGCTCGGTGAAAACTACTCCCGCTATCAGCCAGAGTCTGCGTGGTTGTCGGGAGAATATTTCACCAGCTGGTTAGGGAGACCTGGGCATTCCCAATAAACCCTCATATTGTTTAGCTGGATCCAGTAACCGCTCATAGTGAAAGCTTATAATGGTGATAGTTCGTAAACAAAAGCCAAAACCAACAATGTGCAAACAGGAGATCCTCTTTCAAGAAGCCGGAACCATGTGGTAGAATAATGGCAACTCTAGGCGCAGCATACCTTACAAGCGTTGCAGAGATTACCGCAAGCAGTGAGACTGCTGTTCCAATGTGGAGCGAAGAATCCCAGGAGAATTTTCAAATGGAAAGAAAGCCTAACATGATAAAGAATGGCATATGGAAAGGGAAACTACATGCTTTGGTAATTGTAGCTTCGGTATTAACTACAGTGGTAATTCTATTCTCGGGATGCAGTGCAGGTACATATACCCAAACTATCAAGATCACTGTTGAATCGCTAAGTCCAAGCGGCCTTGTCGCCGAAATTGAGTACTATCGGGATAGCGAACGAGTGAATTATATCCGCTTTTGTGATTGGGATGGTGATAGTGTTATCGATGGGAAATCAAGGCCCTCAGAGGAAGGCCTTTGGCCTAAGGGCTGGGAGTACTTTGATGATATATACGGCGATGTCACCGTAGGGCACTCCACGATAACAGTAGTGGGTGATGAAATAACAATCCAGAATGGCATTAGCCACGAGTTTCTGACAGGCGAGTACGAATGTAAAAGGGGTGGGTGAGATAATCAAGCTCTCTCCCAGTCGACGAATCCAAATGTGACACCACTCAGCACTACCCCAAACAAACTGGAGAGATATAAGTATTTGAGCATAAGGCTGCTTTTTATAATTAGATACTCACCAAAGAGGTTATAGATAGCGAGTAGTGTGCAATGATATCTGAGACCCAGAATCTGAAAACGGCACTTTCTGTTCCCTCTATAAATACAACATCGCCTATTTGTTTTCCATGCTGAGACTTAATTCAACAAAAATTACCTTTTTCCTAACCAATGAAAATCGCTTATTTAGTGAAAACTGGTTGACAAATAGGGAAAGAAAGTATCAAGATTTCACTTTGATACTTGAGGCAGATTTAGATGAATTACTTACACCATCGTTTTCAGAAAGAGGCTAATAAACTGGCGCAAGATTATGTCGCTTCTATTCCTTTCGACCAACGCTTATATCGTCATGACATCGAAGGAAGTATCGCTCATGTTAAGATGCTAGCAAAGCAAGGGATAATAACTAATAGCGATGCTAAAAGTATAATTGCTGGACTTACTTCTATTCGGGCGGAAATTGAGCAAGAAAAATTCCCATTTAGGATCGAACTCGAAGACATACATATGAATATCGAAACAAGGCTCTTTGAGAAGATTGGAGATGTGGCTGGGAAACTCCACACCGCTCGCTCCCGAAATGACCAAATAGCTTTAGATCTGCGCCTTTTTATTAAAGAGGAAATTTTGAAAACCATTGATGAGTTAAAAACCTTGCAGCGTTCGCTAGTGGAACTAGCTGAGGCAAATAAAGATGTCATCATGCCTGGCTATACCCATTTACAGCAAGCTCAGCCAGTGCTTCTCGCTCACCATCTGTTGGCTTATTTTGAGATGTTTCAACGGGATAAGGAGAGGTTCTGTGATTGTTTCAAACGCACTGACGTCTTACCTTTGGGTAGCGGTGCTTTGGCTGGCGTTTCTTATCCTGTAGACCGGGAATTTGTTGCCCGAGACCTAGGTTTTAGCAAAGTAAGCACTAACAGCCTTGACGCTGTTTCTGATAAAGACTTCGTAGCAGAGTTTCAGGCCTCGGCTGCTCTTACTATGATGCACCTCTCACGATTAGCTGAGGAGATCGTCCTATGGTCATCCATCGAGTTTGGCTTTATAGAGATTGGCGAAGCCTTTACCACTGGCAGTAGCATCATGCCACAGAAAAAAAATCCCGATGTAGCGGAGCTCGCCAGAGGTAAAACAGGCCGAGTATATGGAAATCTGATAGCCATTCTAACTACCATGAAAGCTTTGCCTCTAGCCTATAACCGGGATACGCAAGAGGATAAGGAAGGGCTTTTTGATACTGTGGATACGTTACACTCTACTCTAAGAGTATTTGCTGAAATGGTAAAAACAATCAAGGTCAATGTAAAGCGTGTTCGTGACGCTATTAAAAAGGATTACATTTTGGCTACCGATTTAGCTGACTATCTGGTGAGGAAAGGCACGCCATTTAGGGAAGCGCATAGCGTGGTGGCTAAACTTAGCGAATACGCCGTTAACAAAGCCAAAGGCTTCCATGAGCTTAGCTTAAGTGAATATCGCAATTTTTCCCCTCTTTTCAGTGAAGATGTATATAATATAACCTTAGAATCATCTGTGGCGGCTCGAAATATTGTCGGCGGCACTTCCCCCCAACAGGTAGAAGCAGCATTAACCAGAGCAAGGGAGATTCTTCGCTACGCTCAGAATGACAAAGTATGTCATTCTGAATGGAACGAAGTGGAATGAAGAATCTCACTCAGAGGAGTAAAAAATGAAGGACAAAATTAAGCTAGCACCATCAATCCTTTCTGCTGATTTTGCTCGCCTTGGGGAGCAAGTAGCTGAGGCTACTAAAGCAGGGGCTGACTATATTCATATTGATGTCATGGATGGACATTTCGTGCCCAATATCACTATCGGGGCTCCAGTAGTGGCTTCCCTTCGTAGCTGGACACACTTGCCTTTAGATGTCCACTTGATGATAGAACAGCCTGAGCGGCATATTTCCCACTTTGTCGATTCTGGCGCTGATATCATTACCGTGCATGCGGAAGCTTGCCCTCATCTCCACCGAACGATTCAAGTAATAAAGGAACTTGGGGTAAAAGCCGGGGTGGCTTTAAATCCAGCGAGTTCTTTAAGCATGGTAGACGAGATTATGCCTCAGGTTGATTTGATTCTTATTATGAGCGTTGACCCTGGTTTCGGCGGACAAGTTTTCATCCCTGAAACACTAGAAAAGATAAGTCGCTTGCGCCGGATGCTTGATAGCAGAAAGGTGGATGCCGAGCTCGAAGTTGATGGAGGTATTACCATTAACAATGCATCTAGCATAGTTAAGGCTGGTGGTAGAGTTCTAGTTGTCGGCACAAGTGTGTTTAATGCTAAAGAAGGAATGAGCCAAGCATTACAAAAAATCAGGGAAGCAATAAGCTAATGGGCTGCTTTGTATTGGCTACGCAGACACCTGGTGCAAATATTAACTTTCTGCTTCTTCCCACCCACAACAATTGTAACCCTATGAATATTGGGTAACCACTTCCGTTTAGTACTCTTTTTAGAATGACTTACACTCTGTCCAAATTGAACTCTTTTGCCACAAATATCGCACTTCATGGGAAAATTCTTTTAACCCCCTTTACTATAAATGATACCCGGGGTATTATAGTAATGCTATCATACTAAAGTCATAGCAGCAATTGTACCAAGGTAGGCGAAGAGAAATGGGAGCTAAATTAGCTGATGGCAAGATATTGAGAAAGATGTTTGCCCTAGGTACAACCTGGATTGAGAAATGTGTTCCCGAAATCAACGCTATAAATGTTTTCCCGGTCCCCGATGGGGATACAGGAACCAACATGTTGCTTACTATGCACTCTGCTATGCAAGAGGCAAAACAGAACACAGATAGCGATGCTTCTTCAGTAGCCAAATCAATGGCTTATGGTGCTTTAATGGGAGCACGAGGTAATTCAGGAGTTATCCTATCCCAATTCCTGCGTGGCTTGGCCAAGGGATTGGAAGACAAGAAATCCTTCAATGGCAAAGATTTTGCCAAGGCCCTAGCTGAAGCATCGCAAGTTGCTTACGAAGGAATCATGCACCCGGTAGAAGGAACTATACTGACGGTGCTTAAAGATGCCGCTAACGCGGCCGATATAGCCGCCAAAACCGATTCTGAAAACTTGCTTTCCGTAGTAGAAACTGCCACAGAGGCAGCTAGGGATTCAGTGGCTCGGACACCTGACTTGCTACCAGTATTACGTGAAGCTGGGGTAGTAGATGCCGGGGGGCAAGGTTTATATGTATTGCTCGATGGTGCCCGGCACTTCCTTAAAGGAGAAGCCGATAAAATGAAAGGCCGGAAACCTCAGCTAGTCTCTGCCAACTTACCCCTAGCTTCTAAAATGGCTCCAACGGCTGAGGTAGAAGTGCCTTATGGATATTGCCTCGAGTTTCTACTGGAGGGGCAAAAACTTAATTTGAGCAAGATCAAGAAAAAGTTAAAGAAGAAAGGGCAATCCCTAATTGTTGCTGGCAACTGCTCCATGGTTAGAATTCATATCCACAGCTTTAAGCCCGGTGAAATTCTTGATTATGCTACCCACTTAGGCACACTACATCAGGTAAAGGTCAACAATATGGATGATCAATATGCAGAATTTATTAAGATACAAAAAGAAAGAATGCCCAGGGTCGACATCGCTATAGTAACAGTCGCCGCTGGAGATGGCTTTTTTGAGGTGTTTAATAGCCTAGGGGCTACAATTATTGTTCCTGGCGGTCAAACAATGAATCCCAGCGTTCGCGAGTTATTGAAGGCTGTAGAAGCAGCACCCTCGGACAATATTATTCTATTGCCCAATAACAAGAATATCATCCACACAGCTTCGCAGGTTGAGTCTTTAACTTCAAAGAGGGTGAAGGTAATCCCTACCAGGACTATCCCCCAGGGCATAGCCGCATCCCTCGCCTTTAGTTATGACATGGACTTAGAGGAAAATACTCGAGCTATGGAAGAGGCGATGACCGCAGTAAAGACCATAGGAGTTACTAAAGCAGTGCGTAAGACACGGATGAACGGCCAAGAAATAAAGAAGGGGCAACCTATTGCTATTCTAAATGATGAGGATTTAATAGCTGGTGGCAATAATATGTTAGATGTTATTTTTCAAGCTCTAACGAAAGCCAATATTGAAAACACAGAAATGGTAACTATTTATTACGCTGCTGAAGCTCAAGCCATTGAAGCGGAGGATATAGCCCAGAAAATCCGGGAGGAATATCACCTTGAGGTTGAAGTGGTCCAGGGTGGGCAACCACATTATAATTATATAATCTCGCTGGAATAACCTCGGGCCCCTGAAAAACTAAGTTTTTCAGGGGCAGAGAGTAATGGTTAAAGCTGTAACTGATAGCCTCTCTAATATTACTCCTCAACTAGCTCAGAAGTTTGGGATTACAATGGTGCCGTTGTATGTCAATTTTGGTAGCGAGGCTTACCGCGATAATGTTGATATAAGCACAGAGGAATTCTATTATAGGCTAGAAAGAGGCAAGATTATCCCCACCACCTCAACTGTGCCCCCGGATTTCTTTGCTGAGCTTTTTACTAAATTATCTAAAGAGACAAATGTGATATTCTATAAGTGCTGTAACCTTAGCATAATTAAGTGACGCCTTCGCAAAGTGATAACTACCGATTCACTAAGAAAAATCCTTGAACTGGAGCGTAAGCAAGGATATACCGATAAAGCAGTAATCGGTGGTTTGGATAAATATCTTCACAAACAGGCAGGACAAATCAGGCAAGGCGTAAATAACCAGCAACTTTTAGCTGAATTCGATAAACTCAATTTAGCTAACTCCAATTACGGCTCCTGTGATGTAGACGAGCGTAAGAAATGTGTAATGCGTCTCTTCGACTGGCTAAGCAAGCTGGAAGAAGTAAAGCAAGGCACCCTCACCTCTCCTCTATGTAATGAATTCTCTTCTTCCTTACAAGAGAGGAATAAGGTGAGGGTAACAGTTACGTCACGCCCTGGGAAAAGAAGCGAAGGATTAAATTCCCCTATAACTATTATCAAAGGCATTACACCCCGTGTAGCCACTAAATTTGCCAAGCTAGATGTGAGAACAATGCATGATTTACTTTATTTTTTCCCCCGGAGGTATGTCGATTACAGCCAGAGGAAACCTATCTCTGAACTTAAGGAAGGTGAGGAGCAAACTATTGTAGCTACAATATGGCAAGCTAGGATAGCTACTTTTGGTAATCGGCAAGGCACTGAGGCAATAGTGAGCGATGAGACTGGGAACATCAAAGTAGTCTGGTTCAACCAACCTTATCTGGCTAAAAGATTTCCCACCAACGCCAAGGTAGTAATTAGTGGTACAGTCAGTTTATTCAAGGGTCAAAAAGTCTTCCAGTCTCCTGAATGGGAATTGCTTGAGAATAAAGAACTGATCCACACTGGCCGCTTGGTCCCCATTTATCCTCTTACTCAAGGCTTGTATCCCCGGCAAGTGAGGAAATGGACGAAAGAAGCCATTGATGGTTGGGCATGGCGAGTGAGCGATTTCTTACCCTTGGAGATAAAAAACCGCTACCAGCTATTAAATCTTCCTGAAGCGATTGCTCAAATCCACTATCCTGACGGCCACTTAATAGCGGGGAGGGCAAAGGAGAGGGTAGCCTTTGATGAGCTATTCTTACTTCAATTAGGCGTGCTGGCAAGAAAGCGGGATTGGCAAGAAAGCCAGCCAGGCCATGCCTTTAATATATATCAGGAGGTTATTGACGGGTTCTTACATTGTTTACCCTTCACTTTGACCCGAGCTCAGGAGCGAGTACTATGGGAAATTTTAGCTGACCTTAAGCAACCCAGAGCTATGTCACGCCTTCTTCAAGGCGAAGTAGGGAGTGGCAAGACCGTGATTGCTACTTTGGCTTTATTAATGGCAGCGGCCAACAGCTACCAAGGAGCGTTGATGGCGCCCACTGAAGTGCTGGCTGAGCAGCATTTCAGCAATATCTGTGATTATTTGTCTAACGCCAGCACGCAGAAAGAGAAAATAGGCAATAATGTTGAATGCTATATAGGCTTTCTCTCCCAGCCACTTACTATCGCTTTGCTCATCGGCAGCCTTAAAGATAGCGTGAAGGAGGATTTACATCGTAAAATTAAGCAGGGTGAAATTGATATTGTCATTGGCACCCACGCCCTTATCCAAAAAGAGGTAGAATTTTACCAGCTAGGGTTAGCAGTGACAGATGAGCAACAAAGATTCGGTGTTTTACAACGTTCTGCATTGCGTCAAAAAGGCTTTAACCCTCATATATTGGTTATGACCGCCACCCCTATCCCGCGAACTATGGCACTGACACTTTACGGTGACCTCGACCTCTCAGTTATTGACGAGCTGCCTCCAGGACGACAGGAAGTGAAAACAAGATTCCTTGAGCCCCAGTACACAGAAAAAGCTTATAGCTTCCTCCGTCGCCAGGTCAGTAATGGTAAGCAAGCTTTCATTATCTGTCCTCTGATTGAAGAATCAGAAACACTTGAGGCAAAAGCCGCTACAAGTGAATACGAGTATCTATCCAGAGAAATTTTCCCAGATTTAAAATTGGGGTTACTCCATGGGCGAATGCCCCCTGGTGATAAAGAAAAGGTAATGCGCCGCTTCCGAGAAGGTATGCTTGATATTCTAGTGTCAACATCGGTGGTAGAAGTGGGCATTGATATACCTAACGCCACAGTAATGTTAGTGGAGGGCGCTGAGCGCTTCGGGCTATCACAGCTCCATCAATTTAGAGGGCGAGTGGGCCGAGATAAAGAGCAAGCTTATTGCCTACTTATCCCTTCCTGTCATTGCGAGCGAAGCGAAGCAACCACACCTGAAGCAAGAGACCGCCTTCAGCTAATGGAGAAAACTCACGATGGTTTTGCTTTAGCCGAGAAGGATCTAGAGCTAAGAGGCCCGGGAGAATTTTTTGGCACACACCAAAGTGGCCTACCTGACCTTAAAATAGCTAAACTATCAAATTTACGCCTCCTAGAGCTGGCTCGGCAGGAGGCAATAGCCCTTTTTCAAAGTGACAGTAATTTGGGAAAACCCGAACATCGCCTTCTAAGACAGCAATTATCTCAAGTGTGGTCTAAAAGCGCTGAATGGAGCTAGTAATGTCATTGCGAGCGGAGCGAAGCAATCTCTATGGTTAAGAAAAGGTTAGCCACTTGTTTGCAGCAGGCTGTAACTGAGGCACAACGAGAGGGCAGTCTCGTTGTTGTAACGCTGCCCGAAGTAGTTATAGAGCACCCCCAGAATCCCGAGCATGGAGATTTCGCCTCAGGACTTCCCCTAAAGCTAGCTCGAACAGCTAAAGAGCCCCCTCTGGTTATAGCTGAGAAAGTAGCTAAGCATATATCACTCCCTCCGGAAATTGATAGGTTTGCCATCGCTCCACCGGGCTTCATTAATTTCACCCTGCGAGATGATTGGCTAGCCGAACAAGCAGAATTTGTTTCGGCTGCTGGTGAGTCATACGGTAACCTTACTCTAGGCAAAGGCAGTCACACTCAAATTGAGTTCGTTAGCGTCAATCCCACCGGACCTCTTCACGTAGGTCATGGTCGTGGTGCTGTCTTAGGTAGTACTCTAGCCAACGTTCTCACTGCTGCTGGCTATTATGTGGAAAAGGAATACTATATCAACGACGCCGGTAGCCAGATAGATGCTTTCAACCGCTCTCTCCATGCTCGCTATCTGCAGCTTTTGGAAATCTCTGCTGAGATGCCAAAAGATGGCTACCTCGGTGACTATATGATAGAGCTGGCAAGGGAAATTATTGCTGAACAAGGGGGAAAAGAGAAGGCAATTTGTAAAATAGCGGAGATTAGTTTTGAGGGGAAATATCCTGTTCAAGAAATAGGCAAAATTGGACAGGGTAAGATTATTAAGTGGATAAGGTCTGACCTCGAGCTTTTAGGCGTGGAGTTCGACGCTTGGTTTAGCGAAAAAAGCCTTTATCACAATAAGCAATACCACCGAGCTATGGAGTTATTACAAGGAGAAGGCTATGTAACTAAAAGGGATAATGCCATCTGGTTTGAATCAAGTGCCTTGGGTGAGGATAAAGATAACGTGCTGGTGCGTAGTGATGGCTCCCCTACTTATTTTGCCTCCGATATTGCCTACCATTACAACAAGTTCATAAAACGAAAATTTGACACCGTGATTGATATCTGGGGTGCTGATCACCAAGGGCATGTGCCCCGTATGAAGGCGGTAATGAAAGCCCTGGGAAAGGACCCTGAACAGCTCAAAGTAATAATCTGCCAGTTAGTCACCTTACGGCGTGGGGAGGAGGTAATTAGAGCATCCAAGCGTAGCGGCGATATTATTACCCTGCGGGAGGTAGTAGAGGAGGTAGGGGCAGATGCCTGCCGCTTTTTCTTCCTCTCTCGCTCCGCTGATAGCCAGATGGACTTCGACCTAGAGCTAGCTAAGAAACAGTCACTAGATAACCCTGTCTATTATGTTCAATATGCCCATGCCAGGATTGCCAGTATCCTTCGCTTAGCCAACCAAAAGGGAATTGATTACAGCCAAGGTGATGTTTCCCTGCTTATTACTGAGCCAGAGCTAACCTTAATTCGCCGCTTAATCCTCCTACCCGAAGTAATAGAGGAGATAGTAAATACTCTCGAGCCTCACCATTTGCCTTACTATGCCCAGGATTTGGCCACTGCCTTCCATAGCTTCTACAAGCAGTGCCGGGTAGTTTCCCAAGATGAGGCATTAACCAGAGCTCGGCTCAAACTGGTCAAGGCAACTCAAATTGTCCTAGCCAAGACCCTTCACCTCATGGGCATGACAGCTCCGGAAAGAATGTGAAGTATCTCAACAATTAAAGGCCCTGCTCTTGGTAGCTATTTAGCTAGCTTATTCAAGCTTTTCAGACTTGCATTCAGAATCGTCCCATGTTAAATTTGCCATCTAAACTTAATTTAATATAGAGGTATATAGCAAGATGACTCAACTAGAACTGGCTCGAAGTGGTGTTGTTTCGCCCCAGGTAAAACATGTAGCTGAGCAGGAAAGGGTAGAGGTAAACTTTGTTCTTCAAGGCTTGGTTGAGGGCTCAATCGTAATTCCAGCCAATCCTAATCATGCAAACCTAGTCCCTTGTGGCATAGGCAAGGGACTAAGGACTAAAATTAATGCCAATATAGGTACATCATCGGACTTTTTTGATTTAGACACAGAACTTAAGAAACTACAAGCCGCCATTGATTCTGGCAGCGATACAGTGATGGATTTGAGCACCGGAGGTGATATTTCAGCCATCAGAAGAGCCATCATCAACGCTAGCCCCTTGCCCATGGGAACTGTGCCCATTTATCAAGCTGGGATTGAGGCTATTGAGAAGCACGGAGCTATCCTGAACATGACTGTTGACGAGATCTTTGACGTGGTTGAGGAGCAAGCTAGAGACGGCGTTGATTTCATGACCGTTCATTGTGGTGTAACTCGGGCATCCATAGCACGGCTAAAAAACCAAGGTAGAACAACTGATATAGTTTCTCGGGGAGGCGCCTTCCTCACTGGCTGGATGCTACATAACGAGGAAGAAAATCCTCTATATCAATATTATGACCGCTTGTTAGATTTAGCCCATAAATGTGATTTTGCCTTAAGCTTGGGAGATAGCTTGCGTCCAGGAAGTATCGCCGATGCCACCGATAGGGCTCAAATCGAGGAGTTAATCATCCAAGGTGAATTAGTAAAGCGCGCTAGGGAAGCTGAAATTCAAGTTTTTGTCGAAGGGCCAGGACATTTACCCCTGGATCAAGTAGCCAGCAATGTTCAATTAGAAAAAAGCTTGTGCCACGGAGCGCCTTTCTATGTCCTGGGTCCATTGGTAACTGATATAGGTGCTGGCTACGACCACATTACTGGTGCTATCGGAGGTGCCATTGCTGCCGCCGCTGGGGCAGATTTCTTGTGCTACGTCACTCCCACGGAACACCTTTCCCTTCCCAATATAGAAGATGTAAAGCAAGGAGTGATAGCCTCTCGCATAGCTGCTCATGCTGGTGACATTGTTAAGGGGGTAAAGGGTGCCAAGGAGTGGGATGAAAGAATGTCCCGGGCTCGCAAGAATCTTGATTGGGCCACTCAAATTGAATTGTCCTTGGATCCAGAGCTTTCAAAGCGAATTCATAGTAAGATTCCCACAGCAGGAGAAACTTGCAGCATGTGTGGCAAATATTGTGCCATGGCAATAGTAGAAAAATACTTAGGTGTTTCGGCAATTAAATGCTAATTGATGGCTGCATTGCGGAGCTTGTCCTGATGAGCCAAAGCTCTGAACCCTTCGCTTGGTGTCATTCTGAGCATAGCGAAGAATCTCTTAGTGCTCAGGGCAGGCTCCGTGAAGAGGAGATTCTTGGGTCGCTTCTCTCCCTCAGAATGACAAGAAGTGAGGGGCTGGGAGCTAATATTGTTAAAGTGCCGGTCGGAGACAAGCCCCGACCCTACGGTAAACAACCATAATGGCGGGGGTCATCCTCGTCTTATGAAGGAAGTCTGATGCATTTGATTATAGATGGTTATTCCGCTAACCAAAAAATTCTTCAAGACATGGATTCTCTTAAGCATTGGTTGGAAACTTACCCCTCTGAAATTGGCATGACAAGAATTTCACCACCTTACGTGCTTAGGTATGTAGGATCAAAGTCAGAGGATTGGGGGATGTCTGGATTTGTTTTTATTGCTGAGAGCCATATTAGCGTCCATACCTTTGTTGAGAGCAATTATGTCAATATAGATATCTTTTCCTGCAGGGATTTTGATGCGGATAAAGCAATTAAAGATTTGCGAGATAAATTTCAGTTAGCTAAACTGAGGACTTGCCTTATTAATAGGGAAGGGTCAGCAGAATTTGCTGCGGTAGCTAATCCCCCGAATTTTGTTTACCATGGGGAATAAAGAAGAGGTATTCCTGCCACGACGAGTCTTCGCGGGATTAGCACCACCTTACTTTGATTTGGAAAAGGCCAAAGTAGCCATCCTACCCATCCCCTACGAGAACACAACTGAGTGGCGAGGTGGCACCCGTCATGGCTCACAAGCTATCATTGATGCCTCACAATACCTGGAACTTTATGACTTAGAGCTAAACCGGGAGATATATAAAGTTGGCATTCATACTCTGCCAGAAGTAGAGTCTGTGATGAGCAGCCCCAAAGATATGATAGACAGGGTCTATCATATAACCAGGGGATTAATACAAAAGGGGAAATTTGTGGTAATGCTGGGTGGGGAACACTCGCTCTCTTTAGGAGCAGTCCAGGCTTTCAAGGAAACATTCTCCGAGCTTTCCGTGCTGCAACTGGATGCTCATGCCGACCTTCGCCATAAATATCTAGGAACCAAATATAGCCAGGCTTGCGTTATGCGTCGCATCTTCGAGCTTTGCCCCATTGTTCAAGTTGGAGTGCGCAGCCTTAGCTGGGAAGAGAAACAATTCTTAAACCAGCACAAGATGACACCTTTCTATATGTCTGATTTGGCATCAAGTGCAGCTTCCGCCGAGCAAATAACAGCCACGCTCAGCGAAAACGTTTATCTAACCATAGACGTGGATGTCTTTGACCCCTCAATTATGCCAGCAGTGGGCACTCCTGAACCTGAGGGCATGCAATGGCAGGAAGTCTTAAATCTGCTGAGGTTGGTAGCCCTTCATAGGCACATAGTTGGCTTTGATTTAATGGAGTTCTGCCCTCAAGAGGGTCCAGCTTCTTGTGCTTTTCTGTTGGCCAAACTGGTTTATAAGCTTATAGGCTACGCTATACCACAAGATAAGCGATGAAAAGTAGCATAAGCCTAGGTAAAATTTTTGGCATCCCACTACGGCTCCATTACACCTGGTTCATTATCTTCGCTCTAGTAACCACCTCATTAGTGCTTTACTTCCCTGGCGATTATCCTACCGTAGAACGAATAGCTTTTGGCATATTAACCAGTATCCTTTTCTTCGCTTCCATAATTATCCACGAGCTGGCTCACAGTATCCTTGCTATTCGCAATGGCATCCCGGTGAAAGAAATTACTCTTTTTGTCTTCGGCGGTATTTCCCAGATAACTAAAGAGGCAACCCGCCCAAACACAGAGCTTTTGATAGCCGTAGTTGGTCCATTAGCCAGCTTAGCTATGGCCGGCATCTTTTACGGGTTGTCCATTCTGCTAGCACAAGCTCAACAAACCCTAATAGCCGACTCAATGCGGTGGCTGGCTATAATCAATGTGATCTTAGCTTTGTTCAACCTAATCCCTGGCTTCCCTTTGGATGGAGGCAGAGTATTTCGTGCCATTATATGGCGGAGAACGGGTAATTACCACCGGGCAACACGCCTCGCTACCAAGGTAGGACAAGGTATAGCTTATGCCTTTGTCGCTGGTGGTGTGGTAATTATTTTTGTGGCCCACTTATGGTTGAATGGACTGTGGCTTATCTTCATCGGTTGGTTCTTGCACGATGCCGCTAGAGCTACCTATCAACAGACCCTGCTACGTGACTCCCTCTCCGGTGTTAAAGTACACCATGTTACCGATTATAGCTGCCCCCTTGTCACTCCTGAGCTTACTTTGGAGAGGTTGGTTCAAGAGTATATTCTGCCTACAGGACGGAATTGTTTCCCGGTAGCCAGGGAAACCTTATTAGAAGGCATGATAACCCTAAGTGCCATAAAGAAAATCCCCCCACCCCATTGGGATACCACCACGGTGCGAGATATAATGACTCCGGTTAACAAGTTGAAAACAGCCCACCCTAATCAAGATATCTTAAGTCTGCTACAGGAGATAGGGAAAACAGACCACATACCGGTGGTAGAAGAGGGAAAGGTTATCGGCATATTGAACCGAGAAGACCTAAATCGTTTTCTTCGCACGCGAGTTGACTTAGAAATGAAATTAAGACCCTAAATCAATTGACACTGCTTGCCCTTTCATCTTATCATTAGTTATTCTGTGAGTAATATCACTAGTCCAGATTCTACAGTAGTTGAAGTAGCTGCTGATTATTTAATTAGTCTACCCCCGCAAGACAGAGAAAAGGCACAGAGGGAAATATATAAATTTATCCGCTGGCTTGGCCTACACAGAAAAGTAGACGAGCTTAGTCCTCTCGATATAGCTATCTACGCTGAGCAAATCACCCCCTCGGAGACAAAGCCGGTTAAGTCTTTCCTTACCTATATTCGCAGAAAAGGATTCAGCAAGGTGAATTTAGCTGTCCACCTCCGAGTGAAAAAAATATCCCACAAGGGAGCTTCACCTCAGCAAAATCTCCCAGCCCAAACTACTCTAACGGCACAAGGTTATGCCAAACTTGAAAAAGAGTTGGCTGATTTGAAGAGTCAGCGCTCTGAGGTCACCGAGGAAATACGTAGAGCGGCAGCTGATAAAGACTTCCGAGAAAATGCTCCACTGGCAGCAGCTCGAGAACATAAAGCACATCTAGAAGGAAGAATCCAAGAGTTAGAGGCAACTTTAAAATCAGCCACAATTATGGCTGAAAATCAAGGCACATCGAAGATAAAAAGCGGTGACACAGTGATGCTTTACGACTTCTCTTCAGATAAGCAGCTCCACTACATCCTAGTCTACCCCCGGGAATCAAATCCAACCAAGGGCAGAATTTCCATCGCATCACCTATAGGCAAAGCCCTTTTAGGCAAAGAAAGAGGACAAACAATTGAAGTCATCGCCCCTGCTGGCACATTTAGCTACCGCATTGAAGAGTTACACCATAAAATGCCCTAAATACAAGGAAATGACAATTGACTTGCCTTACAATACGAATCTGGGCGGCCATTGCTTTAACATAGGTTTAACCCCCCTTGCCAACTTCGCTATATTATGTTTATAGTTCAGCAGATTAAATTCCTCGAAAACTGGAGGTGCTATAAAAATACCTTAGCCCCTCCCTTTTTTAAGGCTTAGTGAAAGAGGAGGGGCTAAGGAAATTAATAATGATACGGAGTACAACCATAACCACCGGACAGCAGGATGACCAAACATGCGCCATCCATTCCTCAGCTCACTTCAGCGGTAGTATTACTTGGCAAACAAAAATAGAGAAGATCAATCTGGGATTTCACGGTGCGGATTTAATATGTTGTTCGGGTCAAATACCTTTTTGATTCCTCTCATGTACTCCCATATTTGGGGCTCGGGCCACAAAGGAGTATTATGAAGTCTGATTGTTCCTATACCATGTTCACCAGTTAAAACTCCGCCTAACTCGACAGTTTTCTTATATATATCAGTCTTACAATCCTCGAGCACACCCCTATCGGCAAGTTCCTTCAAAGGCGTAGGATGTAAATTACCATCGCTTGCATGTCCACAGGTAGGGATCCAGGTATTGTATTTCTTCTCGATTTCTAATATTCCCTCAAAGAGATCCGCCACACGCGATGGAGGCACAGCTACGTCCATGAAGTCCCCTATATTACCGGCCGCCTTTTGCATTGAGCCTGTCTCACCTCTTGACTTTAAAATAACATCTTGTTCTTCTTTTCTCTCTGCCATTACTATATCGAGTGCCCCGTGTTCCTCGCATATCTTGGATATTTTCTCAAGCTCCGAATACACTACATCCTCACTTGCGCCTTCACTGACAAAAAATATGTGAGCCTTGCCTTTCTTGGCCGGCCATTCAATGCCCAGATACTTAGCAGTATCGACGGCTAGGTCGTGATCGATATACTCTCCGGCTAATGGAATTATCATCGCTTCAGTTACATGTGGAGCAACTTTCATGGCATCAAGACGCTCATCATATGACGCCAGCATAAGCGAAGTAAAGGGCGGCTTCAAAGCAAGCCTGAAGGTTACTTTAGTTATCACACCTAAAACCCCTTTGCTGCCTACAAACAAATGCAGCAAATCAAGACCCATGGAGTACTTAAGTAGCTTGCCACCAAGATGCAGTATTTCCCCGGTGGGAGTTACCACTTCAAGGCCCTTGACAAAGGCCCTGGTGACACCATACTTTACTGCTCTGGCACCGCCGGCATTGGTGGCAACTATACCGCCACAATGAGCACCCACATCCCCCGGCCTTGGGGCGAAGAACATGCCCTCGGCTTCTACTACTCCGCACATCTCACCGTAAGGAACTCCTGCCTCAACAGTGACCATTAAATCCTCTTTGCTTAGCTCTACAATCTTGTTAAGCCTTTCTAGCGAGAGAAGTACACAGTCTATATTTGGTACAGCACCGCCAGCCATTCCACTTCCTCCACCCCTAACAATGACCGGGAATTTCTCCTTATTCGCCAGCTTCAATATCCCCGATATCTCTTGCGCATTAGCCGGTTTTACCAGGATGACATTTTTTGCCGGCTTAGGTATTACAGCTCCCATCACTGCATCCTGCATATAGTCCACCATTTGTTCCGGTTTCGTTACCACCCAATCTCTACCCACGATATCCTGCAATTTTTTGACATCCATTATGAACGCCTCCTTCTAATTTCGTTTGCTAGTGCTAGCTTTGGCACTAGTTAACACTTGGCTGTTTTACAACTGCACTACTTTCCGGCGCGCTTTCTTTCCCTGGCTTCGATCTCCGCCATAGTATCAAGGATCTTCTTAGCTCCGACGTAAACAGGCGTATCCACCATCTTGCCTTTGTATGACACTGCTGCCGACCCCTTGGCGATTCCTTCCTCTTCAAACACCTTAACAACCTCTCTAGCCCACTCTACCCTCTCAGGTGCCGGAGTGTAAATCCTGTGAGAAGGCTCAATCTGGCTGGGATGAATCAGCATTCTTCCTTCCATGCCTAACTGCCGACCGTAGAGTGTATCTTTCTCAAAGCCCTCAGTGTCTCTGAAGGCTACATAAGGACAGTCAATAGCTATAATACCGGCCGCTCTAGCGGCACAGGCCATGCGCGCCCTAGCCCATTTCTGTTCCTCACCTATCGGCTGGGTCAGGGTAACCCTCATATCGGTAGTATAATCCACCGCCCCAAAAATCAGCGAATTAACTCTTTCACTGGCAGTAGCCGCTTCATAAACATTCATCATGCCTTTAGCAGTTTCAATCAATAGCTGAATTTTTATGCTCCCTACCTCTAACCCCTTTCTCTGTTCCAATTCTTCTAGTTTCCAAGCCAAACGCTTTACATGATCTGCTCCCCCACACTTAGCCAGACAAATAGCCACAAGCCCTTCATCAACCACCGCTTCACAATCTGCATTGGTCATACCCGTTTCCCAGTTGTTGATACGAACATAAACGTCGGCGCCAGATGATGCCGCAAATTTGAGATTCTTATGGCTCAATTCTCGAGCTTTTTGTTTCTCTGCCGGCGGCACCGAATCCTCAATATCCAGTGTAATAACATCCGCCGCTATCCTCGGAATCTTGGCAATCAACTCCTCCTTATTTCCTGGAACATAAAACACTGACCTCAAAACTGGCATTTTCTTACCTCCTATAGATTTAATTTTTTGACTACCTGGAAAAAGACCCCAACATAACAACCACTCTACATATTACACCCCCTATAACTTCAACAGTTTTTTAAGCGTAGGGACGATTTCTTTAGGCGTTTCCACGGGATAAGCCCCTGCCTCACGAAGGACTTTTACTTTGCTTTGCACCGAACCACGCCCTCGCTCTACTATAGCAGATGCATGGGAGAAGCGTTGTCCTTCAGGAGCCGCTGTTCCGGCAATATAGATAATGAAAGGTTTGGTAACTTTACCAGCTTTGATAACCTCGGCTGCCTCCTCCTCCTGACTGCCGCCAATCTCGCCAAATGCAGCCACAGCAAGAGTCTGTTCGTCTTTTTCAAACAGGAGAAGAAGGTCAGCAAAGGACACCCCAAGAATTGGTTCGGTACCTGTATGAATGGCTGTACTTACACCAAACCCTCCGTTCTTGAGAACCCATGGCACTGTCCCAGACTCCCCGCCACTCCGAGATAAGACTCCAATTGGACCAGGCTGAAATAGCTTATTCGCCCACTGGACATTCCCACCTAACCATCCTGCCACAGCCTTCCCCGGGCTCATGATACCAATCGACCCCGGCCCGATTATCATCACTCCTGACTTACTGGCTACCGAGACCATCTCCATGATATCATGAAGAGGCACCCGCTCTACTGGAGCAACAATATATTTGACACCAGAGTCAATAGCTTCCAATACCGCCGTTTTCAGTCCCGGGCCGGGAATAAAGGTAACGCTCATATCTATCGCGCCCTGAGCCCTCACCGCTTCCTTAACAGTATTATAGACCGGAATTCCATCCACTTCCTCTCCACCTCGTCCAGGAGAAGTACCCGCTACTAGCTTAGTGCCATAACCTTTCATATACTTGGATCGAAGAGAGCCCTCTCGTCCCGTTATTCCTTGAACAATTACCTTGGTATTTTCATCAATAATAATCGCCATTTTTACCCCCTATTTAAGACTGCGTTTCTTCAGATAGTCATCCAAACCTTTAATAGGAATCTCGATATAGATAGCATTATTGCCACGCTGCCAACATTCATACTCGCAGGCTAAACATTCTGTGCCTCTCCGTCTTAGCTCCTCAGGGCTAAGATGACTTACAGAGGGCCTCCCGTCACTTAATTGCAAAATAGCCCGACTGTAAACCTTACAGGCCTCTATGCAAGCTTTGCTTAGGCAATCCGGGCATTTATCGGTATCAATGATTACCTTAATGGTTCTTTCTTCAAATTCCATGGACATAGAACCTCCCTTATTTTCCTTTCTCTTCATGGTATTCTTTCACTAACGCCAGCATCCTTTCCCCAATGAAATCGCTATCCTCTACACGTTCGCTTCCATAAATTTCGATACGCCCAGGCACATCTTTCAGACCCTCTCTTAGTATTTGCAAAGACTCTTCCTCCTTATTCCCAGCCAGAAGAAGGACACAAGGAAACCCCGGTCTTTTGGGAAGTTCTTCTCTCAAGGCCTTGACTATAGCATGGGCGTGATGCCACTGCTCCTGGTTGGCGATTAGGAAGCCGGCCAGCAGGTAACCTTCAATATTGGGCTGGGATAGAATTACTTTGGCCACTCGATAAATTTTGGAAGCCACTGGATTGCCACTCGTGTCAGCAAAATTTGCCGGTTTGAGACCTACCCGACTAAGTGCGTCCATCCCTACCATGGCTCCCCCACCACCAATGGCATGGAAACCGATGAAACCAGGACTTGTTTCATCCAGGCTCATCTTCATAACAAATCCTGAACCACGAAGGTCTGTTTCTTCAATTCCCCAGCCAACCATGTCAAAATCTGTGGGCTCCCAGGGAAATTCCCTGGGGATAGCGATCCCCATCTCAGGGTGACGGAAGGTTGAACTATCATCAATACCCATACGACAGTCTCCGGCAATCACTTTGCCCTCTCGAGTCAATACCAAAGGATTGATCTCCAGGATATTGCAATCACGTTTCTTAAAGACTTCCACCACTTTAGAAATAACCCCCGCCATTTCCCTTAGCAACTTACTAGGGATGCCTGCACTGCTAGCCAGATCCAAGGCATCATAGAAAGGAAAACCTTTAAGGTAATCAACCCTGGCTCGGAAAATTTTATCCTCTGGGACTTCTTCTATATCTATCCCTCCTTCGGGGCTGAACATGATTACCGGAGCTCTACAATCCCAGGAAGCATCGGGAATTACACCTACGTAATATTCTTTCTCGATATCCAGTTTCTCCTCTACTAGCACCTTCCGGACTGGAAATCCTCTTACTTCCATTCCTAAAATAGCACTGGCTGCCTTTTCTGCTTCCTCAGGAGTATCAGCAAACTTTATTGCCCCTGCCTTCCCACGCCCTCCAACCCAAACTTGAGCTTTCAACGCCACGGGTTTACCTATTCTGGCAGCAATCTCATGCGCCTCTTGCGCCGTAGAGGCAACTCCCCCATTTGGAATCGCAATCCCAACATCTTTGAGAAACTCTTTCCCTTGGTATTCAAATAACCTAGCCATTTACACCTCCTTTAAAACCATAGGCTGTTTAATTTTGATTCTCCGTTCAATTTCAGCCATCTCAGAGGTATTTCACCCCCAAATTTTTGTAGTTGCCTGATTTATCAGGCACAGTCGCCCAATAAATTGGGCAACTACATTTTTAAACGGCCTCAACTAATGGAATTTATTTTTATTCTAATCTTAAGAAAAGGATTCTGTCTTGTCAATAAGGCAATTTAACTCATCTAATACGAGAGCTTCATTAGCTCGTAAAACTCCTCAGGACTTTTATTTAAAGATAATTTCTCCATTGGACACATATCCTGCCCACTAGGATTGCGAATATATGGCACAGCTTCACTAAAGTGATATTCAACAGTGTAGTTGCCCAATGTCCTGGCGGCAAGTTCACTACCTAAAGGGCTATAAACTTTCTTGCCAGCAGCCTTAACCAGTAGTAAAGCAGCAGCATTACCCACAATTCGGTCAAAAACTGTAACTCCCTCCTCGTAAGGAGCAAACTTATCAATATAATCAAGTAATGGCAGCAAGCCATCTTTAGCTGAGGTAAACAAAAGCCTATCCCCACTATACACCCAGAGAGTATCATCACTGGCTAAAAAATCATGGAATAAATGCCTGCTCATCTTATATATGCCCCCATTACTCGGCTCCTCAGCAAAAAACTCTCTCACTTTAATTGGTGGTACAAATACCACTAGAATTACAACATCGATTCAAGATAGCACTATTAGAACTACTGAACAAGTAGCGCTGAAAGGCAAGATTATGAACTCTAAATTAGCTAGCAATTCTGCTAGATACAATTTCAGGTATAGATGATACTATTTCTTCCCTGGTCGCCCCGGGGGTAAATACCCCATCAAATCCTATTTCCTTTTGTTGAGTTCGCAGCGACAGTAATAAAGAGTCTAACCCATTAATAACTACGGATTTTCTTTCCGGCAAGACGTCTACTTCGCAAAGCCAACAAACATCAAACCGGGAAGATATAAACATATTATAGGCCACTTAATACAAATAAGCAGGCCGATAAACTGAAGGCCGAGGAAGGGTAAGGCAGCCTTGATGATGTCCTCCATACTTATTCCTGGAGGGGCTACTCCTTTGAGATAAAACAGGGCGTAACCAAAAGGGGGACTCAAGAAAGACATCTGCATATTGACGTTGTAAAGGATGCCGAACCATAATGGGTCAAAACCCAGCATCTTGATTATGGGAAGAAAGATAGGCACGCACAGGAGCATAATGCCTACCCAGTCCAGGAACATCCCCAGGACAATGAGGATGCCCATTATTATGAATAGGATGCCATATGGACCCAGCCCTGTGCCCAATATCAGCCCGCTTATAAATTCGCCGCCGCCTACAGCCAGGTAGAAAGTGACGAAAGCCTGGGCGCCGAAGATGGTCCATAGAACCATGCAGGTAACAATTGCCGTCTGGTGGCTGGCTGCCTTCACATTTTTCCAGGTAAGCTGGCGCTTTGTCGCAGCACACACCATGGCACCGAAAGCACCAACACCAGCGGCCTCGGTGATGCTAGCCAGCCCAAAGAAAATTGAGCCAAAAATTAGGATGATGAGGCCGATAGGGAAGGCTATACCCTTCAGGTCAATTAATTTCCGCTTCCAGGTAAGCTCCGCCAACTCTTCCTTGGTAAGAGGTGGACCAAGTTCCGGCTTGCGCCAGCACCTTATAGTTATATAGATAATAAAAAGAGCGGAAAGGACCAAACCAGGCAGGATACCACCGATAAACAGTTTTCCGCACGATTCCCCAGCCACCAGGGCATAAAGGATGAACAATATGCTGGGAGGAATAAGGATTCCCAGAGTTCCCCCGGCCATAATAGACCCCAGGGCTATCTCCTTGCTGTATTTGCGTTTCAGCATAGCCGGCAGGGCGATGATTCCCATGGTAACCACGGCGGCACCGATAACGCCAACTACAGCTGCCAAAAGAGTACCCACCAGCACCGTCGCCGATGCCAATCCACCTCCCAGCCGACCTGTCCACTCCCGAAACGTGGTAAACATGTCCTCGATGATACCAGCCTGCTGCATCATACTTGCCAGAAAGATAAACAGGGGAATAGCAAAGAGAAGGTATTGATACATCTGACCAAAGACGCGCATAGCAACGACACCTAAAGCCGCCGGACTCCACAGGAAAGTGATAAATATCACCGCCAGGCTACCGGTGGCAAGGAAAACCGGCATCCCTAAAATCAAGAGAAAAATAAGGCCACCGAACATGAGTATGGTAATAAGCTCAATGCTCATACTAGCTCCTTCCTGGTGACAACAAAATAGAGGTCGCGAAAGAATTTAGCCAATGCCTGAAGAAGTAACAGGAAGGTGCCTATGGGTATGGTCCACTTTACCAGGTACATGGGCAGGCGCAGATGGGATTGGTCCACTTCCAAGACCCAGCCGACACCTTTCATCCAGGTGGCGTCCATGGCGAATTTCCAGCCGCTCCAGATTAGTACGCAGATAAAGAGAAGGCCAAGGGGAAAGGTAATCAGGTCTAAAATGGCTCTTCCCCGCGGTGAAAAGCGCGCATGAACCACATCTACCCTGACATGCCCTCCCACTAAATAGCAATAGGCCGACGCCATCATGTAATAAGCACCAAAATAGGCACACTGTACATCCTGAATGCCCATTATCGGGTCGTCAAAGACGTACCTCCTTACTACCTCAACAACTATCATCCCCACTAGTGCCAGTATCAACATGACACCGAAAAACTTCCCGGTATACTCACTGGTGGCATCAATAAAAGACAATAAAGACTTCATCTTCTTCATGCTAACTATACCCCTTATTTAGCAATATAGCCCCGAAAGCGGCTTCTAAAAAGTTACCCGAATGAAAGCAAAATGTATCCATATTGCTGCCGGGTAACTAACGGTTAGTATGACTGCTATCACCAAGGCGATTTTTTGCGGGGTAGGCATTTGCCTCCACATAGTGAGTGGCTGCATTGCGTCGAATTTCATCTTTGTCCCCATCTTGTGTTTCTTCGTGGCACGCTTCTGAGAAGGTGGGGGATTGGCTACCCTTCCTCTCCCCCACCTTCTCAGCCGTCTATCCCTCGCCGTCAGGACGAGAGGCTTACACCATTATCGTTCCACAACGTGACCGGCTATCGGTTCGGCAAGTAGGCCGGGGAAGTATTTTTCTACTTCCTCGCTAATTCCAGGGAACTCCAGAAGCCCAAACTCCCGCATAAGCAAGATTTGTGATTCTATTGCCTCCACGGCATTAGGCTCAGTGGCCCACTTCTGCCACAGCTCGATAGCTACCATCCTCATCCTGGCTCGCTCCTCCTCTGATATCTCTACATAGACATTGCCATATTCCTCCACCATCCACTCAAGGGCAACGAGATCGTAACCGATGATATTGGTATGCAAGCTCCAGGACAGCTCCCTAGATCCAACCTCAAGTAAACGCTGGAGGTGTGCCGGTATCCCATCCCAGACATCCTTATTTAGTACAAAGGCTTGTATGTCTACCGGCTGGTGCATTTTTCCCGGGCCGATAATATACTTGCCAACCTCATTCAGACCAAGCTCCTTGTTCATGGCATGCCCGATATACTCGCCCAGCTCGATAACACCCGTGGCCATGGCAGTGTAAATCTCACCGCCAGGCAGAATGATTACCGAAGCTCCCATTTTGGCATAAATTTCAGCAATCATACCACCGGGGTATCGACACTTTAGCCCGTCCCAGTCTTCCATTTTCTCAAGCTCGTATACGCAGTGGGCATAATTTGGACCAGTCTGTATCGGAGCAACATAATGAATACCGAACCGCGCATAATCATCTTGAGCCAGCTCAATACCACCACATTCGTAGAACCAGACTTCCCACATATACGCCATATCAAGACCGTAGGGGAAAGAAGAGATGTAGACAGCTAAAGCATGCTTACCTGGCCAGTACTGGGGCCAACTAATGAATCCGTCAAGAACACCGGTTGAGACGGCATCAAAGGCATCAAAGGTAGCTACTACCCCCCCTTCGGGAAAGGGCTTGATGTCAATTTGCCCGTCACTTATCGTCTTCATATCAGCTGCCCACCTCTCGAAGATGCGGAACCCCGCAATCCCGGCAGGATAGGCTTCCTGCACCCTAAGCGTGTAAACTTCTTTTTCCGGTGCCGGTGTCGGTGTTGGTGTTGGGGTCGGGGTTGGCGCGGGTGCACAAGCTACAGCAACCAAGCTAATGGCTAACAAAAACGCCAAAGGAACTAACAATATTTTCTTTTTCACTTTTCCCTCCCATATAAGATTTTTCCAGATAACACCCCTAATGCTAGCATTATACCCTTATATAACCACCTCCTTTTTAGCCTTATCATTTCTGGAAAAGGCTTCCTTCTTAAGCGATAAATAATATGTTATTCTTGCCCCGCTCCCCTGTCAAGAGGGCAAGGGCTCTTCGGTTGCACTTAAAGGTTAGTTTTTTAGCTTAGCTAAAAAGCGTAAATGTTATACCAGATTATGTTCCCGATGTCAAGGCAACGGCGCTTACTTCAATCTTGCAGCAAAGGAATCACTAATGGACCTTCTGGAATCACAGCAATCTCAACATCGCTTCCCAGAACTTTAAATGCTTTCTCTAAACCTTCCTCTATCGTGCGGATGGGTGTTATCATCATATCTTTAACCACGCTATCTTCCAGATTTGACACCAGGTAAACATCATTCTTCAATTGGGTGCGGGCTAATACTTGATTTTCCCATTGAACGCCTAGCGGCTCTTCGCGCCTTACTTTCTGCAGAACCTCTATAGGACGGCTACAAGAGGCATGCACTTCCCTAAATGCTTCCGGCCCAACTCCGGCGAAGCAAGACGCAGCTACTATTACGATCCCTCCATCCCGGGTTATCTCTGCGGCGGTATCTATTCCCTTACAACTTTGATACAAATCCAAGTCCAGTGGCGCTCCGGTGTTTGTGGTAATGGTTATGTCTGCCTTATGGTCAACTTTTACCTCGGCAATAGCCCTCTCTAGCTCACAGCCCCTTTCATGAGCCTTTACGAAATCCCCAGCTACTACATGCGTAATTTGCCTCTCCCGGTAGCGAATAGACCAGTTTAAAAGCACGTTAACTATAAAATCTAGTTTAGCCATTTTCGCCTGCTCCATCAAGTCTTCGTGGAGTTGATTTCCCTTGAGAATCCCAGCTCTAGTACGCGGATGCTCTATCATTTTATAACTGTGGTTCTTATAAGCTGACCTGACGCTGAATACACCAGGGGCTATACTTTTCCTACCGCCAGAGAAACCAGCGAAAAAGTGAGGCTCAATATACCCAGTGCTGATTCGGAAATCCGCCTCCATCACCTTGGTATTTATGTCAACCGGAGTACCCCGGGATGTCGTGCCGATATATACAGTTTGGTTAACGTCATGATTTACCACGTTGTAGTTCTCAACTATATCCCGGCCGAGCAATTTGACTAGCTCATCTTTGTTTAAAAGCGGGTGCAAACCGAGAGCAATTATTATGGTTATGTTCTCCCGAGGCACTTTTTCTTCTAACTCAGCCAATATTGGAGGAAGCAGCCTATCGTCGGGACATGGCCTGGTATTATCCGTAACCAGAACTACAACTTTATCATTTTTAGTAACACAATCTCGAAGGGGTGAACATCCTATCGGAGACCTCAGGCTATTGGTGATAGCCTCCCTCTCATTTTCAAGCCCTTTTACATACTTTGAGCTTAAAATACAAGTTATGTTCTTAGTGGGTATTCTAGCTTTTATAGAAGAATCGCCATAGGGAAACTCAATTTCTTCGGTGCTCATTATAATATGCCAACCCCCGGATTCAATATATTGTTGGGGTCAAAGACGCTTTTAATTCCTCTCATCAACTCCCACATCTTGCCGTCTGGGCACAGATCAAGTTCCGGAACCCTGACTACACCGACACCATGCTCGCCGGTTATAACTCCACCTAACTTGATGGCCTCCTTATATACCTCCCTCTTCACTTCTCTCACTATCCCCCTATCTCGTAGGTCATTCATCAGGTGGGGATGGAAATTGCCATCTCCAATATGCCCATAAAAGGGAATAGTGGTATTATATCGCTTTGCGATTTCATCACACTTATCCATAATGAGTCCCACACTGGCTGGTGGTACTGTTACATCCAAAATATCGGCCGATTTGTCCTTTATGGCTGAATATATCTCACTTCTCATCTTTAGAATATTAGCCTGCTCATCTCTCCTCTCCGCAATTAAAATATCGATGGCATTAGATTTCTGGCAGATATCAGATACCCGCTCCGCTTGCAAATATACCTCATCCTCATTCGCACCGGTCACAATTACGATCACATGAGCGCTTCCCTTTGTAGCTGGCCACTTCATACCGAGATACTCGGCTGACATTTCAATTACATCGCGGTCTACATATTCTACCGCTAAGGGTATTACACCGCTGCGCAATATCTTGGGAACGCTATCCATGGCGTCGTGTCGAGTATCATATGATATGACCATGGTACCGCTACTAGCGACCCTAGGATATAAGCGGAAAATTACCTTGGTTATCACCCCTAAAATTCCTTCGCTGTGTATTAGCAAATGGAGCAAATCAAGCCCTTGGTTATTCTTGATTAGCTTTCCTCCCACATTCATTATCTCTCCAGTAGGAAGCACAACCTCCATGCCTTTGACATAGTTTCTTATGACACCATATTTTACCGCCCTGGCGCCACCAGCATTGCAGGCAACCAGACCTCCAATATAGGCCCCCTCATCTCCAGGATGTGGTGGGAAAAACAGACCAGCATCTTCTACTGCTTTTAACATTGTTTCCAGCGTAACACCACCCTCAACAACTATCATTAAGTTATCTTTGTCTACTTCCTCAACCTTGTCCAGCCTTTCCATAGAAAGAACTATGCCATCCACAGTAGGCATAGCACCCCCACATAATCCTGTCCCTCCACCTCTAATGAAAACAGGGGTTTTCTCTCTATTGGCCAGTTTTAAAATCTCTGATATTTCCTTGCTATTGGCCGGCTTTACCACAACAACATTATCAGCCGGCTTAGGTCTTACCGCTAGAGCCGTTTCATCTACTAGATAGCTCTCCATTTGCTCTCGCTTGGTTATAACCCAGTCCTGACCTACAATATCCTGTAGTTTTTCCACATTCATCCTGCACGCCTCCCTTTAATTTCGTTTGTTAACCTCGGCACCACTTCATACAGGTCTCCCACAATTCCATAATCGGCCAGTTTAAATATCGGTGCCGACGGGTCACTGTTTATGGCGATAATAACATCCGAATCCCTCATGCCTGCCAAATGCTGAGGACTCCCCGAGATACCACAGGCAACATAGAGTTTCGGCTTAACCGTATTACCACTAAAGCCAACTTGGTGCTCTTTACCTATCCACCCATCATCCACCAGCGGCCTGCTGGACCCGACTACCCCCCCCAAAAGCTCTGCTAAAGCGGCTAAAATGCCGAAATCTTCTGCCTTCTTTAATCCCCTACCACCGGAAACAATCACATCGGCCTCCGCTATGTTGACTCCACCCAACTTCTCTTTCTTTTTAATTGTTAGCAGCGAGGGCACGAGCTCAGCATCTTTCTTTATTATTTCCCCCCTTCTATTCGCATCTCGAACCTTCTTCTGCATCACCTTGTATCTAATGGTTGACATTTGTGGTCTTGTCGCCGTTTTTATATGGGCCAGGATATTGCCGGTAAACGCCGGACGAATCTGGATTAAATTACCATCTTCATCCAAGTCTAAGCCAGTGCAATCTGCTGTCAATCCCGTGTCTAATGCCACAGCTACTCTGGGCCCCAATGACCTTCCCAGACGGGTCGCCCCAAAAAGGAAAATCTCAGGTTTAACTTCCCTTACTAATCTCGCGATATTGTGCTTGTAATTTAATAAATCAAAATCCTTAAAAGCTGGATGGTCATACAAAAATACCTTGTCTGCCCCATAATAAATGAGCTCCTTGGCCTCTTCCTCCATTTGGTGGCCTAATAAAACGCTAGAAAGTTCCACACCAAGCCTGTCCGCTATCTCCTTCCCCTTACCCAGCAATTCATATGAAATTGGGTGAATTCTACCCTCCCTTTGCTCAGCAAAAACCATTAAGCCTTTATATTCCTTCATTTTATACCCTCCAGTATTCGTCCTTCCTCCAGGGCATCTATAATTCCCCCTACCTCTTCATCCACAATACCTCGGAAAATCTTTCCTTTTCTAGCCTCTTCGCTTGGCACTACGACCTTGCGAACTGCTGTTGCTGAACCCTGCGACCCAAATCTTGCCTGGTCAGCAATAGAAGAAAGGTCAGCAGCAGTCCATATTTCAACTTTTGCTTTTCTTGCTTTTAATTTATCACTGAAGGTTGGTAGTCGTGGCGTATTGATATCTTTACTTACTGTGATTAGCATAGGAAAACCCGACTCTATTAAGTAACGGTCACCTTCCATATCACAGACAACTGTTATCTTTTCCCCAACCTCTTCCACCTTTGATACATAAGCCACATGTGGTATGCCTAGGTGCTCAGCAATCTCAGGCCCAACTTGACCTGTATCTCCATCAACGGTCTTCTCTCCGCATATAATCAAGTCGAATCCGCCTAGTTTTCTAATGGCGCTGGCAAGCGTGTATGAGGTAGCCAAGGTATCAGCACCAGCAAATTCCCTATCCACCAGCAAAACAGCCTCATCCGCTCCTCGGGATAAGGCGTCCTTCAGCGCTGATTCTGCTTGCGGAGGCCCCATACTTATGGTGGTAATCGTGCCACCTAGTTTATCCTTGATTTGAACCGCCGCTTCTAAAGCATTTAAGTCAAAGGGATTGATTTCCGCTGGCGCCGAGGTTCTATCTACCCTACCTTTCTCAGTATCAAACTTCACTCGCCCAATATCAGGTACTTGTTTAATAGGCACTACGATTTTCAGCATATCACCTCCAAATAAAATTTTTAGGTTGTTTAATTTTGCCTCAGATTCAAAACTAGATTTGCCTCATCCAGTTTTAATACCCATTCACCCCCAAGATTCTCGTAGTGCGACCCTTTAGGGTCGTGCACGAGGCTACCCCGTGTAGTAATCTTCGCTACTACACAGGGCTAAAGCCCCGCACTGCATTTTCAAACACCCTCAAACTTAGTAGCATGTCAAAAAGCTAACACTTCCCCGGGGCTCCGGACTATTCCAGCCCAGGAACTCTGTGACAGCCATAAGCTACCATATTCGCCATAGGCTACTACCTCTCCCAAAGGCTGTCAACCATCCGTGGCAAATCATTTAAGTAGGTAACCCAACTTCAGGTTGTGGCATCATAAATAGCCTTAGCCGTATGAGGTAATAACTTTCTAAGAGGATCAACTTGTTGGGGGCTCCTTTTCTCCTCATAAGTTTGGTAAAACTTATCCAGCTTGGACTCGATACCTCGTGCGAATCGAGTTAGTAAATCTTTGTTCGAAAATCCTGTCGAAAAATTTCTATATCGGGGTGAGAGGATTTGAACCTCCGACCACCTGAACCCCATTCAGGTGCGCTACCAGACTGCGCTACACCCCGTCGCTTAACCTTTCCTCATATGCTATCATAATAGAGCTACTAGGGCAACAATTACTAACTGAGAAATTTTACTCTGAGCGAAGCGAGGAGTCCATACAAGAGATTCTTCGCCCATAGGGCTCGGAATGACATACAGGATTCATAGCCTTGGCTAAGAAGCAAAAGGAAAATAAACCCAAGCAAGTCCCTACCAAACGTCAGCTCTCCAAATGGCAACGCCAGGCGAGGATGCGCCATATTATAATAATCGCCGTCGCTATTTTTCTAGCTGGCATTTTGGGTTATGTGGGCTATGGATACTATAATAGTGAAATTAAGCCTTTTCACGAGATTGTAATTGAGGTAAATGATACCTCGTTTAATATGGATTGTTATGTAAAGACGTTCGACGCCTATACCAAGGGTATGGAACCGTCTCGACTTTACTATATGCCCGACATTATTACCAATCAAATTGTGCAAGATGAGCTGATTAGGCAAGGAGCCAATAGCTTGGGAATCGAGGTTACAGACAAGGAGATAGATAAGGAAATTGAGGAGAATGAATTGCCCAAGGATAGAATATATTGTGATATAGTAGCCGTTGGCTTATTAGGGGAAAAACTTCAAGAATATTTTGACTCTGAGTTACCTGATACAATGGAGCAGGCACATGTTCAAGTGATGCTTGTGGAGAGTCAAGAAATGGCCGATGTGGTAATGGCTAAAATCGAAAGCAGCGGGAATTTCACTGCCTTGGTTGATGAGTTCTCCTGCAATCCCCAAATCGAGGGTGATTTAGGCTGGCTGCCCCGAGAATTAATGCCCGAATCCCTTATTGGAGAGGTTGCTTTCAGCCTTGAGCCTGGAGAGACAAGCAAGATTTATGATGAGTCAGCAACCAAAAACATCGGTTATTGGCTTATAGAGATTACTGATAAGAATGAAGATGGGGGGATAAAAGCCAGAGCCATACTACTGGGTAATGAACAGGAAGCGCTGGAAATTAAGAGCAAGCTTGATAAAGATGAAGACTTTGCCGTGTTGGCAAAAGAATATTCCCAGCATGGTAGCAAAGATGATGGGGGTGAGCTTGGCTGGTTAAAACAAGGGGATATGAACAGCGAGGCTTTCGATGAGATTGCGTTTAACCTGTCCCTCAACAGGGTGAGTGAGCCGGTTAAGGATGAAGCAGTTCAAACTAAGGGTGGTTGTTGGATAACTAAGGTTCTGCAGAAAGGTGAGCACAAGCTCAGTGAGGAGATTAAGGAGAGGCTCACAAGCAACAACTTTACTCAGTGGCTTCAGGAGCAAAGGGAAAATAGCACCATTAACAATTATCTCGACGAAGAAAAGAGAGCCTGGGCTGTGGACAGAGTTTTGAAAGGGAGATAGCACTATGATGAAGGATATTGGCATCGGTTTATTGGGGCTAGGTACTGTAGGCAGTGGTGTAGCCAGGGTTCTACGCGACAAAACTAGCAGCCTAGCAGAACAAGCAGGGGCTTCACTAGTTTTGCAAAAAGTGCTGGAGCGCGACATAACTAAACCGCGTGCACTAAAGCTTAAACCTCGCATGCTCGCTAATCATATTGACGAAATCATCACTGACCCCAAAGTGGATATAGTGATCGAGGTTATTGGGGGAGAGCATCCTGCCTTTGAATATATAAAACAAGCTATCACTAACGGTAAGCATGTGGTTACTGCCAACAAGGAAGTAATAGCCAAGTATGGATATGAGCTATTATCCTTAGCTCAGAAATACAATGTTGCTCTTCGCTATGAGGCAAGCGTGGGTAGCGGCATACCACTTATCTCCCCTTTCCAGCAAGATTTGGCCGCTAATGACATCTCAGCCATCTATGCCATCCTTAACGGCACTACCAACTATATTCTGACCCGGATGTCACAAGAAGGATTGGATTTCTCTTTAGCTTTAAAGCAAGCTCAGGAACTAGGTTATGCTGAAGCCAATCCGGCTAATGATATTGAAGGCATAGATGCTGCTTATAAATTAGCTATTTTGTCCAGTTTAGCCTTCCACACCGCGGTAAAGCCCCAAGATATATATTGCGAGGGGGTTTCTCGTCTTCAGGTCAGCGATTTCAGGTATGCCAAAGAATTTGGTTATGCTATCAAGCTTCTGGCTATTGCCAAGCGAGTGGACGAAGCTATTGAGTTGCGTGTCCACCCTGTTTTCATTCCCGAGGATTCTCAATTAGCCAAGGTTAACGGCGTTTATAATGCCATTCAAGTGGAAGGTGACTTAGCTGGCAAGTTGGTCTTTTATGGACAAGGAGCAGGAGCTTTGCCAGCTTCTAGCGCCATTATAGCAGATGTGTTAACTATAGCCAGGAACATTTGCCACGGAGTAACCAATGTTCCCAAAGTAGAGTTAAACCAGAAACTACTTGTTAAGCCTATGACCAATATAAAGACACGCTATTATTTCAGGCTGAATGTGGCTGACCGTCCTGGCGTTTTAGCTCAAATCTCAAAAGTTTTGGGTGACAATTCCATCAGCATCTCATCCGTGATTCAAAAGGAGAGCAACCCAATATCTCAAACTGCTGTGATTGTCATTATGACTCATCCAGCAAAGGAGAAGGCAGTACAAGAGGCTCTAGGGAAAATAAGACGGCTGACAATGGTGAAAGAAATCAGCAATTTCATCAGGGTTGAAGGATGAAGCAAGGCGTTCTAAATAGATATCGTGACCTCCTCCCGGTTACTCCAGCAACCCCTCTGATTACACTTGGTGAAGGTGATACACCTTTAGTAAGGTCACAAACACTGGAGAAAGAGCTTAATTGTGCTGAACTTTATTTTAAGCTTGAAAGTTGCAACCCCACAGGCTCCTTTAAAGACCGTGGTATGGTGGTAGCGGTGGCTAAGGCAGTAGAAAAAGGTAGCTCCAGTATCATCTGTGCTTCCACCGGTAATACCAGTGCCTCAGCGGCCGCTTATGGAGCTAAATTTGGGCTGAGAGCTATTGTCATCATCCCTAAGGGGAAAATAGCTCTGGGAAAACTAGCTCAAGCTATAGCTTATGGTGCCCAGATTATAGGCATAAGGGGTAATTTCGACCAAGCACTTCAAATAGTCCGCACTTTAAGTGAAAAATACCCAGTCACCTTAGTTAACTCAATAAATCCCCATCGGATTGAAGGGCAAAAGACAGCTGCCTTTGAAATTGTGGATGACCTGGGCGATGCTCCCGATTATCTCTTTATACCTGTAGGCAACGCTGGTAACATTACTGCCTACTGGAAGGGGTTTGTGGAGTATAACCGGATTGGCAAAGCAAGCCATACTCCCAAGATGATGGGTTTCCAGGCTGCTGGAGCAGCTCCTATAGTACAGGGGGAAGTTGTCAAGCGGCCCAAGACAATTGCTACCGCCATTCGCATTGGCAACCCTGCTAGCTGGCACAAGGCAGTGGCAGCCAGAGACGAGTCGAGGGGCATCATCGATTGCGTCACTGATGATGAAATTATGCATGCCTACCGATTGGCAGCAACTAGGGAGGGCATCTTTGGCGAGCCAGCCTCAGCTGCCTCTTTAGCTGGACTTATTAAGCTATCACAAAAACAAGACTTTTCCGGCAAAAGAGTGGTTTGCATTATTACTGGAACAGGGCTGAAAGACCCTGGCGTGCCAGCTAAATATGCTAAACCTCCAATGGAGCTCCCGGCCGACTTAGCTGCGGTTGAGAAAGCTCTAGGTTGGGGATAATGTGTAGTGCGAGGCTTTAGCCTCGTGCTTAAAAGAAAAAGGAGGTTCAAATATGCCGAAGATTGTTACGGAGAAAGTGGGAAAATTTAGCCAGCATTACCCTAAAATAGCGGTCATAGTTACTGCCAGTGCTCGCGGCAAAGATAATGCCATGACTGCTGCCTGGCACAGCTCAATTTCTCGCCATCCACCTCTTTACGGCGTCTCCATCTCACCTAAGAGATTTACCTACCAGCTTATCACTGAGAGCAAGGAGTTTGGCATTAATTTTATGCCCTGGCAAAAAGCTTCCCTTGCTGCCAAAGTTGGCGGCACCTCAGGACAGGAAACAGATAAATTTGAAAGGTTTGCTATTGAGAAGGAGAAGCCCTTAAGAACTGAGATACCTATATTGAAAGATGCTTATGCCGCTTATGAATGTAAACTTGTGGATAGTAAGTCTTACGGTGACCATATTTGGGTGGTTGGTGAGATTGTCGCTCTGCATTTCCTTGAAGAAGCCTTCACCTCAGAGGAAATTCTCGACCTTGCTAAGATAAAGCCAATTCTTTACCTTGGTTCAGAAGAATTTTATGCCACAACAGATAAAGATAGCCTTCAGCTTATCAAAAGGGGGGATTTAAATGGTTAACCAGGATAAAATCAAGCTTGCGGCAGTCTCTATAATTGAGGCCATCGGGGAGGATATCTCTAGAGAAGCTATGAAAGATACCCCGCAGCGCATCGCTGAAATGTATGCTGAGCTTTTTTCTGGCTTGGATGCCGACCCAAAAACTGAGCTAACAGTGGGCTTTGAGGAAAGACACAAAGAGTTGGTAATTTTGAGGGATATCCCTTTCTATTCTATGTGTGAGCATCATTTGCTTCCCTTTTACGGAGTGGCTCACGTAGGCTATATCCCTGGCGCAGATGGTAAAGTGGTAGGGATAAGTAAGCTAGCCAGAGTAGTAGAGATCTTTGCCAGGCGCCCTCAGCTTCAAGAAAGAATGACTAAGCAGATTGCTGATGCGATCTTCGAAGCTCTTCAACCTGATGGCGTAGGTGTGGTTATTCAAGCAGAGCATTTATGCATGATTATGCGAGGGATAAAAAAGCCGGGGACGAATGTGATAACCTCAGCAATGAGGGGAACTTTTCGCAGTAAAGCAGTTACCCGCTCTGAGTTTTTGTCCTTAATTCAAGGGAAAAGCTAAATAAAAGATTAAAAGGCAAAAGGCAAAAATACAGAGCAAAAATTAAAAAGTTTTACATTTTGATTTCTTATCTTTGAGTTTTAATTTTTTACTCGTGGCGCAAGGCTTCAATGGGGTCAAGCCTAGCAGCTCTAATCGCGGGATAAATGCCAGAGACAAGTCCAACCAAGATTGCTACCCCTACCGCCAGAGCAATGACATCACTCGGAACTATAGCTGGAAAGGGAAGCCCCATATTTGCCAACGCATTAGCACTGACTCTAACTATAAGCCATCCCAAGCCCACCCCCATAGCACCACCACAAAAACTTAACACAGTAGCTTCAGTAAGAAACTGAGTGGTAATATCACGACGCTTTGCCCCTACCGCCTTACGAAGACCAATTTCTCTGGTGCGCTCGGTTACCGAGACAAGCATGATATTCATTATGCCGATGCCACCAACAAGCAATGAAATGCCAGCTATAGCCCCCATAATAAGCTCTCCTATCACATACATCTGGTCAGCGGTGCCTAATAGGGCATCCATACTCATAACGGTGAAGTCATCATCCTCCCCTTCTATGATGCGATGGCGCTGCCGCAAAATGTTGCTAATCTCCCAATGCGCCGCGTCTATTGCTTCCTTACTTCGCGCCTGGACAGAAATCGACTGAACAGTATGTCCACCGCTGCCAGCACGCTCAGACGATATAACCGCCTGTGCTGTGCTTAGAGGAACCATCGCTGACTGGTCCTCAACCCCAAAAACCTCTCCTTTACCCTTAAGAACACCAATAACTCTAAATTGGCGTCCGTTAATTCTTACACTTTGACCCACCGGGGATATTTGCCCAAAAAGAGTTTTAGCTAGCTGGTTCCCCAAAACAATTACTCTAGCTCTTCCCTTGTAATCTTGCTCAGTGATAAAGGAACCTTGGTCAACTTCAAAGTTACGCACATGCTGATACTCAGGGGTTACACCAAGGGTCAGGCAGCCAATATTTTCCCCTCCAGCCACTATCTGAGTCGTGGTTTGCGTCATCGGTGCCACCATCGATACAGAAGGTGCATCACGGGCGATTGCTTCAGCATCCTCTAAAGTTAACGTTTGGGTGGTGCCGAGCACGCCCCCCATTCCCATCCTACCACTAGGGGCACCAGGAGTGACAAATATAAGATTAGTACCCAACGACTCGAATGATTGCTGCACCATAGCCTGCTCTGCTCTGACCAAGGATACCATGGAGATAACTGCAGCCACGCCAATCAAAATGCCCAACATGGTCAAGATTGAACGCATTTTGTGACTTAACAAAGTCTTCAATGCAGTGGCGAAACAAACCCCGATCTTCATCCTGACGCCTCAATTTGACCGTCACGAATCCTGATAGTACGTTGGGTATAAGCAGCAATATATGGCTCATGAGTAACCAAAACGATTGTTATCCCCCGCTGGTTTAGTTGCTTAAACAGAAGCATAAGTTCCTTGCTAGTGGTGGTATCAAGGTTACCTGTAGGCTCATCAGCCAAAATAAGCGCAGGGTCATTTACTAAAGCCCGAGCAATGGCCACTCTCTGTTGCTCTCCACCGGCTAGTTCGCTTGGCCTATGCTTAATTCGATGAGCTAGTCCCACAGATTCCAGAGCTTGTAAAGCCCTTTGACGCCGGTTACCACTTCCACTATAAATAAGCGGCAATTCCACATTTGCCAGAGCCGTAGTCCGGGGCAATAAGTTGAAGCTTTGAAAGACAAAACCTATCTTTTTATTTCTTATCTCAGCTAACTTATTATCACTGAGCTTACTTACTTCAATACCATCTAATCGATATTGCCCCGAAGTAGCTTTATCAAGGCATCCGATGATATTCATCAGGGTGGATTTCCCCGATCCAGAAGGCCCCATAATAGCTACAATTTCCCCTGGCTTGATGCGACAACTTATTCCCCGCAGAGCAGGAACCTCCGTTCGACCTGCTTTATACACTTTTGTTATACTCTCAAGCTCAACCATCTATCAGCCACCAAACATCCTGAAGGGCAACTGTGACTCAGCAAAGATTACACTTTCTCCTTCCTCCAGCCCGGATAGTACCTCAGTCTTTATCCCGTCGCTCAAGCCCAACTCAACTCGCCTTTGCTCGACTTGTTCATCTGCAAGAACTTCCACCCACGGACTATCCCAACTACCCTGGATAGCTCGATTTGGTATCAGCAATACATTCTCGTGGTGGTCAATGATGATTTCAGCAGTAGCGCTCATGCCATCCCTGAGCTCTTCATCAGGATTTTCCAAAGTTACCGTGGTTTTGTAGGATACCACTCCTGCCTGAATCGTTCCCGCTTGGGAGATAAAAGTTACCCTGCCCTTTACTTCTTTATCAGGCAAAGCATCTAAAATGATATCTGCCTCCTGTCCTAGCTTCAGCTTGGAGATGTCCATCTCATCAATGACGCCATTCATTTTTATCTCGCTGGGGTCAAGTAAGCAGATTGCCGGATTGGCGTATGTCATGGATGAAAGCTGCTGTCCTTCATTTATATAAATGTCAGTTACAATGCCATCGAAAGAAGCGGTGATTGTTGCTTTACCTAATTCAACCCTGGCCTTGGCTAACTCTAGCTCAGCCATGTCTAAAGCTGTCTTGGCTTGATCTGTCTGTAGCTCTATTAACTTAACTGAAAGGGGAAAGGCCCATCTTTTGGAGTGCAATTTCTCTTTAGCCTTAGCTAGACTTGCCTTAACCAATTCTAATTGAGCTTGCACCTCCTCAGCTTTTCCTTGCTCCATAAGCCTTTGCGCCTCTTCCAGGTCATCTAGAGCTTCCTCCAGAGCCAGCCATGTCCCCGGTAAATCGCTGATATAAGCATTGGTGTAGAGAGGATAGATCGTTCGCATTAGCTGATTTTGAGCTATTTCGTAGTCGGTCTGTGCCAATTCATATCTAGCCTGTGCCATTTCTACACTTAATTCCAAGGAGCTAGCTTCGAGCTTAGCTAGTAGTTGGCCTTTTACTACCCTATCCCCTTCATCCACCAATACCTCTGCCACCATGCCTGCAGTACCGAAGGATAAATCCGTCTTCTGTGGCGTTTCTAAGTTACCGCTGACAGAAACACTTATGGTCAAGTCACCTCGGATAACCTCAGCGGTTTCTTGAGGTACATTCTGCGACCTAGCACAACCAGTGAAAACTGCACCCAACAAGCAAATTGACACTATTAGACTTAGCCATTTCTTCATTTTTGTTTTTACCCCTTCTCTATTTTGACAAATCACTCATTATAACAGCAATTTTATAGTATCTGGCAAAAATAACTGCACTATGTGTTTTGGTCAGGCTATTAACCTCGCTTGCCTTCATTCTCTGTCCCAATATCGGCAGTTTCAGTTTCCGTGAGCAACTTGGTAAACTCCGTGAGCCGGCGGCTCATGATATTAAGTAGCTCTTCCACTGCCCCAACCTTGACAAAGATAAGTCCCCTACCTCCAAAGTGACTGAAAACCAAAAGCTTGGTACCCACATCTATGCTCAGTTCCTTCCGGGCTTCTACCGGAATCACCAGCTGTCCTCGAGGACCAACTGTGGTAGAACCAAAGCACTTACCTATTAGGCCTTTATGCTCCTGCTCCATATTTGCCTCCTGAAAAGTTATGTCAGTATTGTATGATTTTTCTTACTAATTTGTCAAGTGCTATAAATCTGACAATCTGAATGTAGCTCAGGAGCAGCGTTTAGCTTAGTTCTGACGCTAGTAGTCGGCGTGGCAAATGCAGAGGCGTATGCCCAACAACGAGACATTGGCCAGGAAGATATAAATCATTATATAAGATAGAAACAACTAACCGTCGTTATGAAGTCTCGCCTGAGATGCTACTTTATCAGCTCAGTTCCCTTTTCAGTAAGCTCGTACTCCTCAGCTTTTTGGTTAGCTAATCCAGCTTGGATAAGTTCGCGAAGCCCACTCCTCACTCTGAATAGCGGGAGACTAGCCTCCTCGGCAATTTCTTCGGGAGACCTCAGTCCCGATTGTAGTGCACGGAGCATCCTAGTGCCTGACTCTGTAGGTTTTCCGTCAGGGCTAATGCATGCCATATTACCCTCCTATTTTTGCCTAAAGCTTTTTCTTACAGAGATACCAATCAATACACTCGTACCCTTGCTTGAGTCTCTCTTCAGCCATTTCCTGCGTGTTTGGTGGTGGAACTACTACCGTATCACCCGGTCGCCAGTTAGCTGGAGTAGCTACCGCATTTTTGTCTGTTGTTTGCAGCGCGTCTATTATTCTCAGTATTTCATCCATATTCCTGCCCGTTGTCAGCGGGTAATAGAGTATTGTCCTGATAATCTGGTTAGGGTCGATTATGAACACGCACCTGACAGTCTCGGTCTTGCTCTGACCCGGGTGAATCATACCATAGGCGAGAGAAACCTCCTTGCTCAGGTCAGCGATAATCGGGAATGGTATCTTTACCCCTGTTTTCTCCTCTATATTGCGCACCCAGGCAATATGCGAGGAAACGCTGTCCACACTCAAGCCCAGAAGCTCCGCACCACGCTTCTGCAGTTCTGGATAGATCTCGGCGAAAGCCATGAACTCAGTGGTGCACACTGGGGTAAAATCCGCCGGGTGGGAAAAGAGAATCAGCCAGCTTCCCCTGAAATCCTCCAGCTTGAGCACCCCGTGAGTGGTTACTACTTCAAAAGCTGGTGCTGGCTCACCTAGCCGAGGTAGACTGATTACTCGCTCTCCTACTTCTTCCATTTTGTACCTCCCTTGTTTTTAGCTTCTTTCTCTCAGTGACCTACTTGCCCAGCCTACATATTATTAACCCTCCTTTTTTATTAACCCTGCCTAAACTTCCAAACAGTTTTCCCATACACCATGTATGTTGCAATAGGAAAGAGCACAGAAGGACTTAAATTCTTGCACTGGCACCTGAAACCTGACGTTGGGATTGGTATAGGAAGGCGCAAAGGTAGAACGACCGAGGTTTATTACCTGTCCATCCTTTTTCACCCCATACAGCTCTATCCAGGCAATATGATGTTCCAAGGTGTTGGGATGAGGAGTTTCCTTCCCCACTACTACGTGTACGATGTCTGCACCTGCCTCTCCCCTCCCCTTGCCGACCTCGATTATTGGGACATGTTTTTCCTTCCCCTCAGCCTCTTTGCTTTTTAGAACGTCTCCAAACTTCATTTTTTCACCTCCTTTATTTATATCCTTCTTAATCCGTTTCTTACCCCTTATATCGTTTAATCGTTTTTTGCAAAGTCCTCTTAGTTAAGCAAGCACAATGAACTTTTGGTGCTGGGACACCTTCAAGATGGTTTAATATATCTCCTTCATCTATTTCTTCTGCTTCTTCCAATGTCTTCCCTTTTATCATTTCAGTAAGAGCAGAACCAGATACGAAAGAGCCGGCACATCCTATTGCTCTGAATTTTGCATCAATGATTACACTAGACTCAATTTTTAAATAAATCTCCATCGTGTCGCCACACGGACCAGTGTAAGAAAAATATGCATCAGGATTTTTTATGTCTCCAACATTTACCCTTTTTTCATAATATTCTATCGCTTTATCTGAATATCCTGATTTCTTTAATAGATCTCTTACCTCACTCATTCTTACTCCTTAACTTCTTTCTCGAATTAATCTGTCGTACACTTTCTTTTCTTCCATCAAGCGATTATATCTCCTTAACCCAAGACACTCCCTGGCATATTTGCACCACTCTACACAGGAAGGAACATTTTCCCCAAGCACAATTTCCCCACACTTAGGACACTTAGCATAGAATTCATCACTCCATATCTCAACATCCTCGCCACATCGAGAACACTTCTTATAATAAGGAACGGGATTTTTAATTTTATCGGCTCCCGGACATCCACCAAGCATGACTCCCATCGCCCCCTAACTTTTCGTTTCTTGTACTTTCTCAACAACTGTTCTTCCGAATTCTTGGCATTGCTCTAAGCCGCGCTCACTCGGTCGGCGCAGCATTTTCAATCCCGGCTCTATCACGTTCATTCCAAAGATATGCTTCATGGTATCAGTCATCATCTGGACGGATTCGCCGCTCCATCCATAGGACCCAAATGCTGCTCCAGCCTTCCCTTTTAAGTCTGCCTTCTCCATCTCGAAAAGGAATGTCTTCATCGAACCTATCAGGTCATGATGATAGGTCGGAGCGCCAAGAACTACAGCATCAATATCTGCAAGGTCATCTGCCTTTGCACTGACACTCCTTTTCGATAGGACTTCACCTCCAGCTTGCTTCATCCCCTCTTCCACCGCTTTCGCCATCATTCCTGTACTGCCACTTCTGGTGTCATAAATTATTATTACTTTGGGCATTTTTCACCTCCTTTCCCTTTCAGTAAAACATTATCAAGCAAAGCCATGCCCTTTATGCTTTTCTGCAATGGTGTTGGCTAAGTTATCCAGAGCCTTGAAATCCGCTTCTTTGGGGAATCCCCTGCTGATTACAGGGTCTAATACTTCTACCTTGAGATTGGGAATCATTCCACTGAGCTGCTCTACAGCCTTACTGCCCCAGCCATAGGAGCCGATTACGGAGACGAACCGAAGTTTAGGTCTTAAGGCATTGGCTAAAAATGCCGCATAAGCCACATTGGGATGCGGACCAACGAGAACGGTAGGAGTGCCAATGACTATAGTGGCTGCATCCACCAATGCTATGGCCAATTTTCCGACATCGGCTGCGACTAAATTGAATTGTTTAACTGTAACACCTCTATCAGCTAAAGCTCCAACGAGATATTCTACCATCTTTTGAGTGCTGCCATGCATTGAGATGTAAGGTATAACCACTTCATTCTTTACCTCGTCAGAAGTCCACTCCCTGTAAGCATTGAGAATAAAGTCCGGCTTATCATAGGCTGGACCATGACTTGGTGCGATTATCTCTATCTCCAGATCTTTTATCTTCTCCAGGTTTTTCTTAATTGTTGTCCTGAACGGCATCATGATTTCGGCGTAGTATCTCTTAGCTGCCTCATAGACCGTTGCCTCATCGGTCACAAACAGAGCGCTTGTTGCCAGATGAGAACCAAGAAAATCACAGGTAAAAAGTATCTTGTCTTCCCTTAAATATGTAAGCATGGTCTCTGGCCAGTGAACCCAGGGGGCATGGATAAATTCTAAAGTCTTATTCCCCAGGGACAAAGTCTCACCATCGCTTACAGTGATGAACCTATCCTCTGCAATAAGTAGTAGATCCATAAGCATGCCCTTGCCTTTGGGTGTTGTCACTACTTTAGCATTGGAATATACCTCTAGAATCCGAGGAATTGTGCCAGAGTGATCTTGCTCAGCGTGATTGGCAATAACATAGTCTATATTCTCAACCCCAAGTTGACTCAGATGATTCATCAGCACACCCTCCATAGTCGGGTCCACCGTGTCTATCAACGCTATTTTTTCGCTACCTTTCACCAAATATGCGTTATAGCTTGTTCCATCAGGAAGCGGTATGAGTTCATCAAATAACCTTCTATCCCAGTCAATTGCTCCAACCGAGTAGATTTTAGGTCTTATTTCTCTTGCTTTCATTTACTCCTCCTTCAATATTCTAAATTCTAAAAGTCTTTTTTCTCCTTCAATCTCTTTTATCTTTGTGATATCCTGGGTAGCTTCCAATGTGCCCAGATACCTGCCTGCTTTGTCCCGCACAGCAAAATATCTTATATATACCTTCCTCTCCCCGAGATTTATCCAAATTTCCGCCATCTCTCTTTTACCACTCTTAAAATCGGACAATATTTGGTTTACTTTATCCACACTGCGCTTTGGGTGACAATTTTGCACTGATTTCCCAATCACAGAAACCGGCCGTTTAAAAATTCGCGTTTCGTGTTTATTCCAAAATTTAACTAAATCATTTTCATCCACGAAAGAAATTTCTACCGGGATTGCTTCTAATATCCCTTCTAATTGTTCTTTGCTCAGGTTTTGTATCATTGTTACACCTCCGTCACTCCTCTATTTTCTCAAATTTATCCTTGCTTGCCCCGCAGACGGGACACACCCAACCATCGGGTATTTGTTCAAAGGGGGTTCCAGGCTTTATTCCGCCATCGGGGTCACCCAGTTCTGGGTCATAGATATAATCACAAACAGTGCACTTGTATTTCGCTATTTTTGGTGCTGCCGGCTTTTTCTCCTCAATATAGCTGGGAGCTGTCTTGGGAGTGGTGCCTCTTTTGACCTGATGATAATAAGCATAAGTCATAGGCTCGCCTTCTTTCATAACATCCGCCTCCGCAAGCTCTCCTATAAAGATAGTGTGCGTTCCGACATCTAGTTGATTAACTACCTTGGCTTCAAGATAAGCCAAGGTATGGTCAAGTACTACGGGAGCCTTGGTTTCACCAAGCTTATAATTGACATCTTTGAGTTTGTCTACTTCCCTGCCTGATTTGAAACCAAAATGACCGATGAAACTTAAAGGTGCATCCTGGGAAAGAATTGAAACGGTAAATACTTTACTTCCGGCAATAAACTCGTGAGTTAAATTTTCCTTGTTGATGCTCACAGCAACAACAGGTGGCGCAGATGTAATTTGGAAGACTGTGTTGGCAATTTGACAATTGAGCTTGCCTTCCATTCTAGAACCCACAACATACAAACCGTAACCTAATTTAAAAAGAGCTTTGAGATTCATTATTCACCTCCTACTTTTACTTCTTCTAAGCTCATTCGTTGTGTTTTATTTCTATAGCCCTATCTGCATGATTTCCCTTTCGCTGGCTTCAACAGCTCGTTGCAATTCGGCGCTGAGCATTGGTGGTAATCCTTCAATATGCTATCTGGATGCACAAGCTGCTGACCAAGATGGAAGGCATCCTGCAAAGCCATAGGATGCTCCTTAATTTGAGCTTTGCCATCAATTCCTTTAATTAACAAGTCACCGGCATATTTCACACCAATGGCATCAAAGAAGTATTTTACCGTGAGCACTGCGCCATCAAAGAGTTTTTCACCTCGGGTAGCGCCCACTGAGATAAAGACTCCTCTCCTTATTCGGCTGTCCTCCTTCCCTATACCCAGCACATGTCTTCCCACCCAAAGCGCTTGGCATCTATCCACTACCGCCTTTGCCTGGCTGGTAATGCCATAGAAGAATATAGGCGAAGCAAAAACAATATGGTCTGCTTCCAGAAGCTTCTCGTAGAGCCATTGCATATCATCCTTAATGGCACAGTGGCCGTCTTCGAGACAAGCATATATTTCCCGGCATGGTGAGATTTTGAGTCCCGAAACTGCTACCTTTTCCACCTCTGCTCCCACCTCCGTGGCACCTTCGAGTGCCTTGTCAAGAAGAATCTCAGTGTTGCTTTGCCTTCTGGGGCTACCCATGATACCTAATACTTTCATGTTACGCTCCTTACTAGAGATGGGAGAATTATTGTTGCCTCTCCCGCTTCCCAACCGCTCTAATGTTTATTTTACACTAAATTGTCAAACACTTTTGGGGGAGAAATCAAACTGCCACCAAAGGTAGCTTATGCATCGACACTCTACCCTTTTCACAAACCATATTTATCTCTGAGTATCCGTGAGAGCTCCGGCAAGAAGGCAAACGCTTTCTCAACAAGCCCTTCTTCGATGCTGGAAACCTGGCGTTTTTCCGCTATTTCAGTGCCTGTGCTAACTTGACCTGTGTCTTTTAAGACAGCATCTGGCTGGTGCCACCAATGCCTGCTCTGCAACCTGGTTCAAGGACAAACCTGTATTTTGTGCGATTACCTCCCAGTAATCTGAGAGAATCGCAGCCAGTGTTTCTGGTATCTGCATCGCCCCAGATATGAAATTAGCGAATCGCCGCGGTTACAGAAGCAATGCTGGTGAGCACGGCACCGGTGAGATAGGCATATTCTAGCCCGGTTTCATTCGCCCATAATCTGGAGCACCATCTTACGCGACCTTGGGCGATTATCAAAGTCGAGGAAAACTATCTGCTGCCAGGTGCCCAAGGTCAATCTTTTGTTTACAAAAGGTATGGTCAGTGAGGCTCCGAGCATAGAGGCACGGACATGGGAATGGCCATTTCCATCTCCCCAAGTTTTGTTGTGCTCATAGGGGATATTTTGAGGTATTACTCTATCCCACATGCTTTTAAAATCAGAAAGAAGCCTTGGTTCATATTCGATAGTTGTTACTCCTGCTGTTGAGCCACTTATGAACAAAGTTACTGTGCCGCTGTTAACCCCCGATTCCTCCACCTTTTTCGTCACCTGAGAGGTTATATCGAGGATGTCGCAATTTCCCTTTGTTTGCAATATGATATCTTTAGTAACTACGGCCATATTCCTACCTCCTTCCAAAGAGATTGCTTCGCTTTAAGATTCTTCGCTTCGCTCAGAATGACAAGGAAAAGCTCGCAATGACAGGGTGCGTCGTCATATTCTTACCTCCTCCCATAGAATATCGTCTAATGCAAATACTGGCCCATCGTGACACACCTTCTTTAGTCCTTTCCTTGTATTTATGGTGCAGCCATAGCAAGCTCCAATGCCACATCCCATTCGCACTTCAAGAGAAACCTGACATCTCTTTAGCTTAGACTCTTTGCGGACTTTATCCTGAGCGAGATTCTTCGGTCGCTCCGCTCCCTCAGAATGACAAATTAGGTCTGCCATCGCCTTATACATATCTATTGGCCCACAGGCATATATCTGGTCAGCCCAACCCAGGAAATCAGGTAGTATATCGGTTACCACGCCTTTTTTGCCCATACTGCCGTCCTCGGTAACGCGAATAAATCGAACGGAGTCAGGAAAAGACAAGAGATTGCTTCGCTCTTCACACCTTCTCTTTCCCTCTCCTTTCGAGAGAGGGGAATTAAAGGTGAGAGGTAACGACGAGAATGCGTAGAGTTCCTTAGCCGTGCTTGCTCCATAAATTAGTGTTATTGAGTGTTGCGGTGAAGCACTCTGCGCCAAAAAAACGAGCGGTGCAATACCAATGCCTCCAGCCACTAATAATAGGTTCCTCAAACTTGGTCCGACGCTAAATCCGTTACCCAAAGGTCCGAGAATATCTACTTTATCACCTCCTTGGCGTTGCGCCAGCCAAAGAGTGCCTTTACCCACTATTTTGAACAGAAGAGCAATTCGGCTCGAATCCGCCTGATGCACACTAAAGGGGCGACGTAACATTAAACCTTCACAGCGCACTGTAATGAACTGCCCTGGCTGAGCTATGGCAGCTATATCGGGCGCTTCAAGCCACATAAGGTGTATGCCGGGGGAGATCTCCACATTAGAAGTTATAGCGCACAGGGATTGTTTCATACCTGAAAATTAAAACTCAAAGATGAAAAATCAAAATGACAAATCAAAGTGCAAAAAGTTTCATTTTTAAATTTTGCCTTGTCATTTTGCATTTTTACTTTTGCTCTTTAGATACTCCTTAAGCGGCTGAACATGGAAAATCTGACTGGTACTCGCCAGCGCTTCTATAGTTACTCGAATGGTATCTAGTGAAGTAAAGCAAGGTATCCTCTTTTCTGCCGCGGCACGTCGGATATCAAATCCATCCTTTAGCGGGATACGCCCTCCAGTAACGGTATTGACCACTCCACTTACAGAATTATCCCGAATAACATCAATGACATTGGGATGTCCTTCACTTAGCTTTTTAGTTACCATTCTCACCGGAAGTCCTATGGAGTCAATCATGGCCGCTGTGCCTTCCGTGGCATAGAGACCATAGTGAAGGGAATGTAACTTTTTAATAAGTGGTACAGACTCAGCTTTATCTCTATCTGCGATGCTAAGCAGCAAACTGCCCTTTTGAGGCAACATCAAGTCAGCGGCTAAAAGTGCCTTGGCTAGAGCAGCCTCAAAACTATAATCAATGCCCATTACTTCACCGGTAGATTTCATCTCAGGGCCAAGGTAGTTATCCACTCCAATCAGCTTGGACATAGAGAAAACGGGGGCCTTTATACCAACTAACTTTTGCCTCTTCCATAATCCACCTTCATAACCTTGCTCTTTAAGGCTAACACCAGTCATCACCTTGGTAGCAATTCGCACTAAGGGCATACCAGTCACCTTGGAAATAAAAGGAACAGTTCTACTAGCTCGGGGATTTACCTCAAGCACATATATAAATGAAGATCCATTCTCCCTCATGATTACCATTTGTATATTCAGCAAGCCTTTAACTTGAAGAGCTAACCCAATTCTAGTGGCATAATCCACTATGGTACTCACTTCGTCCATGGTCAAATTCACCCCTGGATAGACAGCTATAGAATCACCACTGTGCACGCCAGCCCTTTCAATATGCTCCATTATGCCCGGGATAAGCACTCTCTCTCCGTCAGCCACGGCATCCACCTCAACCTCCTTACCTTGTAGATATTTATCAATGAGCACCTTATGTTGGCTATCTAGCTCTAAAGCCAATGTCAGGTGGCGAATTAACTCAGCCTCGTTGTAGACGATTTCCATAGCTCTGCCACCAAGGACATAGCTAGGACGGACAAGCAGCGGATAATCCAAAGATTTAGCTACACTCAATGCCTCTTCGATGGATGACACACCAGCCCCTGGTGGCTGAAGAATGCCTAACCTATCTAGGAAATCCTCGAAGCGGTGACGGTCTTCAGCTATATCTATGGCCTCAGCACCTGAGCCAAGTATTGGCATGTTACTCCGAGCCAGTGGCTCAACCATGTTGATGGCTGTTTGCCCACCAAACTGAACAATGGAGGGGGGAGATTGCTTCGCTTGGCTCGCAATACCTTCATTTTCAAGTATGTCCCGAATGCTCTCCTCATCTAAGGCTTCGAAGTAAAGACGATCGCTGGTATCGAAATCAGTGGAAACCGTTTCTGGATTGGAATTAACCAAGATACTCTTTATGCCTGCCTCCTGAAGTGCCCAGGCTGAGTGGACACAGCAATAGTCAAACTCAATTCCTTGCCCAATGCGTATGGGACCACTGCCGATGACTACAGCTTTTCTGCCTTCTAAAGGCTCAGCTTCGTTCTCCTTCTCATAGGTGCTATAGAAATAGGGAGTTTCCGCCTCAAATTCAGCAGCACAGGTATCCACCATCTTATATACCGGACAAATGTGCCACTCATGGCGAGTTCGCCTCACCTGTTCCAGCAATCTATCAGCTAAAGTGCCAATCTGCTCATCAGAGAAACCGAGCCGCTTTGCCTGCCATAAAAGCTCTGGTTTCAATGGCTCAGAGAGAAGTCGTCTCTCCATGTCAACGATATTCTGAAACTTGTAGATAAACCAAGGGTCTATTCCAGTACGTTGAGAGAGTTCCTCAGGTGTAGCTCCCCTTCTCAGCGCCGCCGTAATCGCCCATACTCTTAAGTCGTTAGGGTGAAGTGGGTAGGAATCAACCTCACCTTTGCTCCATCTTGAATCCTCCCAGAGGAGGGTGCGCTTGCCAAATTCCAAAGAGCGGACCGCCTTTTGCAAAGCAGCTTCAAAACACCTATCAATAGCCATCACCTCGCCTGTGGCTTTCATCTGGCTGCCAACATCTCGATCACCCAAAGCAAATTTATCAAAGGGCCACCTTGGAATTTTAACCACACAGTAATCCAAAGCCGGCTCAAAAGATGCTAAGGTTTTTCCGGTAACCCTATTGGGAATTTCATCAAGTCTTCTGCCTATGGCTATCTTGGCTGCCACACGGGCAATGGGATAGCCAGTGGCTTTGCTAGCCAAAGCTGAGCTACGGCTAACGCGCGGGTTGACCTCAATTACGTAATACTGGCTTTCCGTAACCCCTTTTTGGTCTGGAGCCCACTTTTCTGCAACTATAGGATGGGGAGTAAGAGCAAACTGTATATTACAGCCGCCTTCAATGCCTAAAGCTCTAATAATTCTCAGGCTGGCCGACCGGAGCATCTGGTATTCCTTATCGGTAAGAGTCTGGCTAGGAGCTACCACGATGCTGTCCCCAGTATGCACCCCCATAGGGTCAACATTTTCCATGCTGCAGACAGCAATGCAATTGTCAGCAGCATCCCGCATGACCTCGAATTCAATTTCCTTCCAGCCCAAAACACACTGCTCTACCAAGACTTCGTGGCTCATGCTATTGTCCAAGCCGTTGGCAACCACAGATTCAAGTTCCTCCATAGTATGGGCGATGCCACCCCCAGTGCCACCTAAGGTATAAGAGGGCCGGATAATCAGAGGCAAACCAATGGACTTTGCCAGTCCTTTAGCTTCTTCTACTGACTTCACTGTGGCACTGGTAGGCACAGGCTCACCAATATCGATAAGAAGCTTCTTAAATAAAGACCTTTCCTCAGCTTTCTTTATCGTTTCTATAGGTGTGCCCAGAGACTTCACACTATATTTATCAAGTATCCCAGCATTTGCCAGCTCCACTGCCAGATTAAGCCCCGTCTGTCCTCCAAGGGTAGGTAGCAATCCATCAGGGCGTTCCCTTTCAATTATGCGAGCCAAAACTTCCACAGTAAGCGGCTCAATATAGACAATATCGGCGATGCCCTCATCGGTCATGATGGTAGCCGGGTTCGAATTTACCAACACCGTGGTAATGCCCTCCTCTCGCAAAGCCCGGCACGCCTGAGTTCCGGAATAATCGAACTCCGCCGCCTGCCCGATTATTATCGGCCCTGAACCAATAACTAAGACTTTAGATATTTTAGACACTTTTAAACTCTATTTTGACTCCATCTAGCTTTTATTTTGCAATTTTGCCTTAGCGAGATTAAAAATAGCCTCCATGAGTTTGTAATACTGCTCTATCTTTCTATATATTTGCTCAGCTATCTGCTCTATATAAGTATGCGAGGTCAGATTTCTATTATCGGTCATTTCAAGGCAGGTCACAGTTTTCTCCTCGCTTATAAGTCCAGCACCCAAAGCCTCCCTGAAACATGACTTAGGTGAGTTACACCTAATGCCTTCAGCCTCCCTTAGATAGTCTCTTAAGAATTTCCAGAATGCCTCAAAGGTATATTCAAACCTCTGAATAGCAGCATCCCTGACCACTACCGAATAAGGCTCACAAGATATCTCCTTCAATGTTCGCAAAGCTTTCTCCACGTCCTTTATTCTTCGTTCTAACTTTGCCAAATTATCACTCCCTCCTTTAATACTACTTGAGTGAACTCTTTGGATGCTCGGGATAGGTCAACCACATCCACTTTATAGGGTATGTTCGAATTCTCTATCCTGTCCCGGAATAAAGTGATTTTGCTTTTATTCACTTCCCCCTTCGAAAGTATCCCTACATCCATATCTGAAGTTTCGAGGTGATCTCCTCTTCCCCTTGAGCCAAACAAAATAACCCTAACATCTTCGCCCTTAAACACATCCTTTATCATGCTCTTAAGCAACTCCAAAGAACTTTCATATACACTAATTTTTGATTTCATAGCTTTACCTCCTCAAATTCAAATTCCGCCGCCTGCCCGATAACAATCGGCCCCGAGCCAATCACCAGGACCTTAGATGGTTTCAAGTTTGCTCCTTTAGTGACTACTTCGTTTTTTCCGCTGCGAATTTAGCTATGACAGTTGCTAAAAAGTCCTTTAATTCATACCAAACCTTTTTATACCACATTACTTTTAGACCGTAGTGTGTAAGTTTGTCATCCAGGCTTTTAATAAATTGACAGAAGTACTCATCATACTCATCCCCACTGTACGCTATTATCGCTTGCTCCATTGGCGTAAGGTTACCATTACCCCAGCGTGAGCGAGGGAGCACTGTTAACATTGTTCGATTGCTATTGCTTCCGAGTGATTGGAGAGTAAAAGCTCCGATTGGTCGTTTCGCCATAGCCCCTACTTTTCCTGTTTCCATTACTAAAACATTGTACCGAACGAAAGTCCCTTTTGGCTCTTGAGTGGGCGCTCCTCGAGCTTCATAATAGAAATTGTGAGAACACAATTCTCTTGCTACCTCGTCGACCATTGGCATAATAGTTTGAGGTTCGGCCTGTATCTCAATTTCCTTGGCTTGCTCAAAGAGGCGCTTTTTCATGCACTTCTTAGCACTTCTTAGCCATTCTTCAACCCCTCACCGTCTTCTAGTCTACCTCTCCCTGTGAAGCGTTGACATAGGTTGCACTTTAGTATAATAAGTCAGCATTAAGGGTTATCTCTCTGGCAATCTGCTTTATAGCATCTTCCTTACCGGTTTCATTCCAATTACCAGAAGTAGCCAACTCTACTCCGGGAAGACCGAGACGAGCTTTCTCAAGGACAAACGTCTCCAGAACATACTTTTGTTGTACGCTAGTTAGGTCAACCATACCGGAGTTGGCGATAAACCTTTCAATATCGCCGTCTTTCTGGTATTGCTCTAACGCTTCCCTAGCTCTATCAATCTTTTTGCAAAAACATCTAATCTTGTTGTTAAGATTGGTCCAGGTGAATAGAGACGACTCGCCTCCAGCAAGCATTTTGAATTCTTCTTTACGTAAATATTCGCCGAATCGTTTGTAAAACATATTAATTGCTTCTTCATCCATCAATTCAAGCCCTATCTGTTTCAATTCTTCTATATTTGGGAAAATATATTCCTTTTCACCCATTCCTTTCATAACTTTTGGGTTTTTGACTTCATAAACATCTGTAAATACACCAGCTTCATACATTTTCACAATCGGCGTCATTGTTTTATCGTATTCTTCCTCATATTGGTACGATTGCATTGGAATTCTCTTATACACAGCATAAAGAGATAATGCTCTAATGGATGCTGGGTAATCGAGGACAGAAAACAACATAGTCTCATTGAAAGCTAATGAATTCCACATGGTTTCTTTTTCCCAAAGCCCTAGTTCTCGCATAGGTGAAGGTAGAGTTTTCCTTCTTTCATGTATTAGTAGAAGAGTATCTATAAGATACTGGTGTTCGTCTTCGTTTAAGTGGGTCTGGCGAGCTTTAAAGTAATTTGTCTCAAGATAACCAATGATATCCTTTGGACGCGCTTTTTGACTAAAGTACCTTTTCTCTAGTTTCATAGATTCACTCCTACCAGAGATTACTTAAAGACCTCACCCCCCTTATTGTGTCATTGCGAGCCGAAGGCGAAGCACTCTCATCTTTTCTCCACCTTCCAGATTGCTTCGTCGCCGTGCTCCTCGCAATGACATTGACAATACTCACTTCTCCTCTCTTACCATCTCCAGAAATCTCTCAAACAGATACACATTATCCAATGGCCCCGGGGAGGCCTCGGGATGGTATTGAATAGACAGGATAGGCAAATCCCGATGGCAGAGACCTTCCACCGTACCATCGTTTAAGTTTAGGTGACTGACCTCAAGCCCCCCTTTCAAACTATCGGCATCTATAGCATAGCTATGATTCTGAGCAGTTATGTAGACCTTGCCAGTGGCCAAATCGCGGACGGGATAACTGCCTCGGTGTCCAAATTTGAGCTTTAAGCTTTTAGCATCGAAGGCTTGTCCAATTAGATTTTGCCCAAGGCCAATGCCCATAGTCGGTTTCTTACCTAGCAGTTTTCTTATTGTCTCCACTATGTAATCAAGGAGAGCGGGATTGCCCGGGCCTGGTGATAGTACAATGCCATCGGGCTTCAATTCCATGATATCCTCAGCCGAAGTGTTGCAAGAAACAACTGTCACCCGGCAGCCCAACTGGCTCAATAGCCGCAACATGTTGTACTTCAGGCCACAGTCGATAACAGCGATATGAGATTGCTTCGTCGCTGATGCTCCTCGCAATGACAGGGAAGGCAAGTTTGCAATGACAGGCATATTGGATTGCCACTCATATGGCTTCTCCGTGGTAACTTGGTGAACAAAGTCAATAGAGTCATATCTAGGCGAATCCTTTAACTCCTTCAATGCCTCCTCAACAGCCATTTCCGACGTAATGATTCCCATCATTACTCCGACTGTCCGTAGGTGACGGGTTAAAGCACGGGTATCTATCCCACTGATGCCAGGTATACCATTAGCCAGCAGAAATTCATGTAAGGTACGGGTGCTTTGCCAGTGACTTGGTTGGAGGCAATATTCTCGAACGGCTAAACTTCTCACCTGAATTTGCCTGGATTCAAAATCGGATTCGTTAATGCCATAGTTGCCAATCAAAGGATAAGTAGGCACCAAAATCTGACCGGCAAATGAGGGGTCGGTGAGCATTTCCTGATAGCCAGTCATGCTGGTATCGAAAACCACTTCACCATAAGTGGTGGTTTCAGCACCAAAGGAATAGCCCTCGTAAACTGCGCCATCCTCAAGAATTAAAATCGCTTTCTTAGTCATGAGATTGCTTCGCTCCGCTCATCACCCTCACCTCAATCCTCTCCCGTCAAGGGAGAGGGTAGGGAGTCATCCATATAAGCTATCCTGCCGTTAACTACAGTTGCTACTACTTTGCCCTTAAATCTACAGCCATCGAATGGGGTATTCCTGCCTTTAGAGACAAAATTGCGGCTATCCACTACCCATTCCCGATTAGGATCAAATATAGTGATATTGGCTGGAGCACCTATCTTCAAGGTGCCTAATTTGTCATCCTTACCCATTATCTTCGCTGGTTCGGCAGTAAGCTTAGAAATCAGCGTAATCAAGCTTATTTTTCCTCTATGCACCAAGCCCATGAGACAACCAAAGGCAGTTTCAAACCCGCTAATGCCAAAGGCAGCTAAATCTAGTTCACATTTTTTGTCCGCCAAGGTATGGGGAGCATGGTCGGTAGCGATAGCATCAATTACTCCGTCCTTGAGTCCTTTAACTAAGCACTTTATGTCATCTCCAGTCCGCAAGGGGGGATTTACTTTAGCGTTGGTATCATAAGCCAAGGAATTGAGATTGCTTTGCTCCACCCTCACCCTTCCCTCTCCCTTCAAGGGAGAGGGTTTAGATGAGGCCCTGCCCATAATTCTTTCTTCAGTTAATGTTAAGTGGTGAGGAGTAACCTCAGCAGTGACCAAAATTCCCTTCTCCTTGGCATGGCGTATAAGCTCCACTGAGCCGCAAGTGCTTACATGGGCAATATGAACCCTAGCTCCAATTAACTTTGCCAAAGCGAGGTCACGAGCTACCATGCTTTCCTCAGCGGCTGCTGGTATCCCCTTTAACCCCAGCCTTACAGATACCCAACCTTCATTCATGATTCCACCATGGCTCAAAGCCTTGTCTTCACAATGGTCGATAACTGGCAAGCCAAGGGCGCGGCTGTAATCCATGGCACTACGCATAACTTGTGAGCTCATTACAGGGTCGCCATCGTCGCTAAAACCAACCACTCCAGCTTCAGCCAGCTCAGCCATCTGACAAATTTCTTCGCCTTTCCTCCCTTTGGTAATACACCCTATAGGGAGAACATTAACAAAACCTTCTTTGCTTGCCTTCTGTTTCACATAATCTACAGTTACTCGATTATCCAGTGGTGGATTCGTATTTGCCATACAACAGATAGTAGTAAAGCCGCCTAAGGCGGCGGCTTTTGTCCCAGTGGCAATAGTTTCCTTATCCTCAAAGCCCGGCTCACGAAGATGACAATGAAGGTCTACGAAGCCAGGGCAAATGACTAAGCCCGTAGCATCGATTGCCAGACGTTGCTTCGCTTCGAGATCCTTCGCTGCACTCAGGATGACAATGCCTCCCAACTGCATAATCTTGCCCTCGTCAACAAGTAAATCACCAACTTGGTCTATACCCCGGCCAGGGTCAACTATACGGCCACCATGGATAAGCAAGGGAATAGATTTATTATTCATCATCTGACATAGCTGCTAGGCTTGAATCCCCGAGTCTCAGCTTCGTTTTTCGTATCAAAAATAATCAGATTTCCTGGTTTGATTCTTCGAACCAGCCAACTACCTGCGTTATGGTATTTCTTATTCTCCAATTTCCCTTCGTGCCAGTCTGAACTGGCGATATATTGAGGCTGAAGCTCATGTTCACAATAGACGCACCTCAAAGTTAAAGGCTCGAGGCTTACTATCTTGAACTCAGGCTTTATATACCTTATTTCTGTTTCTTGGTTTGATACGCAAAGTGGATTAGGGCACCTGACTCCAGAATCTCGCCTATAAATGGGATAGTCCGCCTTTTGAATAAAGGAATCATCTCCTTCGGAAATTGTGACTTCCTTAGCCCCCAACAGTAGGGCTATAAGCGCCATTCTGACAGGCACCCCGCGAGCAGCTTGCTTGAAGTACATGCTCCTGGGGTCGGCATCCAGCTCATAGGCCAACTCATCAACACGAGGCAGTGGGTGCATAACAAGTGTTCTCTTAAACTCCTTTTCCTTAAGAAGTTTCTTATCCACCACGGGGTAATCCTTCTCCACCCCCTGTCCTTCCACTGCAGGCGCATGCCTTTCCTTCTGAAGCCTGGTAACATATAAGGCATCTACCCCGGTCTTCAACTCGACTTGAATACTAATATCAGGCATCATGGCAAGTTGATGTGGACTACTTGGCGTTATGTATATGGCATCTATAGGGAAAAGTCCCTTTCTAGCCACCTGATCCAGGGCCTCATACCTTTTTAGCTCACCTTTATATTCCGTAGTTAGCTTCCTTAAAACGTGTTCCGGCATCCCAAGCCCTGACCCAGGACGGAAAAGGATAGTTGCACCGAACCTAGCCAAGGCGTAAATTAGGGAGTGTACCGTTCGCCCGTATTTCAAGTCCCCCCACAGGGCAATTTTCAGGCCCTTAATTGTTTGCCTCTCTTTCTTAATGGTGTAAAGATCACATAACGTCTGGGTTGGATGTTCATGACCCCCATCACCAGCATTTATTACTGGTATGCCAGCGTAGTCGGCAACTACCCTGGCTGCCCCCTCCCAAGGATGCCTGATGACGATTATATCAGCGTAACTCCCAACTACTCTTGCCATATCAGCAATGCTTTCACCTTTAGCTAGCGAGGTGGCACCGATATCAACCGCACTTATGACACACCCCCCAAGTCGGTGCATAGCAGTCTCGAAAGACAGCCGTGTTCTGGTGCTTGGCTCGAAAAACAGGCTCGCCATGATCTTTCCCTGACATACCTCAGACTGCTCATTTACGGAGTCCGCCATTTCATCCGCCAGGGAAAACAATGCCTCGATTTCCCCATTGGATAAATCGTCTATGGTCACTAAACTTCTATTTGCTAGACTCATCATAAAAAATCAAACATTAAAAATAAAAATTCAAAATTACCTTTACCTTTTGCTTTTTACATTTTGATTTTCTTTTATTGTCACCCTATCCACGCCATCGGTTTCTTCAAGTTGAACCTGTATTTCCTCGTCTCTGGAGCTTGGTATATTCTTACCCACATAATCAGCTCGGATAGGAAGCTCTCGATGACCACGGTCAATAAGCACAGCCAACTGAACGGATCTGGGACGCCCCAAATCCACAAGGGCATCCATAGCTGCTCGAATGCTTCGTCCCGTATAGAGCACATCATCAACCAGAATTACTTGTTTATCAATGATGTCCGTGGGAATATCGGTGTTTTGAGTTGCTGACTTTAATTCCAGATAAGAAATATCATCGCGGTAAAGACCGATATCCAAGGCGCCTACAGGAATAGAGACTCCTTCATAACTTTGGATTGCAGTAGCTAATCGGTGAGCCAAGGGCACTCCTCGAGTCCACATACCCACGAGCACAATGTCTTTAGCACCCTTGTTTCTTTCTATAATCTCATGGGCAACACGAGCCAAAGCTCGGCTCATATCCTCTGAGGCCATGAGGACCTTTTCAGGCATTAAAAAACCTCCCGCCTTCAAACTGGCAAGAGGCTTTTAGTGCGATTTGCCTTAACATATTTCCCCTTACCAGCCTCACTGGACTGATTTAAAGGCTTGATTAATTTTACCATGCTTATAAAAATGACGCAACCCAAAAAGCTTGACAATTCGACCTCGGCCTTTTAGAATAAAATAAACCTAAGCTTTACCTCACAGTTGTGAAAAAACTATCTTAATTTGCAGCTTTGTTATATTCCCAGCAAGCTATGGCCAAGTATATCTTTGTTACCGGTGGTGTAGTTAGTTCTGTTGGTAAGGGAGTTTCGGTAGCTTCTATTGGCAGAATATTGAAAAGCCGCTCTATTTCCGTCTCAGCGCAGAAAATTGATCCTTATCTTAATGTTGACACTGGAACAATGTCGCCTGCCCAGCATGGCGAGGTATTCGTTACCCAGGATGGTGCCGAAACTGACCTGGATTTAGGGCACTATGAAAGATTTATTGGGGTCGATTTAACTCAGGCTTCTAGTGTCACTTCAGGCCAGATATATTCCTCAGTCATCGCCCGAGAAAGAAGGGGGGATTTTCTAGGTGGCACTATCCAGGTAGTTCCCCATGTTACCAGCGAGGTAAAGAGACACATCAGACAAGTGGCTGAAATTTCTGAAGCCGCTGTGGTCATAGTCGAGGTCGGCGGCACAGTAGGTGATATTGAGGGACAGCCCTTTCTCGAGGCTATAAGGCAAATGAGGAAGGAAGAAGGCAGGGACAACGTACTATACATCCATGTCACCTTCTTACCTTACATCGCCGCCACTGATGAGATAAAAACCAAGCCTACACAACATAGCGTTAACGAACTAAGGAGAATTGGTATCCAGCCTGATGTTATCCTGTGCCGCAGCGATAAGGAGATATCCGAGGAAATAAAGGACAAGATATCATTATTTTGCGATGTTGACAGAGAAGCAGTTATCCCATTGGTTACCGGTGAGACTATCTATGAAGTTCCCCTGCTATTAGAGGAACACGGATTAGGAGATTTCATAGTTAACCGCCTAAAACTGGAAGCAGCAGAGTGCAATCTGGATAATTGGCGAGATATGCTGGCTAAGCTAAAAGCCCCTAAAGAGCTAGTAACTATTGGTTTGGTAGGCAAATATGTCGGGCTTCAAGATGCTTATTACTCTGTCCGTGAAGCATTATGTCATGCAGCCCTGGCCTATAATCGTGAAGTAAGGATAGAATGGCTTGACTCGGAAGAGTTGGATGTGACAACCAATGGCAAGCTCAGGCAAGTTCAAGGGATAATCATCCCTAGTAGCCTTGGCCACCGCGAAATTGAAGGCATGATAGAAGCAGCTAAATTCGCCAGGGAAAAGGAAATCCCTTACCTTGGCTTATGCCTGGGAATGCAAATTATGGTCATCGAGTTTGCTCGTTACATTTTCCATACCAACAATGCAAATTCTACTGAATTTGATGCCGACACTGCTTATCCTGTAATTGACCTCCTCCCGAAACAAGGTGGCATAAGCCAAAAAGGTGGCACTATGCGACTAGGAACCTACCCCTGCCACCTGGTATCTGGGACAAAAGCCGCTCGAGCTTATAATTGCAAAGTAGCCTATGAGCGTCATCGTCACCGTTTTGAATTCAACAATGCTTTTCGCCAACCATTGGAAGAGGCCGGAATGACAGCCAGTGGTCTATCACCAGATGGCAAACTGGTGGAAATCGCTGAGCTCAAGGACCATCCCTGGATGGTATCCTGTCAATTTCATCCTGAATTTAAATCTCGTCTTGACTGCCCCCACCCACTGTTTATGGGTTTCATTGGAGCAGCCAAAGAGACGCTCATCGAAGGTGCTCAACCAAGCCTACCTATAAGTTAAGGAGGAGCAATGAGGTTATTCTTGGATACTGCTAACATAGACCATATCCGTCATGGAGTAGAATTGGGGGTCATCAGCGGAGTGACCACTAATCCCAGCCTCGTATCCAAGGAAGGCAAAGTTAATTACCAAGAGCTGGTTAAGAAAATTTGCTCCATTGTCCCTGGCCCAGTATCTACCGAGGTATTAAGCCAAGATGCTTCAGGAATGATAGCCGAAGCTAGAGAAATAGCTAAATGGGCCGATAATATTGTCGTCAAGATACCGGCTAGCCTGGAAGGGGTGAAGGCTACCTCAGTGCTAGCCAAGGAAAACATAAAGGTAAACTTCACCTTATGCTTCTCCCTGAACCAGGCTTTACTGGGAGCGGCAGCGGGAGCTACCTTCATCAGCCCTTTTGTGGGCAGACTTGATGACATTGGTGAGGATGGCATGAAAGTGGTGGTTGACATTGTGGAATATTTGGACTATTATCAACTATCTACTCAAGTTATAGCTGCCAGCATTAGACATCCGCAACATTGCCTTATGGCAGCTAAAGCTGGCGCACATATCGCCACTGTACCATACAAAGTGTTACTACAAATGATTCAACACCCTCTAACTGATATCGGCGTCAAGCGCTTTACCGATGATTGGAGAAGGGTTATGGGGGAGGAGAGGATTATAGAAACCCCGGCGAAATTATAGATTAAACAGGGTAAGGATATTTAAAGGAGGCTTCCATGATAACTATGGCTCAACTAGAAAGTAAAACTCGTGATGAGCTAGAGGCATTAGCTAAGGAGCAAGGAATCAGCGGCTATTCCTCCTTAAAGAAGTCAGAGCTTGTCATCCACATTCTCAAATCGCAAGCAGAGCAACAGGGAAATCTGTTCCTAACTGGCATACTGGAGACCATGCCCGAAGGCTATGGCTTTCTGCGTCAGGATAGCTTTCTGCGCAGTGCTAAAGATATCTATGTGTCCAATTCTCAGATCCGCCGCTTTAACCTAAGAGACGGCGACTATATCGGCGGACAGGCTAGGCCCCCAAAGGAAGGTGAGAAATACTATGGCTTGCTTCGAGTAGAAAGCATCAATGGACTCGACCCCGAGCTAGCAAGACAACGCTGCAATTTCACTTCGCTGACACCAACTTTCCCAGACAAACTCATCAATCTAGAAACGACATCAAATGATTTATCCACCCGCTTGATTAACCTGATAACGCCTATAGGCAGGGGACAAAGAGGGCTTATCGTCTCACCACCTAAGGCAGGCAAAACTGTACTTCTCAAGAAAATTGCCAATGCCATCATCAACAACTACAACGATATCCATCTTATGATTTGCCTCATTGGGGAAAGGCCTGAGGAGGTTACCGACATGAAAAGGTCGGTGAAAGCTGAAGTTATAGCTGCTACCTTCGACGAACCGGTGGAAAACCAGACTCGAGTGGCCGAATTAGCCCTGGGGAGAGCCAAAAGATTGGTAGAGATGGGCAAAGATGTGGTCATGCTCCTCGATGGCATCACCCGCCTCACCCGAGCTTATAATCTGGCCATGCCTGGTAGTGGACGCACTTTATCCGGTGGTATTGACTCCGCAGCTCTACATCCACCCAAACGCTTCTTTGGCACTGCGCGCAATACTGACGAAGGTGGCAGCTTAACCATCATCGCCACTTGCCTGGTAGACACCGGCAGCCGCATGGACGAACTTATATATGAAGAGTTCAAGGGGACGGGCAATATGGAGCTTCACCTGGATAGAAAATTAGCCGAGAAGAAAGTTTTCCCAGCTATAAATATCGTGCCTAGTGGCACCAGAAGAGAAGAGCTTTTGCTGGACGAAAATACTTTAAAACAAATATGGTTGCTTAGACGCATAGTTAACATGGTAGCTAGCGATTCTCCCCACCCCGCCGAGGCTACAGAAAGAGTACTGGAAAGACTAGCCAAAACAAAGAACAACGCTGAGTTCTTAGCCACCTTATCCAAAGAAGTATAAGCTTACCTTTTGCCTTCAGCTACGTTCCTTCCATAACCAAGATGATGCCAGTAAGGTCAGTTTGTATTCCACGCTATTGCCTTTCCATAGACTAAGACTTTATAATCTCCTCGTGAGCCCTGAAGGACCAAGTTGGATAGATAAAATTAGGCTCAAGGTCAAGAAGAACCTGGGCATGAATATCTTCCTCTGCGATAGTTGCCAATGGAATTGGAGAAGCGCTTGCCACCGGCCTGAGCGCCCCAATGCTACCTGGTGCCCTGATTACAAGAAAAAGGGGGAATAGCAACTGCAATTGCTATTCTGCAGCAAAGTTAAAAAGCTTCCTTCGAGATAAAGGAAGCCTTTTGATTCTTCTCTGGTGGAGGCGGGGGAGGGTCGAACTCCCCGTCCAGAAGAAGGTTGCCAGAATATCCTACAAGCTTAGTCAGCTCCTTTTATCTCATCTAGCTTTCATCTGCTGACCGAATCCCGCTAGACCAGCCGATTCTTTCTTAGCCAATCCCTATCGACATCAGGATTGGAGCACCTCGACTTTGTGACACCCAATCCCAAGCCGCCGAGGAGAAGTCAGGTTGGATGTGCAGCTTTAATTAAGCTACATTAAGCGAAAACAGGTTCGCTAGTTGTTTTTTGCCACTTGTTTTATGAGGTAAATGGCACCTCAGCTTGCAATTCTGTAGGCCTTCCCCTGTCGAAGCCACGCGCCCCCGGATTGCTAACCTTGCCTTCCTATCACCTCCTTTTGACCTTCAGCGCTCGCTCTATTTCCCTTCCCACCTCGCGGCGAGCAATAGCCTCACGCTTATCATAAATCCTCTTTCCTTTAGCCACCCCTAGCTCTATTTTAGCTATTCCATGTTTAATATACAGCTTAAGTGGCACTAAAGTCAAACCTCGTTGTGTCACCTTGCCTGCCAGGCTATCAAACTCTTTCTTGTGGAGCAAAAGCTTGCGAGGTCTGGTGGGCTCGTGAGTATTATAGCTGGCAGCATCATAGGAGGCAATGTGACTGTTATATAGCCATAGCTCTCCATTTTCCGGTCTGGCATAGGCATCACGCAAGTTCACCTTGCCCTCCCTGATGGATTTAATCTCAGAACCCTTAAGCACAATGCCCACCTCAACCATTTCCTGAATATGATAATCGTGATAAGCTTTACGATTAACAGTTATCGTTCTGAAATCTTTTGCCATATGAAGATTTTATCATTGCAATATAGGGTTGTCATTCTGAATGGGTGAGCCGAAGCCCTGAACAAAGCGAACGGGACGAAGCAATCTGGTTGTGCAGTAATTTATAATGTTCTGCATAATATGTCGTAAATCCTCTCCCTCGATGGAAGAGGATTAAGGTGAGGGTGAATTATAAGGAATTTTGCGGTTAGCTATACATTAAGGAAAGGAGCATTTGTGTAATGAGTCGTGCTAATAGATTTTACTTATTTATAACCGTTTTCCTGGTTATTGCCATAATAGTTGGCGGTGTGATGCTAGCAATAAAGCATAGCAGAAGCCAACCTGTGGAAATCGTTTTATCACAAACTGCGCCTCCTGAGCCAAGTGGCGAGGTTTATATCAGCGGCGCTGTGGCTAATCCCGGCATTTACTCTCTAAAAGAAGATGACACCATACACACTCTTCTCTCAGATACTGGAGTTGAACCTGACGCCGACCTCAGCCATATCAAGATTCACATTCCACGGGAAGGTGAAAAACAATCCCCTCAGAAGATAGACATTAACCGCGCAGAAGCCTGGCTTCTTGAAGCCCTGCCAGGTATAGGTGAAATTAGAGCCCAGGCTATCATAGATTACCGCAATAAAAATGGCCCCTTTAAACGGATTGAGGACTTGCTCCGTGTCAAAGGCATTGGCGAGGGGACATTTAACAAAATAAAAGATTACATAACTGTGTCAGATTAAAAGCTATTGCTTTCTTCGCTCTTAGCTCCTTCACACTAACTAGAAAACCCCCCTAAACCCACTGGCTGGGCTATACAAATGCTGAAGTATTTCTAGGTTGCTCTACCCAAGTAGCTGAACTACTCATCAGGCATCTAAAGCTTTCCTATTCGGAATACCTTTGTGCCACAAAGAGAACAGACACCTTGAACTGCTGGTCTATTATTTTTGAGTGTAACTTGCCTGGGGTTCCTTATCACTACCTTCGTTCTGCACTTCATACAATAAGCTGTTGCCATATTACCCTCCTTATTCAAGATTTCCCATATTTCTACCACTAGAGCAAAGCCATGTCAATAGGACTTAGGTCAGGTTTTGCTCTCCAAATCCACTGGCTGGGCTTAAGCATGATGCCATTTAGGCAATCTGGGCTCAACGAAAATTTCCATTATCGGCTCCCATACCTATCGGTGAAAGTTACCTCGTCTAGTTTTCTCCTTGTCTTTTGGCAAGATTCTGCTGGGTGACCTATGGCGATAACGGAAAGGAGT